>NZ_JBIUXU010000013.1:0-319855 GCF_044744165.1 Streptomyces sp. NPDC087420
GGGCCCTCCGGGCGCTTCCCTTCGGTACTTCATTTTGTGTTGCTGTTGTTCTGTTCTTGCGTTTCCGACTCTATCAGATGCTTTCGTATCCGATTCCCCCGGCCGGCGGGGCCGCCTTCCAGGTTTCCGCTTTCGCGTTTCCCTTTCCAGCGATTCTGACTCTACCAGAACCTTTCGGGCCTGATTCCCAGTCAGAGGGGGGCTTGTCATCCCGGCCCTTCGGCCGTTCCGACGAGTGAGACTTTAGCGGAATCACTGGTCCCGACGCTAATCGGGGCCGCGTCCCTTCGAACGCGGATTCCTCATTTCGCAAAGGCGCACGCAAAACAAGGCGACCTGTTGTCGCTCGTTTGTCGTGTGTCCTGCGGAATGACTGCCCGGGGACCGGACCTAGCCGGTGCTCACGTCGGACAGCTCGCAGCACATTACGGAGGTGTGTAGCGCGTGTCAAATCGAGGTCCTGCGGCTAGTCTTGGGGCCATGACAACGCATGCGTGCATCCTTCAGTGGTGGACCGCCTGACGGCGGCCGCCCCCCACGCATGTACTCAACGGCCGCCGCTTTCGGCGGCCGTTCGCGTTTCTCCCCCCGGGAGCCGGCCGCACGGGCGGTGGCTCCGATCAGGAGGGTGATTCGGGATGACACGGATCTTCAGCGGGATCAAGCCCACGGGGCATCTGACGCTGGGCAACTACCTCGGGGCCGTACGACGGTGGGTCGAGGTCGACCAGCACCAGTCGGACGCGCTGTTCAGCGTGGTGGATCTCCATGCGCTGACGGTCGAACACGATCCGGCCCGCGTGCGCAGACTCACCCGGCAGGCCGCCACGCTGTTGCTGGCGGCCGGGCTGGACCCTGACCTGTGCACCGTATTCGTACAGAGTCATGTGGACGAGCACACCCGGCTGTCGTACCTGCTGGAGTGCACGGCGACCGACGGCGAGCTGCGGCGCATGATCCAGTACAAGGAGAAGAGCGCCGAGGCGCGGACGTCCGGGGAGAGCGTGCGGTTCTCCCTCCTGTCGTATCCGGTGCTGATGGCGGCGGACATCCTGGCCTACCGGACCGACGAGGTACCGGTGGGTGAGGACCAGACGCAGCACGTGGAGCTGACGCGGGATCTGGCCGTGCGGTTCAACCAGCGGTACGGGCACACGTTCGCGATTCCGAAGGCCACGCGTCCGCCGGTGGCGGCGCGGGTCATGAATCTCCAGGACCCGACGTCGAAGATGGGCAAGTCCCATGAGTCCGGCGCCGGGATCGTCTATCTGCTGGACGAGCCCGACGTGGTGCGGAAGAAGATCATGCGGGCCGTGACCGACAGCGGATCCGTGGTCGGGTACGACCGGGAGACCAGCCCGGGGGTGGCGAATCTGCTGGAGATTCTCGCGGCGTGCGAGAACGGGAACCCGATCGACCTGGCCGGTGTATATGAGTCGTACGGCGCACTGAAGAAGGACACCGCGGACGCTGTGGTCGAGGTTCTCCGGCCGTTGCGCGAGCGGCATGCGGTCCTGGCGGCGGATCCCGGCCAGGTGGACGCGGTGTTGAGGGAGGGCGCGGAGCGGGCGAGGGGGATGGCACGTCCGGTGGTCGACGCGGCCTATCGGGCGGTCGGGCTGCTGCCGGCGGGCTGAGGGGGGCGCGTGGCCCGGAAGGCGGCGCGGTAGGTGCTGGGGCTGGTGGCGAGGTTCCGTGCGAAGTGCTGGCGCATGGTGATCTCGCTGCCGAAGCCCGTGCGGCGGGCGATCTCGGTCACGGGGAGGTCGGTCCGTTCGAGCAGTTTCTGGGCCGCGGCGAGGCGTTGGGTGATCAGCCACTGGAGGGGGGTGGTGCCGGTCGTCGCGTGGAAGTGGCGGGCGAAGGAGCGGGGTGACATGCCGGCCCAGGCGGCGAGGTCGGCGACGGTGAGCGGGTCGGGGAGGTGGCGCAGGGCGCGTTCCCGTACGGAGGCGAGGGCGTCGGCGTCGCGGTCCGCCCGGGGTGTGGGTCGTTCGATGAACTGGGCCTGGGTGCCGGTGCGGAAGGGGGCCGTGACCATGGAGCGGGCGACGGTGGCCGCGGCTTCCGCGCCGTGGGCGGTGCGGACGAGGTGGAGGCAGAGGTCGATCCCGGCGGCGGTGCCCGCCGAGGTCCAGAGGGTGCCGGCCCCGGTGGTGTCCTCCACGAAGAGGGCGTCGGCCTCGACCGTGACGGCGGGGTGCCTGGTACGCAGGTCGTCGGCCAGCGCCCAGTGGGTGACGGCGCGGCGGCCGTCGAGGAGGCCGGCCTGGGCGAGGACAAACGCCCCGGCGCAGAGGGCGGCGACCGGGGTGCCCGCGGTGTGGGCGGTGCGGAGGGCTTCGAGGACCGGTTCGGGGGCGGGGAGGTCCGGGCTCTCCAGGCCGGGTACGACGACGAGGTCGGCGTCGGCGAGCCAGGTGAGGGGGCGGTCGGGGGTGAGGCTCAGGCCGCCGGGCATGGCGATGGGGTCCGGGGCCGCGGCCGTGCGGTGGAGGGCGAAGGGCGGGACGGCGCCGGGGGTGCGGTCGGTGCCCCACACCTCGGTGATGACGGAGACGTCGAACGCGCGGATGCCGGGGAAGGCGACCAGCGCCACGCGGTAGGGGGAGGCCATGGGGCCAGTCTGGCAGAGGGCTGGCAGGAAGCCATCGGTGAGCGGCATTGCCGTCACTGTCGACGGGAGGGGGGACGGCTCAGGATCGGGGGCATGGAGATTCGGGAGAACGCAGCGCTGGTGGTCGTGGACGTGCAGAAGGGTTTTGAGGAGGAGGTCTGGGGGCGGCGGAACAATCCGGACGCGGAGGGGAACATCGCCGCGCTGATCGACGTGTGGCAGGCGAGCGGGCGGGCGGTGGTGTTCGTACGGCACGACTCGACGCAGGTGGAGGAGTCGGCGTCGCCGTTGCGGCCGGGGTACGCGGGGAACGGCTTCAAGGACTTCGTGGAGCGGCGGCGGGGGAAGGGGAGCGGGGCTGAGCTGTTGGTGACGAAGAACGTGAACTCGGCGTTCTACGGCGAGCCGGACCTGGACGCGTGGCTCAAGGGCGCGGGTGTGGGGCAGATCGTGGTGGTGGGGATCCAGACGAACATGTGCAACGAGACGACCGCGCGGATGGGCGGGAATCTCGGGTACGAGGTGTTCTTTCCGCTCGACGCGATGCACACGTTCGATCTGGAGGGCCCGTTCGGCTGGACGCACACGGCGGACGAGCTGTCGCGGGCCACGGCGGTGTCGTTGCACGGGGGCGGGTTCGCGAAGGTCGTGACGACGGAGGAGCTGGTGGCGGCGGCCGGTTGAGAGGCTCGTCCGCTGTCAGCCGTTGCCGGTGGCGAGTTCGCGGCTGCGGTCGCGGGCCGCTTCGAGGGCGGCGATGAGGGCGGCGCGTACGCCGTGGTTCTCCAGTTCGCGGATGGCGCTGATGGTGGTGCCGGCCGGGGAGGTCACGGCTTCGCGGAGCTTCACGGGGTGTTCGCCGCTGTCGCGGAGCATCACGGCGGCGCCGATGGCGGCCTGGACGATGAGGTCGTGGGCCTGGGCGCGCGGCAGGCCGAGGAGGATGCCGGCGTCGGTCATGGCCTCGACGAGGAAGTAGAAGTAGGCGGGCCCCGAGCCGGAGAGGGCGGTGGCCGCGTCCTGCTGGGACTCGGGGACGCGGAGCGTCTTGCCGACTCCGCCGAAGATCTCTTCGGTGTGGGTGAGGTGTGCGGCGAGGGCGTGGCTGCCGGCGGAGATGACGGACATGCCTTCGTCCACGAGGACGGGGGTGTTGGGCATGACGCGCACGACGGGGGTGCCGGTGGCGAGGCGTTCCTCGATGAACGCGGTGGTGATGCCGGCGGCGGCGCTGATGACGAGGCGGTCGGGGGTGAGGTGGGGGCCCAGCTCGTCGAGGAGCTTGCCCATGTCCTGGGGTTTGACGGCGAGGATGAGGGTGTCGGCGCGTTTGGCGGCGTCGGCGTTGGTGACGGCTTCGACGCCGTGGCGGTCGTGGAGTTCCGTGGCCCGTTCGGGGCGGCGGGTGGTGACCAGGAGGTTCGCGGGGCGCCAGCCGGCCCGGATCATGCCGCTGAGCAGCGCCTCGCCGATCTTTCCGGTGCCGAGGACTGCGACTGTCTTGCTCATTACGGGGGTCACCTCGCCGGTGGGTGGGTGGGGCGGTCGTACGTGACCATCCTCGCACCGGGGGCGGTGGGAAGCGGGCGGTGTCCGAGGGGCGGGCGCCGGGTCGGGGGGCCTGGGGTCGGGCCGTACGGCGGTCAGGCGGTGCGGCGGCGGAGGGTCGCCGCGCCGAGGGCGAGGACGAGGAGGGCGCAGCCCGCGACGACCAGGGCGTCGCGGACGAAGTCGCCGGTGATGTCGGTGTGGCGGAGGACCTGGTTCATGCCGTCGACGGCGTACGACATGGGCAGGACGTCGGAGATCTTCTCCAGGACGGGCTGCATGGCGGAGCGCGGGGTGAACAGTCCGCACAGCAGCAGCTGGGGGAAGATCACCGCGGGCATGAACTGGACGGCCTGGAACTCGGAGGCGGCGAAGGCGGAGACGAAGAGGCCGAGCGCGGTGCCGAGCAGGGCGTCGAGGAGCGCGACGAGCAGTAGGAGCCAGGGGGAGCCGACGACGTCGAGGCCGAGGGCCCAGACGGCGAGGCCGGTGGCGAGGGTGGACTGGATGAGGGCGAGCAGGCCGAAGGCGAGGGCGTAGCCGGCGATCAGGTCGCCCTTGCCGAGGGGCATGGCGAGCAGGCGTTCCAGGGTGCCCGAGGTGCGTTCGCGCAGGGTGGCGATCGAGGTCACCAGGAACATGGTGATGAGCGGGAAGATGCCGAGCAGCGAGGCGCCGATGGAGTCGAAGGTGCGCGGGCTGCCGTCGAAGACGTACCGGAGCAGGAAGAGCATCACGCACGGGACGAGGATCATCAGGGCGATCGAGCGCGGGTCGTGGCGGAGTTGGCGCAGTACGCGGGCGGCGGTGGCGAGGGTCCTGGCGGTGGAGAGGGTGCCGCTGAGGCGGGAGCCCGTGGTGGGGGCGCTCGCGGCGCCGCCGTCGCCGGTGGTGCCGGTGAGGGGGGTCGTGGTGCTCATCGGGCGTTCTCCTCGAGTGCGTTGGCCTCGTCGACCAGGTGGAGGAAGGCTTGTTCAACGTTCTCGGAGTCCGTACGGCGGCGCAGGGCGTCGGGGGTGTCGTCGGCGAGGATCTCGCCGTCGCGCATGAGGAGCAGGCGGTGGCAGCGTTCGGCTTCGTCCATGACGTGGGAGGAGACGAGGATCGTGACGGCGCGCTGGGTGGCGATCCGGTGGAAGAGCTGCCAGAGGTCGCGGCGCAGGACGGGGTCGAGGCCGACGGTCGGTTCGTCGAGAACGAGCAGTTCGGGTGAGCCGAGCAGGGCGACGGCGAGGGAGACGCGGTTGAGCTGGCCTCCGGAGAGCCGTCCCGCGAGCGAGTCGGCGTGGGAGACGAGGGCGACGTCGGCGATGGCGCGGGCGACGGATTCCTCGCGGGCGTCGCGGCGGGCGCGGCCTGGGTCGAGGACGGCGGCGAAGTAGGCGAGGTTCTGGCGGACCGTGAGGTCCCCGTAGACGGAGGGGGATTGGGTCACGTAGCCGACGCGGGCGCGGAGGGTGGCGTGGCCCGCGGGGTGGCCGAGGACGTCGAGTGTGCCGGTGACCTGGGCCTGGGTGCCGACGACGGAGCGCATCAGGGTGGATTTGCCGCAGCCGGAAGGGCCGAGGAGGCCGGTGATCCGGCCGGGCGGGACGGCGAAGTCGAGACCGCGCAGGACGGTCCTGTCGCCTCGCCGGACGGTGAGGCCGCGGGCCAGGACGGCGGCTCCCGAAGAATTCATCATGTGATGAATAATGCGAGCACCGGCTGCCGCCGTCAAGGGGGTTGAGCGGAACCCCGGATCGGGAAGTCCGATCCGGGGTCCGTCGTTACTTCGTGCACCGCGGCCGTCTGCCGCACCCGCTCACAACTGGTCGGCCGAGCAGGCGGCACCGCCCGGGCCGCCGGCGCCGCCGGTGGCACCGCCGTTGCCGACGCCCGCGTTGCCCCCGTTGCCCGCGCTTCCTCCGTTGCCGGTGCCCGCCCCGGCTCCGCCGGCGCCTCCGACGCCCCCGGCACCTCCCGCGCCGGAGGGGGCGGAGGCGTCCCCGCCGTTGCCGCCGTCGGTGCCGGAGACCCCATCCCCGTTCGGAGCGGTGCCCGCGGCGCCTGCCACACCCGCGATGCCCGCGGGCCCCGCGTCGGCGTGTGCGGGGGTGCCGAGGGCGAGGAGGGCGGCGGTGAGGAGGATGGGTGCGCCCAGAAGGGCGGTGAGCCGTTGCCTGTTCACGGTGGAGTCTCCTTTGCCCGCATGTGCCGGGAGAACCGACAGCGATGCGGCGCACGTTGTGATGCAACGGGGCCCGGCCTCGGCCGGCCCCCTTCGGTGGGTGCCGACGTGGCTCGCACTCAGAAGAGCACCCAACGACCGATACCGCCTGTTCAGCCAACGGCCCTAATCCAACGGAGTTGTCCGCCCCCGCCCGCACCGCCATACGGCCCTGAGGCGCGGCCGTGGCGAGAAGGGCGGGCCTGCCCGGCAGGGTGGTGAACCGGCTTCCCCCATGGTCAAACCGCCTTCGCCCCAGGCGTTTTTGTCGGCGCGGACGTGATCTCCAGGAGGACATAGGGGGTTTTCGGTGATCTTCTTCCCAGTGTGAGCCGGCCCGGTCCCGGGTCGGCCCGGGCCTTTGGAGTCCCGTATGACGATCCACCGCATCGCTCTCGCGTCCCTGGCCACCGTGGTTCTCGCGGTGGGCGGCACCGCGCTCACCGCGGCTCCCGCCGGCGCCGCCCCGGCCTCCTCGCACCGGGCGGCCGTCCCCGACCCCGTCACCTGCGCCGCCGCCACGACCACCACCGAAGCCGCCGTGACCAATGCCCGTACCGCCGCGGTCGCCGCCGCGGCGGACGCGGCCGGCGCCGCGGCAGCCCTCAAGACCCTCACCGCGGCCCTGGCCGCCGTCCCGCCGGACGCGGCCGCCGTCGCCGCCGCCGCCACGACCGCCACCGCCACCGCGGCCGCGGCCGTCACCTCCGCCGACGCGGCGGTCGCCGCCAACGCCTCCGCCGTCACCGCCGCCGCGGCGGCGGTCACCGCCTGCAAGGCCTAGGGCGTGTCCGCGAACGACAACCCGAACGGCACGTAGTTCCTTTGCGGTTGGCGTGAAAAGTCGGTGCTGCGCCGTGACCCCGCGCGGCCACCGGGTGCGGCCCCGTGAAGATCCGCCGGAAAACGACCTAGCCGATGCCGGGGACGTAGCGGAGCGCGGCGGGGTGGCGGGAGGCCAGGCGGAGCATGCGGACGGTGGAGAGCACCACCTGTTCCTTGACGTAGGCGGCCGGGCGGCCGGTGAGGACCCGGGCGCGGGGGGAGTCGTCGGCCCGGACCGGCTGGATCACCCCGTCCCGGCGGCCGAGGCTCACGCACTGGAGCACATAGCCGAAGCGCAGCGGCGGCGGCTCTTCGCCGCGCAGGTCGGCGGCGATCGCGACGGCGGCGTGCGCGCCCGTCGGCAGCGCGGTGGCGCACGCCATGCGCAGGGGGCCGGCGGCGGAGGTGTGCGCGGCGGCCGAGTCGCCCACGGCGTAGACCTCGGGGTGGGACACCGAACGCAGCGCCGTGTCGACCGTGATCCGGCCGGCCCGGTCGACCGCGATCCCCGCGCCGGTGGCGAGGCCGGTGGCGGGGACCATCGAGGCGGCCCAGAGCACCACGTCCGCGTCGACCGCGTCCGGGCCCGCGACGCGGTGGCCCTCCTCGATCCGTACGCCCCGGTCGGCCAGCACCGTACGGACATGCGCCCGGCCGCGCTCCGACAGGCCGGCGCCGACGGCCCCTTCGGTGTGCAGGCCGAACCGCCATCCAGGGTGGGTCTCGGCGAGTTCGGTGGCCAGCTCGACGCCGGTGAGGCCACCGCCGACGACGGCGAGGGAGCCGGGGCCTTCGAGGAGGCGCTTGTGGAGTTCGGCGGCGGACTCGGTGGTGTAGGCGCGCTCACCGTCGGCCTGTGTCCCCTCGACGGGGGTGGTGCGGCTGCCGAGGGCGTGGACCAGACGGTCGTAGGGCAGGACCCGTCCGTCGTCGGTGTGGACCTCGCGGGCGGCGAGGTCCAGCCGGGTCGCCCGTGCGGCGACGTGCGTGATGCCCGTGCCGCGCAGGAAGCCGTCGAGCGCGTGGGTGACGTCGGGGCGCCCGGAGGCCCGTTCGTGGAGGCGGACGCGTTCGGTGAAGTGTCCGGCCGGGTCGACCAGTGTGACCCGGGTGTGCGGGGCGAGACGGAGGGCGGCCATCAGGCCGCCGTATCCCGCGCCGAGGACAACGACGTGGTGGGCGGAGGAGGGACGGTCGGACGAGGGGCCGGTGGTGTTCTGTGTCCGTGGGAGCGTCATGCAAGGGGGACGACACAGCCCCTCCGGGTGTGACACTCCCCCCGTCCTGAGGCCGGTCCGGACGGGACGGTGAAGGTCAGCGGGCGGGAAGGGTGAGGTGTCGCAGCTTCTCCGGGTTGAGTATCGCGTCGATCCCCGTGATCCGGCCGCCGTGCACGGTGAAGGCGAAGACCACGGACGGGGCGCCGGTGGGGTCGGTGAGGATCAGGCCAGGGGCGCCGTTCACGTCCCGCGCGAGCACGGACATCGTCTCCGGGTCGTAGCCACGGGTGAGGCGTACGGCAAAACGGGCGGCCTTCTCGTGCCCGAGGACCGGGAGGCGGGCCGCCGTGACGAGGCCGCCGCCGTCGGAGCGCCACACCACGTCCGGGTCGAGGATCCGGAGCAGCCCGTCGAAGTCCCCGCCCATCACCGCGGCGAGGAAGGCGTCCACGGCCCTGCGGTGCTCGTCCCGGTCGACCGAGCGGCGCGGGGCCTCGGCGCGGACCCGGCGGCGGGCGCGGGAGGCCAGCTGCCGTACGGAATCGGGCGTACGGCCGACGACCTCCGCGATCTCCGGGAACGGCACCGCGAACACGTCGTGCAGGATGAGCGCCGTCCGCTCCGCCGGAGTCAGCCGCTCCAGCACGGTGAGCAGGGCCACCCCGACGGACTCGTCGAGCGTCGCCCGCTCCTCGGGCCCCGACTCGGTGACCACGGGCTCGGGGAGCCAGGGGCCGACGTACACCTCGCGCCGGGCGCGCGCCGAGCCGAGCTGGTCGTAACAGATCCGGCTGACCACGGTCGTCAGATAAGCCCGGGGGTCGTGGACCTCGCCGTCCGGCAGCCCCTGCCAGCGCAGCCAGGTCTCCTGCACCGCGTCGTCCGCGTCCGCGACGGAGCCCGTGACGCGGTACGCGATCGCCCACAGTCGGGTGCGCTGCTCTTCGAATTCGGCCGGGTCTGCCATGGGGTGGGCTCCTCTCCCCGGGTGTCCTGCTGGATTTTCGCTTCTACCGGGAAGACGGCGCAGGGGGCCGAAACGTGAGGGTCAACTCGACCACGTACGACTCCTCCACCGTCCCGTCGGGGAAAAGCCTCAGCAGTTCGTCGCGCTCCCGGCCGAGGAATGCGGTCGTGGCCTCGTCGCCCAGCACGCGGAAGACGGAGTGGCTGCCCAGGTTGTCCAGGTGCGTGGCCAGGGGGACGCGGCGGGACCAGGGCACCTGGCGCCGTACGGTCTTCGGCCCCGTCGGCACGTGCCGGTCGCGCGCTCCCGTGCCGTGGGCTCCGTGGGCCGGACCGCCCGCCTCCTCCCGCAGCCGGGCGTCCTGCTCGGCGATCCAGGGCACGGCGCGGTCCGAGACGTTCCACCACAGGGCGAGCGCGCCGCCCGGGCGCAGGACCCGCATCGCCTCGGGGAGGGACCGGGCCGGGTCGGTCCAGTGCCAGGCCTGGGCGTACGTGATGAGGTCGGCGGTCGCGTCGGCGAGGGGCAGGGCGTCCCCGAAACCGCGCACGAGCGGCACGCCGGGCACGGAGAGGCGCAGCCGGGCCGCCATGCCGGGACCGGGTTCGACGGCGACGACGTGCGCGCCGCGCTCCCGCAGCAGCCGGGTGGCGATGCCGGTGCCCGCGCCGACGTCCACGACACGCGAGCCCCGCAGGGGGCGGCCCGTCACGGCCTCGATCGTGTCGAAGAGGGCGGGCGGGTAGCCGGGGCGGGCGGTGTCGTACTGCTCGGCGACGGCATCGAAGGAAAGAGCGCGCTCGTTCATACGACCCATCCTGTCCTGAGCCTTCTTCCGATGCGCCTTGTTCCCGGTGCGCCTAGTTCCGGTGCGCCTTGTTCTGATGCGCCTTGTTCTAGCGGCGTTTGGGCTTGCGGCCCTTACCCGCGCGGCGGGCGGCCGGGTTGCCGGTACGGGCCGTCCTGCGGCGTTCGTACTCGGTGACCGCCGTCTCGTACTCGCGGCGGCGCAGGCTCTCGCCCGGGGCCTCGGTGAGCGAGCGTACGAAGTACGCGAGCAGCGAGCCGACAAAGCCGATCATCTTGAGACTGCGCAGGGACGCGTCACGGTCCGGGTCCACCGGGCGGCGGGAGAAGCCCGCCCACGTCTGGCGGAACGCGAGCGCGCTGCACACCGCGAACATCACCACCAGCAGGACGTCCACGAAGCCGCCCACGCCCGCGATCGCCAGCCCCTCGTACGCGAAGTTGAGCACGAAGCACGCGGCCACCGCGGCGGCCAGCGAGCCGACGGCCGCCCCGACCCGGCGGAGACCGTAGACGCCGTCGTGGCCGAGCCAGGTCGTGCCGAAGAAGGGCAGCGTCTCGGGCTCGGGACCGCCTGCGGGACCGCCTGCGGGACCGCCGCCGTTACCACCGCCCGTGGTCTCGGTGGCCGCCGTGGCCGTGGCCGCCGTCGTCGTGTCGGTGGTGCGCTCGGGTCGTTCGGTGTGCTCGCTCACGGGATCGAGTATCCCTGGCCGGATCCCGCCGTGCGCACGGTGACGGTCGTGTCACCGTGCGCACGGGGCGGCGTCAGGAGCAGTGCGGCGCCACGTATCCGTCGGAGCCCGTGTGGACGTACGAGTCCGAGACGAACTGACCGTTGGCGATGCAGTCCCAGAGGTTCGTCGTCCCGTACGGCCCCGAGATCCATTCCCCCGGCTTCTGGCAGTTGATCGGCACACTCGCGCCGTACGCCAGCACCCGCACGATCTGGTAGCTCGTCCCCGGCCCGCTGCGGACGTTCACCCGGTAGCCCGGCGCGACCGGGTACCGCGTGGCCGTCGTCGCGGCCGTCGCTTCCACGGCCACCGGAGTGTTCTCCGCCTCTTCGATCGACATGTGTCCTCCCCCATTGAAGGTGCGCACCCTGCGCCGCGCAGGCTAGCAACCCCTGGCTGGATCGCACGCATCATCGACTAGGCTCCGTGCGTCGCGCTTGCGCACGAACACACGGGGGTGGGCGATGCCACCACTGCGCAACACCGGGCAGGCCCCGGAAGCAGAGCGTCCGGAATACGCCGGTCGCTACCTGCTCGAATCCGACCTGGGTTCGGGTGGAATGGGTGCGGTCCATCTGGCCACATCCGCTTCGGGGTTGCGCCTGGCCGTCAAGATCATTCACTCCAACCACGCCTCGGATCCCGAGTTCAGAGCCCGTTTCCGTCAGGAGATCACAGCCGCCCGCCGGGTCAGCGGCGCGTTCACCGCGCCCGTCGTGGACGCCGACCCGGAGGCCGAACGGCCGTGGATGGCCACGCTGTTCATCGACGGCCCGACCCTCTCCGAGCGGGTCAAGCGGAGCGGGCCGCTGAGCACGGACGAGCTGATTCAGCTCGGTGCGGGCCTGGCGGAGGGATTGCGGGACATCCACCGGGCCGGTGTGGTGCACCGCGACCTCAAGCCCAGCAACGTCCTGCTCGCGGCGGACGGTCCCAAGGTCATCGACTTCGGCATCTCGCGTCCCACGGACAGCGATCTGCACACGGAGACGGGCCGGTTGATCGGCACCCCGCCGTTCATGGCGCCGGAGCAGTTCCAGCGACCGCGTGAAGTCGGCCCGGCGGCCGACGTGTTCGCGATGGGCGCGGTGCTCGTCCACGCGGCGACCGGCAAGGGGCCGTTCGACTCGGACAGCCCGTACATCGTCGCGTACCAGGTCGTGCACGACGAGCCGGACCTGTCGGGCGTGCCCGAGAGCGTCCAGCCCCTGATCGCCCGCTGTCTGGCGAAGGAGCCGGCCGACCGGCCGACGCCCGACGAGTTGATGACCGCGCTGCGTATGAATCCGAAGGGGTCGGCGACCGCGCTCGTGCCGCCGAGCCGGAAGCCCTGGACCGACGGCGGCGACCCGACCCCCACCACCCATCCCAAGGCCGGCCGGTCCGGCGGCGGCCGTCCGTGGACCGTGCTGTCGCTCAACCGCCGCGGTCCGCGCACCCGTTGGGCCGCGATCGCCGCCGTCCTGGCCGTGGTGGCGGGAGCGGGTCTGGTGGGGATGCACGCGGCCGGTGACGGGCCCGGCCCGGCGCCCGCGAAGGCGCGCCCCGGCCACGTGGGTCCCACGGAGCGGAAGTTCAGCCCCTGGGACCTTCGACTGCGGGGCGGCACGGGCGAGAACCGCATACCCGCCTGCGCGGCGGACGCTACGGGCGTCTACTGCGCGGCCCCCGGCATCAAGGCGGCCCGGCTCGACCCGCTGAACGGCCACCTCGACTGGTCGAAGAAGAACACCGGCACGGCGACGGACGGCGCGGGCGGCGCGGCGCCCGTCCTGTCGGGCGGCCTCCTGCACGTCATCACCAAAAACGGTGACGGTGGCCGCCTGGAGGCGCTCGACCCCGCCTCGGGCGCGAAGCGCTGGGACGTCGACCTGTCCTCGTACCCCGTCGTGCGCCACGCCGGTGACTCGGTCCTGCTCGTGGCCGACGACGGCACGGTCCGCTCCCTCGACAGCGGAACGGGCAAGGAACGCTGGACGGAGCCGAGGGGCGGACCGGGCTCACTCTGGGTGGCGACGGACGGCGGGGGCTCCGGATCGGACAGCGATCTGTTCGCCGTGACGACGTCGTCCGACGGCGCCTCCACCCAGGTCAGTTCGGTCGATCCCGCGACCGGCGCCCTGCGCTGGGAGAAACGGATCACCGGCACGCTGACCCCGGTGTCCGCGTCGGACGGCGCGCTGTTCCTGCTCGCCGGCAACCTCGACAGCATGACGGTCGGAGTCGTACGGCTGGACACGGCGACCCGTGACGTACGGCGCGTCCCGCTCTCCTCACCGCTCGACCAGGCCCAGGCCACCGTCGCCGGGGACACCGTCTACCTCATCGGCTACTCGGGGTCGCTGGTGGCCGTCGCGACCGAAGGAGGCGGGGGGAACGGGGGGAACGGGGCAGCCGAGCGCTGGCGGCTGGAGACCTCCGTCGCGTGGACGTCGGCCCCGGTGGTCCTGGACGGGCGCCTCTACCTCAGCGCGGGAGACGGACGGCTGCTCGCGGTGGACGCGCGGCGCGGGGTGCTGGAGGGCGAGACCAAGCCCCGGATGGACGACGGGCGGCACACGTTCACCGCCACGCTGGCCGCGCCGGTCGCCGTACCGGGCCGGGTGTACGCCAGCGCCCCCGACGGTTCCGTCTTCGCCGTCGACAGCCGCGACCCCTCGCGCTGGTGACACGCGGTACGTGACAACGGCTGTGGGCCCCGCCCCCCAGAAACATTTCGGGGGACGGGGCCCACAGCCGTCAAAAGAGCAGTCAACCCGGTAAGAGCAGTCAGCCCAGTCGCGAGACGTCCCGCACCGCGCCCTTGTCCGCGCTCGTCGCCATCGCCGCGTACGCCCGCAGCGCCGCCGAGACCTTGCGCTCGCGGCCGACCGGCGCGTACACCCCGCCCAGAGCCGCCCGCCGCGTCTCCAGCTCCCCCTCCGGGACGAGCAGGTCGATCGAGCGGTTCGGGATGTCGATCCGGATCCGGTCTCCGTCGTGGACCAGCGCGATCGTGCCGCCCGAGGCCGCCTCCGGCGACGCGTGCCCGATCGACAGACCCGACGTACCACCGGAGAAGCGGCCGTCGGTGACCAGGGCGCAGGCCTTGCCGAGGCCGCGGCCCTTCAAGTACGACGTGGGGTAGAGCATCTCCTGCATACCGGGGCCGCCGCGCGGACCCTCGTACCGGATGACGATCACATCGCCCTCCGCGATCTCCTTACGGAGGATCTTCTCCACGGCCTCGTCCTGCGACTCGCAGACGACGGCGGGACCCTCGAAGGTCCAGATCGACTCGTCCACGCCGGCCGTCTTCACCACACAGCCGTCGACGGCGAGGTTGCCCTTGAGGACCGCGAGTCCGCCGTCCTTGCTGTACGCGTGTGCCACGTCGCGGATGCAGCCGCCCGCCGCGTCCGTGTCGAGGGTGTCCCAGCGCTCGGACTGCGAGAAGGCCTCGGCGGAGCGGACGCAGCCGGGCGCCGCGTGCCACAGCTCGACGGCCTCCTCGGACGGCGAGCCGCCGCGCACGTCCCACGTCTCCAGCCACGGCTTGATGCCGGGCGAGTGGACGGTGTGCACGTCCTCGTGGAGCAGCCCGCCGCGGTACAGCTCACCGAGGATGGCGGGGATGCCGCCGGCGCGGTGGATGTCCTCCATGTAATACGTGCCGCCGGGGGCGACGTTCGGCGCGACCTTGGACAGGCACGGGACGCGGCGCGAGACGGCGTCGATGTCGGCGAGGTCGTAGTCCAGCTCGGCCTCCTGCGCGGCGGCGAGCAGGTGCAGGATCGTGTTGGTCGAGCCGCCCATGGCGATGTCGAGGGCCATGGCGTTGTCGAAGGCCGCGCGGGTGGCGATGGCGCGGGGCAGGACGGACGCGTCGTCCTGCTCGTAGTAGCGCTTGGTGATCTCGACGACCGTACGGCCCGCGTTCTCGTACAGCGCCTTGCGGGCGGTGTGCGTGGCGAGCACCGAGCCGTTGCCGGGCAGCGACAGGCCCATGGCCTCCGTCAGGCAGTTCATCGAGTTGGCGGTGAACATGCCGGAACAGGAGCCGCAGGTCGGGCAGGCGTTCTCCTCGATACGGAGGATGTCCTCGTCCGAGACCGACTCGTTGACGGCGTCCGAGATCGCGTTGATCAGGTCGAGCTTGCGGACCGTACCGTCGACCAGGGTCGCCCGGCCGGCCTCCATCGGACCGCCGGAGACGAAGACCGTCGGGATGTTGAGGCGCAGCGCGGCGTTCAGCATGCCCGGGGTGATCTTGTCGCAGTTGGAGATGCAGATCAGCGCGTCCGCGCAGTGCGCCTCGACCATGTACTCGACGGAGTCGGCGATCAGGTCGCGGGACGGCAGGCTGTAGAGCATGCCGCCGTGGCCCATCGCGATGCCGTCGTCCACGGCGATCGTGTTGAACTCGCGCGGCACGGCGCCCGCGGCCTTGATCGCCTCGGAGACGATCCGGCCGACCGGGGCGAGGTGGGTGTGCCCGGGGACGAACTCGGTGAAGGAGTTGGCCACGGCGATGATCGGCTTGCCGATGTCCGCGCTCGCCACCCCGGACGCCCGCATCAGGGCACGTGCGCCTGCCATGTTCCGGCCGTGGGTGACAGTGCGGGACCTCAGCTCGGGCATCGTCGCTCGCTCCTTCGGTGAATCCTCGGATCCGGGGTCGAAAATGACTGTCTACGAGCGTACGCCCCGGCTCCAGGATCTGGACAGGTTGTCCGCAATACGGAACGACTGCCCACATTTCCGGTCACGCCCCGGCTCAGGCGCGCGCACGCGCCGCTCACGCCCCGGCTCAGGCGCCCGCGCCCGTCAAGTACCGCTGGAGCGTCGGCGCCACCATCGCCACAATCTCCTCAGGAGGCACCGACGCGAGCGGCTCCGCCTGGATCACATAGCGCAGGAACACGATGCCGACCATCTGCGAGGCGGCCAGCTCCGCGCGGAACGTCGGGTCCGGTACGTCCAGCTCCTCCGCGATCCGCTCGAGAAGCCGTTGCAGCACGAACGTACGTACGATCTTCGCCGCCGCCTCGTGCGTCAGCGCGGAGCGGACGATCGCGAGGAGCGGCGCCCGGCTCACCGGGTTCTCCCACACGCCGAGGAAGAAGCGGGCCAGCCGCTCGCCGAGCCCTTCCGTGCCACCGGCCAGCAACTGCGGCAGCAACAGGGCCGGCTCGAAGGAGACCTCGACGGCGGCGCCGAAGACCTCGTCCTTCGTACCGAAGTAGTGGTGTACGAGGGCGGGGTCGACGCCCGCGGCCTTCGCGATGCCTCGTACGGAGGTCTTGTCGTAGCCGTTTTCGGCGAATTCCGTACGGGCGGCCTCCAGGATCTTCTCCCGGGTGCCGGGGCCGGTCGCGGACCCGTCGCGCGCGGGGCGTCCGCGGCGGCGCGGAGCCGTGTCGGTCATGAAGGACGCGCCCCCGCCGAGGAAGAGGAGGAGGAAGAGGACGGGGCCCCCGGGGGTGTCACGGGTCCGGCCGACGACGACGCCAGATGCAGCCGCGTGAAGGCCAGCGCCTCCGCCAGATCGGACTCGCGCTCGGCCGCGGACATCGCGCGCCGGGTGTTGACCTCGATCACCACATGTCCGTCGAACGCGCTGCCCGCCAGGCGCTCCAGCAGCTCGGCGCAGGGCTGCGAGCCGCGCCCCGGCACCAGGTGCTCGTCCTTCGCCGAGCCGTTGCCGTCCGCGAGGTGGACGTGCCCCAGCCGGTCGCCCATCCGCCCGGCCATCTCCAGGGCGTCGTTGCGGGCGGTCGCGGTGTGCGAGAGGTCGATGGTGAAGTGCCGGTAGTCGTCCTTGGTGACGTCCCAGTCGGGGGCGTACGCGAGCATCTCGCGGTCCCGGTACCGCCACGGATACATGTTCTCGACCGCGAACCGTACGTCCGTCTCGTCCGCCATCCGCCAGATGCCCTCGACGAAGTCGCGCGAGTACTGACGCTGCCAGCGGAACGGCGGGTGGACGACCACCGTCGACGCGCCGAGCTTCTCGGCCGCCGCCCTGGCCCGCCGGAGCTTCACCCACGGGTCGGTCGACCAGACCCGCTGGGTGATGAGCAGGCAGGGGGCGTGCACCGCGAGTATCGGGATCCCGTGATGGTCGGAGAGGCGGCGCAGCGCCTCGATGTCCTGGCTGACGGGATCGGTCCAGACCATGACCTCGACACCGTCGTAGCCCAGGCGCGCGGCGATCTCGAAAGCCGTTGCCGTGGACTCGGGATAGACCGAGGCCGTCGACAGGGCGACCTTCGCATCCGGGATGCGCACCACTGGTTCTGCCACGGAGACAGCCTACGGGCCGTTACCGGGTGGTCGGGAGATGATCCAGCCGGTTCAGGATGACGCCCTCGCGCAACGCCCAGGGGCAGATCTCCAGCACCTCGACCCCCAGGAGATCCATCGCGCCCTCCGCGACGAGCGCTCCGGCCAGCAGTTGCGCGGATCTGCCGTCGGAGACACCGGGCAGGGCGGCGCGCCGGAGCGTGGTCATGCCGGCGAGCTTCGGAACCCACTCCTCCAGTGACGAACGACTCAGTTCGCGCTGTACGTAGAGCCCCTCTGCGGAGCGCGCCGCGCCGGCGATCCTGGCGAGCTGGCGGAAGGTCTTGGAGGTCGCCACGACGTGGTCGGGCTTGCCGAACCGCGCGAACTCTCCGACCGTACGGGCGATCTCGGCGCGTACGTGGCGGCGCAGCGCCCGTACGTCCTGGGGGTCGGGGGGATCGCCGGGCAGCCACCCCGCGGTGAGGCGGCCCGCGCCCAGCGGCAGCGAGACCGTGGCGTCCGGCTCCTCGTCCAGGCCGAACGCGATCTCCAGCGACCCGCCGCCGATGTCCAGGACCAGCAGCTTCCCGGCGGACCAGCCGAACCAGCGGCGGGCGGCGAGGAAGGTCAGCCGGGCCTCCTGGCGGCCGGTGAGCACCTCAAGATCCACCCCGGTCTCGGCCTTGACGCGCCCGAGGACCAGATCGGCGTTGCTGGCCTCCCGTACGGCGGAGGTCGCGAAGGCCAGGACGTCCTCGCAGCCCTTGTCCTCGGCGGCCTGGAGCGCTCCGGCGATCGTCGTCACGAGGCGGTCGAGGCCGACGGGCCCGATGGCGCCGTCGCCGTCGAGGAGTTCGGCGAGGCGCAGCTCGGCCTTGTGCGAATACGCGGGCAGGGGCCGGGCGCCGCGGTGGGCGTCGACCGCCAGCAGATGAACGGTGTTCGAACCGACGTCGAGGACTCCGAGTCTCATGGACCGAACGCTACTGCCGCCGCGGCATACGCTGGACCCGTGCCAAAGACGAAAAAGGCGAAGCCGGGCAAAGCCACGGTCAAGGTCCGGGACACCGTTTCCGCTGAGAACGCGCGGACGCACCCTGATACGAAGTACCAGCAACTGGAGGCGCACAAGGATCTGGCGGGCGCCCGGGGCGTTCCCGACGAGAAGGGCATCGATTTCGCCCGCGCGTGGGTGGAGTTCCCGGACCCGGCGGACGAGGACCAGGTCTTCCGCTGCGACCTGACGTGGCTCACCTCACGGTGGTCGTGCATCTTCGGCAGCGGCTGCCAGGGCATCCAGGTGGGCCGCGCCGACGACGGGTGCTGCACGCTGGGCGCGCACTTCTCCGACAAGGACGACGAGAAGCGGGTCGCGGGGCATGTGGCGCGGCTGACGCCGGAGCAGTGGCAGTTCCACGAGGAGGGCACGGCGGGCGGCGGCTGGACGCAGACCGACGAGGACGGCGAGCGCCAGACGCGCCGCTGGAACGGCTCGTGCATCTTCCAGAACCGGCCCGGTTTCGCGGGCGGCGCGGGCTGCTCGCTGCACATCCTGGCGCTGTCCGAGGGCCGGGAGCCGCTGGAGACCAAGCCGGACGTGTGCTGGCAGCTGCCGGTGAGGCGTACGTACGACTGGATCGAGCGGCCGGACGACACGAAGGTGCTCCAGGTGTCGATCGGGGAGTACGACCGGCGGGGGTGGGGGTCCGGCGGCCACGACCTGCACTGGTGGTGCACGTCGGCGACGTCTGCGCATGGGGCGGGGGAGCCGGTGTTCCGTACGTACGCGCCTGAGCTGACGGAGCTGATGGGGGCGGCGGGGTACGAGGCGCTGGTCGCGCTGTGCGAGGTTCGTCTGGCGAGCGCGTTGCCGCTGTTGGCTGCGCATCCGGCGGATCCGGGTTTGTAGCGTCTGCCCGGTGCGTTTGGCGCGGCTTACTGCTTGTCCTCAATCGCCGGACGGGCTTGGGTGTGCCGTGGTGACGGGGGGCGGGGCCTCCGGAGGCACGTATGTCCGGACTGCATGTTTTACGTCGCGTTCAACCGGTCCAATTGATTGACGATCGCCACGCGACACAAAACACGCTCTACGTCCGGACACACGCACCTCCTCCGACCCCACCCCCCTCACGCCGCCGGGGAGACGGAACGACCCCGCCCGCCCCGGACCGTCTGCCGCCCAGTGCGCGGGCGCGGCTTACCGATGTCCTCAAACGCCGGACGGGCTGGATTTGTTCTGACGCGGGCCTGGAAGGGGGACGGGCAGGGGTCGTGTCCGGAACGTAGAGCGTGTTTTGTGTCGCATGGCGACCGTTGATCAAAACAAGTCGCTGAACGCGACGTAAAACATGCAGTGCAGGACACGACCCCTGACCGGCCCCCGGCAACCGACCCGCACCAAGACCACCCGGCCGCAGCGGCACAACCAAGCCCGTCCGGCGATTGAGGACAACAGTGACCGCAACGCGGTCAGCTCGGCGCAGACGGGGACGGTGGCGCATCCGTGGGGGACGGACTCGGTGGCGTCGGAGTCGGGGTCGGGGACGGCGGGTCCGTGGGGGCGGAGGGATCTGGGCCGGGATCGGACGAGCCGGTGGGATCTGGATCCGACGGACCGGGACCGGGACCGGGGTCCGTCGGCCGGGTCGGCCGGGTCGGCCGACTCGGCCGGGTCGGGGGCGCCGACGACGCCGCACGGCCGTAACCGTCCAGCCTCACGATCGCGCCCGAGGGATGCAGCAGAATCCGAGCCGTCCAGACGCCCCGCGGCTCGTACCGCCGGTCGACCAGGACGCGCAGCGTCACCGCGCCGCCAGGCACAAGCGTTCCCGAACTTTCGCTGAGCCGGATCCAGCCCGCACTCGTACCCGCCGACCACGTCACCGGACCGCCCCCGTACGCCCGGAGCGTGAGCGTGGTCGTGCCGCCGGACGACCGTGCCTCGACCGACAGCCGGCCGGGAGCCGGCTCCCCGGGCCGGGCCGGGCGCGGAGGCGGACCGTCGCTGATCACCTCGACGGACACGTCAGGCGTACGACCCCCACCGGGACCGCCCGCACCGCCCGCAGCCCTCGCTGCGAACCCGTCCCCCGGCCGGACCTCCGCGTTGCCCGCGTTCTCGTAGCGCTCGTACGCGCGGGCCTCCTCACCCGGCGCCCCGTCCCTGTCCCGCGCGCTGACCGAGGGGCCGTCCTGCCCCTCCCCCGCCTGCGGCCCGCCCCGGTACGCCGCCCAGAGCGCGAGCACCGGCGCGGCGACGACCGTCGCCACGACGGTGGTGGTCACGGCGCGGGCGCGCAGCCGGTCGCGGCGCGCGGCCCGGTCCTTGGGGTCCATCGGGAAGCCGTTGCGGCCGAAGCGCGGGGAGGTCGCGCGGCCGCGCGGCGCGCGGACCATCGCGGTGTACGCGGCGGCCCTCGGCGCCTCGATCAGCGGGAGGACGGCCGGTGAGGTACGGGTACGGGCCGAGGGCGTCGTACGGGAACCGGGCCACGGCGCCGACGCCTCCGCGCGCTCGGCGACCCGGCGGCAGCGCGGGCAGTCGTCCACGTGCCGGACCAGTTCACGCCGGAGCGTGGCGGAGAGCAGGACCTGGTTGTCGCCGGTGAGCCGGGCCACCGAGGGACAGCTGCCGGTCTCGACGACCGCGAGGGCGGCGCGGGTGCGCTCCACCTCGCACGCGGCGGAGGCGAGCAGCTCACGCGCCGCCGTCGGCTCCATCGACAGGACGGCGGCCACCTCGTGCGGGCCGAGCTGGTGCCGTACGGCCAGCTCCAGGATCTCGCGCTGCTCGGGCGTCGTGCCGGCGGCCTCGGGCCAGGCCAGCTGGGCCAGTTCACGCCGCCGACGCTCCTCGGTCGCGGCGACGGAGACGGGGTCGGCCGCGGCCGGTACGGCCGGGTCACCCCAACGGCCCCAACCACCCGGCGCGTCCAATCCGCCCGACCGGTCAGCCCGTTCCGGCGTTTCCGACCCGCCCGACCGGTCCTCACGCCCCGGCATGCTCCGCATACCCGCCGCGCCGATGCCGCCAGGCCCGTCTGCGGAGCCTGCCCGGTCTGCCGCGTCGGTCCTGTCCGCACCATCCGCCGTGTCCGACCTGCCGGGCCCGTCCACCAGACTCGACCGGCCCGCCGTGTACGGACCGCCGAACGCGTCCGCCCAAGCCGACGTGTCGGGCCTGCTCGCCGAGCCCGTCCCGTCCGCCCCACCGGGCCTGCCCACACCAGACCGGCCCGCCCCGCCAGACGCGTCCGCCACGCCCGACCAGTCCGCCCAAGCCGACGTGTCGGGCCTGCCCGTCGAGCCGGCCCCGTCCGCCCCACCGGGCGCGTCCGCCCCACCGGGCGCGTCCGCCCCACCGGAGCGGTCCGGGCCACCCACCGCGTCCGGCCTCCGCAGTCCACCAGGGCCGTTCGCCACGCCGGACCGGTGCACACTGCCGGCCGCTTCCGGCCTGCCCGCACCGCCCGCCGCGTCCGTACCACCCATCGCGTCCCTACCGCCCACCCCGCCACGCCCGCCCGCCGCACCAGGCCGACCCGCCGCGTCCGCCGCGCCACCCGCGACGCGCGACCGGCGGTCGGAGCCAGGCCTCCGGTCCCGGGTGGCCGGGCAGTCGCCCGCCTGGTCGCCCACGGCGTCCGCCGCGCCCAGCGCGCGCTCCGGCTCGCGGGGCGCCGAATGCGCCCCGTGGCGCTTGCGGCGCTGGTCGGTGAGTTTGCGCAGGCACGCCCAGCGGGCCAGCGCGTACAGCCACGCCTTGCGCTCCCCCGCGTCGGACGGCGAGCGTCCGAACTGCCGCTCGGAGAGGGCCAGGACGTCGCCGAGCACCTCGGTCGCCGCGTCGTGGTCGCAGAGCACGGAGAGGCAGTAGGTGAACAGGCCGTCCAGATAGGGCTCGTACCGTACGGGCGGCCGCTGCTCCAGGGGGCGGGGGGCGCGACGGGGCGCGCGATGTGCGCCGGTGGTGTGCGGGGAGGTTTCCGGACTGCTGCTGGTCACCCGGTGACGTTAGACAGAGCGGCCCGCGCCCTTCTCACTCCTTGAGCCCATTTAATCCTAACGAGTGACGGTATCCCTCAAAAGGGGACAGGAATCCCCGATTCCGGCGGGCGGAAGGCAAGGACGGTGTTGTGGCCGCCGAACCCGGCCGACGTGCTGAGCGCGAGTCGGACCGGATGTTTGTACGCCCCGCCGGTGACGAGGTCCAGCTCGCCCGTCCCGCTGTCAGGACGCCGGAAGTTCGCGGTGGGCGGCGCCAGTTGGTGGGAGACCGTCAGCACGGTGAGCGCGGCCTCGATGGAGCCCGCCGCGCCCATGGGATGCCCGGTGACCCCTTTCGTGGAGGTGACCGTCGGCGGGCGCGCCCCGAAGAGCCGGCGCAACACGCTCGCCTCCCGCGCGTCGTTGAGCGGGGTGCTCGTGCCGTGGGCGTTGATGTGGTCCACCTCCGCCGGCCCGGCTCCCGCCGCGGCCAGGGCCCGCACCAGCGCCTCGTGCAGTCCGCGCCCCTCGGGATGCGGGGCGACCGGGTCATGCGCGTCGGTGGTGGAGCCGTGCCCCACGAACAGCGCGTGCACCGGCGCACGCCGGGCGGTGGCGTCCGCCGTACGTTCCAGCACCAGCACCCCCGCGCCCTCCGCGATGACAAAGCCGTCCCGGTCCGCGTCGAACGGGCGCGACGCGGCGGCCGGATTGCCCCCGCGCCCGGACAACGCGCCCATCTGGGAGAAGGCCGTCACGCACAGCGGCGTGACCATGGCGTCGGTGCCGCCCGCGACCGCGATGTCGCAGGCTCCCTCACGCAGGAGCATCGCGGCGACGATCAGCGCGGTGGCCCCGGACGCGCAGGCCGTGGCGGTGTGCAGGACGGGGCCCCGCGCGTCGAGGGCGATGGCGGTCTGCCCGGCGGCCATGTTCGGCAGGAACGCCGGGAGGGTGAGCGGCGAGACCGAACGCGGGCCGGTGCGGATCAGCCGGGTGTGCTGGCTCTCGTACGTCGTGACTCCGCCGGCCGCCGATCCCATGACCACCGCGACCCGGGCGCCGTCCCAGGACGCGGGGTCGAGCCCGGCGTCCGCGACCGCCTCCCTGGCCGCCGTGATGCCGAACTGCGTGCAGCGGTCGAGGCGCCACGCCTGCCGTACGCCGACGTGGATCCGGGGGTCGAAGCCCGGGACGCGGCAGGAGAACGGGACGGGGAGGCCGGCCAGTTCGGGGTCCGTGGCGGCGGTCGGCACCCCGGCGCAGACGCGGTCCCAGGTCGCCCGCGTGCCGATGCCCGCGGGGGTGACGAGGCCGATGCCGGTGACGGCGAGAGATTCCGCGGCGAGAGGTGCCGTACGGTCGGCCGTCGCGTGACCGGTCACCGCGCGGTTCCGGTGTCGGCCGCGGCGGAGTCGGTGGAATCGGCGGCGGAGTCGGTGGAATCGGCGGAATCGGCGGAATCGGCGGCGTCAACAGGACCGCCGCCCTCGGGCAGTTGGTCCGCGACCAGCCGCGCCAGGTCGTCGATCGACAGCTCGGCGGCCGCGTCGCTGTCGTCCAGCTCGACGCCCCAGCGCTCCTGCACCGTGACGAACAGCTCCACCACCGCCAGGGAGTCCAACTCCAGCTCGGCGAGGGTCGATCCGGGCTTGACGGCATCGGGGTCGACGTCGAACTTGTCGACGAGCAGGGTCACGAGGTACTGGCTGACAGTTTCCATGACGGATGACTCCGGTCTGTAGGAGGAGGGGAATGGGGGTGGGGCCGGGAAGGGGAATGAGGCGTCGGGTCGGCGGAGAAAGGCAGGACGGCGGGCCAGGTGAGCGCGATCGCTCCCCAGGTCAGCCCGCCGCCGAAGGTGGTGAGCAGCGCCCGCGCGCCGGGCCTGACGAGCCGCCGGGCCGCCGTGTCGGCGAGGGCCAGCGGAATGGACGCGGCGGCGGTGTTGCCGACGTCCGCGATGTTGCCGAAGCGGTGGTGGGCGGGGACGTCGAGCCGTTCGGCCACGGAGTCGAGGATGCGCTGGTTGGCCTGGTGGCCGATGAACGCCTCGACGCTCGGGGCGGGCCAGCCGGCCCGGTCGAGGGCGGTCTGCGCGGAGCGCGTCATGTGCGTCACGGCCTGCGCGTACACCTGGCGTCCCCGCATCCGGAAGTACCTTTCGGCACGGTCGAGTTGGGCCGTGTCGGGCAGCCGGGAGCCGCCCCCGGCGACGGCGATCAGGTCACTGCCCGCGCCGTCCGCGCCGAGGTCGGCGGCGACGAGGGCGCCGGGCTCGTCCCGCTCCCCCGCCCGCAGCAGGAACGCCCCGGCGCCGTCGCCGAAGATCGGGGCGGTGTCGCGATCCTGGGGATCGACGATGGCCGAGTACTTCTCGGCGCCGATGACCAGCGGGTAGCGGCAGGTGCCGTGGGCGATCAGGGCGTTCGCGGTGGTCAGGGCGTACAGGAATCCGGAACAGACGGCCGCGAGGTCGAAGGCGGGTACGGGGCCGAGGCCCAGCCGGTGGGCGACGTCGGGGGCCGTGGCCGGGCACGGCCGGTCCGGGGTGGTGGTGGCGATCAGCACCAGATCGGGCCGGATGCCGGGGGCGGACCGCATGGCCGCCTCTCCCGCCGCGAGGGCCAGGTCGCCGGTGCTGACGTCGGAGGCGGCGTGGCGGCGGCGGGCGATGCCGGTGCGGGAGCGTATCCACGCGTCGGTGGTCGCCAACTCGCCCCGGGCCACGATCTCTTCGTTGGTGAGGGAGCGCGGCGGGAGGCAGGAGCCGATGCCGCAGACAACGGCGGTGGAGTCAGAGACGGGGGAGACGTTCACGGCGTGGGGTCCAAGAACGGCAGCGGCTCGGCAGCCGGGGAAGGCGAGGGCGCCGGCGCCGGCACCGGAGCCACGAACGGGGACGGCGGCTTGGGAGTGCCCGCCAGACCTCCGTCCGGTACGGACATCCCGCCGTCCAGCACCAGCGCGTGGCCGGTCAGGTACGCGGACGCGGGCGAGGCCAGATAGAGCGTGGCCGCCGCCACGTCCGCCACCTCGGCCCACCGCCCCAGCGGCACATGCCCCATCAGCCAGTCGGAGAGCGGCCCGCTGCCGTACGCGAACGCCGTCATGTCCGTGCGGGTCCAGCCGGGGCAGAGCGCGTTGACCCGGACCCCCTGGTGCGCCCAGCCCGTCGCCAGACTCCGTACGAGTGAGATCTGCGCCGCCTTTGAGGCCGCGTACGCCTCCATGCGCGGCGCCCCGACCACCCCGGCCACGGACGACATCAGCACCAGACTGGCCCGGGGGGAGTCCACGAGGTACGGGTACGCGGCCCGGCACACGGCGGCGGTGGCACCGAGGTTGACGTGCAGCACGCTGTCCCAGTCCCGCTGGAAGGACTCCTGGAGGGGCAGGACGACCGGGGACCCGTCGGCCTCCATGGGCAGGATGCCCGCGTTGTGCACGACGATGTCGAGGCCGCCGAGCGCCCGCGCCGCCTGGTCCACGACGTGGACGGCCTGGGCGGTGTCGGCGAGGTCGCCGGGCACGAGCACCGCCGTACGCCCGTGGTCCTGGACGAGGCAGGCGGTCTCCTTGAGCGCGTCGCCGGTACGGGCGGAGAGGGCGACGTCGGCGCCCGCCTCCGCGAGGGCCTGGGCGACGGCCCGGCCGATGCCCCGGGAGGCGCCGGTGACGAGCGCGCGGGCGCCGTCGACGCGGAAGGTGGACAGGACGGTGCTGCCGACACGGGTGCTGCTGGTGCTGCTCGCGCCGGTGGTGCTCACGCCGGTACTGCTCGCGCTGGTGGTCACTGGTGGCTCCTTCGCCGTTCCGTGGGAGGGGGTGCGCCGGGGATCCCGGCGCCGGGGGCGCCGGTCCAGTCGAGGAGGGCGCTGCCCCAGGTGAGGCCCGCGCCGAAGACGGTGATCAGGACCCGCCCGCCGTCCGGTACGAGGCCGCGCGCGGCGGCGGTCGCCAGGGCGTACGGGGCCGAGGCGGCGCCGATGTTGCCCACCTGGTCCCCGACGATCACCAGGCGCTCGGGCGAGATGCCCATCTCGGCGCCGAGGCGTCGCAGCAGCACGGGATTGGGCTGGTGGACGACAAACATGTCGATGTCGTCCAGGACGAGGTCGTTGCGCTTGAGCGTCTCCTCGACCAGCCGGGGAAAGACGTCCACGATGAAGTCGCGGACGGCCCGGCCGTCCATGTGGATGTAGTGGGCGCCGCTGTCGAGCGTCGCGGCGGTGGCCGGCCTGCGGCTGCCACCGGCGGGGATGAGGACGTGATGCGCGCCGTGGCCGTCGGAGCCGAGGCGGAACTCGCTGAATCCGCGGCCCTGTTCGACCGGTCCCAGGATGGCCGCCGCGGCGCCGTCGGCGAAGAGCACCGCCGTACCCCGGTCGGTGAGATCCAGGAACTTGGAGTACGTCTCGACGCCGACGACCGCCGCGTACCGCGCCCGGGAGTCGCCGCGCAGCCAGTCGTGGGCGACCTTGGCGGCGAACAGCCAGCCGGAGCAGGCGGCGCTGACGTCGAGGGCGACCGCGTGGTGGGCGCCGGTGAGGGCCTGGACCCGGCAGGCGGTGGAGGGGCCCAGTTCGTCGGGGGTGGAGGTGGCGGAGACGAGGAGGTCGATCTCGTCGGTCCTGATGCCGGCCGCGTCGGCGGCGGCGCGGACGGCGGCCGCCGCGAGGTCGGAGGCCGCCTCGTCGGGGGCGGCGACATGGCGGGTGCGGACGCCGGTGCGCTCGGCGATCCACTGCGGGGTGACCCCGGCGGACCGGGCGACCTCCTCGTTGTCCCGCTGCCGGGCGGGGAGGTGGGCGCCCATGCCGAGGACACCGATGGAGGGATCCGTATGCGCGCTCATGTGGCCCTGCCTCGTTCGGTGTTGGTGTGGTGGATCCCGGTCCTGTACGGGTCGGTCCCGTACGCGCCCCCGTCCAGCCCCTCCACCAGCGCCGCCGCGTACTCGTCCGCGCCCAGCGGCGCGGGGGCGAGCCCCTCGGGCAGGGCCATGCCCCGCGCCAACAGCGGCAGGTACGGGGTCAGTTCGTCGCACTGGTCGTCCATGAGCGCGGGCAGGGCGGTGACGGTCGGGGCGTCCAGGACCCCCGTGGACTGGAGGACGCCGGACAGGCGGTGCGCCTGGAGCAGTCCGTACAGCGCGGCCAGCGGCGGCAGCGCCTGTTTCACCCCGGGCTCCTCGGCGGCGTTCACGGCGGCGGTGAGGTTCTCGGCCGCGAGCCGGTGCGCGTACACCTCGCCCAGCTGTTGCGCCTGCCTGAGCAAGGGGTTCCACAACTCCAGCCCCTCCAGGCCCTGTTCGGTACGGGCCCGCAGGGCGCCGCGCAGGTCTGCGGTGAGCCGGCGTTGCAGGGCGCGGGTGACGGCCGGCCACCAGGCGGGGTCGGCCGGGGAGAGCGCGTGGTGCGGGGTGCCCGGCTCGGGCTCGGGCGGTACGTCGTCGGTGGCGAGGGCGCGGCCGGTGTCGAGCGTGATCAGCGTGCTGTCGCCGCCCGCGCTGTCGAAGGCGTGGGCGAAGCCCTGCCAGGACTGGAGCCGGTTGACGTCCAGGAATCCGGCGAGTCCGCTGCGGTGCTGGCAGGAGGCGGCGAGCCGGGCGGTCTCCCGTACGGTGAACGCCTTGTAGGCCGCCAGCGGCCGGTCGACGGCCGACCAGGGCGCGAACGTCATCTTCGCGCCGGCGCGTGCCTGGGCCGTCCCCGCGCCGTCCGCCCCCGTGCCTCCCGGGGGCCGGTGGGCCGCGCTCCACGTGTCGCGGGCCGTACCCGCCGTACAGCTCAGCGCGAAGGCCTCCGCCAGGGCGCCGAGCACCGCGTGCTGCTGGGTGCGGTACGTGAGCACCGGCGCGCCCGGGGCGAACCTGCCGTGGGAGCGGCGGTGGGTGGAGTGGCGCAGGGTGGTCACGGCGGCGCCGCGTGCCATCGCCGCCATCGCGGTCGGCAGGGTCGCCCAGAGCGCCTGCCCGACGGACAGGGTCCGCTGGAGCCGGGCGTCGGGGGTGCCGAGCGGGTCGTGCGGGACGCCGTCCGCGTCGAGATCGGCGCTGTCCCGCAGCCAGTTGTCGTACGGGACCCTCACCTGGTCGAAGCGGACCACGGCGTACGCGAGGGGCAGCGCGTGCGCCGAGAGCGGGCCCGAGATGTGGACGCCGGGCACGGTCACGCCGTGGTTGTCGCTCAGTTCGACGGCGAACGAGAACACCCCCGCGTCCCGGCCTCCGGAGAGGACCCGCGCGCAGACGACCGCCGTCTGCGGGAGGCCGAGCACGGCGACGGCGGAGAACTTCGCGGCGCGGGCGTCGGGGGTGTGCAGGACGAACTCCCGCCGCTCCGGGTCGAAGGTCGCGGTGGTGCGGATCGCCAGGTGGCTGCTGGCGTCGCCGATCTCCGTGACCATGAACACGCCCCGGGCGCGCGCCCCTTCGAGCCGCGCCAGGGCGGGAGCGGGCCGGTCCCCGCCGGACAGGGTGAGGACGGAGCCGGCGCACAGGATGTAGTGCGAGAGCACCGCCATGTAGAGGCTCGGGTCGGCGGCGGCGACACAGGCGCTGACCTCGGCGAGCAACTCGGTGTCGGAGAAGACCTCCTGGATGCCGGGCAGGGACTCGGCGAGGCGGCGCAGCCGCAGGTGGACGGCGTGGTCGTCGGGGAGTCCGGCCTCGGCGGGGAGCGGGGCGGGGCCGCCGGCGAGCGCGGCCACGATCCGCTCGCGCAGGCCGGCCGGGCAGGAGGTGCCGGTGATCCGGGCGAGTTCGGCGAGCGCCGCCTCGGTGGCGGTGAAGGAGGCGGTGAAGGGAGCGGTTGCTGAGGTGGGCGCGGTGACGGGCGGGTTCATCCGACGGCTCCGGGGTGGGGTACGGGTACGGGTACGGGGTGCGGCGACCAGCTGAAGCCGGGGTCGGCGAGGGGCGCCCGGGCCAGGGCGCCGGGCACGATGTGCCGGGCGTTACGGGTCAGGGCGCCGCCCGTCCCCGCCTCCAGCAGCAGGGCGGGGCCGGGGGCCGCGCGCCGCAGGGTCTCGGGCAGCCGGGCGGGGCGGGTCAGGCAGTGCGCCAGCGCGGCCGGGAGGTCGGTGCCGGGGCCGTGGACGCCCTGCGCGACGGCCGAGTGGACGGGCAGCAGCGGCGGCCGGGCGGGCAGGTTCCCGACGAAGGCGGCGAAGACGGCCGCCGTGCGGCCCAGCGACGGGTGGTGGGAGAGGAACGGCAGGCGCAGCCGCGTGGCCGGGATCCCTCGCTCGTGGGCGAGTTTCTCCACCAGTTCGAGGGCGGGCAGCGGACCCGCGAGCACGGTCTCGTGGGGGTCGTTGACACAGCCGACCACCACCCGTTCCCAGGAGGGGCCGAGGGCCACACCGGCCGTCCGCACGAGCGCGTGGGCGGTTTCCTCGCCCGCGCCGAGCAGGGTCAGTCCTCCGGGGCAGTCGTGCAGCAACTGCCCCAGCCGCAGGGCGATACGGGCGCCGTCGGGCACGGTGAAGCAGCCGGCGGCGACCAGGGCGGGGATCTCGCCGAAGCTGACGGCCAGCAGCCGTTCGGGGACCCGCCCGGCCGCGCACAGCGCCCGGTGCACGGACAGAGAGGCCCCGAACAGCGCCAACTGGGCGGTCCCCGGCGGCCCTTCGGCCAGGTCGCGCCCGCTGGGCGGAGCGTCGGAGACCAGGCGCGGGCCCAGCGGGGCGAGTCCGTGCTCGACGGCGACCCGGTCGACCTCCTCGAACACCCCGGCGACCGCGTCGCGCAGGGGTGGATGGGCCAGCAGGCCTTTCACCAGAGGGGTGAGAGCGAAATCGCCCTGGCCGGGAAAAAGGTGGAGAGTGGCACGCGGAACGGTGCCGGGAGATGAGGCGGGCATTGCCCCGGACCTCCTGTCGGAAGGAAAGAGAAACATGCGGCCGACACCCCGCTGAACGGGCGGGCCGACCGGCGATCTTCCTCCAGAGTGAAGTACGTGCCCTGTCCCCAAGAATTTTCCGGGCGCCTGACCTGTTAAATGTTCGGCGCTGTCAAAAAGGTGCGGAACACACCGCCCCACCGGCGGTCCACCAATGATCCACCAGTGATCCACCGGCGATTCAAGAGACGCGTGGGGCAGATCCGTACTCAGTTACCTCGCAGACCACAGGGGTCAGGAGACGCGAATCGGACATCGGAGGGCGGCTGTCCGAAAACCCGGTTGTGGATATTGGACACAGGACTGCTCCCTGTCGAATGTGTCGAATGTCGGGGCTGCGGAGGACAATGAGGCGCGCGCATCCGCCACATTCCACAATACGGCCGCCGTTCGAATCAGTTACAGGCCAGTAAATTCATATCGTGGTCACGTGCGTGTTTCTTTGAGCGCCAAAAAGCGCCGGAAGATGAGTCCGAAAGGTTTCCCATGACGTCACGGCGTCCGCCGAACGGATTGTTCAGGGACCTCCTGGCCGAAACAGGCTGGACCGGTGAGGAATTGGCGCGCGCCGTCAATCGCCTCGGCGCCGAGTCCGGCCTGACCCTCCGCTACCAGCGGGCCTCGGTGTCCCAGTGGGCGGCCGGGATCCGCCCCAGACCCCCGGCCCCCGAACTGCTCGCGGAGGCGTTCTCCCGCCGCCTCGGCCGGCGGATCACGGTCGCCGACGTGCTGCCCGAGGCGACCGCCCCCGGGGCGGAGCCGGCGGCCACGGAGACCGGATCACCCGTCGAGACACCCACCCCCGCACGGCAGTTGGTGGATCTGGGCCGGCGGGTCTCCCAGCGCGACCGGGCGGCGGCCGCGCTGGTGTACGAACACGATCCGCGCCCCTCCCCCGACGCACCCCACCCCGGGCACCCCGCCGCCCCGCCCTCGCCCCCCGTCCCGCAGCCCGCCCCGCAGCGCCTGACCCCCGCCGCCACCGCCGCCGTCGCCGCCATGATCGACGTCTTCTCCACGGCCGACCGCACGCACGGTGGAGGCTTCGCCAGGGCCGCGCTGGCCGCGTATCTGAGCCAGAGCGTGGCGCCCCTGCTCCGCGCCCCGGGCCCCTCGCCCCTGCGGCGCCAACTCCTGCGCTCCGGAGCAACGTTGAGCTACCTGTGCGCCTTCATGCACTTCGACGACGAGCTGCACGGACCCGCCCAGCGGTACTACCGCACCAGCCTGGAGCTGGCCGAGGCGGCCGGTGACCCCACGGCCCAGGCCCTCGCCCTGCGCGCGCTGAGCATCCAGGCCCACACCCTCAAACACCACCGGCGCGCCCTGGACCTGGCCGAGGAGGCGCACCGCCGGGTGACGGCGCGTACCCCCGCGCAGGTCCGCGCGGGCATACTCGGACAGCTGGCCGTGGCCGAGGCGGCGACCGGCGGGGGACCCGCCTCGACCCGCCGACTGGACCAGGCGGCCCGGGAGTTGGAGAACGCCGACCGGAACGAACCGGCCGTCGGCGCCTATCACAGCGCCTCCCTCGCCCATCAGCACGCGGCGGTCGCCGCCCACCTCGGCGACGGGACCCGGGCCGTCACCGCCCTCCAGGCCTCCCTCGACCGGCGCCCCGACACCGAACCGCGCTCGCGGGTCATCACCTGCGCGGCCCTGGCCGAACTGCACTTCGCCCGTGGCCATCTGGAGGCCGCGTGCGCGACCTGGCACAGCTTCCTCGACGGATATCCGGCGGTGTCCTCCGCCCGCGCCGACACGGCGCTCACCACGATGAGGTCGCTGACCCGGGTGCACCGGCGCCAGCCCACCGCCCTGGCCCTCATCCAGCGCGCCGCGTCACTGCAACGCCGCTGAGGCGTCACTGGCGTCACTGCAACGCCGTGGACCGCCCGCCCTGTTGGGGCAGGTGCCCGGACCCCCGGACCACGACCCTGCGGTGGATCTCCTGGCGCACCACGCTGTACGGCCCCAGACCCGACAGCGCCTCGGTGACCTCGGCCAGCAGACCCCCGGACGCCTCAGGCCCGGCGGCCACCCCGACGGTCGCGCGGCCGGCGAGCCACTCGCGCCGGATGTCCCGTACGGCCGCGACGGGACGGACGGCCGCCGGGCCCGGCAGATCCGCCAGGAGGGCCGGGTCCGGCCGGTCGAGCAGCAGCACCACGTCACTCGCCGCGGACAGGGACCGCAGGGTGTCCCTGCGGTCCGCCGACCGGTAGCACCACTGGTCAGGATGCTGTCCGCGCAGCCGGGGAAAGGTTTCGCGCAGCGCCTTGAGGACCGGTACGACGTCGTCGACCGGGGTGCAGGGCCGTACCACGAAGGAGACGCTCTCCGGGTCGGCGACCGCCCTCAGCCGGGTCAGCTGACGCTCCACCTCGCGGGTGCTGTCGAACGCGACGAGCCGCTCCGGGCGGTCACCCCCGCGTGGGCCCCCGGGGCCAGTCCTGTCCAGCTCCCCCGAGCCGATCTGGACCACCGTGTCGCCCCGCCGCAGGAACTCCGCCACGGTCTCCCGGGTACGCGCCGCCCCCGCGCAGGACGCCGCCGCCGCCTCCGTACCGGAACAGGTGGCGGCCGTCTCGGCGATCAGCAGCCGGCGCGTACGGAAGAGGGCCGCCCACTCCCGTACGGACCGCTCGGCGGCATCCAGGACGTCCGCGCCCAGTTCCGCCGCCCCCGCCACCGCCACCCCGGCCACCGTGCCGTCGACGTCCACATAGGTGGCCGCGAACACGGCCGCGCTCCCGGCCACCGCCCCCTCCCCCGGACGCCCGGCCCCCAGCCTCAGCGGCGCGAGATGCGTGGGATGCCCGAGCAACTCCAGATCGGCCGCGACGAGCGGCGCGGCGGAACAGCGTACCGCCCCCCGCTCCGGATGCACGGCGGAGGTGGCCACCGTCAGACACCCCGGGCGGACGGCCTCCGTGGCCGACCGCTCGTACAACAGCGTCCTGTTCACCCTCACGACCCTCCGGCCCGGGAAGGGCCGCTCGTCACTCTTCCCTCCGGATTTCCTCCGGCTTTCACCCGGATTTCCTCCGGACCGGCCGGTCAGGGGCGGCATTTCGGCACTCATCCGGCAGAAGTCACCGGATCGGGGCGGGACACCGTGCCGGACGGATTGTCAGTGGTGCCCTATACGGTGGGCGCCATGGCAACCGCCCGTACGAAATCCGCCAAGGACAGGCCGTCCTACCGCTGTACCGAATGCGGCTGGACGACGGTCAAATGGCTGGGGCGCTGCCCCGAATGCCAGGCGTGGGGGACGGTCGAGGAGTACGGCGCACCGGCGGTACGGACCACCGCGGCCGGCCGGGTGTCGACCGCCGCGCTCCCCATCGGCCAGGTCGACGGGCGTACGGCCACGGCGCGCTCGACCGGGGTGGACGAGTTCGACCGGGTCCTCGGCGGCGGGCTGGTGCCCGGGGCGGTCGTGCTGATCGCGGGCGAGCCCGGCGTCGGCAAGTCCACGCTGCTGCTGGACGTGGCGGCCAAGGCGGCCAGTTCCGAGCACCGCACGCTCTATGTGACGGGCGAGGAGTCCGCGAGCCAGGTGCGGCTGCGCGCGGACCGCATCAAGGCCATCGACGACCACCTCTACCTCGCCGCCGAGACGGACCTCTCCGCCGTCCTCGGCCACCTCGACGCGGTCAAGCCCTCCCTGCTGATCGTGGACTCCGTGCAGACCGTGGCGTCGCCGGAGATCGACGGGGCGCCGGGCGGGATGGCCCAGGTCCGCGAGGTGGCGGGCGCGCTCATCCGCGCGTCCAAGGAACGCGGCATGTCCACGATGCTGGTGGGCCATGTCACCAAGGACGGCGCGATCGCCGGGCCCCGGCTGCTGGAACACCTCGTGGACGTGGTGCTGTCCTTCGAGGGCGACCGGCACGCCAGGCTGCGGCTGGTGCGCGGTGTCAAGAACCGGTACGGCACGACCGACGAGGTCGGCTGCTTCGAGCTGCACGACGAGGGGATCACCGGCCTCGCCGACCCGTCGGGGCTCTTCCTGACCCGCCGCGCCGAGGCCGTCCCCGGCACGTGCCTCACGGTCACCCTCGAAGGCCGGCGCCCGCTGGTCGCCGAGGTGCAGGCCCTGACCGTCGACTCGCAGATCCCCTCCCCCCGGCGGACCACGTCGGGCCTGGAGACGTCCCGGGTGTCGATGATGCTGGCCGTGCTGGAGCAGCGCGGCCGGATCACCGCCCTCGGCAAGCGGGACATCTACTGCGCCACGGTCGGCGGCGTGAAGCTCACGGAGCCCGCCGCGGACCTGGCGATCGCCCTCGCCCTGGCCTCCGCCGCCAGCGACACCCCCCTGCCGAAGAACCTGGTCGCGATCGGCGAGGTGGGCCTCGCGGGCGAGGTCAGACGGGTCACCGGAGTCCAGCGCCGGCTGGCCGAGGCGTACCGGCTGGGCTTCACCGAAGCCCTCGTGCCGAGCGACCCCGGACGGATTCCCGCCGGTATGAAGGTCACGGAAGTCGCCGACATGGGGGATGCTCTGAGGGTGCTGCCGCGCCGAGGTCGTGCGGACGCCCCACGGGACAACAACGCTCGCCGGTAGACTTTGCCCTGGTCTCGCCCATCCGTACGAGCCGGAGGAGTGCAGTGGCAGCCAACGACCGGGCATCAGCACCCGGAAAGTCCGGCGCGGGCTCCGGCAACGAGGCGCTGATGCGCGCCTCCCTGAGCGCCGTCGCGCCCGGGATGCCGCTGCGTGACGGCCTGGAGCGGATCCTGCGCGGCAACACCGGCGGTCTGATCGTCCTCGGCATGGACAAGACCGTCGAGTCGATGTGCACGGGCGGCTTTGTCCTGGACGTGGAGTTCACCGCGACCCGGCTGCGCGAGCTGTGCAAGCTCGACGGCGCGCTCATCCTGGACAAGGACATCACCAAGATCCTGCGGGCCGGTGTGCAGCTGGTCCCGGAGTCCTCCATCCCTACCGAGGAGACCGGCACGCGGCACAGGACCGCCGACCGCGTGTCCAAGCAGTGCGGGTTCCCGGTGGTCTCGGTGTCCCAGTCGATGCGCCTGATCGCGCTGTACGTGGACGGGGAGCGCCGGGTCCTGGAGGAGTCGGCGGCGATCCTGTCGCGGGCGAACCAGGCGCTGGCGACCCTGGAGCGCTACAAGCTCCGTCTGGACGAGGTGGCGGGCACGCTCTCCGCGCTGGAGATCGAGGATCTGGTCACGGTCCGGGACGTGACGGCGGTCGCGCAGCGCCTGGAGATGGTACGGAGGATCGCCACGGAGATCGCGGAGTACGTGGTCGAGCTGGGCACCGACGGCCGTCTCCTCTCGCTCCAGCTGGACGAGTTGATCGCGGGCGTCGAGCCGGAGCGTGAGCTGGTGGTACGGGACTACGTACCGGAGCCGACGGCGAAGCGGTCCCGTACGGTGGACGAGGCGCTCGCGGAGCTGGGCTCGCCCAGCCACGCCGAGCTGCTGGAACTGGCCGTGGTGGCCAGGGCGTTGGGGTACAGCGGTTCACCCGAGACGCTCGACTCCGCGGTCTCGCCGCGGGGTTACCGGCTGCTGGCGAAGGTGCCGAGGCTGCCGGGCACGATCATCGAGCGGCTCGTGGAGCACTTCGGCGGACTCCAGAAGCTGCTCGCGGCGAGCGTGGACGACCTCCAGACGGTGGACGGCGTCGGCGAGGCGCGTGCGCGCAGCGTCCGCGAGGGCCTGTCACGGCTGGCGGAGTCGTCGATCCTGGAGCGGTACGTCTGAAGGTTTTCTTGGTCCCCCGGCCGGCGGCTGAATCCAGCCCGTCCGGCGCTTGAGGACACGGCCGAAGGCCGTACCGGGCGGCCACCCCACCCGCCAGGGTCAGTCCTTCTCCAGCCGGATGGACTTCTGCCCCTGCTGCACCGACGCGCCCGCCGTGGTGATCTCCACCAGGTACGTCCCCGGAGCCACCGCCCCGGCAGGCGCCTTCGCACACTTCGGGGCGCTCTTCCTACGGTCCCACTCCACGGTCCGTGTGATCGTCGCGCCCGCCGGGATCTCGAACAGCGCCCGGCCCGTCTTCGGGCAGTCCCCGGAGGACCAGAGCTGGTCGTCCTCCGCGTCGGTGACGGTCAGCACCACGGCCTTCGGCCCGAAGTCCGCCTTGCACGTGGTGGTGGACGTGTTGGTGGCGATGAGCCGGAACGCGGGCTTCTCGCCGGGCTCGTACGCGTTCTTGCTGACGTCGAGGCGCAGGATCAGCGAGCCCCGGACGCAGTTGGGGAGGGTGGAGCCGGCCGGTACCTGCCGCCCCGAGTTGATGCTCCCGGTGCCCCCGGCGCCGCCCGTACCCGCCGTGCCCGTACCGCCGCCCGTACCGCCGTTCGCGGCTCCGGCCGTACCACCGGAACCGGCGCCGCCCGAACCCGCACCGCCCGAACCCGCACCGCCGGAACCCGCGCCGCCCGTGCCCGCCCCGGCGCCGCCGGTGCCCGCGGGGTCGCCGTTCTTGCCGCTGTCGCCCGCGCCGGAGTCCGTACCGCCCTCGCCGCCGCTCCCGCCCGACTCGTCGCGCCCGCCCGGCTGTTCGCTGATGGCGGGCCCGGATCCCGAGGGCCCCGGCGTGATGGACGTGGCCGGATTGGCTCCGTCCGACCGGTCGTCGTTCTTCTTACCGCCGCCCTCACCGGAGGTGACGATCCACACGACCAGCAACGCGAGCAGCGCGATCAGCGTCGCCGCTACTGCCCTCCGTCGCCAGTAGATGGGAGAGGGGAGCGGCCCGACCGGATTACGCAAAGATCCCACGTCGCAAACTGTACGAGAGATCTCCGCCAACTCCCGCCCCCATGCCGTCCGTCTTCGCAAGTTTTACGGATCATCAGCTTGCGCTGATCCTGACGGTGGCCGGTCACGTGCCGAAGACACCCCTCCACACGTCGAAGGCACCCCGCCGCACACGCGTCCGATGCGCCGTCCGCAGGTCGGAACATGCCAGGATCGGAGGTGCCATGACTGCTACCTCTCCGACTCCCGAGACCTCCGCGACGCCGCCGCCCCCGGCCACGGCGTCCGCCGCCGCCCTCCACGCCCCTGTCATCGAGTGGTTCGACACCCACGCCCGCGATCTGCCCTGGCGCCGCCCGGAAGCGGGTGCCTGGGGGGTGATGGTCAGCGAGTTCATGCTCCAGCAGACCCCGGTGAGCCGGGTGCTCCCGGTCTACGAGGCGTGGCTCGCCCGCTGGCCGCGCCCCGCCGACCTGGCGAAGGAGCCGCCCGGCGAGGCCGTCCGGGCGTGGGGGCGGCTCGGCTACCCCCGCCGCGCGCTGCGCCTGCACGGGGCCGCGCAGGCGATAACAGAACGGTACGGAGGGGATGTGCCCAGCGAGCACGCCCAGTTGATCTCGCTGCCCGGGATCGGCGAGTACACGGCGGCGGCCGTCGCGTCGTTCGCGTACGGACAGCGCCACGCGGTCCTCGACACGAACGTGCGCCGGGTCTTCGCGCGGGCGGTCACCGGCGTGCAGTTCCCGCCGAACGCGACCACGGCCGCCGAGCGCAAGCTGGCCCGCTCCCTGCTGCCCCCGGACGAGCCGACCGCAGCCCGCTGGGCCGCCGCCTCCATGGAGTTGGGCGCGCTGGTCTGTACGGCGAAGGGCGAGGAGTGCGTACGGTGCCCGATCGCCGACCGGTGCGCCTGGCGGCTGGCCGGCAAGCCGGCGCACGAAGGACCCGCCCGGCGCGGTCAGACGTACGCGGGCACCGACCGCCAGGTGCGCGGCAAGCTGCTCGCCGTCCTGCGCGAGGCGCTCACCCCCGTACCGCAGGAGGTGCTGGACGCGGTGTGGGAGGAGCCGGTGCAGCGGGCCCGCGCGCTGGACGGGCTGGTGGCCGACGGCCTGGTAGAGCCGATGGAGAACGGTGTGTACCGCCTGCCCCTGAGCTGACGCGTTGAGCCGACCCGTACGCGGGCCCTGGGACCAGGACCCCAGAGGCCCGCCCCGCCTTCCGTTACACAACCGATGGACAGCCGTGCGTTTGCCGACGGCTGCCCCGCACAGCCCCGTGACAACCGCTCCGTAATTTCAGTGGCGCAAGGAAGAACGCGGGAACGGTCACGGGGTCGGAGGCGGTTGGCATGGCGCAGGGCGAAGTGCTCGGAGAGGTGCTCGGGTTCGAGGAGTACGTACGGACCCGGCAGGAGGCCCTGCTGCGCAGCGCCCGGCGGCTCGTGCCCGACCCGGTGGACGCCCAGGACCTGCTCCAGACCGCCCTGGCCCGTACGTTCGGCCGCTGGGACGGCATCGCCGACAAGTCCCTCGCCGACGCCTACCTGCGCCGCGTCATGATCAACACCCGTACGGAGTGGTGGCGCGCGCGCCGGCTCGAAGAGGTCCCCACCGAGGAGCTGCCCGACGCGAGCGTCGAGGACGGCACCGAGCAGCGCGCCGACCGCGCCCTGCTGATGGACATCCTCTCCGTCCTGGCTCCCAAGCAGCGCAGTGTGGTGGTGCTGCGACACTGGGAGCAGATGAGTACGGAAGAGACGGCCGCGGCGCTGGGAATGTCGGCCGGTACGGTCAAGAGCACGCTGCACCGGGCGCTGGCCCGGCTCCGCGAGGAGCTGGAGAGCCGGTCCGCCGACGAGGCGGAGGCACGCATGCTGGAACGGGCGGAGCACGGCGGCGGCCTCATCGGCCGCCAGGATCGGGGGCGGGAGCGGTGCGTGGCCTGAGGGGCCCGGTCCGGCCGGCGACGGCGGGACCACTCACGGCGGGTACGGCGGGATCATTCGCGGCGGCTACGGCGGCCATGGTCGCCGTGGCCGCGCTGTGCCTGCTGGCCGCCGGGTGTTCGACCGGTGGTACGGGTACGAGGGACGAGGGCGCGGCCGTGACCACGCCCGTGGAGCGGGGAGTGCCCGCGCCGGGGGCCTCGGCGGTCCCGCCGGTGAAGACGGTGGACGCGGCGTGGCTGCTGCGCGGGGACCCCACGGTCAGCAAGCGGATCAAGGCCGATCTCAAACCGTGCTCCGAGGGCGCCTATCCGGTGGACACCTCGTACGGGAATCTGACCGGCGGATCCGTCCCTGACGTGGTGGTGAACGTGATGACCTGCGGGGACGCGGTGGGCATCGGCACGTACGTGTACCGCGCGAAGGACGAGACGTACCAGAACGTCTTCGCCGTCGAGGAACCGGCCGTCTATGCCACCATCGACCGGGGGGAACTGGTCCTCACCCAGCAGGTGTACGCGAAGGGTGACCCGGTGGCGTATCCCTCCGGGGAGGACGTGGTCACCTACAGCTGGAGCGACACCAAGTTCACCGAGCGCTACCGCGTGCGCAACAACTACAGCAGCGCGGTCGGCGACGGCGCGGTGGAGGCGCCGGACGCCGTGGACCCGACGGTGCCGCGCCAGAACTGAGACCGCCGCGAACCCACCGCCGACCCACCGCCGACCCACCACGGACAGAGAGAGCAGAGAGAGCCGCCCGATGGCCGACACCCACGTGCTGTTCGTCGAGGACGACGACGTCATCCGCGAAGCCACCCAGCTCGCGCTGGAGCGGGACGGCTTCGTGGTGACCGCGATGCCCGACGGGCTGTCCGGTCTTGAGGCGTTCCGCGCCGACCGCCCCGACATCGCGCTGCTCGACGTGATGGTCCCGGGCCTCGACGGCGTCAGCCTGTGCCGCCGTATCCGCGACGAGTCGACCGTGCCCGTGATCATGCTCTCGGCGCGCGCCGACGCGATCGACGTGGTGCTGGGCCTGGAGGCCGGCGCGGACGACTACGTCACCAAGCCGTTCGACGGGGCGGTGCTGGTGGCCCGGATCAGGGCCGTCCTGCGCCGCTTCGGGCACGCGGGCCGGGCGGCCGGGGACCCGGCGGGGCGGGAGGGGCCCGACGAGCGGGGGGTGTTGACCTTCGGCGAGCTGGAGATCGACACGGAGGGCATGGAGGTGCGCAGGGGCGGGGTGCCGGTCGCGCTGACCCCGACCGAGATGCGGCTGCTGCTGGAGTTCTCGACCGCGCCGGGCACGGTCCTGTCCCGCGACCGGCTGCTGGAGCGGGTCTGGGACTACGGCTGGGGCGGGGACACCCGGGTGGTGGACGTCCACGTCCAGCGGCTGCGTACCAAGATCGGGCAGGACCGGATCGACACGGTCCGCGGCTTCGGCTACAAGCTCAGGGCATGAGGCTCCGCATATGAAAGGCATGAGGCTCCGCGTATGAGGCGCCTGGCGCTGCGGACCGGGGTCCGCTGGAAGATCAGCATCGCGATCGCGGCGGTCGGCGCGCTGGTCGCGGTGGCGCTGAGCCTGGTGGTGCACAACGCGGCACAGGTCTCGATGCTCGACAACGCGCGCGAGGTGCAGCTGGAGCGGCTGCTGTTCGCGCAGCGGATGTACGACACGACCAAGGAGCCCAAGTTCGGCACGAAGGTCAACGACCCGGCGCTGCCGCACGACCTGCGGGAGAAGATGGCGCAGGGCCGGCGGGCGACGTACGTGCAGGACGTCAGCGCCGGTGTGCCGGACGTCTGGGCGGCCGTCCCGCTGGGGAACGGCACGGTGCTCTCCCTCCACAACAAGTTCGCCGACCGCAGTACGACGATCATGAAGGATCTGGACCGGGCCCTGATCATCGGCTCGGTGTCGGTGGTCTTCGGCGGCTGCGCGCTGGGCGTGCTGATCGGCGGCCAGCTGTCCCGCAGGCTGCGCAGGGCGGCGGCAGCGGCGGGCCGGGTCGCGCAGGGCAACACGGACGTACGGGTGGGGGACGCGGTCGGCGGGGTCGTACGCGACGAGACCGACGAACTGGCGCGCGCGGTGGACGCGCTGACCGACGCCCTGAACGAACGGATCGAGGCGGAGCGCCGGGTGACGGCGGACATCGCCCACGAACTGCGCACCCCGGTGACGGGCCTGCTCACGGCGGCGGAACTGCTGCCGCCGGGCCGCCCGACGGAACTGGTGCGGGACAGAGCCCAAGCACTGAGAACACTGGTGGAAGACGTACTCGAAGTAGCCCGCCTGGACAGCGCGTCGGAACGGGCGGAACTCCAGGAGATCGAACTGGGCGAGTTCGTGAAGCGGCGGGTCACCGCACTGGACCGGACGATCACCGTGCACGTGACGAACGACTCGTGGGTGAACACCGATCCCCGCCGCCTGGAACGCATCCTGGGCAATCTGCTGGCCAACGCGGCGAAGCACGGCGGGACGCCGGTGGAGGTCACGGTCGAGGGCCGGGTGGTACGGGTACGGGACCACGGCCCCGGTTTCCCCGACGCGCTCCTGCGCGAGGGCCCGAGCCGCTTCCGTACGGGAGCAAGTGACCGCGCGGGCCACGGCCACGGCCTGGGCCTGACCATCGCGGCGGGCCAGGCCCGCGTCCTGGGCGCCCGCCTGACCTTCCGCAACGCGGCCCAGGACCCCACCCCCACCCCGGAAACCGCCCCCGGGGCGATAGCGGTCCTCTGGCTCCCGGAACACGCCCCCACCACGACAGGCAGCTTCCCGATCCTGCACCTGCCGGGGCCGAGGTGACGCGGCGGACGCGGCTCCGCCCAGAATGCAGCCATGACCGAACGCGACCTGATGCTCAACGAACTCGCCCAGGGACTGCGCTCGATGTCACAGGGCATCGAATGGTTCGAGGCCCTGGGCCCGGCAGAGCAGTCCGAGACACTGCGGTATCTCTCCCATCACTGCGCCCAGGCGCGCGCCGTCACCGAGGACGGCCCGGAAAGCATCCGCCGAGCCGGGCTGCGCCCCACCCACACCCCCGCGGTACTGATCACCCACGGCCGGATCGACCAACAACTGTGGAAAATCGCGTCCCTCACTCCACCCGACGAACGCCGCAAGGCGTTCCGACTGCTGATCGCGCTACTCGCGATCGCCGACGAGCGGCGCCGCGCACGCCACTGCTCCGACGGATGCGGCCACTGGTGGCACAACCTGTCCGTCGCTGACCGGTCGGGGTTCGCCCCCCATGCGGCAGGGCGACCGCACTGCGCACACAACGGAACGTCCCCCGGCGCGAGCGCGTCGGGGGACGTTCCGTTGTGAGTGTGTGCCGCCGGGCGTCAGGCCGACTGGGGGACCCTGCCCTCCGCCGGGGACGGGTCGTCCGCCGGCTTCGGGCCCGCGCCCCGCAGCGGGACCTCCTTGACGAAGAACGCCGCGACGAAGCCGATCACCGCGATCGCCGCGCCCAGCGTGAAGGCGCCGTGGATGCCGGTGGACACCGCGTGCTGGTACGCCTCGCGGGCCGCGTCCGGGAGCTTCGCCAGGCTGGCCGCGTCCAGTTGGGCGGACGCGAGGCCGCCGCTGGTGCTGCCGCCCCTCGCCGCCATCTCGTCCTGTACGCGGGAGTTGAAGAGCGCGCCCATGATGGCGACACCGAACGAGCTGCCCAGCGTACGGAAGAGGGTCGTCGAGGAGGACGCGACGCCCATGTCCTTGGCCTCGACGCTGTTCTGCGCGACCAGCATCGTGATCTGCATCAGGAAGCCCATGCCCGCGCCGAGCACGGCCATGTAGACGCCGGACGTCAGCCGCGAGGTCTCGGTGTCCATCTGCGCGAGAAGGAACAGGCCGACCGTCATCAGGGCGCCGCCCAGGATCGGGAAGATCCGGTACTTGCCGGTGTTGGTGGTGACCCGGCCCGCGATCAGCGAGACGACCATCATCGACAGCAGCATCGGCAGGAGCAGCAGGCCCGAGTTGGTGGCGGAGGCGCCCTGCACGGACTGCTGGTACAGCGGCAGGAAGAGCACCGCGCCGAACATCACGAAGCCGGTGAGGAAGCCGATCACCGACATGAGGGTGAAGTTGCGGCTGCGGAAGATGTGCAGCGGCAGCAGCGGCTCCGCGGTCCTCTTCTGGACGACGACGAAGCCGATGAGCGCGACCACACCGAGCGCGATGAGCTCCATGATGATCGCGGAGCTCCAGTCGTACTCCGTGCCGCCCCACGTCGTGACCAGCACGATCGAGGTGATGCCGACGGTCAGCAGCCCGGCGCCCAGGAAGTCGATCCTGACCTTCGAGCGGTCCTTCTTGGGCAGGTGCAGGACGGCCGTGACCATCGCCAGCGCCACCGCGCCCAGCGGCAGGTTGATGTAGAAGCTCCAGCGCCAGCCGAGGTGGTCGGTGATGGCGCCGCCGACCAGCGGTCCGCCGATCATGGCGAGGGCCATCACGCCGGCCATCATGCCCTGGTACTTGCCCCGCTCGCGGGGCGGGATCAGGTCACCGATGATCGCCATCACGCCGACCATCAGACCGCCCGCGCCCAGGCCCTGTATCGCGCGGAAGCCGATCAGCTGGCTCATGTCCTGGGCCATCCCGCTCAGCGCGGAACCGATCAGGAAGATCACGATGGAGACGAGGAAGACGCCCTTGCGGCCGTACAGGTCGCCGAGCTTGCCCCAGATCGGGGTCGAGGCGGCGGTGGCCAGGGTGTACGCGGTGACCACCCAGGACAGGTGCTCAAGGCCGCCCAGCTCCCCGACGATCGTCGGCATGGCCGTACCGACGATCATGTTGTCCAGCATCGCCAGCAGCATCGCGATCATGAGCGCGAGCAGCACGATGCGCACGCTGCGCGGCTGCGGCTCCGGCTTGCCGGGCGTCAACGTCCCGGCTGACGGGTCCCCGGGTGCCGCGGCCTGTTCGGCCTTCCCCGTCTGACGGCTCGTCTGACTCATCGTCCCCTACTCCCCTGACTTACTTGCCGCCCGGCAAGCTAGCATTACACTCAGGAAGGTAGACGGCTAACTTGCCGGGCGTCAAGTAAGTTTTTCCCCAAGGAGAGCACCGTGGGCAGCACTCAGCACCCCCGACGGGGCAACACCCGTCAGCGCATCCAGGATGTCGCCCTGGAGCTCTTCGCCGAACAGGGATACGAGAAGACCTCGCTGCGGGAGATCGCCGAGCACCTGGACGTTACCAAGGCCGCGCTCTACTACCACTTCAAGACCAAGGAAGACATCCTGATCAGCGTCTTCCAGGACGTGACACGGCCGATCGACACGCTGATCGAGTGGGGCAAGACCCAGCCCGCCACGCTGGAGACGAAACGGGAGATCCTGCGCCGCTACAGCGCCGCCCTGCGCGGCGCCTCCCCGATCTTCCGCTTCATGCAGGAGAACCAGGCGACGATACGGGACCTGAGCATCGGCGAGACCTTCAAGGACCGCATGATGGCCCTGATGGAGCTGCTGCTGGACCCGGACGCCACCATGGTCAACCGCGTACGGTGCACCAGCGCGATCTTCACCATGCACGCGGGGCTGTTCGCCCTCAAGGACATCGAGGCGGACCCCGAGGAGAAGCGGCTGGCCATCCTGGAGGTCTCCACCGACCTGATCACCCAGGCCCACCACGTCGAACTCTGAGGACGGCCCTCGATCAGGGCCCGTCCGGCCGATCCTCGTGATCTTCGTGTACGAGGCGGCCCGCGAACCACGTCTGCCTCACCCGCGTGGCGTGGATCCGTTCGACCGGCACGTCGAAGAGGTTGTGGTCCAGCACGATGAAGTCGGCGGACATGCCGGGTGAGAGCCGCCCGGTCCGCTCGGCCAGGCCCATGGCGAGGGCCGCGTTGACGGTGTGGGCCCGTACGGCCGTGTCGAGGTCCAGCGCCTGGTCGGCCGCCAGCGCACCGGGGAACGCCGGGTCGGGGCTGCGGCGCGTGACCATGGTCTCGATGCTCAGCCACGGATCGGGCAGCGGCATGGCCACGGGCCAGTCGGATCCGGCCGCCACGAGGACGCCCGCGTCGTGCAGGTCCCGCAAGGGCCAGATGCGTTCCATGTAGTGGTCTTGGACCTGCTGGGCGATGATGCCGTTCATCGGGTGGGGGAACCACAGCACCGGTGAGGCGTCGGCCACCACACCCAGGTCGGCGAAACGGATCACGTCGTCGGGGTGGACGAACTCCGGATGCGCGACATGGAACAGGGGACCGTCGCCGTGCCGCTCCCGCATGACGGCGATGGCGTCGAGCGCCTGGCGTACCGTCGCGTCCGCCGTGGCGTGCAGCTTGACGTGCAGCCCGCGCGTGACCGCCTCCTCCAGCAGCCGGAGGAGTTCCTCGTCGCTGAACAGCCCCTCGCCGTGGAACGGGCACACATGACCGGCCGGGGTACCCCCGGGAGCGAACGGATCGGGCTTGTACGGGTCCAGGAACTTCGAGGTCCGGGTCATGGGCACCCCGTCGAGCACCCCCTTCACGAAGTCCGACCGCACATGCGCCGACCGGCGGGCCGGAGCGGTGTCGAACAGCTCGGTCCCCGCCGGGCCCGACTCGACGAACTCCCTCGCCGGCAGAGACCCCACGATCCAGGCGTTCAGCTCGCCCGCCCGGTCGAGTGCGGTGAACACGTCCAACCAGGCCCCCATCGTCGCCGCGTCCTGGATCGCGGTGACCCCCACCGAGTTGAAGATCGACACGGCGGTGCGCGCCGACCGCGCATCCCGCTCGGGTACGTCCCCGGAGCTCCGCCGGACGGCCAGTTCGGCATCGGTGGACGGCCCGCCCAGCAGGAGTCCGACCGGACGGCCCGCCGCGTCCCGCACATAACTCCCGCCGGTCGGCTCAGACGACGCCACGCCCACGCCCACGCCGAGGATCTCCAGGGCCCGGGAATTCACCCACCGGTTGTGCAGCGAGTCGTCCCGCAGCATCACCGGCCGGCCCAGACTCGCCTCGTCCAGGGCCGCCAGACTCTCCAGACTGCCCAGCGCGTGGAACACCGGACTGCTGACGACACCGCCGGCCACCCACGCGTCGGGACCCAGGCCGCGGGCCCGGTCCCGTACCGCCGCGAGGATCTCCTCGACACCGGACGCCGGCGACAGCGCCAGCTCCCAGGCGGCCGCCTGACCGCCGAACCCGACATGGGCGTGCACGTCGGCCAGACCCGGCATGACCATGCCGCCCCCGGTCTCGACCACCCGGGTCTCCGGGCCCGTCACCGCCTCGACGTCGGCCTCGTCGCCCACCACCAGGACCGTCCCGTCCCGCACCGCGAAGGCGTCCGCCCACGGCCGGCCGGGGTCGAGGGTGTAGACGGCGGAACCACGGACGACCAGGTCAGCGGGTTGACTACCAGGGGCGGACACCTGAGAAGACATCGGGCACACCCTCCGGGCCCCACCGGAAGGTGCGGCCTCACATCCACGTCAGAAGATGCCGTGATGGCACCTTTTGTCACGGTAGAAGCGCCCCCGCCTCACACCCCGCTCAGACCGTGACACCCGCGTGGCGCAGGAAGGTGAGCGGGTTGATCGCCGAGCCGTAGTTCGGGGTCGTACGGATCTCGAAGTGCAGGTGGGGACCGCTGGAGTTGCCGGTGTTGCCGGAGTACGCGATCCGCTGGTCGGCCTTCACGTGCTGGCCGACCCACACCTTGATCTTGGACAGGTGCGCGTACTGCGAGTACTTCCCGTCACTGTGCCGGATCACGATCGCGTTGCCGTACGCGGATCCGTCACCGGCGCCGTTCGGTCCCGCCTTGACCACCGTGCCGCTGTGGGCCGCCTTGACCGAGGTGCCGGTCGGTACGGCGAAGTCCTGGCCGGAGTGCTTGTGGGACCACATGCTGCCGCCCCGGCCGAACGTCGCGCTCAGCTGGTAGCGGTCGACGGGGTCCGTCCAGCCGTGCGCCTTCTTGATCTTGGCCGCCTTCGCCTTGGCCCTGGCCTTGTCCGCCTTCATCTTCGCGGCCTTCTTCTTCGCCTCGGACTCGGCCTTCTTCGCCTCCGCCTCCGCGCGCTCGGCCTGGGCCTTCTTGGCGTGCGCCGCGGCCGTGGCCTGCGCGGCGGCCTGCTTCGCCACCGCGCCGGACGCCACGGAGGCGGTCGCGGCGGTCGCGGTACGGCTCACTCCGCCATCGGCGCCGTCGCCACCGGTCGCGGCGACCGCGGCCCCCGCCCCGCACGCCATGGACACCCCGAGGCCGGCGGCCAGCAGGCCGGTACGGGTACGCAGGGTGGACGGGAGACGGGAGAGACGGAACTGGTCGCGCTGGAACATGCGGGGAAAACCTCCGGGCATGAAGGGACCCGACACGGATGCCGGGCGGTCCCCACCTTGGTAACCCAGACCCCCATCTCCGCCCAAACCACCCATCTACGACATGCCGTCGTAGGAGTCGGAACGGCATAAAGTCCCTTGACGCGGACACCGCCCCATCCGGCCCCGGCCCCCCGGGCCCACCCCGCTCCGCACCCGGCACTACGTCCCCTAGTAGCCCCGAAACGCCCTGTGCGGCTTGTCACGACCCCCGGACCGAAGCCCTGTCCGTTTCAGGACCAAGGGCCCCACCGGCCGGACATCCAAAAGGCACACGCCGCAAAGGCACACACGCCAAAAGGGGCTGCCCCGCACCGTGAGAAACGGTCCGGGGCAGCCCCTTCGTGCGTACGCGCCTTCGCGAGGACTACACGTCCTTCGTCAGGTTCGGGCCGCCGCCCGCCGCCTGCTCGATCGGCGGGGCGTCCGGCAGCGCCGACTTCTCCTCGCCGCGGAAGGTGAACTTCTTCGCCTCACCCTCGCCCTCGGTGTCCACGACCACGATGTGACCCGAGCGCAGCTCGCCGAAGAGGATCTTCTCCGACAGCATGTCCTCGATCTCACGCTGGATCGTCCGGCGCAGCGGCCGGGCGCCCATCACGGGGTCGTAGCCCTTCTTGGCGAGGAGCGACTTGGCGGCCGGGCTGAGCTCCAGGCCCATGTCCCGGTCCTTGAGCCGCTCGTCCACCTTGTCGACCATCAGGTCGACGATCTGGATGATGTCTTCCTCGGTGAGCTGGTGGAAGACCACCGTGTCGTCCACACGGTTGAGGAACTCGGGCCGGAAGTGCTGCTTGAGCTCTTCGTTGACCTTCGTCTTCATCCGGTCGTACGTGCTCTTGGTGTCACCCTGCGCCGCGAAGCCCAGGTTGAACCCCTTGGAGATGTCCTTGGTCCCGAGGTTGGTCGTCATGATGATGACCGTGTTCTTGAAGTCCACGACCCGGCCCTGGGAGTCGGTCAGGCGACCGTCCTCCAGGATCTGGAGCAGGGAATTGAAGATATCGGGGTGGGCCTTCTCGACCTCGTCGAACAGAACGACGGAGAACGGCTTCCTGCGCACCTTCTCGGTGAGCTGGCCGCCCTCTTCGTACCCCACGTAACCGGGGGGCGAACCGAAGAGGCGCGAGACCGTGTGCTTCTCGCTGAACTCCGACATGTCGAGCGCGATCAGCGCGTCCTCGTCGCCGAAGAGGAATTCGGCGAGCGTCTTGGACAGCTCGGTCTTACCGACACCGGACGGACCGGCGAAGATGAACGAGCCACCGGGGCGCTTCGGGTCCTTCAGACCCGCTCGCGTACGGCGGATCGCCTGGGAGAGCGCCTTGATGGCGTCCTTCTGGCCGATGACGCGCTTGTGGAGCTCGTCCTCCATGCGCAGCAGCCGCGAGGACTCCTCCTCGGTGAGCTTGAAGACCGGGATGCCGGTGGCCGTCGCCAGGACCTCGGCGATCAGCTCCTCGTCCACCTCGGCGACGACGTCCATGTCGCCGGCCTTCCACTCCTTCTCCCGCTTGGTCTTCGCCGCCAGCAGCTGCTTCTCCTTGTCGCGGAGAGACGCCGCCTTCTCGAAGTCCTGGGAGTCGATCGCCGACTCCTTGTCGCGGCGGACGCCCGCGATCTTCTCGTCGAACTCGCGGAGGTCCGGCGGGGCCGTCATCCGGCGGATGCGCATCCGGGAGCCGGCCTCGTCGATCAGGTCGATCGCCTTGTCCGGCAGGAAGCGGTCCGAGATGTAGCGGTCGGCGAGCGTCGCGGCGGCGACCAGCGCGGAGTCCGTGATGGACACGCGGTGGTGCGCCTCGTAACGGTCGCGCAGCCCCTTCAGGATCTCGATCGTGTGCGGCAGCGACGGCTCCGCGACCTGGATGGGCTGGAAACGGCGCTCAAGGGCCGCGTCCTTCTCCAGGTGCTTGCGGTACTCGTCCAGCGTGGTCGCACCGATGGTCTGGAGCTCACCACGGGCCAGCATCGGCTTCAGGATCGAAGCCGCGTCGATCGCGCCCTCGGCGGCGCCCGCACCCACCAGGGTGTGGAGCTCGTCGATGAACAGGATGATGTCGCCGCGGGTGCGGATCTCCTTGAGGACCTTCTTGAGCCGCTCCTCGAAGTCACCGCGGTAGCGGGAACCGGCGACGAGCGCGCCCAGGTCGAGGGTGTAGAGGTGCTTGTCCTTGAGGGTCTCGGGCACCTCGCCCTTGACGATGGCCTGCGCCAGTCCCTCGACGACCGCCGTCTTGCCGACGCCGGGCTCGCCGATGAGCACAGGGTTGTTCTTCGTCCGGCGGGACAGCACCTGCATGACCCGCTCGATCTCCTTCTCGCGCCCGATGACCGGGTCGAGCTTGGACTCACGAGCGGCCTGGGTGAGGTTCCGGCCGAACTGGTCGAGGACCAGGGACGTGGAGGGCGTGCCCTCGGCAGGACCGCCGGCGGTGGCGGCCTCCTTGCCCTGGTATCCGGAGAGCAACTGGATGACCTGCTGCCGCACCCGGTTGAGATCGGCGCCCAGCTTCACGAGGACCTGGGCGGCGACGCCCTCACCCTCGCGGATCAGGCCGAGCAGGATGTGCTCCGTGCCGATGTAGTTGTGGCCCAGCTGAAGGGCCTCGCGGAGCGACAGCTCCAGGACCTTCTTGGCACGGGGAGTGAAGGGGATGTGGCCGGACGGGGCCTGCTGCCCCTGCCCGATGATCTCCTCCACCTGCTGGCGGACCGCCTCGAGCGAAATCCCGAGGCTCTCCAGGGCCTTAGCGGCGACACCCTCACCCTCGTGGATAAGGCCCAGGAGGATGTGCTCGGTGCCGATGTAGTTGTGGTTGAGCATCCGGGCTTCTTCCTGAGCCAGGACGACAACCCGCCGCGCGCGGTCGGTGAACCTCTCGAACATCGTTAATCGCTCCTCAGAGCGGTCAGGCAGTAAAGGGGTCGGTCCCCTCCCTGTCCTTCCGCAGCTTAGTCCCGCAAGCGGGGACCGCTCATTCCAACTGCCGGGTCCCGCGTCCTCGGCCGTGAGCCCCGGACGCCGTCAACAGCTCCAACCTGATGGTGCGAGACGATGTTCCCGCAGGCCAGGCAGATACCCTCATCGGCAGTACGCCGATGGCGAACGTGAGACGCCCGAAACCGCGTGTCGCCCCTCCCCACTAGGAATGTCTTACCCGCAAAGACTGACAGTCCATGCGGCGCACGCCGATTCCCTCCGCTACGGGCGAACAACCTTGCGCTCCGCAATGCGCCCGTACGCCCGCAAGTCGGACACTCTGTGCGACCTGTCGCACACATTCCGTAACTCTGGGTCGCCCCCGGGAGTTCCCCGTTCATGACGGCCACCGTTCCACTCCCCCGCCGCGCACCGCTCCAGGGCGGTCGCGTCCCCCGTGCTTCCGCGTGGGCGCGGTGGTACGGCGACGGGCCCGGCGGACTCGGCTGGCCCACGGACGGGGGATCCCCGCTCGCTCTGCTGACGGGCGTGCGCTTCGACGTGCTGGAGCTGCCCGCGGGCGCCGGTGCGGCCCTGCTGCGGCGGATCGGCCCGACCGGTCCTGTGGCGCTCGGCGACGGGCGGATGCGGCTGCTGGTGGCCGCGGGAAGCTCGGAGGAGCTGCCGGGGCTGCTCGACTGGCTGGAATGGGGCGCGACCGGCTCCCTGACGCCGGGCCTGACCGCGCTCGGCGCGGGAGACCGGACGCCGGCGCCCGTACCGCCATGGTGGCCGGCGGAGGGCGTCGCGCAGGGGGCCGCCGTATGGCTGCGGCCCCCCGAGCCTGGGCGCGAGGTGGAGGCGACACTGCCGGCGCTCGTCCCGTTCGGACGTGTCACGGGCAACGGGGGCAGTGGGGTTGCCCCCGATCTCGTACGCCTCGTGGACGCGGCGGCGACGGAGTGCCACCGGGCCCGGCTGCTGCACAGAATTACGCTCCGTACGAATGCTCAGCCGTTGGCGTTCTCGTAAGCCTCGCGGATCTCGGCGGGAACGCGGCCGCGATCGTTGACGCTGTAGCCGTTCTCCTTGGCCCACTTGCGGATTTCCGCGGTGTCCTTGTTACCGCCGGCCGCGACACGGCCCTTGCCACGGCTGCCCGCGGCACGGCCGCCGGTACGCCGGCCGCCCTTGGTGTACGGATCGAGGAGACCCCGCAGCTTGTCCGCATTGGCGGTAGTGAGGTCGATCTCGTAGGTCTTGCCGTCGAGAGCGAACGTCACTGTCTCGTCTGCCTCGCCACCGTCGAGGTCATCGACAAGAAGGACCTGAACCTTCTGTGCCACCGGATTTCCTTTCATCGAAAAATGCAGTACGCGGAAAGGAAACCGCTTTTCTCAGGAAAACACAAACCCTCGGCAGAGGTTCAGTGGCGCGAGAAGACGGGAAACGTGCGCGATTCGGACATAGGGTTCCGGCACATCGGACGGTCACAGGTGCAGAAGCATCCGACTGTTGCCCAAGGTGTTCGGCTTCACCCGTTCGAGACCGAGGAACTCCGCAACACCCTCGTCATAGGAACGCAGCAGCTCCCTGTACACATCTCGGTCGACCGGTGTCCCGCCGATCTCCACGAAGCCGCGCTTCGCGAAGAACTCGACTTCGAAGGTGAGGCAGAATACGCGCCGCACTCCGAGCCAGCGGGCGGTCTCCAGCAGCTTGTCCAGCAACAGATGGCCCGCTCCCAGGCCTCTGACCGCAGGATCCACGGCCAGGGTGCGCACTTCGGCGAGGTCTTCCCACATCACGTGCAAGGCGCCGCAGCCGATGACACGCGCGTCCTCGTCGCGTTCCGCGACCCAGAACTCCTGGATGTCCTCGTAAAGCGTCACCGGCGCTTTGTCGAGGAGGATGCCTTGGCGTACGTAAGGGTCCACGAGTCGGCGGACCGCCGGCACATCCCCGGTCCTGGCCCGCCGGACCGTGAGGGCATTTGCGGGTGCATTGGGAACCGGAACGGCTGAGGACATGCCCGGACGCTATCGCCCCGCCTCCGCGGCCCCGTCGGCGCCCTCGGCGGGGCGTTCCCCGCGACGTTCCCCGCGACGGCCTTCCGCCGGGGCACCTTCCCCTTGCCCTTCCCCTTCCCCGGGACCGCCTTCCCCCGGGGAGTCTTCCGCGGCGTCGCCTTCCGGGCGGTCGGCGCGGGCCATACGGACGGCGTCTTCGAGAGATCTGCGCTGCTCGGGCGACATCATGCCGAAGAACGCGACAAGGGCGGCGGCCGGGTTGTCGCTCTTCGACCATGCTTCGTTCATCAAGGCGGCGGCGTAGGCGGCGCGGGTGGAGACCGCCGTATATCGATAGGCGCGGCCGTCGACTTCCCTCCGTACCCAGCCCTTCTGATGGAGATTGTCCATTACGGTCATGACGGTGGTGTAGGCGATGGACCGTTCCTGCTGAAGGTCTTCGAGCACTTCCCGGACGGTGACCGGGCGGTTCCATTGCCAGACGCGTGTCATGACGGCGTCCTCAAGGTCTCCCAATTGGCGGGGCACAGCGCCACCATAGTAGGAGATGTCGGAATGGCCGGTTATTGACGTAACAAAAAGGACGTACGACTGGGAATCAGTCGTACGTCCAGGTCACGGGCGACGGGGTCGGGGCGGCGCGCCGGCCGGGCGCCCGCCGGCGCCTCAGACGCCGTGGGTGTCCGGTGTACGGCCCTGCTGGGCGGCCTCCGCGCGGGCGAGCGCCGCGTCCACGGCCGCGTCCTCCTTGGCCTTGTTCGCACCGCCCTGGCTCTTGACGATCGTCCGGACCAGCGCGATGAAGAAACCAGCCATCACCACAGGGGGCACAAGCGCGGATACGTAGTCCATGGCGACCAGACTAGCTAAGGGCTGTCCCGCGATCCCCGGCGGGCGCGCGACGCCAGCTACGGCACCTCGCGGCGTTGTCGGAATGCCCGCATACGGCCAGTATGCGGGCATTCCTCCGCCTTGCGAGGCACCGCATCTGACGCCGCGCGCTGATCCACCGGGGATCACGGGACAGCCCTTACCCTGCCGCCCGTTCTTCTGGCGGGGGCTTCGGGCGGCGGCGCGGCGGGAAGACCTCGGACGGCTTGGGCATCGGGCGGGGGGGCTCGCCGGGCTTGCGCGGCTCGCGGGGGTCCTGGGGCCGCTTCGGCTGGTTCGGCTGGACGGGCTGCGGCTGCCTGGGCTGCTTCGGTTCGTCGGCGGCGCGGCCGCCGGGGAGCGAGAAGAGCCGGGTGCGGGGGGCGGGGAGGTCCTGGCAGCGGTCCAGCAGGGCGGCGGCGAGGGTGTTGCCGCGCAGGGCGCGCAGGGCGGCGAGGTCGTCGGGCCCGGGCACGTAGCCACCGGCGAGGGCGTCCTGGAGCAGCTCCAGGTAGCCCCCGACGGAGCCGGGCAGGGCGGCGCGGTACCGGGCGAGGTCCGCGAGCAGGAACGCCCGCATGCGGTCGGCCTCCCCCTCCGCCTCGTCCACGGACTCGGCGAGCCGCAGGCAGGCCCGGACGTCCTCGTCGGGAAGCGGGGCGGGACGAAGGGCGACGGCGAGGGCGCGTCGGAGCACACGCAGCTCGTCAGCGCCGAACGCCATGCCGCCACGGGATCCGTATGGCGTGGGCATGCGGCGACCCTACGCGCTGGGGGGACAAAATCCGCTTAACGGTCCTTCCCGGGCGCGGCCCGGCGGCCCCGCCCGGCGCCGCCCGGCCTCACCTGGTGGCGGGCCGGCGGACGGCGGACAGCGTCACATGCGCGAGACGTTGCGTTCGTACACCAGCCGCAGCCCGATCAGCGTCAGCCACGGTTCGTGCTCGTCGATCACCGACGCCTCCCCCAGCACCATCGGCGCCAGGCCGCCCGTCGCGATCACCGTCACCTCGTCGGGGTCGTCGGCCAGCTCCCGCTTCATCCGGGTCACCACCCCGTCGACCTGGCCCGCGAAGCCGTACACGATGCCGGACTGCATCGCCTCCACCGTGTTCTTGCCGATCACGCTCCGGGGGCGGGCCAGCTCGATCTTGCGGAGCTGCGCGCCCTTCACCCCGAGCGCCTCGACGGAGATCTCGATGCCGGGGGCGATCACCCCGCCCGCGTACTCCCCGCGCGCGCTGACGGCGTCGAACGTCGTCGCCGTACCGAAGTCGACCACGATCGCCGGACCGCCGTAGAGATCGACGGCGGCGACCGCGTTGATGATGCGGTCCGCGCCGACCTCCTTGGGGTTGTCCATGAGAATCGGCACCCCCGTCTTGATGCCCGGCTCGACCAGGACGGAGGGAACGTCTCCGTAGTAGCGGCGAGTCACCTCGCGCAGCTCGTGCAGGACGGAGGGGACCGTGGAACAGATCGCGATCCCCTCGACCCCCTCGCCCAGTTCGTCGCCGAGCAGCGGGTGCATCCCCATCAAGCCCTGGAGCAGGACGGCGAGTTCGTCGGCGGTACGGCGGGCGTCCGTGGACACACGCCAGTGCTCGACGATGTCCTCGCCGTCGAACAGGCCCAGAACCGTATGGGTGTTGCCTACGTCGATGGTGAGCAGCATCAGGCGCCCGCCCCGTCGGGTCCGTCGTGCGGCTCCGCGTCCGACACGAGATCGGCGAGGGCGTCCGCGTCGAAGGGCTCGGCCTCGCGCAGGTCCAGGCCGATGTCCAGGATCGGGGAGGAGTGCGTGAGCGCCCCCACCGCGAGGAAGTCGACACCCGTCTCCGCGTACGCACGCGCGGTGTCGAGCGTGAGCCGCCCGGAGGACTCCAGGATCGCGCGTCCCGCGACGATGCCCACCGCCTCCGCCGTCTCGGCCGGGGTGAAGTTGTCCAGCAGGATCAGGTCGGCGCCCGCGTCCAGGACCTCGCGGACCTGGTGGAGGGTGTCGACCTCCACCTCGACGGCCAGGCCGGGGAAGCTGTCCCGTACGGCCTTGAAGGCCTCCGCGACACCCCCCGCCGCGACCACGTGGTTGTCCTTCACGAGCGCCGCGTCGGACAGCGACATCCGGTGGTTGACGCCCCCGCCGCACCGCACCGCGTACTTCTCCAGGGCCCGCAGCCCCGGCGTGGTCTTGCGGGTGTCACGGACCTTCGCCGACGTCCCGTCCAGGACGTCCGCCCACTCGCGCGTGGCCGTCGCGATGCCGGACAGCCGGCACAGGAGGTTGAGCGCGCTCCGCTCGGCGGTGAGCAGGTCGCGGGTGCGGGCGGTGACGCTGAGCAGCTTCTGCCCGGCCTCCACGCGGTCGCCGTCCGCGACGTGCCGTTCCACCGCGAACTCGTCGGTGGCCACGACGGACAGCACGGCCTCGGCGACGTGCACGCCGGCGACCGTGCCGCTCTCGCGGGCCGTGAAGTCACCGGTGGCGACGGCGTCCTCGGGGACGGTCGCGACGGTCGTCACGTCCACCCCGTGGTCGAGGTCCTCCTCCACGGCGACGTGCGCGATGTCCTCGACCTGGACGGGGTCGAGGCCGGACTCGGCGAGCAGCTGGGCGAGCACGGGATCGAGCCCGCACTCCAGGTCGTCGGGGCCGAAGCCGTCCGCGCCGCCGGAGCAGCCGCAGCCGTCGCCGCAGCCACCCCCGGCGGACGCCGCGGCCGGGGCGCCGATCTGGATCAGGGGTACGTCCACGGGCTCGGGGCGCGGACTGTCTTCGGGCGTGCTCACGGTTACGGCTCCCTGGGGACGTCGGGTTCTGCATGTACGTATACGGGGTCGACGGCCGGGAACGCAGCCGTTCCGGTACGCCGGACCGTCAAACTACGGTCGGGTGCCAAACGGACGACCAGATGCCGGCGCCACTGCGCGTCGTCGCGCTCGGGCCGGTCCTCGCGCCAGTGGCAGCCACGGGTCTCCTCGCGCTCCAGGGCGGCGGCGACGAGGACGCGGGCGACACAGAGGAGGTTCGACGTCTCCCAGGAGTCCACACCGGGGACGGCGGCCTTGGCCTCGCCCTCCCCCGGCTGCTCGTCGGCGCGCAGGGCGTCCAGGTGGACGGCTTCGAGGGCCTGGGCGGCGGTGCCGAGGCTGCGGGCCGAGCGGAGGACTCCGGCGCCCTCGGACATGATCCGCTGGATCCGGATGCGGGCCTCGGGGGTGATGAGGGGGAGCTGGCGGGAGGCGGGCGGGGAGAGGTCGGAGGGGCGGAGGGGGGCGTCGGGGATGGCGTCTTCAGTGGAAGAGACGGCACTCGCCCCGGGAGAGCGGCGTTCCGCCACGTCCGCCGCGATCCGCTCCGCGAACACCAGCCCCTCCAGGAGCGAGTTCGACGCCAGCCGGTTCGCGCCGTGGACGCCCGTGCAGGCCACCTCACCGCACGCGTACAGCCCCGGGACCGTCGTCCGCCCGCGCAGGTCCGTGCGGACGCCGCCCGAGGCGTGGTGGGCCGCCGGGGCCACCGGGATCGGTTCCGTCACCGGGTCGATGCCGTGGGAGCGGCAGGCCGCCAGGATCGTGGGGAACCGGGTCTCCCACATCGCCGCGCCGAAGTGCCTGGCGTCCAGGTACATGTGGTCGGCGCCCTGCTCCAGCATGCGCCGCATGATCGCCTTGGCGACGATGTCGCGGGGCGCCAGCTCGGCCAGTTCGTGCTGGTCGCGCATGAAGCGCACCCCGTCGGCGTCCACGAGGTGGGCGCCCTCGCCCCGTACCGCCTCGGACACCAGCGGCTGCTGGCCCTCCGAGCCCGCGCCCAGGAACAGCACCGTCGGGTGGAACTGCACGAACTCCAGGTCCGAGACCTCGGCGCCCGCCCGCAGCGCCAGTGCCACGCCGTCGCCGGTGGAGACGGCGGGGTTGGTGGTCGCCGCGAAGACCTGGCCCATGCCGCCGGTGGCGAGGACGACCGCGGGCGCGTGGACCGCGCCGACGCCGTCGTGCTGGCCCTCGCCCATCACATGGAGGGTGACCCCGGACGTACGGCCGTGCTCGTCGGTCAGCAGGTCGAGGACGAGCGCGTTCTCGACGGTCGTGAGCGCGGCGGCGCGGACCGCCTCGACGAGCGCCCGGGAGATCTCCAGACCGGTCGCGTCGCCGCCCGCGTGGACGATACGGCGCCGGTGGTGGCCGCCCTCGCGGGTGAGCTGGAGTTCACCGCCCGCGCCGGTGTCGAAGTGGGCGCCGGTCCCGATCAGCCGGCGTACGGCGTCCGGGCCCTCGGTGACGAGCGTGCGGACGGCCTCCTCGTCGCACAGGCCCGCGCCCGCGATCAGCGTGTCGTCCAGGTGCTGCTCGGGGGTGTCTCCCTCGCCGAGCGCCGCGGCCACGCCGCCCTGGGCCCAGCGGGTGGAGCCGTCGTCCAGGCGGGCCTTGGTGACGACGACCGTACGCAGTCCGGCGGCGGTGCAGCGCAGGGCCGTGGTGAGCCCGGCGACGCCCGAGCCGACCACGACGACGTCGGCGTCCAAGGCCCAGCCGGGGGCGGGGGCGGCCAGCCGTATCCCGGTCGCGGCGGCGTACGGCGCTCCGGGGGGTATCTCCTGGGAAGGCGCGGATCCTGACGATCCGGGGAGCGTCCCCCGGAAGGACTCTGCGGTCACTGGGGAGCTCCGAAGGTCAGGGGGATGTTGTCGATGAGCCGGGTGCCGCCGACCCGCGCCGCGACGGCCAGGATCGCCTCGCCGGTGTGGTCGTCGGGGACTTCCGTGAAGTCGGCGGGGTCGACCAGGGCGAGGTAGTCCAGCGTCAGGGGCGGCACGGCCCTGGCGGCGGGCATGAGGACCGCGCGGGCCGCCGCCCGTACGGCGTCCGCCCCGCACGGGCGCGCCGGCGCCCCGCCGCGCGCCACCGCGTGCGCGTCGGCCGCGAGCCGGGGCTCGCCGAGGGCGGAGAGTCCGGCGGCACGCGCGTCCGGCGCGGGCGCCCACTCCGCGCGGGCGCGCAGCGCGTGCTGGGCGCCGAGGCGGTCCCGGGCCGCGAACAGGGCGCGGGAGAGCGCGAGGGCGGTACGGCGTTCCGCCACGGACAGGAAGCGGTTGCGGCTGGACAGCGCCAGGCCGTCGTCCTCGCGGACCGTCGGTACGCCGACGATCTCGACGGGGAAGTTCAGGTCGCGTGCCATGCGGCGGATCAGGGCGAGCTGCTGGGCGTCCTTCTGGCCGAAGAACGCGACGTCGGGGCGGGTGAGGTGGAGCAGCTTGGCGACGACGGTGAGCATGCCGTCGAAGTGGCCGGGCCGCGAGGCGCCTTCGAGCAGTTCGCCCATGGGGCCGGCCGTGATCCTGACCTGGGGCGCGCCGCCCGGGTACACCTCGTCCACGGACGGGGCGAAGACGGCGTCGGCGCCCGCGTGCTCGGCGGTCTTGAGGTCGGCGTCGAGGGTGCGGGGGTAGCGGTCGAGATCCTCGCCGGCGCCGAATTGCAGCGGGTTGACGAAGACGGTGACCACGACGAACCCGGCGGGGCCGACGTGCGCGCGGGCCGCCCGTACGAGCGTGGCGTGCCCTTCGTGGAGGGCGCCCATGGTCATGACGACCGCGACCGCGTCCCGCCGGCCGGGGTGGGTGGCGTGCCACGCGTCGAGCAGGCGGTCCAGGTCCGCGCGGGAGGGGACGGGGGCGAGGCTCATCGGGTGCCCCCGCCGGCGCCTCCGCGGGTGTCCCCGAGGCTGTCGCCGTCCGCGAGGACGTCCAAGAGGTCTTCCGCCAGCTCGGGCTTGAGCATGCCGTGGGTGAGCGCGCGGTCCGCGGTCGTCCGGGCCATCGCCAGGTAGCCGGCGACGGCGGCGGGCGCGTGCTCGCGCAACACCTCCACGTGCGCGGCGACCGTGCCGGCGTCCCCGCGCGCGACAGGGCCGGTCAGGGCCGCGTCGCCGGAGCGCAGCGCGTTGTCGAGGGCCGCGCCGAGGAGCGGGCCCAGCATCCGGTCCGGGGACTCGACCCCGGCCTTGTGCAGCAGCTCCATCGATTGGGCGACCAGCGTGACCAGGTGGTTCGCGCCCAGCGCCAGCGCCGCGTGGTAGAGCGGACGGGATTCCTCCGCGATCCACTCGGCCTCGCCGCCCATCTCGATGACCAGCGCCTCCGCCGCCAGCCGCAGCTCCTCGGGCGCCGTCACGCCGAACGAGCAGCCCGCCAGCCGCTGCACGTCCACGGAGGTGCCGGTGAACGTCATGGCCGGGTGCAGGGCCAGCGGCAGCGCGCCCGCGCGCAGGGCCGGGTCGAGCACCTTGGTGCCGTACCGCCCCGAGGTGTGGACGAGCAACTGCCCCGGCCGTACGGCCCCGGTCTCGGCGAGCCCCTGGACCAGCGCGGGCAGCGCGTCGTCCGGGACCGTCAGGAGGACCAGCTCGGCGCGCGCGAGGACCTCGGCGGGGGTGACCACGGGGACGTCGGGGAGCAGGGTGGCGGCGCGCCGCACGGAGGCGTCCGAGACGCCGGAGACGGCGACCGGGCGGTGCCCCGCGAGGCGCAGGGCGGCGGCGAGGGCCGGGCCCACCCGGCCGGCTCCGACCACGCCGACCGTGAGCCGGGCGGGGCGGTCCCGCGGGTCGAGAGGTTCCTGTGCTGCTGAATTCACGCGTCGGGGCCTTCCGTTCCAGTCCGCGGCGGGTACCGGACGATTTCTGGCCATGCTACGCCAGCGCCGGGCCCGCCTCCCCGGTTGTCCACAGCCCCCGGACCGAGTTGTCCACAGGGCTGTGCGCGCCGGACGGCGGCTGGGCGATGATCGGTGCATGGGTGACACGAGCGAACAGGCCGAGGACGTACGGGACACCTCTCCCGGAAAGGCGGGGGACGGCTTCGCCGGCGCCGGGGACGGCTCCCCCGCCGACGAGCGGGACCGTCGGCGGGCCGCCTGGCACGCCTCCGGGCGGACGCTGTGGCGCGGCTCGGTGAACGAGCCGATGGGCGAGCGGCTGGCCGCGCTCGCGGCGGACGCGGCGTCCGTGTACGACATGGACGGCTGGGCGGACGTGTACGGGGACGGGGTGGTCGCCGAGCTGGAGCGCCGGGTGGCCGCGCTGCTCGGGTTCCCCGCCGCCGTCTTCTTCCCGACCGGCACGATGGCCCAGCAGGTGGCGCTGCGCTGCTGGGCGGGGCGTACGGGCAACCCGGTGGTGGCGCTGCATCCGCTGGCGCATCCGGAGGTCCACGAGGGCGGTGCCCTGTCGGTCGTCAGCGGGCTGCGGACGGTCCGGGCGACCGGCGAGCCCCGGCTCCCGACGGCCGGGGAGATCCAGGAGCTGGCGGAGCCGTTCGGCACGCTGATGCTGGAGCTGCCGCTGCGGGACGCCGGGTTTGTCCTGCCCACGTGGGACGAGCTGGTCGCGGTGGTGGACGCGGCACGCGCGCGGGACGCGGTGGTGCACTTCGACGGCGCGCGCCTGTGGGAGTGCGCGTCCCACTTCGGCCGCCCGCTGGCGGAGATCGCGGGGCTCGCGGACAGCGTGTACCTGTCCTTCTACAAGTCCCTCGACGCCCTGTCGGGCGCCGTGCTCGTGGGTCCTGAGACGCTCGTGGAGGAGGCGCGCGTGTGGCGCCACCGCTACGGGGGCCAGCTGTTCCAGCAGTACCCGGCGGCCCTGTCGGCGCTGCTCGGCCTGGAGCGTGAGCTGCCGCGCCTGCCGTCGTACGTGGCGCACGCGCGCGTGGTCGCGGCGGCGCTCGCCGAGGGTCTCGCGGAGTCGGCGGTGCCGTGGTTCCGCGTCCATCCGGAGCCGCCGCACACCCACCAGTTCCAGGTGTGGCTGCCGTACGACCGGGAGGTGCTGAACGACGCCGGGGTGCGGCAGGCGGAGGAGACGAAGGTGACGCTGTTCCGCCTGTGGCGCGAGGCGGGGGCGGGGCCGCCCGGGGTCTCGGTCACGGAGGTCACGGTGGCGGAGGCGGGCCTGGAGTGGAGCGCGGAGGACGTGAAGGCGGCGGTGGGGGACTTCGTACGGCGAGTGACCGGGTGAGCGGGTGAGCGGGGTGGTCCGCCAGGAGGCGCGGCGGGGATCAGGCTCCGCCGCCGCCCGCCCGTACCAGCCCCGACTCGTACGCGAGCACGACCACCTGCACCCGGTCGCGCAGACCGAGCTTGGTGAGGATGCGGCCGACGTGGGTCTTCACGGTCGCCTCCGACAGCACCAGCCGCCCGGCGATCTCACCGTTCGACAGGCCCTGCGCGACCAGGAGCATCACCTCGCGCTCCCGCTCGGTCAGCCGTTCCATCTGCTTGTTCCGCGGCTTGTCGGCGCTGGGCAGCAGCGGGGCGAACCGGTCGAGCAGCCGCCGTGTCGTGGAGGGCGCGACCACGGCGTCGCCGCTGTGCACCGAGCGGATCGCGCTCAGCAGTTCGCTGGGCGGCACGTCCTTGAGCATGAAGCCGCTGGCCCCGGCCTTGAGCCCGGAGAACGCGTACTCGTCCAGGTCGAAGGTGGTCAGGATGAGCACCTTCGGCGGGTTGGGCTCCGCGCAGATCCGGCGCGTCGCCTCCACCCCGTCGAGCCGGGGCATGCGGACGTCCATCAGCACGACGTCCACGGCGGTGGCGCGGAGGTTCTCGATCGCCTCGGCGCCGTCCCCCGCTTCCGCGACGACCTCCATGTCGGGCTGCGCGGCCAGCACCATACGGAAACCGGTACGCAGGAGCATCTGGTCGTCGACGAGCATGACGCGGATCGACATCGGGGGTTCCTTCTCCGTGGGGTGGGGGCTCATGCGTGCGGGGCTCATGCGCCGGGCCTCGTGCCCGGGGGCGCGCTCGTGCGCGGGGGTCGCGACGGTGCGGAGGAGCGGCCGGGCACGTCAGTGTGCCGGTTTCAGCGGGAGCAGCGCGCTGATCCGGAAGCCGCCGCCGGGGCGGGGCCCGGCGTCCAGCGTGCCGCCGACCATCCCGACCCGCTCCCGCATCCCGATGAGGCCGTGGCCGTGGCCGTCCGCGCCGCCGTCCACGTACAGCTCGTGGGCGGCGCCCCGGCCGTCGTCCTCGACGAGCAGGCCCAGACCGTCGTCGAAGTAGACCAGCCGCACGCTCGCGCCCACGTCGGGTCCGCCGTGCTTGCGGCTGTTGGTGAGGGCTTCCTGCACGATCCGGTACGCGGTCAGCTCGACCCCGCTGGGCAGCGGACGCGCGGTGCCCTCGATCTTGAAGTCCACGGTGAGGCCGGCCCTGCGCACCTGCTCGACCAGGTCCTCGATCTGGTCGACGTCGGGCTGGGGCACGTACTCCCCGCCCTCCCGCGTGTCCCCGGTCCGCAGGACACCGAGCAGCCTGCGCATCTCGGCGAGGGCCTGGCGGCCGGTGCTCGAAATGGTCTCCAGGGCCTGCTTGGCCTGGTCGGGGGCGGCGTCCAGGACGTACGCGGCGCCGTCGGCCTGGACGACCATCACGGACACGTTGTGCGCCACGACGTCGTGCAGCTCCCGGGCGATCCTGGCCCGCTCGGCGGCGACCGCCACCTTGGCCTGCGCCTCGCGCTCCTTCTCCAGCCGGGTGGCGCGCTCCTCCAGCTGGTCGAAGTAGGCGCGGCGGGTACGGAGGGAGTCGCCGAGCACCCAGGCGAGGACGAACGGCACGGTCAGCACCACACCCGCGAAGACCCGGCCGAAGGTACTCGCCTCGTCCACGGGCCAGCGCAGCTGCGAAAGCGGTGCCGCGAACAGCCCGCCGACCAGGGCGAGCCGGGAGGCCCAGCGCGGGCCGCCCTCGGCTGCCACGGTGTAGATGATGACCAGCATGGCGAAGTCGCCGGGATTGACCGGGACGTCCAGCGCGAGCTGGACCACGCCCAGCGCGACGACGAGCAGCAGCATCCTGGCCGGGGCCCGGCGGCGCAGCGCGACCACGATGCTGAGCAGCACGACCACGCCGATGGCCCGCAGCCGCGGCCCGACCCCGTCCACCGCGGTGACCGCCCACAGCAAAGACACCCCGAGGAGCATGACAGCCAGGAAGGTGTCGACGCCCGTGGGGTGTCTGCGGAGGAAGTCGTAGAAGCGCTGCACGTTATCCAGCGTAGGGAGGCGGAGAAGGCGGAGGGGTCAACCGGAGGGTCGATCCGGTCGGCGGAAGCGTACTCCCCAAGGTGGAGACTTGACGCCGTGACGGATGACAACGGGAAGCACCGGGGGGCGCGCGCCCGCCCGGACGATCCCCTGGCCACCCCCCAGGACGGCCTCCGGGCCGAGGGGTGGCGGGCGGCGGCGGAGCGCGCGCTGTACGGGCCCGGGGGCTTCTACCTGCGGCCGGAGGGCCCGGCCGGCCACTTCCGCACCTCGGTGCACGCCTCCCCGCTCTTCGCGGCGGCCGTCGCCCGGCTGCTGACCGCCACCGCCCGGGCGCTGGGGACGGACGAGGTGGCGTTCGTCGACGTGGGCGCGGGGCGGGGGGAGTTGCTGACCGGGGTGCTCGCCGCGGTCCCGGCGGGGCTGACCGTGCGCCCGTACGCCGTGGAGCGCGCGGCCCGGCCCGCGGGGCTCGATCCGCGTGTGGAGTGGTGCGCGCGGCCCCCGGCGGGGGTCGGCGGGCTGCTGTTCGCGAACGAATGGCTGGACAACGTCCCGGTGGACGTCGCCGAGACGGATCCCGACGGGGTGGTGCGGTACGTGCTCGTGCGCCCCGACGGCTCGGAGGAGCTGGGCGCACCGGTCGGGGGCGCGGACGCGCGGTGGCTGGCGCGCTGGTGGCCGCCGGCCGGGCCCGGCACCCGCGCGGAGATCGGCCGGCCCCGCGACGAGGCCTGGGCGGCGGCCGTCGCCACGCTGGAGCGCGGGCTCGCGGTCGCCGTCGACTACGCGCACGTACGGGACGCCAGGCCGCCGTTCGGGACGCTGACGGGCTTCCGGGAGGGCCGGGAGACGGCCCCCGTACCGGACGGGAGCTGTGACCTGACCGCCCATGTGGCCCTGGACGCCTGCGCGTTGCCGGGCGCGGAGCTGACCGACCAGCGCACGGCGCTGGGCCGCCTGGGGGTGAGCGGGGCGCGCCCGCCGCTGTCCCTGGCCGCCGCGGAGCCGGCCGCGTACGTACGGGCGCTGGCGGCGGCCGGGGAGGCGGCGGAGCTGACGGCGCGGGGCGGGCTCGGCGACTTCGGCTGGCTGGCCCAGCCGGTGGGCATCACGCCGGGCGGCCTGGGCGGCGGCGCCCTCCCCACCCTCGCGGACCCGGGCGTCTGACGGTGCCCCCCGGACCTCCGGGAGTCCGGCCCCCGGCCTCTGAGAGACTGTCGTCCATGACGGAGACCACGCGGACGACGGTCGGCATCGGCGGCGCGGCGGAGAGCACCGACATGGTGCTCAACATCGGCCCCCAGCACCCTTCGACGCACGGTGTGCTCCGGCTCCGCCTGGTGCTCGACGGCGAGGTGATCCGCGAGGCGGAGCCCGTCATCGGATACATGCACCGGGGCGCGGAGAAGCTCTTCGAGGCGCGCGACTACCGGCAGATCGTGATGCTCGCCAACCGCCACGACTGGCTGTCGGCGTTCTCCAACGAGCTGGGCGTCGTGATGGCCGTCGAGCGGATGCTCGGCATGGAGGTCCCCGAGCGCGCCGTGTGGACCAGGACGCTGCTGGCCGAGCTGAACCGCGTGCTCAACCACCTGATGTTCCTCGGCTCGTACCCGCTCGAACTGGGCGGGATCACCCCGGTGTTCCACGCGTTCCGGGAGCGGGAGGTCATACAGGCCGTGATGGAGGAGGTCTCCGGCGGCCGGATGCACTACATGTTCAACCGGGTCGGCGGCCTCAAGGAGGACCTCCCGGCCGGCTGGCAGGGCCGGGCCCGGCAGGCGGTCGCCGAGGTCCGCTCCCGGATGGACGTGTACGACGGGCTGGTCCTCGGCAACGAGATCTTCCGGGGCCGTACGCGCGGGGTCGGCGTGCTGTCGCGCGAGGCGGTGCACGCGTACGGCGTCTCCGGGCCGATCGCCCGCGCCTCCGGCGTCGATTTCGACCTGCGCAGGGACGAGCCCTACCTGGCGTACGGCGAACTCCAGGACACGCTCACCGTCGTGACCCGGGAGGCCGGGGACTGCCTGGCGCGGTTCGAGTGCCTGCTGGAGCAGACGCACAACGCGCTGGACCTGGCGGACGCCTGTCTGGACCGGCTCGCGGAGCTGCCTCCCGGGCCGATCAACCAGCGGCTGCCCAAGGTGTTGAAGGCCCCGGAGGGACAGACGTACGCCTGGACCGAGAACCCTCTCGGCATCAACGGCTACTACCTGGTGTCGAAGGGCGAGAAGACGCCGTACCGCTTGAAGCTGCGCTCGGCGTCGTTCAACAACATCCAGGCGCTGACCGAGCTGCTGCCCGGGACGCAGGTCGCGGACATGGTGGCGATCCTGGGGTCGCTGTTCTTCGTCGTGGGCGACATCGACAAGTAACCGACACGTGGCCCACAGACAGCGTCACCGTCAACCGGTGGCGCTGCGTACGCCTCCCACTTCGAGACGCCCCTTCGCGTCCTTCTCCGCAGGGTCGTCTTCGCCGGCCTTGTCCTCGCCGCGGTCCGGCTCGGTCAGGTCGATGACCGCGCCGACCGCCGGGTCCTCGGACCGCCGCCGCTCGGCGAGAGCCTCCTCGCCCACGACGTCCGCGAGATCCTCGCGCTCGACGGTGGTGCTCCCGGACGACGCGGCAGGCGTGGCCGGCGCGGGGTCGTCCTGGTCCGCCGATTCCACCGAGTCCCTGGTGCCCTTGCCGCCGCTCGCGGCCGGCTGCGGGCCGCCCGCGTCCTCCGCCTTGGGGTGCGCCCCGGCCTGCGTACCGAAGAAGTCGAAACCGCTGCCCGGCCGCCGCGCCGGGCGGCGCTGCGCGGAGTACGGAACGATCGCGGACGCGCCCGGCACCCGCTTGGCGAGCGCGGCGGCCGGGCGGGTGTGCTGCTCCGCCGTACTCCGGCCGGTGCCCGCGCCGTCGAACACGGACGCGTCCGCGCCCTCGGCGTCGTCGCCGGTGCCGTCCGTCGCGTCCTCCGCCGAGGCGTCGCCCGGGGCCCCGTCGCCGGGCTCACCGCCGGTGGCCGCGGGCTCCTTCGCCGGCGCCTCGTCCGTGGCGGCTTCCTCCGCGGTGGTGTCCGCCCCGGACCCGCCGTCCTTCGCGCCCCCCTCCGGGGTCGCCGCCGGCTGGAGCGCCCGCCGGTCCTCGGCGGTCTTGATCAGATTGTCGAGCGCCTGCGCCGCGCGCAGATAGACGGACGCGGTGGGCGTACTGCCCGCCGCCGGGAGCGCCTTGGGCTCGACGGCCGCCTCCAGGGCGAGCTGGCGCCGCCCCTCCAGCGCGGTGGCACGCTCGGTCTCCGCCGTGGCGTACCGCCGCAGCAGCGCCGCGTGTTCACCACGCAGCCCCGCCAACTCGATCCGCTTCGTGCGGAGTTTGGCGTCGAGCTTGACGCGCAGTTCGCGCGACTCGTCGACGTCCGCCTCCAGCTCGGCTATCCGCTCCTCGGTCTTCCACTGGTCGCTCTCCCGCGCGCGGATCAGATCCGCGACCCGGCGACCGGCGCTCTCGTCCCAACTGCGCATGAACACCGCGCCGGTGAGCGCCGCCACGGCCGTGGCGGCGACCAGACCGCGCAGCGCCGCCGGATCCGCGAGGAGCCAGGCCCCCGCCGCGCAGAGGACCGCGGCTCCGGCGACCGCCAACGGCGGAAGAAGCTTGTGGAGAGGTGGGGAATGGCGGTGGCGTCCACGTGGCATGGCCTGAAATTTACCGTGCGTGGAGACCGGATGGGGTGCCCGTCGGACAATCTTTCCCGGCCCGTTGCCGTTCCGCCGCCGATTCGGCTTTCCCGCCCCGCCATTCGCCGACCCGCTCTACTTCGTAAGAAGGCCCTTCGACTCCAGGTACTCCTTCGCCACGTCCTCCGGCTTCGCCCTCTCCGCGTCGACCTTGAGGTTCAACGCGGCGAGATCGCTGGTGGTCAGAGCGGCCGTCAGCTTGTTCAGGACCGCGGCCACCTCCGGCGTTCCGGCCTCCTTGGCATTGACGACAGGAAGCAGGTTGTCCGCGTTCTGGAGCTTCTTGTCGTCCTCCAGCACCACCAGTCCGAAGCTGTCGAGCGTGCCGTCGGTGGTGGAACTCAGCACGACCTGGTCCACCCCGTCCTTGACGGCCTGCTTGGACTGCGGCGTACCGACACCCTTGGGGTCGATGCCCGCGACGTCGATGCCGTACGTCTTCTTGAGGCCCGGCGCGCAGAACGGGCGCACCTCGCACTCGTCACCCGCGGCGATCTTCACCTTGATCTTCGACTTGCCGAGATCGGAAAGCGTCTTGAGGTTGTTCTTCTCGGCGAATTCCTTGGTGACCGCGAAGGCATTCTGGTCGACGGCCTGACCGACCTCCAGCACCTTCAGTCCGCGCGGCTCGGCTAGCTTCTTCAGCTCGGCCACGGTCGCGGCGGCGTCGCTGGACGCGAGCGGGTTCGCCTCGGCCTTCTTCGCGCCGTTCACCTTGGCGTTGAGGAATTCCGTGATCGTCGCCGCGTATTCCGGTACGACGTCGATCTCGCCCTTCTCCAGGGACGGTTCGTACAGCTCACGGTTGTTCACCGTGGTGACCGACGTCGAGTACCCGGCGTCGCCGAGGATCTGGGCGTACAGCTGTGCCAGCACCTTGGACTCGGTGAAGGCCGCCGCGCCGATGACGAGCGAGCCCTTCTTGCCGGAGCCGGAGCCGGAGCCCGCGTCGGTGCCCGTGGAACTACCGGAGTCGCTCTTGCCCTTCTCCAGGCTGTCGCCGCCGCACGCGGCGAGCGAGACGGTCAGCACCGAGGCTCCGAGGACCGCACCCGCGATGCGCGAGATCTTGCTCATGAGATTCACCATCCAAAAAAGAACAGAAGTCGTTGTTCACGCGGTCGTGGGGGACCCGGCGGCATCAGTGGCACCGGAAGTCTGTGAGGGGCGCGAGCGCGCGGAGGCGCTGCGCCTGCCGGGGTCGATCAGCCGGTCGAGCAGCAGCAGCGCGCCCTCGACGAGCAGGGCGAGCAGCGCCACGAGGAGCGCGCCCGCGACCACCTGCGGGGTGTTGTACGTGTTGAAGCCGGCCGTGATGATCCGCCCGAGCCCGCCCTGGCCGACCATCGCCGCGATGGTGGCCGTGGCCACCACCTGGACGGCGGCGGAGCGCAGGCCGGTCATGATCAGCGGGTACGCGAGGGGCAGTTCGACCCGTACGAAGACCTGGCGCCCCGACATGCCCATGCCCCGGGCGGCCTCCACCACCGCGCGGTCCACCTCGCGCATGCCGACGTACGCGTTGGTCAGCAGGGGCGGCACGGCGAAGAGCACCAGCGCGATGATCGTCGGCACATAGCCGGAGTTGCGCAGCGGCGAGACCATGAAGAGGGCGAGCACGGCGAACACGGGGACCGCCCGGCCCACGTTGGAGATGTTGATCGCGAGCGCGCCGCCCTTGCCGAGGTGGCCCAGGTACAGCGCGACGGGCAGGGCGACGAGGCAGGCCAGGACGAGGGCGACCCCGCTGACGTACACATGCTCCCCGAGTCTGTTCCAGACCCCGCTGGTGCCCGACCAGTTGGCGCCGGTCGTCAGCCAGGTCCAGGCGTCTCCCAGGACTCCCACGGTCAGCCCACCGCCTTCACGGGATCGTCGGCGGTCGTGCGGTCGTCGTCCGTGGACGGGCCACCGGTGCCCGGCCGGGCGGCGCGGTCCGTACGGCGCGGGAGGCGCGCGCGGCGCGAGGCGCGCCCGGTGCCGGCCCGGGTCCAGGGCGTCAGCAGCCGCTGCACCCCGAGGAGCAGCAGGTCGGCGACGACCGCCAGCAGCACGCAGAGCACCGACGCGGCGAGCACCTGCGCCTTGAAGAAGCTGGTCAGCGCGTCCGTGATCAGGTTCCCGAGGCCGCCCTTGCCGACGATCGAGCCGACCGTCGTGAGCGCCACCGTCGAGACCGTGGCGATGCGCAGCCCGGCCATCAGGGCGGGCAGGGCGAGCGGCAGCTCGACCTCCCAGAGCAGCCGTCCGGGGCCGTAGCCGAGTCCGCGGGCCGCTTCCCTGGCCTCCTCGGGCACCGATTCCAGCCCCGCCATGATGTTCCGCACGAGGATCGTCAGTGAATACAGCACCAGGCCGGTGATCACGAGTCCGGCGGAGAGCCCGAAAAGCGGCAGCAGCAGCGAGAACATCGCCAGGGAGGGAATCGTGTACAGCAGGGTCGTCAGTCCCAGCACGGGTCCGGCGAACGCCGGCCTGCTCCGCGCCAGCAGTGCCAGCGGGAAAGCGACGAGCAGCCCGATGGCGACCGACACGGCCGTGATCCAGATGTGCTGGACCGTCGCGTCGGTCAGTTCTTGGCTACGGGAGCGGAGATACTCCCCGCAGATCCAGTCGTTCGCCGCCAGGCATCCTTGTGCGCTCATCCGTCCCCGCCTCCCCCCTCTTCCCGTACCTATGTGTCCGAACGTATGTGTCGTCCGTGTGTCCGGCGAGACTATCCCCGACCACTGACATTCGCGGAAATCCGCCACATTCCAGCAACATGGCCTTCACATAAGACGCCGCACAATGGGGAATCATGATCCGATTCGAGAACGTCACCAAGCGCTACCCGGACGGCACCACCGCCGTCGACGACCTCTCCTTCGAGGTCTCCGAGGGCGAGCTGGTCACGCTCGTCGGACCGTCGGGCTGCGGCAAGACCACGACCATGAAGATGGTCAACCGGCTGATCGAGCCCTCCGAGGGGCGGATATTCCTCGACGGGGACGACATCTCCGCCATCGACCCGGTCCAGCTCAGGCGGCGTATCGGATATGTGATCCAGCAGGTCGGGCTGTTCCCGCACAAGACCGTGCTGGAGAACACCGCGACCGTCCCGCACCTCCTCGGCTGGAAGCGCGACAAGGGCCGGGCCCGCGCCGCCGAACTCCTCGACCTGGTGGGCCTCGACCCTTCGGTGTACGGCGACCGGTACCCGGAGCAGCTCTCCGGCGGCCAGCGCCAGCGCGTCGGCGTGGCCCGCGCCCTGGCCGCCGATCCGCCCGTCCTGCTGATGGACGAGCCGTTCGGCGCGGTCGACCCCGTGGTGCGCGACCACCTCCAGAGCGAGTTCCTGCGACTCCAGGCGGCGGTCCGCAAGACCGTGCTGTTCGTCACGCACGACATCGAGGAGGCCGTGCGGCTCGGCGACCGTATCGCCGTCTACGGACAGGGCAGGATCGAGCAGTTCGACGCCCCGGCGGCGGTGCTCGGCACGCCCGCCACCCCGTACGTCGCGGACTTCGTCGGCGCCGACCGCGGTCTCAAGCGGCTCTCCGTGACCCCGATCGAGGAGGGCGACCTGGAACAGCCGCCCGTCCTGCACCTCGACGACCCGCTGAGGCGCGCCGCCGCGAAGCTGGAGAAGGAGGGCGCGCGCTGGGCGGTCGTCCTGGACAGCGACGACAACCTGCACGGCTGGATCTCCACCGAACAGACCGGCGCGGAGGGGACCGTACGGGAACACGCGCGCCGCATGGAGGCGTGGCTCCCCGTCGGCGCCTCCCTCAAGCAGGCGTTCTCCACGATGCTCCAGCACGACGCGGGGTGGATCGCGGTGATCGACAAGGAGGGGACGGGACGCTTCCTGGGCGTCCTCACCCCGGCCCGGCTCCACGAGGCGCTGCGCCGCTCGATCGACGCGGACGCGCACGCCGTCCCCCGTACCGCCGTGGAACTGGAAACGATCAGCAAGATCGGGTGAAGCCCCTCTCCTACCGACAACCCCTAGGGTGTCGGTATGAGTACGTTTCGCGGGCGAGGCACGGTCGAGGGACTGCCGCAGTGGGACCGCTGCGCGGTCATGGGGGTCGTCAATGTGACGCCCGACTCCTTCTCCGACGGAGGCCGCTGGTTCGACACCACGGCCGCCGTCAAGCGCGGCCTCGACCTGGTCGCCGCGGGCGCGGACCTGGTCGACGTCGGCGGTGAGTCGACACGCCCCGGGGCCACCCGGGTCGACGAGGACGAGGAGCTGCGGCGGGTTGTCCCCGTCGTGCGCGGGCTCGCCTCCGAGGGCGTCACGGTCTCCGTGGACACCATGCGCGCCTCGGTCGCCGCGCGGGCGGTCGAGGCCGGGGCCGCCCTGGTCAACGACGTGAGCGGCGGCCTGGGCGACCCCGACATGGTGCCCGTCGTCGCCGCCGCCGGGGTGCCCTTCGTGGTGATGCACTGGCGCGGCTTCAGCCAGGAGATGAACAGCCTCGCGGTGTACGAGGACGTCGTCGCCGAGGTCGTCGCCGAACTCCGCACCCGGATGGACGCGGTGATCGCGGGCGGCATCGCCCCGGAGCGGATCGTGATCGACCCCGGCCTCGGCTTCGCCAAGCGGGCCGAGCACGACCTCGCGCTGGTCGCGCACCAGGCCGAGCTGCGCACCCTGGGCCGCCCGCTCCTCATCGCCGCGTCCCGCAAACGCTTCCTGGGGCACGTCCTGGCCACCGAGGGCGCCCCGCCCCCGGCCCGCGAGCGGGACGCGGCCACCGCCGCGATCTCCGCGATCACCGCCCACCAGGGCGCCTGGGCGGTCCGGGTCCACGAGGTACGGGCCACGGCGGACGCGGTCCGCGTGGCGCGCGCCGTCGAGGACGCCGCATGACCGCCCGCACGGACGTCGAGCAGGTCGAGCTGGCGAACACCACCTTCTACGAGGCCATGGAGCGGGGTGATCTCGACGCGCTGACCGCGCTCTGGCTGGAGGACGAGGACGGCATCTCCTGCGTCCACCCCGGCTGGCCCGTGCTCTCCGGCCGCGCCGAGGTGCTGCGCTCGTACGCCCTGATCATGGCGAACACCGAGTACATCCAGTTCTTCCTCACCGACGTCGTCGTGTCCGTCGCCGCCGACACCGCCCTCGTGACCTGCACCGAGAACATCCTCAGCGGCGGCCCCGCCGAGGAGAGCGGCGAGCTGGGGCCGCTCGTCGGCCAGCTGGTCGTGGCGACCAACGTGTTCCGCCGCACCCCGGAGGGGTGGAGGGTCTGGTCGCACCACGGTTCCCCCGTCCTGACGGAAACCGATGAGGAAGAAGAGGAGGAGCCGTCCTCCTGAGTGGGTAGGGGCCTCTTGCGGGACGGGGCCCCAGGGCCCCGTGGAAGAGCGCTGTCGGTGCCCGAAGGTAGATTCGAATAAGGGCACCCCGCCGCCCACCCGCGGCGGGACGTCCCGACGACCGACAACAGCAGGAGTGATTCGCGTGGATCGTGTCGCGCTGCGCGGCCTCAAGGCCCGCGGGCACCATGGCGTCTTCCCCAGGGAGCGCGAGGAAGGACAGACCTTCGTCGTGGACGTGGTGCTCGGCCTGGACACGCGCCCCGCGGCGGCGGACGACGACCTCACCAAGACCGTGCACTACGGAATCGTGGCCGAGGAGGTCGTGGAGATCGTCCAGGGGGATCCGGTCGATCTGATCGAGACACTCGCGGAGCGCATCGCCCAGCGGTGCCTCAAGCACGACGGCGTCCAGGAGGTCGAGGTGGTGGTGCACAAACCCGACGCGCCGATCACCGTGCCCTTCGACGATGTGACCATCACCATCACCCGGAGCCGACTATGACCGCCCCCTACGCGAACGGGCCCCAGAGCGACCCGACCGTCCAGCCGGTACCCGCCTCCGTCGTCGCCCAGGTCGACGCCGCCGACGTCACGCTGTCCAACCCCAAACGGGCGGTGGTCGCCCTCGGCTCGAACCTGGGAAACCGGCTGGAGACGCTCCAGGGGGCCATCGACGCCCTGGAGGACACCCCGGGCCTGCGCGTCAAGGCCGTCTCCCCGGTGTACGAGACCGAGCCGTGGGGCGTCGACGCCGGCTCCCAGCCGACGTATCTGAACGCGGTGGTCGTGGTCAAGACCACCTTGCCGCCGTCGTCCCTGCTGGAGCGCGGCCAGGCCATCGAGGAGGCCTTCGACCGGGTACGCCTGGAGCGCTGGGGTCCCCGGACGATCGACGTGGACATCCTGGCGTACGCGGACGTCGTCCAGGACGATCCGCTGCTCACCCTGCCCCACCCCCGCGCCCACCAGCGCGCCTTCGTCCTGGCCCCGTGGCACGACGTGGAGCCGGAGGCCAAGGTGCCGGGCCTCGGGGCCGTCGCCGACCTGCTGGCCTATGTCGGGACGGACGGCGTCCAGCCCCGCGCCGACCTGGAACTCCGCCTGCCCGATTAGTCGTTAGGCTCAACGGATTCCGGTACGGATTCCCGGCACGGATCCGCGACCCGGATTCCGTACGGCTCAGGACGGCAAGGCGAAGGGCGGCTCTCTCGGTGCAGCAGTTGCGGATCAAGGTGCTCGCCGGCCTGTTCGTGGTGGCCGGCGTGCTCTCCTGGGGCGCCGCCCGTCTCTGGGACGCCGTCGGCAGCCTGCCGGGGGTGCCGCTCGCGGCGCCCATCGTGCTCGCGGTGATCGCCGTGGTCCTCGCGGCCACGGCGCTGTCGCTGCGCTCACGGCTGCGGGCCCAGCGCGAGCGGCGGCCCGGGGCCAAGGGCGTCGACCCGCTGATGGCCGCCCGCGCCCTGGTCTTCGGCCAGGCCAGCGCGCTTGTCGTGGCCCTGGTCTCGGGGATGTACGGCGGCGTGGGCGTCTTCCTGCTCACCAAGCTCGACGTCCCCGCCCGCCGCGACCAGGCGATCTACTCGGGCTTCGCCGTCGTGGCCGGCATCGCGGTGATCCTCGCGGCCTTCTTCCTGGAGCGCGTCTGCAAGCTCCCGGAGGACCACGACGACGACCACCCGACCGCGACGCGCGCCTGAGCCGTACGTTCAGCGGGCCATGATCAGGCTCATCGCCTCGGCACGCGTGGCCGGCACCCTCATCTGACCGCGGACCGCCGACGTGATCGTCTTCGCGCCCGGCTTCCGTACCCCGCGCATGGTCATGCACATGTGCTCGCACTCGATGACCACGATCACCCCACGGGGATCGAGGATCTCCATCAGCGAGTCGGCGATCTGGGTCGTCAGCCGCTCCTGGACCTGCGGGCGCCGGGCGTACACGTCCACGAGCCGGGCCAGCTTGGACAGTCCGGTGATCTTGCCGTCCGCCGACGGGATGTAGCCGACGTGGGCCACTCCGACAAACGGCACGAGGTGGTGCTCACAGGAACTCATGACCTCGATGTCCTTCACCAGGACCATCTCGTCGTGCCCCAGGTCGAACGTGGTCGTCAGGACGTCCTCGGGCGTCTGCCACAGACCCGCGTATATCTCCTTGTACGCACGTGCCACCCGCTCCGGGGTCGCTCGCAGACCGTCGCGGTCCGGGTCCTCACCGATGGCGAACAGCAGCTCCCGCACCGCATTCTCCACCCGCTTCTCGTCGAACTCGCGGATCGGGCTCTCCCCGTCCAGAGTCACCGGGTCGGTCATGTATGTGCCTCGTTCCTCTGCCGTCCTGTGGGCGCGCAAACGAATGCCGCGCCCCCACAGGCTAAAACCTGGGGGACGCGGCATGCATTCCGGGCCTTCTCGGCGGTCCGGGATCAGCTTTCCGGGCGGTCCTCGGGGATCGCTTCGGTCGGTGTCTCACCGGTCGTCACGGAGGGCAGGCCACCGTTCGAACCGTTGGCGCCGATGGCGCCGTTGGTGAGCGCCAGCTCCTTCGGTGAGAGCACCGGCGGACGCGTCGAAGGCGTACGACGCGAGGAGCCGGTCCACGCCGGGCGGGCGGGGCGCCGAACAATGGTGGAGAAGATCTCGGCGATCTGCTCCTTGTTCAGCGTCTCCTTCTCCAGGAGCGCGAGGACCAGGTTGTCGAGAACGTCGCGGTTCTCGACCAGGATCTCCCAGGCCTCATTGTGCGCGGTCTCGATGAGCTTCTTGACCTCTTCGTCGACCAGCGCCGCGACCTCTTCCGAGTAGTCGCGCTGGTGGCCCATCTCACGGCCGAGGAAGGGCTCGGTGTTGTCGCCGCCGAACTTGATGGCGCCGAGCCGCTCGGTCATGCCGTACTGGGTCACCATGGCCCTGGCGGTCGCCGAGGCCTTCTCGATGTCGTTGGCGGCGCCCGTGGTCGGGTCGTGGAAGACCAGTTCCTCGGCGGCGCGCCCGCCCATCATGTACGCGAGCTGGTCGAGCATCTCGTTGCGCGTGGTGGAGTACTTGTCCTCGTCGGGCAGGACCATGGTGTAACCCAGGGCCCGGCCGCGGGACAGGATGGTGATCTTGTGCACCGGGTCGGAGTTCGGAGACGCCGCGGCGACCAGGGCGTGTCCGCCCTCGTGGTACGCGGTGATCTTCTTTTCCTTCTCGGACATGATCCGGGTCCGCTTCTGCGGGCCCGCCACCACACGGTCGATCGCCTCGTCCAGCGCGTGGTTGTCCACGAGCTTCTTGTCACCGCGCGCGGTGAGCAGCGCGGCTTCGTTCAGCACGTTCGCCAGGTCGGCGCCGGTGAAGCCGGGCGTACGACGGGCGACCGCGCTCAGGTCGACGTCCGGGGCGACCGGCTTGCCCTTCTGGTGGACCTTGAGGATCTCCAGACGGCCCAGCATGTCGGGGCGGTCGACGGCGATCTGCCGGTCGAAGCGGCCCGGGCGCAGCAGCGCCGGGTCGAGGATGTCGGGCCGGTTCGTGGCGGCGATCAGGATCACGCCGCCCTTCACGTCGAAGCCGTCCATCTCCACGAGCAGCTGGTTCAGCGTCTGCTCGCGCTCGTCGTGGCCACCGCCGAGACCCGCACCGCGGTGCCGGCCGACGGCGTCGATCTCGTCGACGAAGACGATCGCCGGGGCGTTCGCCTTGGCCTGCTCGAAGAGGTCACGCACGCGGGACGCGCCGACACCGACGAACATCTCGACGAAGTCGGAGCCGGAGATCGAGTAGAAGGGCACCCCGGCCTCCCCCGCGACAGCGCGGGCGAGCAGCGTCTTGCCCGTACCGGGCGGGCCGTACAGCAGCACACCCTTCGGGATCTTGGCGCCGACGGCCTGGAACTTCGCCGGCTCCTGGAGGAACTCCTTGATCTCGTGGAGCTCCTCGACGGCCTCGTCGGACCCCGCCACGTCGGCGAACGTCGTCTTCGGGGTGTCCTTGGTGATGAGCTTGGCCTTGGACTTCCCGAACTGCATGACGCGGGAGCCGCCGCCCTGCATCGAATTCATCAGGAACAGGAAGACCACGACGATCAGCACGAAGGGCAGCAGCGAGAACAGCACCGAGAGGAACGGGCTCTGCTTCGACGGCGAGACCGTGTAGCCCTTCTTGATGTCGCCGCTGTCGAACTTCGCCTGAAGCGTCTTGGCCAGGGTCGAGCCCTGGCTGCCGATGTAGCTCGCCTGGATCTTGTTGCTGTCCTTGATCTTCACGCCGGGCGCGAGCTCGGCCTTGATGATCTGATCGTCGCCGGTCGTCAGTTTGACCTGCTGGACCTGGTTCTTGTTGATCGCCTGGATCACCTGGCCGGTGTCCACTGTCTTATAGCCGCCCGACGAGCCGACGACCTGCATCAACACGACCACGGCGAGGACGGCCAGCACGATCCACATGACCGGCCCACGGAAGTATCGCTTCACGTCCATCCATACGGAGCGAGAACGCTCCGTCCCTCCTGCCCGTAGGTAAATGCCGCTGTGAGAAAAGACTGTTCTTCGGACGGTACCCCAGCATTGTCACCCGCGACCGCACGGGACGGCTGACAAACCGGCCTTCCCATGCTCCAACGGCGGGAGGGGGGCCGGGGTTCCCGTCCGGGGCCGAACGGTTCAGCCGCCGTACACGTGCGGTGCGAGTGTGCCGACAAAAGGCATGTTGCGGTACTTCTCGTTGTAATCCAGGCCATATCCGACGACGAACTCATTCGGAATGTCGAAGCCGATCCACTTCACGTCGATCGCGACCTTTGCGGCATCCGGCTTACGGAGCAGGGTGACGACCTCCAGCGAGGCCGGCTCCCGGGAGCCCAGGTTGGACAGCAGCCACGACAGGGTCAGCCCCGAGTCGATGATGTCCTCGACGATCAGGACGTGCCTGCCCTTGATGTCGGTGTCCAGGTCCTTGAGGATCCTGACCACACCGGAGGACTGCGTGCCCGCCCCGTACGAGGAGACGGCCATCCAGTCCATCGTCACGGGGGTGGACAGAGCTCGCGCCAGATCCGCCATCACCATCACGGCGCCCTTGAGCACCCCGACGAGAAGCAGATCCTTGCCCGCGTACTCCGCGTCGATCTTCCCGGCCAGCTCGGCCAGCTTCCCGTCGATCTCTTCCTTGGTGATGAGTACCGATTGAAGATCGGTGCCCAAGTCCTTGTCGTCCACCCGCATCACTTTCGTCGTCGCCAGGAGACCAGCGCTTCAGCCCTGCCGGATGACCAGTCTGCCACCCTGCCTCCTGGCCTCCACGCGGCCGGGCAGGTTGATGGCTCCCTGGCCGCGCCAGCCCGTGATCAGGCGGTCGACCTCCTCGATGTGCCGGGCGAACAGCGAACCGGCCGGGGCGCCCGCGGTGATGACCGCCGTACGCAGCACCCGGCGGCGGACGGCGGGCGGCAGCGCGTACAACTTGGCGCACTCCAGCAGACCCGACGCGTCCCGTACGGAACGCTCCACGTCGGCCGCCCAGGCGTCCAGGGCGTCGGCGTCGTCGCGGGAGAGCCGTGCCGTGCGGGCCAGGGCCTCCACCACCCCTTTGCCGAGCGCCTTCTCCAGGGCGGGCAGGCCCTCGTGGCGCAGCCGGGAGCGGGTGTAGGCCGGGTCGGTGTTGTGCGGGTCGTCCCAGACGGGGATCGACTGCACCAGACAGGCCTTGCGGGCGGTCTGGCGGTCGACCTGGAGGAACGGGCGGCGGTACCGGCCGGCCGCTCCCGAGACGGCCGCCATACCGGAGAGCGAGCGGGTGCCCGAGCCGCGGGCGAGGCCCAGCAGCACGGTCTCCGCCTGGTCGTCGCGGGTGTGGCCGAGCAGGACGGCGGCGGCGCCGTGGCGCTCCGCGGCGGCGTCCAGCGCCGCGTACCGCGCGTCGCGGGCGGCGGCCTCGGGGCCGCCGTCGCGGCCGACGGTCACCGCGACGGACTCGACGGGGTCGAGCCGCATGCCGCCCAGGCGGGCCACGACCTCGGCGGCGCGGAGGTCCGAGCCGTCCTGGAGGCCGTGGTCGACGGTGACGGCGCCGGCGCGGACGGAGAGTTTGGGGGCCTCGAAGGCGAGGGCCGAGGCGAGCGCCATGGAGTCGGCGCCGCCGGAGCAGGCGACGAGGACGAGCGGGCGGTCGTCGGCGACGAGCGTCGAGGAGCGGTGGGGGGTGGTGACGCGGGACGTCTCGGGTCGCTCGGTGAGGACGTCGTGCAGTACGTCGTGGAGTACGCGGCGGACCGCCAGGCGTATCGCCGCGACCGCAGGATGGGGACCCATGTCCGGTGCCCTTCGTGATGTTTTTCGGGGGGTGCCTCGGTCGGAGACCGGCCTGAGACCGTCACGCAGAGTGCGTAGATGGTGACAGATCCGAGCCACTACCCGAGCATGGCACGCCTACCCCTGGCTCACGGTCCCTCGGACGGGTGATTACTGAGGCGTACTTCTGCCGTCGGCGGGATCCGGGTCAGGAATCTGTCTTACGGTGCACCCTCGCCACCCAGTCCGCGGGCTTGGCGATCTCGGCCTTGGTGGGCAGGGTGTTCGGCGAGGTCCAGACGCGGTTAAAGCCGTCCATGCCGACCTCGTCCACCACGGCGCGCACGAACCGCTCCCCGTCCCGGTACTGGCGCAGTTTGGCGTCGAGCCCCAGCAGCTTGCGCAGCGCCTGGTCGAGCCGGCTCGCGCCGCTGGCCCTGCGCTGCTGGAACTTCTCGCGGATCTCCGCGACGGACGGCACGACCTGCGGTCCCACACCGTCCATCACGTAGTCCGCGTGGCCTTCGAGCAGGGACATCACGGCGGTGAGCCGGCCGAGGACCTCGCGCTGCCCGGGGGTCTGCACCAGTTCGACGATGCTGCGCCCGCTGTCGCCGTCGATGTCCGCACCCTCGGGGCGACTGCCCGTCAGGGACTGCGCCGCCTCCCTGAGCCGTTCCACGACGGTCATGGGGTCGACGTCGGTCTCGGCGAGGAAGGACTGGATCTCACCCTGGAGGTGGTCCCTGAGCCAGGGCACGCCGGTGAACTGCGTGCGGTGCGTCTCCTCGTGGAGAGCCACCCAGAGCCTGAAGTCGTGGGGGTCGACGTCCAGTTCGCGCTCGACGTGGACGATGTTGGGGGCGACGAGCAGCAGCCGGCCGCCGCCGTTCGCGCCCGACGGCAGGTCGCGGGTGGGCGGTGCGAACGTCTCGTACTGGCCGAGGACCCGGGACGACATGAACGACAGCAGCATGCCCAGCTCCACGCCGGTCACCTTGCCGCCGACCGCGCCGAAGACGGCGGAGCCGGGGCTGCCCGAGCGACGCTCCTGCATCTTCTCGAACAGCGGCTTGAGCAGCTCGCGGAACCCGGCGACGTTGGCGCGCACCCAGCCGGCCCGGTCCACGACCAGCACGGGGGTGTCGGCGGGCTCGTGCCCCTCGGGGATCATCCGGGTGTATCCCCGGACGTGCTCCTCGGAGGCCTTGGCGTGCCGCCGCAGCTCGGCGACGATCTCGCGCGCCTCGTCCCGCGTCACTTCCGGGCCGGGCCGCGCCAGGCGGATCGCGGTCGCGACCGCGAGGTTCCAGTCGACCATCTCTGCACCACCGATGCTCGTCATGCGTCAACCGTACGTGCTCGGCGGCGGAGTCGTCAGGGGACGACCGGCACGGCCCGGCGGCCTCAGCGGTGGCCGAGGGCGGCGGAGAGGCGGTCCAGGGCCGTCTGGGCGGGGTCGGGGGCGGGGGTCGCGCCGGCCAGGAAGGCGAAGGCCAGGAGCCGTCCCCCGGCGTCCACGACGGTGCCCGCGAGGGTGTTCACGCCGGTGAGCGTGCCGGTCTTCGCCCGAACGAGTCCCCTGGCCGGTACGTCGTCCCCGTACCGGCCGCGCAGGGTGCCGCTGAATCCGGCGACCGGCAGCCCGGTCAGGACGGGGCGCAGCTCCGGGTGGTCGGGGTCGGCGGCCCGGGCCAGCAAGGCCGTCAGCAGGGAGGCGCCGACCCGGTCCTCGCGGCTCAGTCCGCTGCCGTCGGTGAACCGGGCGTGGCCGAGGGGCAGTTCCAGTTCCTCGATCTCCTCCGCGACGGCCCGTCCGGCGCCCGCGAAGCTCGCCGGTTCGTCCTCGGCGAGCGCGGTCTGGCGGGCCAGGGACTCGGCGATGTCGTTGTCGCTCTCGGTCAGGGTGCGCTCGACCAGGGCGGACAGGGGGGCGGAGTACGTCCTGGCCAGGGGCTTCGCGTCCTTGGGGGCGCGGTGGGGCCCGGTGGTGGCGGTGATCCTGACGCCCAGGTCGCGCAGCAGCCCGGCGAAGACGTCGGCGGCGTCGCCGGCCGGGTCGCCGCTGCGGGGGGCGGGCCCGCTGGTGGAGTCGTCGAGGCGGCCCTCGTCGGCCATCAGGGCGACGACGGGGGCGATGTTGTCGTTGGGGCCGATGGGGTGTTCGCGGGGGCCCGAGTAGAGGGAGACGTCGTAGCCGATCTCGACGGCGGCGATCCCCCGGTCGCCGAGGGCGCGGGCGGTGTCGTCGGCGAGGGCGCCGAGCCGCCGGGTGTCGAGGGTGGCGTCGCCGCCGCCGACGAGGGTCAGCTTCCGCGCGTCGCGGCCGGCCACGACGGTGGTGGGGATGCGGTGTTCGGGGCCGAGCGCGGAGAGGGCGGCGGCCATGGTGGCGATCTTCACCGTGGAGGCGGGGACCATCGGGGTGTCGGGGCCCTTGCCGTACAGCCGCCGGCCGGTGGCGACGTCGATGACCTCCGCCGTACGGACCTTGCCGAGCGCGGGGTCGTCCAGGAGCGGCCCGAGCTTCTTCCCGAGCCTCTCGGCGAGGCCGGCGGGCAGCCGGGCGGCGGCCGGGGCCGCACCGCCGAGCGCGGCGAGCACGGCGGGGGCGCTGGGAGCGGGGGCGGGGGCGGGCCGCCGGGCGGGGCCGTGCGCGGCCGGCGGGCCGTGATCTGCGCCACCTGTACGGTCCTGGGCGGCGGCCCAGCGCCGCTCGGCCTTACGCTGGCCGGAGTCCCACGGGCCCGCGAGCGTGACGGCACCGGCGGCGAGCACCAGGCCGACGGCGACAGAACCCGCCGTGAGCTGCCACACTTTCGGCTCAAGCACGGCTGACCAGCCCCTTTCGCGAACACACAGCTGCGTGGGGGACACTTAATCACTGCGCCTTGCCACGAGCACGGCACCCCGGCCAACGGCGGCCCGTCCGGCCGCGGCACGGGGTGCTTCTCCGTGAGGCCGCAACCTCACCGTACGCATGTGTTGATCATGGAGGAGCACCCGTGGAGTTCGACGTCACCATCGAGATCCCTAAGGGTTCGCGGAACAAGTACGAGGTGGACCACGAGACCGGTCGGATCCGCCTTGACCGTCGTCTCTTCACCTCGACCAGCTACCCGGCCGACTACGGCTTCGTCGAGAACACCCTGGGCGAGGACGGCGATCCGCTGGACGCGCTCGTCATCCTGGACGACCCGACCTTCCCCGGCTGCCTCATCAAGTGCCGCGCGATCGGCATGTTCCGGATGACCGACGAGGCGGGCGGCGACGACAAGCTGCTGTGCGTCCCGGCGTCGGACCCGCGGGTGGAGCACCTGCGCGACATCCACCACGTCTCCGAGTTCGACCGCCTGGAGATCCAGCACTTCTTCGAGGTCTACAAGGACCTGGAGCCCGGCAAGTCCGTCGAGGGCGCCGACTGGGTCGGCCGCGCCGAGGCCGAGGCCGAGATCGAGGCCTCGTACAAGCGCCTTGAGGCGCAGGGCGGCGCGCACCACTGACCGCCTGACCGTGTACGACCGTACGGGCGGCGCATCCCTCCGGGGGTGCGCCGCCCATCCGTGTGTAAGGGCTACGGGGGACCGCAGGACAACAAGACGACGTGGAAGAGAGCGGGAAGCAGACAGTGGTGGCCGAGTTGGACGGTCCTGAGGACCGCAAGCCTCCTTCGGACGAGGCGCGCAGTGCCTTCGCCCCTCCCCTCCGGGCGGGCAGGGCGCCCGCGTACGGTCTGCCGTCCCAGGCCCTCACCCCGGCGGAGGGCACCCCCCTCGTCCGGTTGACGAAGGACGCGCCCTGGCAGGACCGGATGCGCACCCTCCTACGGATGCCGGTCGGTGAACGGCCCGTACCGGAGACCGTGCAGCGGCACGACGACGCGGGCCCCGCCGTCCCCCGGGTGCTGGACCTGACGCTGCGTATCGGTGAGCTGCTGCTCGCGGGCGGCGAGGGCGCGGAGGACGTCGAGACGGCCATGTTCGCGGTCAGCCGCGCGTACGGACTGGCCCGCTGCGAGCCGACCGTGACCTTCACCCTGCTGTCGATCTCCTACCAGCCGTCGCTGGTGGAGGACCCGGTGACGGCCAGTCGGACCGTACGGCGCCGGGGGACGGACTACACGCGGCTCGCGGCGGTCTACACGCTCGTGGACGACATCACGGCCGAGGACACGGACGTCACGCTGGAGGACGCGTACCGCCGGCTGGCGGTGATACGGCGCAACCGCCACCCGTACCCGGGGTGGGCCCTGACGCTGGCGAGCGGGCTGCTGGCGGGGGCCGCGTCGGTGCTGGTCGGCGGTGGTCCCGTGGTGTTCGTCGCGGCGGCGCTCGGGGCGATGCTCGGCGACCGGCTGGCGTGGCTGGCGGCGGGGCGCGGGCTGCCGGAGTTCTACCAGTTCGTGGTGGCGGCGATGCCGCCGGCCGCGATGGGGGTGGCGCTGACCCTGCTGGGCTCGGCTGTGCACTGGGACGGCCGGCCGTCGGCCGTGATCACCGGTGGACTGTTCGCGCTGCTGCCGGGACGGGCGCTGGTGGCCGGGGTGCAGGACGGGCTGACGGGGTATTACATCACTGCGGCCGCGCGCCTGCTGGAGGTCATGTACTTCTTCGTCGCGATCATCATCGGTGTGCTGCTGGTGCTCTATCTGGGGGTGCAGCTCGACGCGCAGCTGAACCCGGACGCGGCGCTGAACACCCCCGCGCGGCCCGTGATACAGATCGTCTCGGCCGTCGTGCTGAGCTTCGCCTTCGCGATCCTGCTCCAGCAGGAACGTTCCACCGTGCTGATGGTGTCCGTCAACGGCGGGGTGGCGTGGACGGTGTACGCGGCGATGCACCACACCGGGGGCATCTCGCCGGTGGCGGCGACGGCCGTGGCGGCGGGTCTGGTGGGGCTCTTCGGACAGCTCTTCTCGCGCTACCGCTTCGCGTCCGCGCTGCCGTACGTGACGGCGGCGATCGGTCCGCTGCTGCCCGGCTCCGCCACGTACTTCGGGCTGCTGGGCCTCGCCCAGAACGACCTGGACCACGGGCTGGCGTCCCTGTCGAAGGCGGCGGCGCTGGCCCTGGCGATCGCGATCGGGGTGAATCTCGGCGGGGAGATCTCCCGGCTGTTCCTCAAGGTGCCGGGAGCGGGCCGTGCGTCCGGCCGCCGCGCGGCCAAGCGGACGCGCGGCTTCTGATCGGCGAGATGCGGGGGGACAGCGGGGTCAGCGCTTCGCGTGGCGGCCTCGGCCGCCGCCCTCCGGGGCGGTGTCCGGGACGGTCCGGCCCGCCGTGGAGCCGCCCTCCTTCTTGGACTTGGAGCGCGCCCGCAGGAACTCGATGGCGATCGGCAGCACCGAGATCAGCACGATCGCGATCAGGATCATCTCGATGTGCTGGTGGACGAAGGCGATCTTGCCGAGCGCGGCGCCGAGCAGGGTGACGCCCGCTCCCCAGAGCGTGCCGCCGATGATGTTGAACGTGATGAACGAGCGGTAGTTCATCCGGCTCACACCGGCGATGATCGGCGTGAACGTCCTGACCACCGGGACGAAGCGGGCCAGGACCAGCGACTTGGGCCCGTACTTCTCGAAGAATTCGTGCGCCTTCTCGACGTTCTCCTGCTTGAAGAGCTTGGAGTCCGGGCGCTTGAACAGCGAGGGCCCGACCTTGCGGCCGAAGAGATAACCGACCTGGTCCCCGATGATGGCCGCCAGCACCACCAGCACACAGACGAGCCACAGCGGGTGGTCGAGCGTGCCCGCCGTGACCAGCAGGCCGGTGGTGAAGAGGAGCGAGTCCCCCGGCAGGAAGAAGCCGATGAGGAGGCCGGACTCGGCGAAGACGATGGCGAGGACACCGATCAGTCCGAAGGTCCCGATCAGATAGTCCGGGTCCAGCCAGCTGGGTCCGAGCGCAAGGGTGGTCACGGGTTCCGGACTCCTGTGTCGTTGGTCGGTCGATCGTCGAATCGGCGTGGTCGGCCGCGCACAAGCTATCAACGCCTACCCCCGCTCCCTGGTTCCACCCGCCCCCATGAGATCCGCCCCGGTCCCAGGGGGACAAATGACCCCGGGAACGGCCCGCCGTCCCCCCGGTCCCGGCCGGCGGTTCTTTCCGGCCGCCATGCCCTCTTTTGCGGGGGTACGGGCCATCCGCCGCCGTACGGTGGGCGCGTGGCCCCCGACGCTCCGCCGACCGGCACCGCGCCGGCGCCCGCGCCCTCCGCGCGCACGCTGCTGCCCCTGGTCGTCCCCTCCCTGGTGACCGGCGTGGTCGCCAGCCTCGTCCTGCTGGGGGTGAGCGGGCTCGCGGACCGGCTCAAGGACGTCCTGTGGAAGCTGCTCCCCGACGCGCTCGGGGTCGGCCGGTACTCCTCGCTCTGGATGATCGTGATGCTCACGGCGACCGGGCTGGCGGTGGGGATCGTCGTGCGGCAGGTGTACGGGCACGCCGGACCCGACCCGGCCACCACCGGCCTGGTCGACAGGCCCATGCCCGCGGGGGTGGTGCCCGGCCTGCTCGTCGTGACCGTGCTGGCGCTGGCGGGCGGGGTGAGCCTCGGCCCGGAGAACCCCGTCACGGCGGCCAACATCGCGCTGACGTACTGGCTCGGCCGCAAGGTCGCGCCGAAGGCGCCCGCGGTGCTGTGGATCTCGCTGGGCGCGGCCGGCACGATCGGCGCGCTGTTCGGTACGCCGGTGGCCGCCGCGCTCGTCCTCTCCGAGACGCTCGCGTCGCGTCCCGGTCCCGGCTCGCTGTGGGACAAGCTGTTCGGTCCGCTGATCGCGGCGGGGGCCGGCGGGCTGATGACCGTACTGATCGACCACCCGACGTTCGACCTCGACCTGCCGGATCATTCCGGCACCCACTGGAGCGACGCGCTGGCCGCGCTGGTGATCACGCCGGTCGCGGCGGGGCTCGGACTGGTGATGGTCTATGCCTTCCCGTACGCCCACACGGCCTTCCAGCGCCTCCGGCGCCCCGTCCTGGCCCTGACAGTCGGCGGGTTGCTGCTGGGCCTTCTGGGGGCCCTGGGCGGCCGTCTGACGCTTTTCAAGGGGCTGGACGAGGTGAAGACCCTGGCCGCCGATCCCGACGGCTGGTCGGCCGGGTGGTTCGCGCTGATGGCGGTGGTGAAACTGGCGGCGGTGCTCGTCGCGGCCGCGTGCGGTTTCCGGGGCGGCCGGATCTTCCCCGCGCTCTTCGCGGGGGTGTCCCTCGGGCTCTGCGCCCACGCCCTCGTGCCGGGCGTGGACACCACGGTCGGGGTGGTCTGCGCGGTGCTCGGGATGCTGCTCGCGGTCACCCGGCAGGGCTGGCTCAGCCTGTTCACTGCGGCGGTGCTGGCCGCCGACCCGAACCTGCTCCCGCTGCTGTGCGTGGCGCTGCTCCCGGCCTGGCTGCTCGTCACCGGCCGTCCGCAGATGCAGGTGCGGGAGGACGGGACGGCGGTGCGGTGAGCGTGCGTCCCGCGCGTGCGGCGTTCGGGCTCGCGTGCGCGCCGCTCGTACGGCCGCCCCGTTCGTCCGGCTGCCCCGTTCGTCCGTCCCGTCGGGCGACCCGCGCCGAACCTCCGTATCCTCGCCGAGGGGGCCTTTCCGACGCCTAGGAGACCCGCCGTGTCACTCCACCGAGGAGCGCCCCCGTCGCCGCACGGCTCCGAGGAGCACGCCGCCGAGACGCGCAGGCTGTCGCTCAACCCCTTCTACGGGGAGGCGGATCCGGTCGGCGGCATGACCTCCGCGCCGCCGCTGCACCGGCTCGCCGACGGTCCGATGCCACCCTCCACGGCGTACCAGCTGGTCCATGACGAGCTGCTCCTCGACGGCAACTCCCGGCTCAACCTCGCCACCTTCGTCACCACCTGGATGGAGCCCCAGGCGGGGATCCTGATGGGTGAGTGCCGGGACAAGAACATGATCGACAAGGACGAGTACCCCCGTACCGCCGAGCTGGAGCGGCGGTGTGTGGCGATGCTCGCCACTCTCTGGAACGCCCCCGACCCGGTGACGGCCGTCGGCTGTTCCACCACCGGGTCGAGCGAGGCCTGCATGCTCGCGGGGCTGGCGCTGAAGCGCCGCTGGACCACCCGTAACGCCGCTCGCTACCCGGCGACGGCCCGGCCGAACCTGGTCATGGGGATCAACGTCCAGGTCTGCTGGGAGAAGTTCTGCAACTTCTGGGAGGTGGAGATGCGGCAGGTGCCGATGGAGGGCGACCGCTTCCACCTCGACCCGCAGGCCGCCGCCGACCTCTGCGACGAGAACACCATCGGCGTGGTCGCCGTTCTCGGCTCGACCTTCGACGGGAGCTACGAACCGGTCGCCGAGCTGTGCGCCGCCCTGGACGCCCTCCAGGAACGCACCGGTTTTGACATCCCCGTCCACGTCGACGGGGCGTCCGGCGCCATGGTCGCGCCCTTCCTCGACGAGGATCTCGTCTGGGACTTCCGGCTCCCGCGTGTCTCGTCCATCAACACCTCGGGGCACAAGTACGGCCTGGTCTACCCGGGGGTGGGCTGGGCGCTGTGGCGCTCGCCCGCCGAGCTGCCCGAGGAGCTGGTGTTCCGGGTGAACTACCTGGGCGGCGAGATGCCCACGTTCGCGCTGAACTTCTCCCGGCCGGGCGCGCAGGTGGTCGCGCAGTACTACACCTTCCTGCGCCTGGGCTGGGACGGCTACCGGGCCGTCCAGCAGACGGCCAGGGACATCGCCACGAACCTGTCCGGGCGAATCGGGGCGATGGCGGAGTTCCGGCTGCTCACCCGGGGGGACGAGCTGCCCGTGTTCGCCTTCACCACGGCCCCCGGGGTGACGAACTTCGACGTCTTCGACGTGTCGCGGCGGCTGCGCGAGCGGGGCTGGCTGGTGCCCGCGTACACCTTCCCCGCCAACCGCGAGGATCTGGACGTCCTGCGGATCGTGTGCCGCAACGGCTTCTCGGCGGACCTCGGCGAGCTGCTGATCAACGACCTGGAGAAGCTGCTGCCCGAACTGCGCGCGCAGGAGCACCCGCTGGCCCGGGACAAGACGGCGGCGACGTCGTTCCACCACTGACGGACGGCCGTACGGGTCCGGCGAGTGCCCCGGACCCGTACGGCGGCGGTGGACAGAGCCGCGGACACGCCCTAGCGGCTCAGGCGGCCGAACCGGCGTACGGCCAGGGGGAAGAACACCAGGAACAGTGCCACCGGCCACGCCACCGCCAGCAGTCCCGCGTGCTCGGCCGGCCATGAGCCGGCCGTCACGACCGGGTTGCCGAAGAGGTCACGTACGGCCGTGGCCGTGGCGGACAGCGGATTCCACTCCACCACCGCGCCCAGCCACCCCGGCATGGACTGCGGCGTCGCGAAGGCGTTGGAGAGGAAGCCGACCGGCCAGACGAGGATCTGGACCGTCTGCACCATCTCCGGCCGGCCCGCCACCATCGCCAGCTGGATGCCGGCCCAGAGCATGGCGAACCGGAACAGGAGCAGCAGCCCGACGGCGCCCAGGAAGGCGACGGGACCGTCGTGCCAGCGCCAGCCGATCGCCCAGCCGACGCCGATCATGACCACCAGGCCGGCCGCGGACTGGATCATGTCCGCGACGCTGCGTCCCACCAGGACCGCCGACGCCGCCATCGGCATGGAGCGGAAGCGGTCGATGACGCCCTTGTTGAGGTCCTGGGTGACGGCGAGCATCGTCGATTCGATGCCGAAGGCCATCGTCAGGGCGAGCATGCCGGGCACGAGGTAGTCGACGTAGTCCCCGGCGAGGCCCCGGCCGCCGCCGATCAGGAAGCCGAACATCAGGAGCAGCATCACCGGGAAGGCCAGCCCCACGACGATCTGGACGGGCTGCCTCGCCCAGTGGGCGAGTTCGCGCCGGGTCATGGTCCACGAGTCGGCGAGCGCCCACCCGAGCCGGTTGCCCCCGCCGGGTGCGGGGACGGGCGGTGTGGTGTCCAGGGTGGTCATACGAGAGCCTCCCGCTGCTGGTCGTGGTGGCCCGGGGTGTCCCCGCCGGTGAGGTGGAGGAAGACCTCGTCGAGCGTCGGCCGCCGCAGCGCGATGTCCTCGGCCTCGATGCCCGCCGCGCCCAACACCCGTACCACCTCGGTCAGAACGGCCATCCGGTCCGTGACGGGCGCGCTCAGCAGGCGCCGGTCCACGTCCGTGCCGACGGCGTACGTGCCCGCCGCGCCCGCCAACAGTCTTGCCGCCTCGCCGAGTTGGTCGGCGTCCCGCAGGACGACGTCGATCCGGTCGCCGCCGATCGCCGCCTTGAGCGCGTCCGCCGTACCGTCCGCGACGACCCGCCCGCCGTCCACCACCGAGATGTGGTCGGCCAGTTGGTCGGCCTCCTCCAGATACTGGGTGGTGAGGAGGACGGTCGTCCCGCCGCCCACCAGCGAGCGCACCGCGCTCCACACCTCCGCCCGGCCGCGCGGGTCGAGCCCGGTGGTCGGCTCGTCCAGGAAGAGCACCTCCGGGCCGGTGATCAGCGAGGCCGCGAGGTCGAGGCGGCGCCGCATCCCGCCGCTGTACCGCTTGACCGCCTTGCGCCCGGTGTCCCCGAGGCCGAAGCGGTCGAGCAGTTCGCCGGCTCTGGCGCCGGCCCGCCGGGCGCCGAGCCGGTGGAGCCGGCCGAACATCTCCAGGTTCTGACGGCCGCTCAACTCCTCGTCCAGGGCGGCGTGCTGGCCGAGCAGCCCGATCCGCCGCCGCACCTCGGCCCCCTGCGTCCGTACGTCGAAGCCGGCCACCCGCGCCACGCCCTCGTCGTGCCGCAGCAGCGTGGTCATGACCCGTACGGCCGTGGTCTTGCCCGCGCCGTTGGGCCCCAGCACACCGTGCACCGTGCCGCGCGCCACCGTCAGGTCGAGACCGTCCAGCGCCCGCTTGTCGCCGTACCGCTTCCGTACGCCGTCCATGACGATCACATCGATCAGGTCAGCCACCAGCGTCTCCTCCACCCCGAGTAGTCAAATTTGACCAGGACGAGAAAGGTATCCCCTGACCGCGCATTGGTCAAACTTGATTAGCTTCTGTCGCCCTCGTGGGTGACACCCGTCGCGTACGGGTTCTCCTCGCCCTCGCCGAGCACCCCGATGAACGGCTCGCCCTCGCCCGCGAAGGTGTACGCCCCGCCCTCGATGCGCGCGATCAGCCCGCGCGTCCACTCCGCGCCCGCGTCCGCCGTGTACACCCAGAGGTTCAGGATCTCGCCGATGTGGCCGAGCTGCTCCGGGCCGTCCTCCGGTACGTAGTTCTCCGTCACCGCGCCCCGCCAGGCCTCGATCGCGGCCACCCGCTTCTCCAGCAGGTCGACCACCTCCGCCCTCGGCAGGTCGAGGATGAAGCCGACGGCGGCGGAGAGCACGTCCACGTTCTGGTCGTACGCCGTCAGCGACTCGCGGAGCAGCCTGAAGTACTCCGCGTGGCCCGCCTCGGTGATCTCGTACTCGGTCCGCGGCGGCCCGCCCGCCGTGCTCGGCGCCACCTCGTGGGCCAGCAGCACGCCCTGCTTCGCCATCTGCTTGAGGGCGTGGTAGATCGAGCCGGGCTTGGCGTTGGACCACTCGTGCGCGCCCCAGTACTCCAGGTCGTTGCGCACCTGGTAGCCGTGGGCCCGCCCGTGCTGGCGCACCGCGCCCAGCACGAGCAAACGGATCGGTGACATGCCTCCAGGCTATTGCCCTGGCAGGGCACGCTCCTCGCCAGCCCCGCCACTCGTTTTCGGCCGTCTCACCGCTTCAGCCCCCCACTCGGCCGTCTCGCCGCTTCAGCCCCCCACCTCGCCGCGCTCCCGCGCGACCAGCTCGAAGGCCGTCCTCCCGTCGAGGGTCTCGCGGATGATGTCGGCGTGGCCGGCGTGCCGGGACATCTCCGTGACCAGGTGCAGCAGCAGCCAGCGCATCGACGCCCGCTCGCCCGGCGGGAACCACGGCGCCTCGGGCAGCGGGAACGTCTCGTCCAGGCGGCCAAGACCGCGGATGAACGTCTCCGTACGCTCCGCGACCTTGTGCCAGTACTCCAGCCTCTCCGCGACCGTCTCGTCCCCGACGAGCACGAAGCTCTCGTCCCAGTCGCTCTCGTCCCGCTGGACCTCGGGCATGACCTGCCGCGCCGTGGCGAGCCAGCTCTCCTCGGTCTCCGCCGCGTGCTTGAGCAGGCCGGAGAGCGACAGCGCGCTCGCGCTGGGGGTCGTCGCGGCCCGCTCGTCGGACAGGCCGAGGACCGCCCTGCGGATGCCGCCGCGCTGGGCGTCCAGGAAGGCCAGGAGCGCGTCGCGCTCGTCGCCGTGGATCTCGGGGCCGACCTGGGTGCCCATGGGGAACCGCCTTCTGTAGGTACCGGTCCGTTCCGGTACCCACAAAATTACGGACCCTTGCGGTCAGCTTCCGTCCTCATTGCCCGTCGGACACGGGTGCACTCAGGGACGCGGGTGCACTCAGAAGGGGAACCGCGAGCGGCCGTACTGCACCGAGATCCACTTCTGGGTGGTGAACGCCTCGATCATCGACTCGCCGTTCAGCCGTCCCGACCCCGAGTGCTTCTCGCCGCCGAAGGGGACGATCGGCTCGTCGTGGACCGTACCGTCGTTGATGTGGATCATGCCGGTACGGATCCGGTGCGCGATCCGCACCCCGCGCTCGACGTCCCCGGTGTGGACGGCGCCGCTCAGGCCGTACGGGGTGTCGTTGGCGATCCGGACCGCCTCGTCCTCCCCGTCGAACGGGACGAGGAGCGCGACCGGGCCGAAGATCTCCTGCGCCAGGACGGGAGAGTCGGCGTCCAGACCGGTCAGCACCGTCGGGGAGACGAGGTTGCCGACGGTCGAGCCGCGCAGCAGCGCGGTCGCGCCCGCCGCGACGGTCTGCTCGACCACCGCCGTCACGGCGTCGGCCTGCGAGGAGTTGATGAGCGGACCGATGTGGGTCGCCGGGTCCGCCGGGTCGCCGACCTTCAGCGTCTTCACCTTGGCGACGAACTTCTCGGTGAACTCCTTCTCCACCGACCGGTCCAGCAGGATGCGGTTGGCCGCCATGCAGACCTGGCCCTGGTGCACGAAGCGGCTGAACACCGCCGCGTCCACCGCGTAGTCGATGTCGGCGTCGTCCAGGACGATGAGCGCGCTGTTGCCGCCCAGTTCGAGGACGGCGCGCTTGAAGTTCCTGGCACAGACGGTGGCGACGTGCTGTCCCACCTTGTCGGAGCCGGTGAAGGAGATGACCGCGGGTACAGGGTGCTCCAGCAGCGCGTCGCCGATCTCCGCGATGTCGGTGATCACGACGTTCAGCACGCCGGGCGGCAGGCCCGCGTCCTCGAAGACCTTCGCCACCAGGGATCCGCCGCAGATCGGGGTGTTCTGGTGGGGCTTGAGGACCACGGCGTTCCCGAGCGCCAGCGCGGGCGCGACCGACTTGAGCGACAGCAGGAACGGGAAGTTGAAGGGGCTGATGACACCGACGACCCCGACCGGCAGCCGGTAGACGCGGTTCTCCTTGCCGTCGACCGGCGAGGGAAGTATTCGGCCCTCGGGGCGCAGCGCCAGCTGGATCGCCTCGCGCAGGAACTCCTTGGCGAGGTGCAGTTCGAAGGCGGCCTTGAGCCGGGTCCCGCCCAGCTCCGCGACGATCGTCTCGGCGATCTCGTCCTCACGGTCCTCGACCACCCGCAGGGCGCGCTCGAACACCAGCCGGCGCGTGTACGGGTTGCTCTCGCCCCAGGGCACCTGCGCGCGTTCCGCCGCACGGTAGGCCTGGTCGACCTCCGCCACCGAGGCCACCGTGATCGCGGCCAGCTTCTCCCCGTTGTACGGGTTGAAGTCGATGATGTCCCAGGAGCCGCTCCCGGGCTTCCACTCACCGTCGATGTACTGGTGGGCGAGGCTGGTGAAGAAGGACATGAGACTCGACCCCTCGTCGCAGGACTACCGCGTAACCGATGTCACTGATGTCACGTCATCATACTTCTGTATCAGCAGAGTTCGAGGAGTCCACGAAGCAGATCGCGGCTCTCACCGGGGCCGGGACTGTCCTGGTGGAGCCGCTCCATCACCCGTTCGTAGTGGGCGATCTCCTCGCGCTTGTCCAAATACAGCGCGCTGGTGAGCTGTTCGAGGTAGACGACGTCGGAGAGGTCCGACTCGGGGAAGCTCAGCATCGTGAAGGCACCGGTCTCGCCCGCGTGGCCGCCGAAGCTGAACGGCATCACCTGGAGCGTGACGTTCGGCTGCTCGGAGATCTCGATGAGGTGCCTCAACTGGCCCTGCATCACGGAGCGGTCGCCGTACGGGCGCCGCAGCGCGGCCTCGTCCAGCACGGCGTGGAAGCGGGGCGCCCGTTCGGAGACGAGCACCTTCTGGCGCTCCAGCCGCAGCGCGACGCGCCGTTCGATCTCGGCACACTGCTTCTCGGGGTCGCGCATCCCGCGGGTGACCACGGCATGGGCGTACGCCTCGGTCTGCAACAGGCCGTGCACGAACTGCACTTCATAGATACGAATGAGTGAGGCGGCGCCCTCCAGACCGATGTAGGTCGGGAACCAGCCGGGCAGCACGTCGCTGTAACTGTGCCACCAGCCCGCGACGTTGGCCTCCCGGGCCAGGCCGAGGAGAGCTCCGCGCTCCCGCTCGTCCGCGACCCCGTAGAGGGTCAGCAGGTCCTCGATGTCTCTGGCCTTGAAGCTCACCCGTCCCAACTCCATACGGCTGATCTTGGACTCGGATGCGCGGATCGAGTAGCCGGCGGCCTCACGTGTGATGCCGCGCGTCTCGCGCAGGCGCCTCAACTGTGAGCCCAGCAGAATGCGCCGCACTACGGAACCGCCCGATTCGGCTGCGGTCACGTCTCCAACCCTCCCCATCACAAGTGGTTCACCGCAGGGCACCCCCGAGCCCCAAGCCCCGGATTCTGCCATCAAAACGCTTCAGCGCGTACTCATTCGATTACGGAAAGAAGAAGGCTTTACGGAGAGCCTAAAAGTAGTCGGTGGGAGAAATGTGAAAGAACCGTCACGGGAAGGGACAGGTCCGGCACGTGCACGTGCATCTGCCCTTGCATCTGCCGTACGCATTCGGAACCATGGTCCCCGCGCACCTGTGTGCTCGTTCGTGATTGACGTGTTGTGACGCTGGACCACCGCGCAGTATCGCTACGGCCGCGAATCCCGGGAGTGCCTCGCATGGGGACGAATGGATCGACCATGCTCGAGCCTTTAAGGCAGGGGCTTCCCCCCATCGATCCCGCAGGGGTGGCGAGCTCGGCGTCGTGCGCCCTGCCCGCCCGCTACGAGGCGGTGCGCGGGGCCAGGCAGTTCACCCGGACCACGTTGGACCAGTGGGAACTTGACGACCGCTTCGACGATGTCGCGCTTGTCGTGTCCGAACTCGTCACCAACGCGCTGCGGCACGCCCTGCCGGCGGACACCCCGCGGGAGCCTCAGGACTCCCCCGTACGCCTGCACCTGATGCGGTGGAAGTCGCGTCTGGTGTGCGCGGTCCGCGATCCCAGCCACTCGAGTCCGGTGGCACGGGAGACGGACGAGGACTGTGCGGCGGAGTCCGGCCGGGGCTTGTTCCTGGTCGACTCCTTCAGCGACACCTGGGGTTGGCACCCGCTGGCGGGTTCGCTGCACGGAAAGGTGGTCTGGGCGCTCTTCCAGCTCCAGACCGACTGACCCACCGACCGACGGACACGAGGGTGGCCGGAACGCATGCGTTCCGGCCATACTCTCCGGGCGATTTCGCCCGTTTCGGCGCCCTCAGCTCTCCGCTTCGGCGCTCTCAGCCCTCCGCGATCAGGTGGTCGAACTCGCCGTCCTTGATACCGAGCAGCATCGCCTCGATCTCGGCCGGCGTGTACACCAGCGCGGGGCCGTCCGGGTGGCGTGAGTTCCGTACCGCCACCTCCCCACCAGGCAGCTTGGCGAACTCCACGCAGGATCCCTGGGAGTTGCTGTGCCTACTTTTCTGCCAGACGACGCCGTGCAGCTCTGTGGCCGCAATGCCGTTGTACACGTGGTGCACAGGTCGCTCCCCGAGTTGCAAGGTGCAAGTGTCAACTTTCCCGGATCATAGCTGTGTTCATGTGCGCATGCATGAGCAGATGCACGTGCACGCGGGGTGGTCCTTCGGTTACTCCTTCGCGCGTGCACGTGCGCTCTCCTGGAACAGACGCACAGAACGGCTTTCTGGCTCCAGTGTCCAGGTAAAGATCGAGGGCATCACACCGGCCCCATGGGTCGCACGGGTCACACAGGTAACGCGGAAGAGGCTTCCCCCACGCCGTGGGGGAAGCCTCTGTCGGCCGGAACGCGGGGCGCGTGACGCCCCGCGCGGCGTCACGCGCCCGATCGCGCCGGTCAGCGCGGTGCCGAGCGGTACGGCAGCAGGCCCATCTCGCGGGCGTTCTTGATCGCCCGCGCCAACTGCCGCTGCTGCCGCGCGGTGACGCGTGTCACCCGGCGGCTGCGGATCTTGCCCCGGTCCGAGATGAACTTCCGCAGCAGGTCGGTGTCCTTGTAGTCGACGTACGTGATGCCCGCGTGGTCCAGCGGGTTGGGGCGGGCGGACGGCTTACGGTCCGCGCGGCGGCCGGAGCCGGCGCCGCGCGCGGAGGACGCGGGGCCTCGGGTGGACATGTCAGACCTCCAGGAGGGCGTCGAAGGCGGGGGGCAGTCGCTTCCAGGACTCGCGGCCCGCGCGGTACTCGGCGTCGGTCAGCAGGCAGGAGTCGAGGAGCAGCTCGATCCCGTCGCGGTCGAGGCCGGGCGAGGTGAAGACCAGGTGCTGGCAGCGGTCGCCGTGCTCGGGGTGCCAGTCCAGCGCCGCGGCGGCCCGCCGCAGCGGGGGCACCGTGTCCCATGCGGCCTCGGGCAGCGAGGCCAGCCAGGGCCCGAAACTCTCCACGCAGAGGGCGCCGCCGGCGGCGTCCCAGGCCACCAGGGTGTCGGGCCGGTCGGCGAGCCAGAAGCGGCCGCGGCTGCGGGCCGCCGCGCAGCACAGTTCTTCCAGGGCCCGGTAGAGCCGCTCGGGGTGCAAGGGGCGGTCGCGGTGCCAGACGTACGTACCGACACCGCATTCGTCCGCGTCCTGCGGCAGCAGGGCGCAGGCCGGGTGGTGCCGGGCCGCGGCCGACTCGACGTCGAAGCCGGCCAGCGCGGCGGCGGCCAGCCCGCCGCCGTCCGCGATCCGCACCTGCGGGGCGGTGGGGTGGAGCTGGGCCAGCAGCGCGCGGTCCTCGTCGTCCGCGAGCGGGTTGTCGGCGACGGCGAGCACCGACGCGTACTCCAGCTGCCTGGCCCAGGTGTCGGCGACGGTCCGGTGGTCGGAGCGTGCGGCGGCGAGGCCGGCGTCGGAGAGGTCGTCGCCGTTGCCGAGATAAGGCAGGAGCAGGGCGGGATCGACAGCGGTCAGTACGGAGGTGACCACGAGCCGTTCGCCGTGCGCGGCGATGACCTCGGCCATGCCGCGCGGCTCGACGGAGTCCCAGAGCTCGACGACCGCGAGGCGGGTGAGGCCGTCGTCGGCGAGCCGGACCAGCTCGGGGACGAGATCCTCGCGCAGGGCGCAGCAGGCGCAGTCGTTGACCAGCGGGGTCTCGCTGTGGGAGAGCAGGGAGGAGGCGTCGCGGACGGTCCGCACGACCGTGCCGCGCTCGGCGGTGGAGAGGTCGTGGTGGAGCGCGACGCTGCCGGGGACGGCGGTGAGCAGCCGCTGGACGGCCTGCTTGCGGGCGTCGGAGTGCAGGCCGCCGACGAGGGCGACGGGGAGGCGGCGGCCGGGGCCGTCAGGGCCGCCTCCGTGCGCCCCCGCGCCGTTCGACGCGCCCATCAACGGGCCTCGGGCTTACGGCCGTAGCGGCGCTCGAAGCGCTCGACGCGCCCCGCCGTGTCCAGCACGCGGGCGGTGCCCGTGTAGAAGGGGTGGCTCGCCGAGGACGTCTCGACGTCCACGACGGGGTAGGTGTTGCCGTCCTCCCACTCGACCGTCCTGGTGCTGGTGAGGGTCGACCGGGTCAGGAAGGCGAAGTCGGCGGCCTTGTCTCGGAAGACGACCGGCCGGTAGTCGGGGTGGATTCCGGGCTTCATGGGGGTCCTCTCGTCGGGGCGCGGATCAGCTGGAGGTGCGGATCAGCTGGGGTCGCGGATCAGTTGGGGGCGCGGATCAGCGTTCTTCGCGGAAGTCGACGTGCCGGCGCACGACCGGGTCGTACTTGCGCAGGGTCATGCGGTCCGGGTTGTTACGGCGGTTCTTGCGGGTCACGTACGTGAAGCCGGTCCCCGCCGTGGACCTGAGCTTGACGATCGGGCGTAGTTCGTTGCGGGCCATGGGGTTAGTATATGGAAATGGTTTCCATTACCAAAGAGAGGGGTGCGTGACCTTGTCCGCCCACTGCCAACTGACCGGCGCCAAGCCCGGATTCGGCAACCAGATCTCCCATTCGCACCGGCGCACCTCCCGCCGGTTCGACCCGAACATCCAGCGCAAGCGCTACTGGCTCGCGAGCGAGGGCCGGCACGTACGCCTCACGCTCAGCACGAAGGGCATCAAGACCATCGACTCGATCGGCATCGAGGCCGCCGTGGCCCGGATCCGCGCCCGTGGGGTGAGGGTCTGATGGCGAAGAGAAGCAAAATCGTCCGCAACGAGCGGCGCAAGGTGATCGTCGAGCGGTACGCGGCACGGCGCGCCGAACTCAAGGAGATCCTGCGGCGGCCCGGCACACCCGAGGCCCAACGGGTCGCGGCGCGCGCGGAGTTGCTGCGCCAGCCACGGGACGCCAGTGCGACGCGGGTACGGAACCGGGACAGCGTGGACGGGCGGCCGCGCGGTCACCTCAGGAAGTTCGGCCTCTCCCGGGTCCGGCTGCGCGAGCAGGCACACGCCGGATTCCTGCCGGGGGTGCGCAAGTCGTCCTGGTAGGCGGGGCTGGTGGGGGACAGGCCCTAAGGCCGGTCCGTGCCCGGGCGGATCCGGCCGCGCCCGTCCCCCGTGCCCCTGCCGCCCGGCACCCGCGCCGCGTCCGCCGCCGAGGTGCCGTGGGTCCAGCCCGCCTCGTCCGTCACCCCGCGGACCCGGGTCGCGACCGTCTCGGGGAACATCCGGTCCGTACGGTCCTCGACCGCCACGTCCCGCGCGGCGAGCACGGGGAGCAGGGCGGCGCCCCCGGATTCCTCGCGCACGTCCGCGTCCGCCGTGACCTGGTCGGTCGCCGCGGCCAGCCGTTCGCCCATGCGGTGCGCGTACGCCATCAGGAAGGACTGGCGGAAGGTCTTCGTCCGCTTGCGCCCCGCCGCCCGCTGCTCCGCCTCCGCGCGGGTCATCGCCGCCGTCCCCTGCACCAGCAGCGAGGTGTGGAGCAGTTCGACGGCCGCCAGGTCGGCCTCGAAACCGACCACGGTGGAGAAGCCGTACGCGCTGTTCCACACCGCGCGGCAGCGGTTGGCGGTGGCGACGGCGTCGAGCAGGATCGCCTTCGCCGTCTCGTACGGCGCGTCCACCCCGATCCGGCACGCGCCGGGCACATCGCCCCGCATCGTCCGGTCCGCGAGCAGCGCGTCGTCGATGCTGTGCCGGGCCATCAGCTCCTGCGCCTTGGCGGTGAGCGCCTCGGCCTCCGGCGGGTAGCCGGTCGCCTCCGCCTTCGCGAGCAGCGCGCGGATCCGGGTGAGCATGCGGGGCTCGCCCTCGGCGGGCGGCAGATGGAGGGGCGTGCCCGGTACGGGACCGGCCGGTTCGACGGCGGGCAGGCGGATGAGCAGCCGGTACAGCTCCAGGACGGCGGTGGCGTGGGAGAAGCGGTCGGCCCGGGGCGGCGCCGGCGCCTGTGCCGACCCGGCGGTGAGGTCCGCGAGCTGCTCGGACCAGCGCGGCGGGAGCCGCTCGTACCGCCGCGTCTCCGCCGTGATCAGCTCGGTGACGAGCCGTACGTGCGCCTCGCCGAGATCGCGGCGGACCAGCCGTACGACGTCGGCGGGCTGCCAGCCGCGCTCCCAGGCCAGCCGTACGAACCGCTCCCCCCGCCGGCGCAGCTCGGCGTCGGCGGTGGGGTCGGCGGCGAGGAGGGAGGCGCCGGTGTCGACGCCTTCGCTCCCGTCGCCTCCCCGGCCGCCGGCCGCCAGGAGGGCGGCGAGGGCCAGCTCGACGGTCCGTGTGCCGGCCTCGCTCATGCCACTGCCCTCTCCGTACCTCCGTACCTGCCCGAAGGATCCATGATCCCAGACAGGGTGTACGGCTACCGTGGGCGCCTCCGTGTACGTCATACGTATCGGCATACGCATCGCATACGCATCCGACGAGAGGACCTCCGTGGGCGAGAACAAGCGGCGCATGCTGGCCGGGGAGTGGTACATCGCGGACGACGAGGAGCTGGGCGCGGAGACCGAGCGCCGCTTCGCGCTCTGCGCGGCGTACAACGCGAACGGAGGGGCCGCGCGCGCCGATCGCGCGGGGATCCTGGCGGAGCTGCTCGGTTCGGTGGGTGAGCGGGTGAACATCCGGCCGCCGTTCCACTGCGACTACGGCACGTACATCAGCATCGGCGCCCGTACGTTCGTCAACTTCAACGCGGTGTTCCTGGACGCGGCCCCGATCACCGTCGGGGCCGACGTCCAGATCGGCCCGAACGTCCAACTGCTCACGCCGCTCCACGAACTGGACACGGAACGGCGGCGGGCGGGCTGGGAGAGGGCGGCGCCGATCACCATCGGGGACAACGTCTGGCTGGGGGGCGGGGTGATCGTCTGCCCGGGGGTGACGATCGGCGAGAACACGGTGGTGGGGGCGGGGGCCGTGGTGACGAAGGACCTGCCGGCGGGGGTGCTGGCGGTGGGGAATCCGGCGAGGGTGGTCAGGGCGCTTACGTAGGAGGGGGCGGGGAATGTGTCCCCCGCCCCCACCGATTCACGGTTTACGGCTTTACGGCTTTACGGCTCTACGGCTCTACGGCTCTACGGCTCTACGGCACGATCACCAGCTTGCCCGTCGGGTGGCCCTCTTCGCTCCGCGTCTGCGCCTCCGCCGCGCCGGACAGCGGAAACGTCTCGGCGATCCGGAGGTGCAGGCCGCCCTCGACCGCCAGCTCCGCGTTCCGTACCAGCGAGTCCCGCCTCGACTCGTCGTTGGGCGCGCCGGACGTCATCGTCACCCCGTACTCGGCGGCCTCCCCGTCGGCGATGGTGACGATGCGGTCGGTCGTACCGCCGCGCAGTTCGATCGAGTCGGGCAGCGCTCCCTTGCCGGCCGCGTCGAACACGGCGTCCACCCCTTGGGGCGCGACCTTCCGGACCCGCTCGACCAGACCGTCGCCGTACGCCACGGGCACGGCGCCCAGCGAGCGCACGTAGTCGTGGTTCGCCGGGGCCGCCGTACCGATGACGTTGACGCCGCGCGCCACCGCGAGCTGTACGGCCACCGCGCCGACACCGCCGGACGCCCCGTGCAGGAGCAGGGTCTCGCCGTCGGCCACGGCCAGCAGGTCCAGCACCCGGCGCGCGGTCTCCCCGGCGATCGGGATGGCCGCGGCCTGCGCCCAGCCGAGGCCGGCGGGCTTGGGGGCGATGACGTCGGCGAGGGCGTACTCGGCGTACGAACCGGTGGCGCTCCACCCCAGCACCTCGTCGCCGACGGCGTACTCCGTCACCCCCTCACCGATCTCGTCCACGACGCCCGCGAATTCCAGACCCGGGACGTACGGCAGCGGGGTGGGGAAGAAATCTTTCAGCCATCCGTGGCGGATCTTGTAGTCCATCGGGTTGACGCCGGCGGCCTTCACGGCCACGCGGACCTGGCCGGGGCCCGCGTGCGGTTCGCCGACGTCCTTGAGGTGCAGGACCTCGGGGCCGCCGAACTCCTCGAACTGGATCGCCTTCATGCGTGTCTCCGTGGGGTGGGGGTGGAGGTCGTGTTGTCTACGGAATCGATCGTGCCGCTTCACGGACCCGCCTGGCTGTCAGACCCTCCTGCGAGACTCGATTCCATGACCGAACGATGGGCTGTCGCACCGACGGACGGCGGCGGCGCGCTGCTCGCCCCGCTGGGCGCCGACGGCCTGCCCGCCGGGCCCGTGCTGCGGGAGCCCGAGCTGGTCGCGGCGGTCAGGGAGCGGCTGCCCGAGGTCGGGCGGTGGGTGTGGCGGTCGACGGCGGAGACATATCCGCGCCTGCTGGCGGCGGGGGTACGGGTGGAGCGGTGTTACGACATCGAGGCGGCGGAGCAGCTCCTCCTCGGCCACGAGGGCCGCCTCGGGGAGCCCCGGTCCGCGGCGGCGGCCTGGGCGCGGCTGCGCAACGGGCCCGTACCGCCCGATCCGCCGCCGCGCTCGGCCGCGCCGGGCTCGCAGTCGTCGCTGTTCGAGTCGCACGCGGGCGCCGACGTCCCCTTCGAGGGTCTGCTGGAGGTCTACGCGCGGCAGCAGGAACGCCACGCGGCGGCCGAACACCCCGGACGGATGCGGCTGCTCACGGCGTCGGAGTCGGCGGCCATGCTGGTGGCCGCCGAGATGCACCGCGCGGGGCTGCCGTGGCGGGCGGACGTGCACCGGGAGGTGCTGCACGAGTTGCTCGGCGAGCGGTACGCGGGCGGGGGTGAGCCGCGCCGGCTGGCGGAGCTGGCGGACGAGGTGTCGGCGGCGTTCGGGCGGCGGGTGCGGCCGGATCTGCCCGCCGATGTGGTGAAGGCGTTCGCGGGGGCCGGGATCAGGGTGAGGTCGACGCGGCGCTGGGAGCTGGCGGAGATCGACCACCCGGCGGTGGAGCCGCTGATCCAGTACAAGAAGCTGTACCGGATCTGGACGGCGCACGGCTGGGGGTGGCTCCAGGACTGGGTGCGGGACGGCCGGTTCCGGCCGGAGTACCTGCCGGGCGGTACGGTCTCCGGCCGCTGGACGACCAACGGCGGCGGGGCGCTCCAGATCCCCAAGGTGATACGGCGTGCCGTCGTCGCCGACGAGGGGTGGCGGCTGGTGGTGGCGGACGCCGACCAGATGGAGCCCCGGGTGCTGGCGGCGATCTCGCGCGACCCGGGCCTGATGGAGGTGGCCGGGCACGGCGGCGATCTGTACACGGCCCTGTCCGACCGGGCGTTCGCGGGCGACCGCGACCACGCCAAGGTCGCGCTGCTGGGCGCGATCTACGGCCAGACCTCGGGCGACGGGTTGAAGAACCTGGCGGCGCTGCGGCGCAGGTTCCCGCTGGCCGTGGCGTATGTGGACGACGCGGCGAAGGCGGGCGAGGAGGGCAGGCTCGTACGGACGTGGCTGGGGCGCACCAGCCCGCGCGCGGCCGGGGCGGAGGACGACGGCGAGGCGGGGATCCCGCAGGACGCGGGCGAGGCGGTGCCCGTGGACGGCGAGTTCACCCCGGGGTACGCGTCGACGAACGGGCGGGCGCGCGGGCGCTTCACGCGGAACTTCGTCGTGCAGGGCAGTGCGGCCGACTGGGCGCTGCTGATGCTGGCCGCGCTGCGGCGGGCGACGGCGGGGATGCGGGCGGAGCTGGTGTTCTTCCAGCACGACGAGGTGATCGTGCACTGCCCGGAGAAGGAGACCGCGGAGGTGACGGAGGCGATCCGCGCGGCGGGCGAGCTGGCCGGGCGGATCGCCTTCGGTGAGACGCCGGTGCGGTTTCCGTTCACGACGGCGACGGTGGAGCGGTACTTCGACGCGAAGTGAGCGGGACGGACGGGCCCAGGCCGCGGCGATCCGCCGAGCCCCCCGGCTCGGCGGATCGGTGGTGCTGGTCCCCCGGCAGATGTTCCTAGCGTGCCGTCAGCCACTTCTCGCTGGTGGCGAGCGCGGTGAGCTGGGCGATCGAGAGCACGGGCGCCTTGCGGGTCGCGTCGGCGTGGAACCCGCCGGCGTTGAGCGCGGAGACCACCACACGGAGCCCGTCGGGGCGCATGGTGTCGGCGGTCCACATGACCGCGCCCTTGCCGCCCTTCTCGCTGGGCTCCTTGGTCGTCTTCAGGAGCGTGCCGTCCGGCAGGGTCGTCGCGCCCTCGCCGTATAGATCGTCCGCGACATCGAGCATGTCGGGCTGCACGTTGATCTGGACGAACCCGGCTCCCTTGCCGTCGTCCACGACGGCGTACGCGTACTCGTCCTCCTGGCCGCCCTGTTCCAGCACCTTCACCCTCTTGGGGAGCAGGGACAGGAACGTCTCACGGACCGACCCCGGTACGGTGACGGCGGACCCGCCCGTGCCCTTGCCTGCCCCCGCTGTCGAGGACTCGGAGGGGCCGGCCGTCCGGTTGGCGTCCTTCCCGGGCGGGGCCGCGGGCAGCGCGCGCAGTGGCCCGCTCCATTCCTTCGACGTCACCAGGGCCCGCAACTCCGCCGCTCCGAGGGGAGGTTCGGGCCGGGAGACCTGGGCGCCCTTCTCGGCCGGGGCGTTGTACTCGGTGACGTCGACCAGGAACCCGCCGTTCATCCACGTCGCCTGCCACCGCTTGACGCCCTCCTTCAGGTCCGGGCCCTCGAACCCCTGGAAGATCCGGAGCGCCGAACCGTCGGGGAGCCTGCTGCGGGAGCAGGACTCGTACGGTACGAACACCTGATCCGGGCACTGCGTCTCCGGGATCCCGGGCTTGCCGCCCAGGTGGGTGAGGACGACGGAGATCGCGGCCGGGCCCTTGCCGTCGTCGAAGACCCCGGACACGACGGCGCTGGGCGAGTCCCCGGGCCCCCGGGCGCTCACCTCGCTCAGCGTTCCCCCGGGAAGCAGACCGGTCAGGATCTTGGTCAGCTCGGCGCCGGAGACCCCTGCCTCGGTGGCGGACAGGGCCGGCACGGCGAGGGACGTACCGCCGCTCTCCGTACCTCCCAGCAGCCCGCCCCCGTACGCCCCGCCGACGCCGACCACGGCCAGCGCCAACACGCCGCCGGTCACGGCGGCCGAACGCCGGCGGGCCACCTTGCGGCGCCCGCGCGCCAGTCCGCCGTCGACCAGGCCGGACCAGTCGGCGGGCTCGAATGCGTCGCCCGTGGCACGCAGCGCGTGACCGATCTTGTCCTCGGATGGCTCTTCAAAGGGCATGGTTGATCCCACTCCTTACTCATGATTCACGGGACAGGACAGTTCTGAACAGGAGTTCCGCCAGGATCAGTGGTCGGCGAACTCGGCGAACACGCCGCCCAGTTGCTCACGCAGCTTGGCCAACGCCCGTACGGATCTGGTCCGTACGGCCGCCGAGCTGCAATTCATCGCCTGGGCCGTCTCCTCGATGCTGCGGTCCTCCCAGTACCGCAGCACCACCACCACCCTGTCCTTCGGGGGCAGTTGGCCGAGCGCGGCGAGGAGCGCCACGCGCAGCGCGGGGTCGTCGCCCGAGTGGGGCACCGTCTCGGGGATCTCCCCGACGGGCTGTTCGGTGGCCGAGCGCCGCCGCCGGTGGGTGAGGAACGTACGGACCAGGACGGTCTGGGCGTACCCCGCCGGGTTGTCGATCCGGGCGACGCGCCCCCACAGCGCGTACATCCGGCCGAGTGTCTCCTGCACCAGGTCCTCGGCGAGATGCGTGTCCCCGCTGGTCAGCAGGCACGCGGAGCGGAAGAGGTGGTTCGTACGGCCGGCCGCGAACTGTTTGAAATCGTCCGCACGGGACGTGCGCACGCCCTCACCGCTCCGACGCCCCCTCATTCCCATGAGGCCCATGGTTTCCCCGTTCACCTGGACTGCCCCGGCATCCCGCCCTTACCTCTCTCTGACGCGACGACAGGGCGGAAATGTTTCACAGGGATGTGGCGAGAACGGGGCGACGGCGGTTACGAGCGAACCGGGCCGCCGTCCGGGCGGTGGCGGTCGCGCTGTCGTTCGCGGCTGCGCAGCAGGTGGTCCGTCATCGCCTCCGCCGCGCGCTCCGGGTTGCGGCGCAGGACGGCGCGCAGGATCCGGTCGTGTTCGGCGAGCGTCAGGGGCCCCGCGCCCGGGATGCTCGTCAGCCGGAAGATGTGCAGGTGGGAGTGGAGCCGGCCCACCGCGTCGGCGAGCAGCGGGCGGGCGGCGGCCTGGGCGACCGTGTCGTGGAAGCGCTGGTCGACGGCGGCGAACTCGCGGTACACGACGTACCGTTCGCCCGATCCCGGGCGCCCCCGCATCTCCTCCACCAGGCTCTCGATACGGTCGAGCTGCTCCTCGTTCGCGTTCTCGGCGGCCAGCGCCGCCGCCCGCGGCTCCAGCAGCAGACGCATCTCGAAGAGTTCTTCGAGGCCCTGCGGGGTCAGCAGCTCGGTGGCGCGGTACCCGGCGAGCGAGCGCTTGGTGACCAGGCCGTCGGACTCCAGCCGGGCCAGCGCCTCCCGTACCGGGGTCGGCGAGACTTCGAGCGTACGGGCGAGCGCCTCGATGCCGACACGCGCGCCCGGCTCGATCTCGTGGTCCATGACCATCGCCTTGATGGCCTCGTACACGCTGTCGGCCAGCACCTGGCGCGGCGGCTCCGGCTCCGCGGGCCTGCCGCCGGCCGGGGGGTCGGGCAGGGGGTCGGGCACCATCCGGCCTCCTCTGCTGGCTGTGCGCTCGTGACGCGGTTGTCCTTCATATCCTATAGAGCTGTCGGCCGGACCGGCCCGGTCCTTCCCCCTTGCCGCCGTGTTCACCTCGTCGCCGAACCTCTCGAAACCTATAGGAAATGTCCGCTTTCGGCGCGGGAGCGGCGGCGGCGTACCCGTACTCCACAAGCCTCACCGCCCGACTCGATTAGGGTGAATAGAGGCACAAAAGGGACAGACGGCGACAGGTGGTGGGCGGATGACGGTCCCATGGAGCGGCGCGGGCCTGCCTCCGGCCGCCGAGCTGCGCATCACCGAGGCCCAACGAAGCGGAACGTGGTCGTCCGCCCTCTCCACGAGCGCCTTCGCGGCGATCCGCTCGGTGGGCTTCGAGCCGGTCGGCCAGGCGATGGGATCGACGGTCTACCAGGTGGGACGGAACGGCCGGTTCTGGGGCTACTACGACTGCCTCTACCTCGGTGCGGGATACACGATGTCGACGGCGCCCGGCCAGGTGGCCCTGTCCGGGGACGGCGCACCGGCGGCCGGGCTCGTCCACGTGTTCGACGAGGCGCGCCGTACCGCTCTCAGCAGGCTGGCGGCGGAGTGCACGGCCCTCGGTGGCGACGGGGTGGTGGCGGCGGAATTCACCATGGCCCCCTTTCCGTCGCAGCCGAACTGCCTGGAGTTCAAGGTGATCGGTACGGCGGTCCGGGCCCGGGGTGACGTGCGCGCGCCGCGCCCCTTCACCTGCCACCTGGACGGCCAGGGCTTCGCCAAGCTCGTCGCGGCCGGCTGGGTGCCGGTGGAACTGCTGGTCGGCATGTCGATCGGCGTCCGCCACGACGACTTCGGCACCCGCTCGCAGGCGTTCTCCTGGAACAACACCGAGGTCGGCGCCTGGAGCGAGCTGGTCGGGGATGTACGGGCCGACGCCCGGCACCAGCTGGAGCTGCAAGGGACCCACGCCGGTGGCGACGGAGTCATCCTCGCAAGCGGTGACCTGCGGATCTGGCGAGAGTCGTGCGTACGGGCGTCCCGGTACGGCACCGAGGCGGAGGACCACGTGGCCGAGTCGACGATGGTGGCCACGACCATCGCCCGTTTCGAGGCGCGGGCGGAACGGCCGCCGACGCTCGCCGTGATGCCGCTGGGCCGGCGGGGCGAGCGGCTGCGGCGCCGGCTCGCGGCGATGGAGGCCAGTCCGTACGGGGATCCGGTCGAGCGGCGCAGGCTCGGTGAGGAACTGGAGGAGCTGGGCGACCAGGGATGACAGCGACAACGGAACCGGACGGTCAGGGGCACGGCGCGAGCAGCCCGGAAGAAGAGGTGGAGACGTGAGCGGTGACAACGCGGACGAGGGTACGAACCCCGGCACCGGCGGCGCTGAGGACGAGACGCGGAACCCCGGCACCGGCCCCAGCGACCAGGGTGTCCCGGTCGACGCCATGCGCAGGCTGGCGGCCCTGGAGCCAGGGAAGGCCGGTTCGATCTTCACCAGCGACCTCTCGGTGAACGAGTTCCTGCTCGTACGGGAGGTGGGCTTCCGCCCCATCGGCCTGGTGCTCGGCAGCTCGATCTACCACGTGGGCATCCAGCTCGGCCGGTGGAACAAGAACCAGGAGCTGGAGACCCTCAGTCAGGCGATGTACCACGCACGTGAGTTGGCGATGACCCGGATGGAGGCCGAGGCCGCGCAGCTGGGCGCGGACGGCATCGTCGGGGTCCGACTGAGTGTCGAGGCGCGGGAGTTCGGCAACGACATCGCCGAGTTCATCGCCATCGGTACGGCGGTGAAGTCCGACCACCCGGCGCCGGGCGGCACGGCCTGGCGCAACAACAAGGGCCAGCCCTTCACTTCGGACCTCTCGGGCCAGGACTTCTGGACACTGATCCGCGCGGGCTACGCACCGCTCGGCATGGTCATGGGCACGTGCGTCTACCACATCGCCCATCAGCGGATGGGGTCGACGTTCTCCAACTTCGGCAAGAACGTGGAGATCGAGAAGTTCACCCAGGCCCTCTACGACGCCCGTGAACTGGCGATGGCCCGGATGCAGGCGGAGGCGGAGGAGCTGGACGCGGAGGGTGTGGTCGGCGTCCAGCTGAACGCGCATAACCACCGCTGGGGCGGGCACACCACGGAGTTCTTCTCGATCGGTACGGCGGTACGGCCGCTGCGCTCCGACCACGAGATCGAACGTCCGACGATGGTGCTGAGCCTGGACGGGTGACACCGCGATGGAGAGCGAGCCCCCCAAGAACGACGAGCCCGACGAGCCCGGCCCCCGCCTCCCCGCCGCCGCCCCGGCCGAGTCGGTCGACACGCTGGCGGCGGCGCTGCGCAGGGACGCGGCGGACCTGGAGATCTACGGCCAGGTCCTGAGCGGCTCCCTGGCGGCGGCGCTCCCGCCCGGCTCCGTCACCCTGGACCGCAGACGCACGCTGTCGGACCGCCTCGCCGGCCGCGAGGGCCGGGTGGAACGTGTGGAGATCGCCCTGGAGGACGAGCGCCTCACCCTCACCCTGACCCACGGCCACCCGGTGGCGGAGGTCGCCAAAGTGGTCCGCGGCGTGGTCCTGTCCCGCACCCCGGTCGCCCTGGACGAATGGACCCGCCGCCTGGCCGCGGCCATGGCCGCCCGCTCCCGCTCCGACGCCGAGGCCCGCGCGGCCCTGGAGAAACTGATCCTGGAGGGCTGACCGCGCCCGGGGCCCCGGCATCGCAGCAACGACGTTCTGGTGACGAGCCGGTGACGGTACGTCAGGCGCCGACCAGGATCTCCGCCGCCGCGACTCCCGAGGCCGCCGTGGCGCCGTGGGTGAAGATCTGGACCGCGCCGGGGGCGGTGGAGCCGGGCAGGCCCATTTCCACCACGATCGCGTCGGGGCGCGCCGCGGTGAGGTCGGCGAGGGCGCGTCCGATCCACTTGTTCCGGGAGGCGTCCCGTACGACCACGACGATCGGGCGGCCCGACGCGGGTGCCAGCGCGTGCTTCTCCAGGACCGTGGAGTCGGCCTCCAGCTGGTCGTGATGCACCCGTACGAAGGTGGTTCCGGGCAGCCGCTCGCGCAGCGGAACGGCGACGCCCCACGGCGTCTCCTTGCCGATGGCCAGGTTGTTGGAGGGCACCAGCTCCACCACGTGGGGTGCGGCGGTCAGCGGGAGAACGCCCTGTGTCGAACCGCTCGTACGGATCGCGCGCCGGGCGGCGATGAAGCCGATGTCGCCGCTGACGGGGTTGACCGGGACCCCCTGGCCCAGGCGTGTGGACCAGTCGGCCAGTTCGGCGACCCGGCCGGACGCCTCCGCCAGGCGGTCCTCGGCGAGGTCCCCGGAGGTCACCGCGCGGACGAGAGCGTCGGCGAGGAGGCCGACGGTGGACTCCTCGGCATTCTCCCCGCCGACGCAGATGGCGTCGGCCCCGGCCGCGACGGCCATGACCGTGGCGCCCTCGATCCCGTAACGGTTCGTCACCGCGCCCATCTCGATGGCGTCGGTGACGATCAGTCCGTCGAACCCGAGTTCCTTGCGGAGCAGGCCGTTGAGGACGCGGCTGCTGAGGGTGGCCGGCAGGTCGGGGTCGTACGCCGGTACGAGGAGATGGGCGCTCATGACCGCGCGTACCCCCGCCTCCAGAGCGGCCCGGAACGGGGGCAGTGCCTGCGCGGCGATCTCGTCCAGGTCCGCGTCGTAGGTGGGCAGGCCGTGGTGGGAGTCGACGGCGACGTCCCCGTGGCCCGGGAAGTGCTTGGCGCAGGCGGCGACACCGCCCGACTGGAGGCCCTGGATCCACGCGGCGGCGTGCCGGGAGACCAGTCCGGCGTCGACGCCGAAGGACCTGACGCCGATGATCGGGTTGTCGGGGTTGGAGTTGACGTCCACGCTGGGCGCGTAGTTGAGGCTCACGCCGGCCGCGTGCAGCTGGCGGCCCAGGTCGCGCGCGACGGAGGCGGTCAGCTCGGGGTCGTCCACGGCGCCGAGGGCGAAGTTGCCGGGCCGGGTGGAGCCGGTCGAGGACTCGATGCGGGTGACGTCCCCCGCCTCCTCGTCGATGGCGATGATCAACGAGGGGTTCTCGGCGCGGAGTTGGGCCGTCAGCCTGGCGACCTGTTCGGGCGACACGATGTTGCGGGCGAAGAGCACGACGGACGCCAGACCGTCACGGATGTCGCGCAGGACCCAGTCCGGCGCTTCGGTACCCACGAAGCCCGGCTGGAGGACGGAGAGCGCGAGTCGCCGCAGCTCTTTGCTGTGCTTGCTGGAGGACATCGGCTGGGCCTTCCGGTAGTGCCGGATGACCCGGCCCCTTGGTACAGACCAACGGATATTCGCCTAGCTCAATCGGCAGTGTCAAGACACCCCCTCGGCCCCGGCCACCGAACTCACGCCGCCCGTACGCCCGTTCTCGTCACCCCACCGACACCAACCGTGACCACCGAATAACGAGACCATTCTCGTAACCTCATCGGCACTATCCGTGACCGTCAAACCGGAATCTCATCACCTTGTTAGCGCACCCGGAATCCTTGCCCATTTCTACAGTTGACACGGAGCCGCTGGTCTAGTCCAATTTGTGTGGCGCGAGTTCGCCAGGGGACGCGAGGGGACGCAAGGGGCTTGTGAGGCGGACCACCTCTGACGGGACCGTGCGCCGGTACTCACCGCTGTGCGTATCAACTCCCGTACTGACAGCGACAACTGACCGACGATGTGTCCCGCCGCGGGTTCGGCCCGGGAGCGATCCGCTCAAGGAAATTCGAGCATTGGAGCGACTGTATGTCGGAGCCTGACAACTATCTCTATCGAGCGCCTTCGGACGTCCCGTATTTCAGTTCGGACGGCGAAACCTATCTCGCGCAGACGCAGTTGCGGGATCTCCGGAAAACACAGAAGCTCCGCGTGCTGTCCGAGGAGGACTTCACCTTCTGGCAGACGTACGGCTACATCGTCGTCAAGGAAGCGATCCCGGCCGCTTCGGCGAAACGCCTGCTCGATTTCGCCTGGGACTTCCAGGGACTTGATCCGGGCCGGCCCGACACGTGGTACGAGGAACGGGAGTTCCGCTCGGACCTCGACCGGGAACTGCACATCTACGGCTTTGTCGAGGCGTACCACCACCAGCTCATGTGGGACAGCCGCCAGACACAGCGCGTATACGACGCGTTCGCCGACGTGTGGGACTGCGAAGAGCTGTGGGTGAGCCTGGACCGGCTCAACCTCAACCCGCCCAACGTCAAGAACCGCGACCGCGCGTACATCGCCCCCACGGAGCGCGGGTTCGACATCGACCTCCACTGGGACGTCGACACCACGCTCGGCGTACTGCCGCAGCGGGTGCAGGGCATCATCGCGCTCAACGACACCAGGCCGGACCACGGCGGCTTCCAGTGCAACCCCGAGCTGTTCCGGCAGTTCGACCCGTGGCGGGTGGCCCAGCCCGCGGACCGCGACCCGATCAGGCCCGCCGTCGACCGAACCGAACTGCCCGTGATCCGGCCCGAACTGGAGGCCGGGGACCTGCTGATCTGGAATGGTCTGCTGGCCCATGGAGTGGCCCCCAACACCTCGGAGAACGGGGTCCGGGCGGTCCAGTACCTGACGATGATGCCCGCCCTGGAATCGCACGAGGAACTGCGCCGTTCGCGCGTCGACTCCTGGCGCCATCTCCGTACACCGGAGTGGAACAAGACGCTGGTCGGCGACGCCACCAAGCACGAATCCCTCCGGTACGGAGCCGCCGAGCTGACCGACCTGGGTGCCAAACTGCTGGGTCTTGAATCCTGGGGCAAGCAGGACCGCGAACAGTCGAGCGGGGACCGGCCATGCGCAGAATCTGTCTGACCCTTCCGACCAACAGAGCCTGCGCCGAGACGATTTCGGCCATCGCGGAAGAAGCGGCTTACGCGGCGGGGCAGTTCGACGTCGAGGTCCACCTGCTGATCCTCGACTCCTCCGACGCGGCCACGTTCGCCGAACACGCCCGGGTCGTACGCGAGACCCCCGCCGTACCGCGGGTGATCAGCCATCACCTGGACGAGGCGGAACAGCGGGAGTTTCTCCGGCGGGTCATCAACCGCGCCGGCACCGCCAAGCCCGAGCTGCTCCTCGACCTCATGCTGCCCGCCGGTCTTTCGTACGGCGCGTGCACCAATCGCGCGTTCCTCATCGCCGCCGCTCTCGGCTGCGAATCCGTCCACCGCCGGGATTCGGACAGCCGATACCAGGCCGTGGACGGGGTGCCGGTCTTTCCCGTCCACCACGAACTCATGTCGCTCGGAAAGCGCGCGGCCGACGCGGCCGACGGCGTGGACGAGACCACGCTCGATCCCCGGCACGCGGACAAGCCGGTGACGATGGTGGGCAGTTCGTTCGTGGGTGAGATGTCCGTCGACATCGATGAGATGTACCGGCTCGACCGGGACGTCTACTACGACGTGGTCAGCCTGTGGGCGCCCGGCCAGTGGTCGGCCGAGGAGAAGAAGAAGCTCGCCGACGAGTCCTTCCGTGGAGCCGGCACCGAGGCCTTCACCCGGGACCACGCGACGCTGACCGTGGTCGACCCCATGCACGTCGACATGTGCAACATCGCGTTCCACCAGGTGCACGAATCGGTGCCGCTGCCGCCCGCGACCGACACCATCGGCAGCGACTACTTCCTGCTGCACCTGGTCCACGATTCCACGCTGCCCGGCGTGCTGCACAACCGCAACATCGTGAACTACTACACGGGCGAGCGGCGCACCGACGCCGGATTCCTCTCGTACCAGACGAGGTTCGCGAAGTTCTTCCTGTCCATGCTCTACTTCAATTTCATCTACGCCAGAATGGCGGCGGCCGGCGAGACACTGCTGGACGAACAGCACCGGGTACGTGTCCCCGCGATCGCCGAATTCGTCAGGGAAAGCGCCGAGCTGGACCGTACGGAAAACGTACAGCGGCTGGACACCCTCGACCGGTCCTACCGGAAACTGGGCGGCAGATACGCCGAGTTCGCGGACGTCCTTCTCGCGGGCCGCGAGCGGCTTCTGGACGAGGCCCGACAAGACATCAATGATTTCGCGCTGCTGATCGAGGCATGGGCCCCGCTGACGCACGCGAGCCGAGCCACGAGCCTTTACCGGCTCGAACGGCAGTCTGGCTGAACCTGTCGATGACGCACGAGAACATATCCATGCTCACCGCCCTGGCCGCCGCCACCGATGACCGGATCATCTTCGACCTCGCGGGAATCGAGGCGAGTTACGACGTCCTCACCCGCGAACTCCCCGAAGCCGCTGTCCGCTTCGCCATGAAAGCCTGCCCCGTGGACGAGGTGATCTCCTGCCTCGCGGAAAGAGGAGCGGGAGTCGACGCGGCGAACCCGAACGAGATCGCGCAGGCGATCAGTTCGGGTGTGCCGCTCGAACGCATTCATTACGGCAACACCATCAAGTCCGACCGGAACATCCTCGACGCACACCGTCTCGGCATCAGGGACTTCGCGACCGACAGCCTGGAAGACGTCACGGCGATCGCGGAAAACGCCCCCGGCTCCCGCGTGTTCTGCCGGCTGGCGACCGACGGGCAGGGCGCGCTCTGGGGCCTCACCAACAAGTTCGGCTGCTCGGCCGCCGACGCGGTGCTCGTACTGGAAAGGGCCAGGGAAACGGGCCTGACCCCGTCCGGCCTGTCCGTGCACGTCGGTTCGCAGCAGATGACCGCGGAAGCCTGGCGCAGCGCCTTCGACAAGCTGGTCGATGTGCTCGAAGTCCTGCACGGGCGAGGCATCTCCCTGGATCACGTCAACCTGGGCGGGGGTCTGCCGGCGCTCGGCTACCTCAACAAGCGGGGCGAGCGGCTCGACCCGCCGCTGGACAAGATCTTCGCCGTCATCCGCGAGGGCATGCGGCGCTGCCGCGAAGTGCCCGGGCACGACCTCGGGTTCATCGTGGAGCCGGGGCGGTATCTCGTCGCCGACCACGGGGCCATCCGGGCGCACGTCTCCCGGCTGTCCACGCGGCAGACGCCGGGCGGTGAACACGAGCACTGGCTGTATCTGAGCTGCGGGAAGTTCAACGGCCTTTATGAGATGGACGAGTTGCAGTACCGGCTCACCTTCCCGACGCACCGTGACGCCGTTCACGTACCGGCCGTGGTCGCGGGGCCCACCTGCGACAGCGACGACGCCTACTCACGTGAGCACGGGCTGGTCCTCGTGCCCGGGACGGTCGCGTCCGGCGATCCGGTCTGGGTGCTCTCCAGCGGTGCGTACGCCATCAGTTACATGACGCAGGGGTTCAACGGCTTCAGTCCGCTTCCCTACACGTGCATACGCGGCGACCGCCACCTGGCGGGAGCGAGCGGGGGAGGGAGGGGCTAGATGAACCACGACGTGCGCATACGACCGGTCTCCGAGGGTGATTGGGGCGGGATCGTCGCGCTGGAGTCCGGTGCGTACGCCGCTCTCGGGCTGTCCGAGGAGCGGAGCGCCCTGGAGTCCAGGGTGCGCGCGTCGCCGGGCACCTGCTTCGTCATCGACGCCGAACAGCAGCTGGCGGGCTACGTGTTGGCGCTGCCGTACCCGGAGCACGGGTACCCGGACCTGACGCGGGCGGAGGAGACGGTTGCGGTACGCGTACCTCACCCGAACCTGCATCTGCACGATCTCGTGATCGACGAGGGTCTTCGCGGCAGGGGGCTCGCGAAGACCCTCCTGCACCACCTCCTCGCCACGGCCCGGGCGGAGGGGTACGAGCAGATCTCCCTGATCGCCGTCAACGGCAGCGACACCTTCTGGGCGGCGAACGGATTCACCGCCCGCCACGGGGTCGCTCCCACGGAGAGCTACGGACCGGGCGCGGTCTACATGTCCAGGGCCGTACCAGCGGTTGCCGTACCAGCCCTGGCCGTACCAGCAGCACAAGCCGTACCAGCAGTACAAGCCGTACCAGCGGCACAAGAAGAAGTGGGCTGATCACACCATGTTCCGTGTTCACGACGATCCCTTCCGCCGGGCACAGTGGGCGATCGCCGCGCTGTTCAGCTCGCTGGGGTTCCAGTACGCCACCTGGGCCGCGCGGCTCCCCGCGATCAAGACCCACCTCGACCTGACCGCGGCGGAGGTCGGCCTGCTGCTGATGGCCACCGGCATCGGCGCGGCGGCGTCGTTCCCCCTGGTGGCCGTCCTCATGCGGCGGTTGGGCTCCCGGCGCCTCGCCCTGGTGTCGGCGCTCGGCCTGGCCCTGCTGCTCCTCGTCCTGGCCGAAGCGCCGAACTACCCCGTCGCCCTGCTGATCATGGCGGTCGACGGCGCTCTGGTGGCGTGTCTCAACGTCGCCATGAACGCGCAGGGCGCGGAGCTGGAGGTGAAGTACGAGCGCAACGCCATGTCCAAGCTGCACGCGACGTTCAGCGGCGGCTCGCTGGCCGCCGCGCTGCTGGCGTCGGGCATGAACACCGTGACGTCCACCGTGATCGTGCACTTCGGGGTGGCGGCCGTCCTGCTCCTGCTGCTGGCGGGGTACGCGCGGCCGGGGCTGCTGGCGCAGGAGCGGCCGGCGGAGGAGAAGGCGGACACGGCGGAGACAGCGGACGCACCGGAGAAGAAGACCCGCGCCAAGTGGACCTTGCCGGCCGCGATGACGCTGTGGATGGGCGCCGCGATGGCGTTCGGCACGGTCACCGAGGGCGCCATGAACGACTGGTCGGCCATCTACCTCAAGGACGTCGCCAAGGCGTCGGCGCAACTCGCGCCCCTGGGCATCGCCGTCGTCTCCGGAATGATGGTGCTGGCCCGCCTCTTCGCCGACGGCTGGCGCAGCCGCTGGGGCGACGCCCGCATCGTCCGTACCGGCAGCGCCCTGGCCGGCGTGGGCCTGGCCCTCGCCCTCCTCACCGGTGGCGTGGTCCCGGCCCTCATCGGCTTCGCCTGCGTCGGCCTGGGCATCGCGGCCGTGACGCCCTGTGTGTACGTGGCGGCGGCGTCGCAGGGCTCGGACGCGCTGACCCTGGTGGCCACGATGGGTACGGTGGGCCTCCTGGCGGGCCCCCCGGTGATCGGCTTCATCGCGAACGGGAGCGGCCTGGTGTGGGGCATGGGCGCGGTGGCGGCGTCGGCGATCGTCGTGTCGCTGTGCAGCACGCAGATCAGCTGGCCCACACCACACCAGGTGGCGGACGCGGACCCACTGGACGATCCCTTGGCCGCCTGACGCTTCCCGCCGACGTCGGACCCTACGCAGATGTGATGGTGTCCGACGTCGGCGCGGTGTGCCACACGACGTACGGCATGCACACCAGAGTCATCCCCAAGACGGAAGCTATTGCCCAACGGACCGTCCTGGGCGTGCGAGAACGCGCGACTTTACTTTCGCCAAGTGTCACAGGCGCTTTTCCTTGATTCCTAAAGCTTTTCCGGGCAGGTGTGAGGGCGTGGCGAAGTCCGCGAAAGCGGTGCGGATCGTCAACAACGCTCGAAGATCAGCCTAGCCCCTTCGGGTGACTGCCCGAACACGCGCACCCCTGCCCGTCGGCCCCCTCGGCGGAATGTTCATCACCCTCAGAACACCCCCGGTCACGCGGACGCCGGGCGTCGGCGACTACCCCGCGAAACCCCTCGCCCGCCGCAGCGACGACAGCGCCTCCAAGGCCCGCTCCTCCTCACCGCGAGCGCCCGTGTGCCGGCAGATCGCGAGGGTCTCCTCCAAGTGCGCCTCGGCCTGCTCCAGCCGCCCCGTATCCAGCTGGGCCTGGGCCAGATCGAACAGCACTTCGGCCACCTCCCCAGTGGCCCCGATCCGCCTCAGCACCGCCAGCGAGGCGATGAACTGGGCCAACGCCGGCTCACTGCGACCAGCCGTCCGGTACGCCCTGCCGATCCCGGCCAGAGCGATGCCCTCCCCCCGAAGGTCTCCCACCCCCCGCAGCACTGGCAGGACACGAGCGTAGAGACCGAGCGCTTCGTCCGTCTTCCGGAGCGGGGTCAACACGCTCGCGAGGTTCATCCAGAGCGTCGCGCGGTCACCCTTGCTCCCCAGGGTCCCCGCGACGTCGATCGCTTCTCGGTACGACCGCTCCGCGGCTTCCAGATTTCCCATCCGCTGCTGCAATTCCCCCAGATTGTTCAAGGTGCGATATCGACCTCGGTCATCAGTACCCGTAAAACCGGCGATAGCCCGCAGAAAATATTCGAGCGCGATCTCATTCTGCCCAAGCTGAAGATGAGTGATGCCGAGTAAATTCAGGCTGCGCGCCACCTGTAATCGATCGTTTGATCGCAGTCGCAAATCAAGAGAGCGTTCCAGGAGCGGCTGAGCCAATGCGTACTGCCCGGTGTGCCACAGAAGAATCGAAACCTGGTGCGCTGATTCACTTTCCAGATCTTCATCCTTCAACGACCGCGCGATACTGAGGGCCTCACGTGCCGTCGAGTCCCCCTCGTCGTACTGACCGCTGTGCGCACACACCGCACTCAGGTCCAGCAGAGCCCGCGCCCGCGCGCTGTTGTCCCCGACGGCACGCCAGTGGGCGACGGCGCGACGCAGAAGGGGTTCGGCCACCTCCAGATGGCCCTCCAGATCCAAGAACCCCGCCAACACGTGCGTATGCAGCGCCAGTTCGGCCTCGGAGCCGTACCGGCGCGTCCAGTCCAGCGCCCTCAGCAGATTGGCGCCCTCGGTGATCAACCACTGCTCGGCCGCCTGCGCGTCGACGATCTCCGGCTCCCGCGCTACAAACTGACCGCCACCGTCGGCATCGACAACGATCCGGCAGCGGAACGGATAGGCCAACCGGTCCGCCCGGTCGGCGACCCGTACGTAGTGATCGACAAGACGCCGAAGTGCCTGCTCCGAGGCCCCTTGGACTTCGCCGCCAGAACCAGGAGCGGAATCGCCAGTATTGTCGATCAACGTACGCGCGTATTCGCGCAGAAGATCGTGGACCGCGAACCGATGCGGTGACGGCTCGGAAATCAGGTGGTGGGCCTGGAGTTCCTCCAGCGCACGTTCGGTCTCCTCGAAGGAGAGGCCGGCCAGGGCCGCCACCGCATGTGCCCCGAACCGCACGCCGAAGTGCAGTCCCACATGCCGGAAGACAAGCTGTTGCACAGGCGTGAGTGCGCGGTACGACAATCCGAAAACATGGGACAACGTTCTCTCGCCGTCGCGCATTTCGGAGAGATGCTCCATCCCGCTCGTCAACTGCTTGAGCAGGTCGGACGTCGTCCACGAGGGCCTGGAGAGCAGACGGCTGGCGACGAGTTCGACGGCCAGCGGCAGATATCCACAGATGCGGACGATCTCCGCCGCGTCGGACGCCAAAACGGTACGCCGGCCACCGAGCCGCTGTGCGAAGAGCGCGACGGCGTCCTCACGGGGCAGCACGTCGAGGGAGACGGGCCGTACACCCGGCAGGCCGGGAAGCCGCTGCCGGCTGGTCACGATGACGGCCGTCGGAGACGCCCCCGGAAGCAGGGGCCGGACCTGGGCGGCCCCTGCGGCGTCGTCCAGGATCACCAGCATGCGGCGGTCCCGCACCGTGGTGCGCCAGAGCGAGACCAACCCGTCCAGATCCTTGGGCAGTTCCCCCGGCGGGGTGTCGAGCAGGCGCAGCAGTTCCGTGAGCGCGCGGACGGCCGTCAGCGGCTCCCGGTCGGAGGCGTGGCCGTGCAAATGAAGATAAATCCGCCCTTCCGGGAATTCCTCCCGCAGTTGATGCCCGAGATGCACCGCCATCGACGTTTTTCCGATGCCCCCCATGCCGTCGATGGCCTCGATGGTGACCACCGGAGCCGAGGTACGGCTCGTCTCGGAGAGCGCCGCCGTGAGCAGCCGCAGTTCGTCATGCCGCCCCACCCACGGAACATCACGCGGCAGGTTGTCGGGAACCCGGTTTGTTGTCCGGGAGGGGGTGCGCCTGCCGATCCCGGCCTGCCCCAACAGCGCTGAAGCGGGCGTTCCGGAGAGAATTCCCTGATGGACCCGGTGCAGGCGACGGCCCGCGTCGAGGCCGATGTCACGGACGACACGCTGCCGCGTCCTCTGCACCAGCTTGGTCGCCTCGGCGGAACGGCTGCTGCCGTACAGGGCGAGGGCCAGTCGTTCGACCAGGGCTTCGTCGACCGGATGCTCTTCGACCAGGGGCAGCAATACGGGAACGGCCTCCGCGAACTTCCCCGCCCCCATGAGGATTTCGGCCCGGACCATGGCGGCGGTGAGACTGCTCTCGGCGACCGTGGCACGCAGGTGAGCCGCCCAGTACGCGGAAATCCCGGCCAAGGCCTCGCCGCGCCAGAGGCCCGCCGCCAGGTCGAGCAGGCGAATGGCCTCGCTCTCGTCGTCGCTGTCCTTCAGAGAGCGGGCCTGGTCGACATAACTGGTGTAGCGCCGCAGGTCGACCCGGTCCGGATCGACGTTCATGACATACGAGTTCGTACGGCTGATGACCGCGGGCGCGTCACCCCCGGCGATCCGAAAGGCCTTTCGGATACGCGATACGTGCGTGTGCAGCGCTTCTCTCGCTTTGGCCGGCGGGTTGTCGTCCCAGATCCGGTGGATCAGCGTATCCACACTCACCGTACGACTGGCGTCCCAGGCCAGAGCGGCGAGCGCCAGGCGGGTCTTGGTGGAACCGAGATCATTGCGTCGGCCGAGGGCCCGTACTTCGACCGATCCTGAAAGTCGAATCTCGAACTCCACCAGCGTCCTTCCGCCGGTCCGGCCTCTCCTGGCCGGGTATCCGAGGATGTCACGCGGTACTCGCGCGTGGCTATCAAGGCCCTCTTTAAGTCCGAAACTGACTCATCCTCGAACGATTCTGTTCAGCCGTACCCGAGGCAGGGGAAGGACTCTACGACGGTCACTGACGAAGCACGTCTGGTGCATATGCTGTTGGCATGAGCCGGGCAGTGCCTATGGGGGTACGGACGTGCCATTTCCTCAATCCGGCAAACCGGAAGCATTGTTATCGGCCATGGCCCTATGCGCCACGGACCGCGAATCCCTCGCGTGGCGGGAATTGGCCCGCGTCCTTCGCGCGACGGCTCGGGTGGATCACGGGGTGGCCGAGTTGTGGCGCGCAGTGGAGACGGCCACGGCCGCTCCCGGCTCCCCGGACGCACCGGGAGCGGCGCCGGGAACGGTGTCGGGAACGGCGCCGGGAACGGTGTCGGGAACGGCGCCGGGAACGGCGCCGGAAGCCGTGCCCGGAGTCACCCCGGCGATGGCACAACTGGCCCGGGCGGTGGCCGCGTTGGCCTCCCACGACCCCGGCACGGACGCCGCGGTGACCGACTGGCTCCGGCGCCACACACCGCCCACGGTCGGCTCGGACCCTGCGAACGCGGACCGTACGAACGCCATCGGCGGGGCCGCCACCATCCACGGCCCGGCCGTGCAGGCACGCGACATCCACGGCGGCATCCATGTTCACCATTCCGCCCCGCAGGAGAGACCCCGGCCTCCGGCGCCGCGCCAATTTCCCCCTTTGCGGAGGCAGTTGGTCGACCGGGAGAGTGACGTACAAGCCCTGGACGCCCTCCGCGCGCAGCATCCTCCGCACACCCATCCACTCCTGGTGGTCAGTGGGTTCGCGGGCGTCGGTAAGACAACACTCGTCTCCCGCTGGCTGCGTGATCACGCGGACAGCTTCCCCGACGGCCAGCTGTACGCCGATCTGGGCGGTCACTCCACCGGCGGGGAGACCGGGGGGCCGGTACGGCCGGTCCGCCCCACCGCCGTACTGGAAGGCTTTCTGCACGCGCTCGGAGCCGCTTCCGTACCGGCGGACCTCGCCCAACGGATCGCTCTCTGGCGGTCGTTGACCGCGGAACTGCGGCTCGGCGTCTTCCTGGACAACGCGTTCACCGCGGCGCAGGTGCGTCCGCTCCTGTTCGGCTCCCCGACGGGCCTCACCGTGGTGACCAGCAGAAACCATCTCACCGGACTGCTGGCCGACGGCGCGGCCCTCCACCGCCTGGGAACCCTCACCACCGAATCGGCCGTCGAACTGCTGGCCGCCGGCGGTGGCGGCAGCCGTGTCGCGCGGGACCCGGCCGCCGCGCGCGAGGTCGTCACCCTGTGCGCCTGCCTGCCCCTCGCCGTCTGTCTGGCGGCGGCCCAACTCGCCGTCCGTCCGAACCGTTCCGTATCCGCCCTCGCCGCGAGTCTGTCCCAGGGACAAGGATCGCTCGACGCCCTACGTATCGATGGAGAAGCCGTGGTGCGCACCGCACTTGACCTCTCGTACGAACTGCTGCCCCAGGACAGCGCGACGCTCTACCGGCGGATGGGGCTCCTGCCCACGGACCGCTACGACCTCTTCATGCTGACCGCGAGCGCCGCCGACGACACCACCACAACCACCACCACGACAGGGGACGTCGAACTGGCCCTCGACGCACTCCTGGAGGCGAATCTCCTGGAGGAGACGGGCTCGGCTGTCTACCGCTTCCACGACCTCGTACGGCCCCACGCGCGGCGGCTCGGCACGGCGGAGGAATCCGCTTCGCAGCACGCGCACACACTGCGCCGCTACGTGGACTGGTGCCTGGCCACCGCGAGCGCGGCGGAGAGCATCCTCACGCCCAGCCACCGGATGCCGGCCCCCGATGGCGTGCCAGTACCGGATCCCGGTGACACACCGACCGCCGCACCGACCGCCGCACCGACCGTCACACCGGCTGTGGCACCGGCTGTCGTACCGACTCCGCTCGCGGGGCCGGCCGAGGCGCTGGACTGGCTCGACACCCACCGTGACGGTCTGATGGGCGCCGTACGGCACTGTGCCCGTGCCGGATGGCACACCGCCTGCTGGCACCTCGTGGACGTAATGTGGCCTTTGTTCCTTCGCCTCCGCCCTACGGAGATGTGGATCGAGGCACACCGCGAGGGCCTCGCGGCGGCCCGCGCATGCGGATCCAGAGCGGGCGAGGGACGCATGCTGACCTCGGGCGCGATCGGCCTGCGCACCGCCGGCCGGTATGCGGAGTCCGCCGACTGGTACAGGCAGGCACTGGAGCACGCCGCGTACGACGGCGACGTACGACAGCAGGCGCAGGCCCTCAACGGTCTCGGCCACCTCAGCCTGCTGACCTCACAACTGGACGAGGCACGCGCGTACTTCGAGAACGCCCTGGGGCTGAGGGAGTCCATCGGATACCTGCGGGGCGCCGCGCTCTCCCGAAGACGCTTGGGGGAAACCGCCCTGGCGGCGGGCGAACTCTCCACAGCGGCGAATCACTTGGTACGCGCACACGCCGAACTCGACGCGCAGGATGAGCACTACGAGGCGGCCCGCGCCCTGGCCCTCCTCGGGCACGTCCTGGCGTCCGACGGCGATCACGAAGGGGGCACGGCGCGGCTGCGGGAGGCGCTGGGGATGTTCCGCGGGGCGGGCGCCCGGTCGGAACACTGGCAGGCGCGCTCCCTGGAATGGCTCGGGCAGGCCGCTGAACAGCGGGGCGACGGGGAGGAGGCCGGTCGCTGTTACGAGGCGGCCCGGGAGCTGTACGGGCGCCAGGACCCGTCGGACGCGCAGCGCGTGGAGGAACGGCTGCGGCACCTGTGAGCGGTGCCGCAGCCGGTGCTGTGTTCCTACTCCCCGCCTCCCTCAAAGGCGACGGACCGCAGGTCTCCCAACGACCCCCCGGCAACAAGCCAGGCATGCGCCACAGAGGCAACAGCAAACGGAGGAGCCGGAAAGCGACCGACGGCCGGCCACGCGGGCAGGACGACACTCCCGCCACCCCGCGCCCCCAGCGCACACCCACCGCCCGACTCGGGTACGGCGGCGACGAGGCAGCCCGGCCACCGCGCGATCAACTCCTCCGCCCGGGTACGAGCCGCCGTCGGCGGACGCGGCACCCGCGCGACGAGCACATCGGCGTACTCCGCGCGGCCGACTCCGCCTGGGGCGTCCGGGTTCACCAACAGGTGCACATCACAAGCCTGTTGACGAGAGAACTCCAACGACCCCCCGTCCGACGGGACGGCCGCATCGACCCGTACGCGCACCACACCGCTCCCCGTCACCGACCTCCACGCGACGGAGGCGGCGACGGAGAACGTCCCGCCGAGGGAACCCGTAACGGTGTCGTCGTACCCACCGTCGAAGCGAACCCACCCCCACCACATGGCATCCGACACCCCACCCAGTCCCACGCAAGGCACAGGTCGCTCGAAGCGAGGTTCCTCAGTCCCGGCCCTTCCCCTCCCCCTTCCTCTCCCCCGGCCCCTCACTGCGCCATTCCCAGGTGACCGGCCTCCCACTGCTCCAGCGGAGAGGGCAGCGGCAGGGGCGGGACAGGGGCGGCGCTGGCGGGTTCGCCCAGCTCCAGCATGGAGTAGATGATCGTGCGCATCCGCTGGTGGAACTCTCCGGGCACCGACGAGAGCAGGGCGGCGACCTGGGCGTACTGCCCCGGACGATGCTGTCGCGCCGCGTACCGCAACTGCTCGTCCAGCGGATGCCCGGGGGTGACCACCGGCGCGACGGTGGCGAGAAGCGCCGCCGGGGAGTACGCCGCGATCTCACGCCTCGGTCCGGGCGTGAGCAGTACGGCGGCATCGGTGAGAGTGCTGTACGCCGTAAGGGATCCATGGTCCCCGATGACCCAGTCGGCCGCGATCAGCAGAGCCTGCCAGTCCGCCTCCGGTGGCACTACGGAGATCCCGCGCCCACGGCAGCCGGCCAGCCAGCTCCGTACCTGCCAGTTCCCGTGGCCCGAGAAGATGTTCGGGTGGAAGAGGAACGCCACCCGGTAGTCCTGGCCCGGGAGTTGACTCAACAGCTGTGGCAGCAGCGCGTCGATCCGCCCGAACGTGGAGGTGGGCCCCCAGGTCGAGGTAACCACCACAAACGGCTGCCCCTCGTCGAGCCCCAGCGCCCGCCGGTACTCCTCGCGCCGGGGCATGCCGGCCACGATGCGATCGACGCAGGGGTCCCCCACCACGTGGGCCACCGCCAGCGCCTCGGGGCACGAGTGCGCCAGTTCCTCCAGATCACGCTCATGCGCGTAGACGATCGCCGCGGGCCCAACGCGCCCCTCGTGCAGCAAATGCTGACGACTCAACATCCCCGGCACCCGCGCCTCCCCCGGCGCCAGCGACGAAGTATCGGTCAGCAGTTTGATGTGGCCGGCCCCGTGCGACATGCGCAGGACCGGCGCGTTCAGCTCATGCACCCCGCGGGACCCGGCCGCGAGCACCAGGTCGAACTCGGCGCGCAGCGCCTCTTCCCAGGGCACGGTGGCGATACCCAGACTCTCCAGGTACCGCCCGACACCGCCACCGAACGCGTGCGGCGCGGCGGTGAAGACCACCTGAATACGGAAGTCGGCCTCCAGCAGGCAGAAGGCCTCGCGCAGACGCTGGGCGAAGGCCACGGTGTGGACGACGACCAACATCTGCTTGCAGTCCGGTACGGTCAGCCACCGGCCTTGTTCGATCAACGCCGATTGAGTGGTTTTGACAGACACAACGCTCCCCCATGTTTGTCGGCTGCGTGCAGCAGTCGACGGGGGGATTCCCGGCGTGTACGACGCTTTCCTTGCAACCACCTTGCAGCCACCTTGCCCGACCGCACCTCACCGAGGAGGCCCCAGGTCAGGGCGAGATGTCCCGTGACAGATCAGACGGTTTCCCTCAAAGGGCCCATGGCATCGTCGGGTTCTTCCCGGCCCGCCAGGCGGGTTGTCATCATCAGTGTGGTGCCCAGGTCAAGGGCCAGGGCGGCCGGCACCGGAACTCGGCCGTCGGGGGCGAAGTCCCGGGTGGCGAAGTAGGTGAGGGCGGCGACGCTGGTCGGCAGACCGAGCCACGGGGGCCGGGCGCGGCGCACGTCGAAGCGCGGCCGGGTACGTTCGTACAGTCGCGCCTGCCACCGCTCCAGCGGCCGCAGCACCACCAGCACACCGACCAGAACCACACCAAGCACCAGCAGCCACGGCACCCGCAGCGCCCACCACGCCCCGGACCCGAATGCGGGGTCGGGCGCGATCCGGGGCAGGTAGAAGACGGTGGCGACTACCAGCACCGGCAGCGTGTGCCACAGGTAGAGGGACATGCTGGCGCCGCCGACGCGGCGGACGGCCCGCCACACCCGCTCGCGGCCGAGGAGCCGCCGTACCGCCGGCGCGGCGAGCAGACACAGACCGACCTGGGCCACCACCCAGGCCAGCATCGCCGCCGACGGCGGGTCGGCGTTGCTAGGGGTCTGCCCGGTCACCCGGATCAGACCGACCGGAAGGGCCCGAACGTGATCAACGCCGCGAACACCAACCCCCCGCCGACCACCAGAGCGGCGGCGCCCATCACCACCGGCACGTGGAGTCCCCAGCGCCGGTGCGCGGCGGGCAGCGGTGGAGTCAGGACGCCAAGGAGCAGGTACACCGGCAGGAACCAGAACTGCATCGCCATCGCCCACCCCACCAGCGCGAGGGTGCCCGGGTCCGCGCCGACGGCCGAGCAGATCCCGACGGCGAGCAGCACCAGCCCGCTGTACACCGCCGCCGGAAGCAGCAGCCGCGACGTCCGCCGCCCGACCCAACCGGCAGCCGTACCGCCCGCCGGCCAGGAAGAACAGCGGCATGATCTGGAAGCCCAGCGTCAGCCACTGGGTCCATGGAACGGTCGCCGGCAGCTCCGACGCGGTGATCTCACCGCCGGGCCCCTGAACCAGCGCGGTGATCAGCCAATGGCCCAGCACCACCAGGGCGATCGCCCATGCGCGTGTGAAGTCGACATAGCGGTCTCTGCCCATGCGTCGTCATGCTGTCGCAGGCCGGACGTGATCCCGTGGGGGGGGGAGCCGAGACCGCACCCAACTCGTGCTCGGTACGACACCACCGGGACGCGCGACACCTCCCGTACACGAGCCCGCCGTTCCCGCGCCGAATCCCACCGCCCAACAGCGTCAGGCGCGTTCGGGCTCGTCGACGTCCCCCTCGGTGGCTCTGTCCCGGTTACGACGACGGCTCAGCAGGGCGCTTCCCGCGAGCACTGTGCCGACGGCGAGGACTTTGGCTGCCTGGTAGTAGCCGGAGGCCGGGTTCTCCTCGAATCCGGGCAGCCCGAGAAAGACCCACGCCGCAGCGACCCCACCGAGAACGATCAGACCGACGGCCCCCACCGTCCCGAGCTCGGTCCACCAGGGCCCTGCGCCGTAGCCGTGTTCGTCGGTCCCCGCATCGGTCGGCTTGTCGGTCAAGGTCTCTTCTCCTGAGTGGTGGCGACGAGCGCGAGGAGGGAGCTGAGCCCGTACGCGTACGACGCATCGGACCTTCCCTCACTGGGAGTCGACATCCTGCCAGCCCTGAAGACCCCGCCACTCACCCACTCCCTCTCGAAGTCCCCCTCAGGCCGGCCGAACGCGTCACCGCCGCAGGTGCCGTGACCGCCACCGACATCGACGCGTCCCGGACCCGTTACGTCGCCGGGGAGGTGATGGAGGTGCTGCCCCACGACGTCCCACCCGACCTGCCACCACCCGAGGCGTTCGGCCTCATACACGCCCGGCTGCCCCTGGCCCACGTCACCGACCGCGCCCGCCATTCAGCGGCATTGGCGACGGAAAACAGTCACCCCGACACCAAAAGCCACGGAGTGGCCACTCTCCGCTACCGTTCTCCCCGTGACTGGCTTACAGGCTGCGCTCTGGGGATTGCTGGGAACCAGCATCGCCGAAGCACTGAATCTCTACACACTCATGTGTCCGAACGACCGCCACCGGAGATGGCGCTGGCCTTGGCACAGCAAGGCCGACCGGTCGGCGCTGCTGGTGGCGGTCGCGCTTCGGCTGTTCGCGGGGGCCGGGCTCATGGCAGCCCTGGGGGCATCCGGATATCTCGACAACGAGACGGCGGCACTGGTAGCCGGGGGCGCCGCACCGCCCATGGTCGCCAGGCTGTTCCTCTCCTTCCGTTGTGCAACGAAAATTCGGTGGTCGGCGAGCTCGTGCGGCATACCGAGGGAGAGGGCTGTGCGCCGCCGACACGTGAGAGGTCTAACGTCACGGCCTCGCCCCGCTCGTCCGGAACCCCGCTCTGCCGTCAGTTGGTCCCCCGGCCTCCCGGCCGCCTTCGCGGTGGCCTTGACCTGTCTCACGGCGGCGGTCGCTCAGGGGATTCTGCCGGCGCCCTGGTCTCATAAGGGGCCACAGAGGGAGGTCCCGATCGAGCAGTGGCGACTGGTCGACAACGGGAGGCTCTGGACGGACCAGGGTGCCGATGCGTTGGCTTTCTCACCGACGGACGACCATGTGCTGCTGACCGTCTCCCCCAAGGGACTGGACAGTTGGGATGTGAAGGAACCAGAGCACCCTGAACGGGTCACCCCGGGAGGACCCGGCGTGACGAGCAGAGCGCCCCTGGCGCTCAGCCCCGACGGCTGGACGCTCTTCGTAGCTGACGGCCGGGACGTCTTCGGGATGCGGACCGACACCGGGCAACGCGTCTGGTCGATCACCAAGCCGCCCAATACGGTGAAAGCGATCCACGCAAGCCAGTACGGCGTGATGCTCGCGGTGCCCGACGCGACCCACTTCACCCAGCTGCAGAGTGCGTCTCCGGCCGACAGCATGCGCCCCAGAGCGAGGGGGCAGATCCCGCTGGGCGCCGCAGCGGCCCAGTTCTCCCCGGACGGAAAGACCCTGGCCATTGCCACCGGCGACGGCACGCTGCACCTCTGGGACGTCTTCTCCCCCAACGAACCGCGCCGCGCCGGCCCGCCGTTCGCGGCGGAGAACGGCAGAACAACCGACCTCGCCTTCAGCGCGGACGGCCGCCTGCTCGCGGCGGTCGGCGCGGATCACGTCGCCCGGTTGTGGGACGTGGAGAATCCGAAACGGCCTCGGTCCCTCGGCAGTCCCCTGGCCCCGAACGTGCCTGTCAGCGCCGTAGCGTTCAGGCGAGATCCCCGCCTCGTCGCGACCCTCTGAACCGACCGCACCGCCTACCTCTGGCGACGAAAATGACGTTCGCCACCACATCGACGACGCACTTCCTTCCGCCCCAGGGAGTCGGCCCACACCTCACTCGAAGTGGCTGCCCCTGCTGCCCCGGTGGGCTACGTCGCAGCCCTCCCCGCACAGTCCAGCTGTTCGAAGGACAGCGACGGTCGGTGGCACACTCGCGTCACCATGGGCACGAGGAACGACGGGAGCCCGGACCACCGGCACCATCCTCAACGAGCTGGGCGTGGACATGCCCACCATCATGGGGATCCCACAGCCGGCCGAGCGGCCCGCGCCCGGCGCCGCAGGATCCGTGACATAGCAAAAGCCCCAGGTCATGGCGAGATGTCCTGGGGCTTCTACAGAGCCGCCTTCGGGATTCGAACCCGAGACCTACGCATTACGAGTGCGTTGCTCTGGCCAACTGAGCTAAGGCGGCTTGCCATCCGGACCATAGTGCGGTCAGCGGCGGGGCCAAGTCTACACAGTTTCCGGGGGTGCTCCTCACCCCCTGGGTGCTGGGGCCTTTTTGCAGGTCAGGAGCACTTTGTGGCGGGTTTGGGGGGTGTGCCCTCCAGGAGGTAGATGTTGATCGCCGTGTCGATGCAGTCGCTGCCCCGGCCGTACGCCGTGTGGCCGTCGCCGTCGTACGTGAGCAGGGTGCCCGAGGAGAGCTGGTCGGCCAGGGAGACCGCCCATTTGTATGGGGTCGCCGGGTCGCGGGTGGTGCCGACCACCACGATCGGGGCCGCGCCCTTCGCCTCGATGCGGTGTGCGGTGCCGGTGGCCTTCGTGGGCCAGTACGCGCAGTTCAGGGACGCCCACGCGAGGCCTTCGCCGAAGACCGGGGAAGCCTGTTCGAAGGAGGGCAGGGCCTCGGTGACCTCGGCGGGGCCGGTGAAGGCCGGCGGGAGGTCGAGGCAGTTGACGGCGGAGTTGGCGAACATCAGGTTCGCGTATGAGCCGTCGCCGCCGCGTTCGTAGTACGAGTCGGCGAGGGTGAGGAGCGCCGAGCCGTCGCCCGCCATCGCCGTCGTGAGGGCCTCGCGGAGCTGTGGCCAGGCGGACTCGTCGTACATCGCGGCGATCACCCCCGTCGTCGCCAGCGACTCGGTCAGGGGGCGGCTCTCGCCCGTGGCCACGGGTTTGGCGTCCAGGGTGTTGAAGAACGCCTTCATCCGGGCGCCGACGTCCGCGACGGACTTCGTGCCGAGCGGACAGTCCGTCTGCTTGACGCAGTCGGCCGCGAAGGACGTGAAGGCCGTCTCGAAGCCGGCGGTCTGGTCGCGGTTCAGCTCGCGGGCCGGGAGGGACGGGTCCATCGCGCCGTCGAGGACGAGCCGGCCGGTGTTCTTCGGGAACAACTCGGCGTACGTCGCGCCGAGGAAGGTGCCGTACGACGCCCCTACGTACGTCAGCTTCTTGTCGCCCAGCACCGCGCGGAAGACGTCCATGTCGCGGGCCGCGTCGACGGTGGAGACGTGCGGCAGGATCGTGGCCGACCGCTTCTCGCAGCCCGCCGCGAACTTCTTGAACGACGTGGTGAGGAGTGTCTCCTCGCCCTGGTCGTCCGGGGTCTGGTCGACCTGGGTGTACGCGTCCATCTCCTTGCCCGTCAGGCATTCCACGGGCTCGCTGTCGGCCACCCCACGCGGGTCGATCGCCACCATGTCGTACCGCGCGCGGACCGGAGCCGGGTAACCGATGCCCGCGTACGCCTGGAGGTAGCCGACGGCCGAACCGCCCGGGCCTCCGGGGTTGACCTGGAGGGAACCGAGGCGCTTGCCGGGGCCCGTGGCCTTCTTGCGGGCCACCGCCAGGCTGATCTCGGTCCCGTCCGGCTTCGTGTAGTCCAGCGGCGCCTTCATCTTGGCGCATTCAAAGCCGGTCACCCCGCACGAACGCCACGCGAGCTTCTGCCCGTAGAACTTCTTCAACGCGGCCGGATCCGCCGTCGAGCCCGCTCCCGTACCCGCTCCCGACGCCGAGTCGGAGCTGCAACCCGAGAGCAGGAGACCGGCCGCCACGAGGGCGGTGGCGGAGATGCGGAAGAGGCGCCTGGTGTCCATTCCGCGAGCCTAGCCGCCGTGTGTTGCGTCCCGTGTTTCCGCGCTCGAACGGGTGAATCCCAGGTCGTGCGGGTGCATCCCAGGTCGCACGGTCTCTGAGCGTGCTGCCGTGTCGGAGCTGGGCGTGTCCGCCGAGGTGCGACGGCAGGACGGGGCGTGTTCGTGCGCGGCCGGCGGTCCGGCTCCCGGTCAGCCCGCTCGCAGCGACACCGCCATCGCCTCGACCGCCAGCAGCGGCGCCACATTGCGGTCCAGCGCCTGGCGGCAGGCGCTGATCGACTCGATGCGGCGCAGCGTCCGCTCCGGGGTGGAGGCCCTGGCGACCCGGTCCAGCGCGTCCCGTACGTCCACGTTGGCGAGCTGGACACGGGAGCCCAGCTGGAGGGCGAGCACGTCGCGGTAGAAGCCGGTGAGTTCGGTCAGGGCCAGATCGAGGCTGTCGCGCTGCGTACGGGTCGAACGGCGCTTCTGGCGGTCGGCCAGCTCCTTCATCACGCCCGCCGTACCGCGCGGCATCCTGCCGCCCGCCGACGCGCCGAGCGCCGCCTTCATGTCCTCCGTCTCCTTGACGTCGACATCCTCGGCCACCTGCTTGGCGTCCTCCGTCGCGGCGTCGATCAGCTCCTGGGCCGCCCGGAGACAGCCCCCGATGTCGTCGACGCGCAACGGCATCTTCAGGACCGTGGCACGGCGGGCGCGCGCCCGTTCGTCCGTGGCGAGCCGGCGGGCCCGGCCGATGTGCCCCTGGGTCGCGCGCGCGGCGGCGTGCGCGGCCTCGGGATCGATGCCGTCGCGCCGGATCAGGACATCCGCCACCGCCTCCACGGACGGCGTACGCAGGACGAGGTGGCGGCAGCGGGAGCGGATCGTGGGCAGGACGTCCTCCAGCGAGGGGGCACAGAGCAGCCATACGGTGCGCTGCGCCGGCTCCTCCACGGCTTTCAGCAGGACGTTGCCCGCGCCCTCGGTGAGGCGGTCGGCGTCCTCCAGCACGTTGACCTGCCAGCGGCCGCCGGCCGGGGAGAGCTGCGAGCGGCGGACCAGCTCACGGGTCTCCTTCACCCCGATGGAGAGCAGGTCGGTACGGATCACGTCCACATCCGCGTGCGTCCCGATCAGGCTCGTATGGCATCCGTCGCAGAACCCACAGCCCGGCTCGCCGCCCAGCGCCCGGTCCGGGCTGGTGCACTGGAGGGCGGCGGCGAAGGCGCGGGCGGCGGTGGAGCGGCCGGAGCCGGGCGGTCCCGTGAAGAGCCAGGCGTGCGTCATCCTCGACGCCTCGGGGGGTGCGAGGCCCGCCGCCTCGGCCGTGACACGCGCGTCCGCGTCACGCGCGGCCGCGGCCAGCGTCGCCTGGACGCGCTCCTGCCCGACCAGGTCGTCCCATACGGTCATGTGCCGCCATCACCTCCGTGCCGTGCCGGTATGCATGCCGTACGGCGCGGGTGTGCCGTACGGAATCCATTGTGGGGCCGGGGTCTGACACTCCCGGCCCCACCAAGGTCATCCGCAGGCTGATCCCACGAACCCATGAACCCGCGAACCCATGAACCCGCGAACCCATGAACCCGCGAATCCGCGAACCCGCGAACCCGCGAAGATCCGCCGGAAGGCCCTAGCGCCGCCGCCGCCGTCCGCCGTTGTCGTCGCGGTCGTCGTCGTGCGGGCCGAGCAGTTCGTCGGCCAGGGTCGGGAGGTCGTCCAAGGGGGTCTCCTCCGCCCAGTCCGAGCGGCGGCGCGGACGCTCCGCCTCCGGCGCCTGCGCGTATCCGGTCACCAGCCCCTGTCCGCCGTCCGGATACGGCTGCGGCAGCTCACGCGTGCGCTCGTTGGCGCCCTCGGCGACCGCCGGATCCGGCGTCTCCTCGCGGAAGAAGCCCGGCGGCACCCTGTCTGCCGGAACAGCGTCCTGTACGGGTCGTACCGGCGGAAGGACGGCCGTCTCGTCGGTGGCGCGCACCTCACGCGCGTCCCTGGCGTCCCGTCCGCCCCGGAGACCAGGGGTGGACGGCGCGTCCCACGACTGCCTCGGATCGCGCGCGTCACGCGGATCCCGCGAGCCCGGAGCGTCCTGCGAACCCCCGGCATCCGCCGAGCCGTTCCGGCCCCGCGAATCCTCCGTGTCCCTCGAATCCCCCGCGTCCCGCCGATCCTCCGCGTTCCCCGGACCCTCGGAGTCCCGGGGATCGCGCGTGTCCCGCTCCCCCTGGCGGTCCGCGTCCCGCTGCCCGTCCCGTACCGGCGGAATCACCGCCGTCTCGTCGGCCGCCGGATCCTGGATCCGCGGGATCACCCGGGTCTCGTCTCCCGCCGGTTCCTGGACCTGCGGGATGACCGCCGTCTCCTCGGCGTCGGAGCCCGCCGCCGGCCGCTCGTCCTCCGGCTCCGGACGTACCGCCGGGACCTCCCGCGTCACCTCGTCCGGAGCGAACTCCGGCTTCTTCAGGAAGCGCGAGCCGGGCGCAAGCGGCGTCTGAACCGTGGTCTCGTGCGGCGGATACGCCGGCGGCGCAGGCCGTGCAGCCTCTACAGAAGCGTGAGCAGACGCCTGTGCGGCAGCCTCGTCGGCGGCCTCGGCCGCCTCCCGGGCAGCAGCCGCCTCCCGGGCAGCACCCTGACGCGCCGCCTCCTCAGCAGCGGCCCTCTCCGCGACAACCCGCTCAGCGGCGGCCCGTTCAGCGACAGCCCGCTCCGCGGCGGCCCGCTCGGCGGCAGCCCTCTCCGCAGCGGCCCTTTCCACAGCGGCCCGTTCAGCCGCCGCCTTCTCCGCAGCGGCCCGCCCCGCAGCCGCCTCGGCCTCCGCCACCCTGGCCGAAGCCGCCGCAGCGGCAGCCGCGGACTCCTCCGCGAGCCGCCGCGCCTCCTCGGCCCTCAGCAGCGCCTCCTCCGCCTTGCGCTGCTTCTCCCGGCGCCGCTCCTCCGCCTCGGCGCGGAGCCTGGCCTCGTCCTCGGCCTGCCTCCTCAGACGCGCCTGCTCCGCCTCGTGCGCCTGCTGCTCGGCCTCCCGGCGCCTGCGCTCCTCCTCGGCCAGCCGGCGCTCCTCCTCGGCGCGCTGCCTGGCCTCCTCCGCCTGCCGTTCGGCCTCGCGCTGCCGCGCCTCCTCCAGCTCACGGCGCTTGCGCTCCTCCTCCTCGGCGCGGAGCTTGGCCAGCTGCGCCTGGCGCTCGCGCTCCAGCCGCTCCTCCTCCGCCTTGCGCGCCGCCTCTTCCTCGGCCCGGCGCCTGGCCTCCTCGATGGCGGCCCGCCGCGCGTCCTCCCGGGCCTTCACCTCGGCCTCGGACAGCGGCAGCATCTGGTCGAGCCGGTGCCGTACGACCGTGGTGACGGCGGCGGGATCCTGTCCCGCGTCCACGACCAGGTACCGGGCGGGGTCGGCCGCCGCGAGCGTCAGGAAGCCGGACCGTACGCGCTGGTGGAACTCGGCGGGCTCCGACTCCAGCCGGTCCGGCGCCTCCGTGAAGCGTTCACGCGCCGTCTCCGGGGAGACGTCGAGCAGCACCGTCAGGTGCGGTACGAGACCGTCCGTCGCCCAGCGCGAGATCCGCGCGATCTCGGTCGGCGAGAGGTCACGGCCCGCGCCCTGGTACGCGACGGACGAGTCGATGTAGCGGTCCGAGATGACGATCGCACCGCGCTCCAGGGCGGGACGGACGACCGAATCAACGTGCTCGGCGCGGTCGGCCGCGTACAGCAGCGCCTCCGCGCGGTTCGACAGACCGGCGCTCGACACGTCGAGCAGGATCGAACGCAGCCGCTTGCCGACCGGCGTGGCGCCGGGCTCGCGTGTGACGACCACTTCGTGTCCCTTGCCGCGGATCCACTCCGCCAGCGCCTCCACCTGCGTGGACTTGCCGGCGCCGTCACCGCCCTCCACCGCCAGGAAGAAGCCCGACGCGGCCGGGGCCTGCGCCGGGTCGGCGCCGCCCCGCACCGCGTCCCTCAGGTCCCTGCGCAGCGGCACTCCGGCGCGGTCGTCGGTCTTGGCGAGCACCACCGCCGCGACGGGCAGCAGCAGCGCGCCGACCAGCATGAGCGTGAAGGCAGCGCCCCCGTGCGCGAAGACGAAGTCCTCGTTGGCGAGGCGGTGCGGGCCGATGGCGGCGGCGAGCAGGGGCGCGATCACCACGCCGGCCGCCACGAAGAGCCGTACCACCGCGTGGAGGTGCTCCGTCACGCGCGTACGGAGCGATTCCTCGGTCTCCAGGTCGATGAGCGTGTGTCCGGTATTCGCCGCGACACCGGCGGCGAAGCCGGTGAACAGCGCGAGGAACAGCACGGTCGCCGTGTCCGGTACGAGGCCCATGGCGAGCAGGGCGATACCGGTGAGCGCGATCGCCAGCGGGAGCAGGCGGCGGCGGGACAGGGAGGGCAGCACCTTGGCCGCGCCCCGGATGCCGAGCCCGGTACCACCGGTCAGGAAGAGGACGAGCAGCGCGAACGCGACGGGGCCGCCGCCGAGGTCCTTGGCGTGCAGGACGGACACGGACACGGCCGCCGCGACGGCGCCGGCCACGGCGGAGCAGGCCAGGACGAACAGCGGCACGCCGCCCGTACGCCCCTTGCCCGCGCCGGAACCAGAGCCGGAGCCGGAACCAGAGGCGGAAGCCGAACCAGAAGCCGAAGAAGAGCCGGACGCCGAAGAGGAGCCGGAAACGGAAGCCGACGGCCGCCGCAGCCCCGCCAGCGGGGAGCGCGGCCGGGGCGTACGCCCGTCGGGCAGCTCGATGAAGTAGAGCGTCGACACGGAGGCGGCGAAGAGCCCCGCCGCCACGTACGACCCAAGGGCCGCCTGGTGCAGCGAGAACCAGTCGATGCCCGTACCGAGCAGATTGCCGATCAGCGTGGCCACGAGCAGCACGGCCGCCGCCGCGGGCACGGCGAGGAACGCCGTACGCAGCGAGAGGCGGTGCAGGGCGTCGAAGTGGTCGGGCAGCGGGCGGACCGCCGCGCCCTCCAACGGAGGCGCCGGGAGCAGGGCGGGAGCCGCGCTCTCCTTGGCGACCGTCCAGAAACGCTCGGCGACCCCGGCCACGAAGACCGTGCTGAGCAGGATGGGCAGGGCGCGGTCGGGGGTCCAGTCGATCCACAGCGGCGCGATGATCAGGAGCGCGAGGCGTACGACGTCCGCGCCGATCATCGTCCAGCGACGGTCGAGCGGCCCGCCCTCCCGCGGCGGCTTGCGCGGCTTGGCGCGCTTGCCGGAGGTGGCGCCCGGCAGGGGACGGCCGTCGGCCCCGACGGCCGAAGCCCCGGTCCCACCGCTCTCCCCCGCTCCGGAAGCGGCACCGGCAGCTGCCCTGGGACGATTGCCCGGCGTCACCAACGCCGTCAGCGGTCCCAGAAGCACCACCCCGAACAGCACCGTGGCCACGACCCGCGCCCCGAACACCGCCGCGACGGCGAACGCCGCCCCCCGGTATCCCGCGCCGAACGAGCCCTCGGAGATCGCCGCTTGCAACGACAGGAGCAGAAGCACGAGAACGGCGAGCGCGTCGCCCACACCGCCGATGAGCTGGGCGCCCCACAGCCGCCGCAGCGGTGGGAGGCGCAGCAGTGATCGTACGGCGCGCTCTCGTGAGTCTGCGGCAAGTGCGTCGGAGTCGGAGGTGGGGCTCACGACCGTTGGCTGCTCGGCTCGCGTCATCCGCCCAGCCTATCCGCAGCCGGTGACAGTCCGTGCGGCCGGTGCGGAGCGGGTGGTCCCGGTGTGGTGATTACCGCCCGGTTGCCGCCCTGTTGCCCTCCCCGACCCGCCTATTCGTCCGCTTTTATTCGCCGGCTCTTATTCGTTCTACTCGTCTTAACTCGTCTTACTCCGTCTTACTCGTCTGCTTTCGCCGACCTCGACGCCGATGCGGTCGACTTCTTCGCCGCGGTCGCCTTGGTCGTCCCGCTCGTCTTCTTCGCCGTCGTCTTCTTGGCGGCCGTCGCCGTGGTCTTCTTCGCGACGGCCTTCTTCGCCGTCGTCGCCTTCTTGGCCGGGGCCCGCTTCGCGGGAGCCTTCTTCGCCGTCTTCTTCGCCGGCGACTTGGCGCGCTTCTCCGCGAGCAGTTCGTAACCCCGCTCCGGGGTGATCGCCTCGACGCTGTCGTCCGTCCGCAGGGTCGCGTTGGTCTCGCCGTCGGTGACGTACGGCCCGAAACGGCCGTCCTTCACGACCACGGGCCGCTCGCTCACCGGGTCCGTACCCAGCTCCTTGAGCGGCGGCTTGGCCGCGGCGCGGCCCCGCTGCTTCGGCTGCGCGTAGATCGCCAGCGCCTCGTCCAGCGTGATGTCGAAAAGCTGGTTCTCGGTCTCCAAGGACCGCGAATCGGTGCCCTTCTTAAGATACGGGCCGTACCGGCCGTTCTGCGCCGTGATCTCGACCCCCTCGGCGTCCGTCCCCACCACACGCGGCAGCGACATCAGCTTGAGGGCGTCGTCGATGGTGACCGTGTCCAAGGACATCGACTTGAAGAGGGAGGCGGTACGCGGCTTGACCGCGTTCTTGCCCGTCTTCGGGGTGTTCTCCGGGAGGATCTCGGTGACGTACGGGCCGTACCGGCCGTCCTTCGCCACGATCTGGTTCCCCGTCACCGGGTCCGCGCCCAGCTCGAAGTCGCCGCTCGGCTTGGCCAGCAGCTCCTCCGCGTACTCGACCGTCAGCTCGTCCGGTGCCATCTCCTCCGGCACGTCGGCGCGCTGGTGGCCCTCTTCGTCCTTCTCGCCGCGCTCCACGTACGGCCCGTACCGGCCGACGCGCAGCATGATGCCGTCGCCTACGGGGAACGAGGAGATCTCCCGGGCGTCGATGGCGCCGAGGTCCGTGACCAGTTCCTTGAGGCCGCCGAGGTGGTCCCCGTCGCCGTTGCCCGCGGCCGAGGCGGCGCCGACGTCCTCGCCGTCCCCGCCCTCACCGAAGTAGAAGCGCTTGAGCCACGGCACGGAGTGCGCCTCGCCCCGCGCGATGCGGTCGAGGTCGTCCTCCATGCGGGCCGTGAAGTCGTAGTCGACCAGCCGGCCGAAGTGCGTCTCCAGCAGGTTGACCACGGCGAAGGAGAGGAAGGACGGGACGAGCGCCGTGCCCTTCTTGAACACGTAACCGCGGTCGAGGATCGTCCCGATGATCGAGGCGTACGTGGACGGGCGGCCGATCTCGCGCTCTTCCAGCTCCTTGACCAGCGACGCCTCGGTGTAGCGGGCCGGGGGCTTGGTGGCGTGGCCGTCGACCGACAGCTCCTCGGCGGAGAGCGCGTCACCCTCGGCGACCTGCGGCAGCCGGCGCTCGCGGTCGTCCAGCTCGGCGTTCGGGTCGTCCGCGCCTTCGACGTACGCCTTCATGAAGCCGTGGAAGGTGATCGTCTTGCCGGACGCGGAGAATTCCGCCTCGCGGCCGTCGGAGGCGGAGCCGACGATCTTGACGGTGACGCTGTTGCCGACCGCGTCCTTCATCTGGGAGGCGACGGTCCGCTTCCAGATCAGCTCGTAGAGGCGGAACTGGTCGCCGGACAGACCCGTCTCGGCGGGGGTGCGGAAACGATCACCCGAAGGCCGGATCGCCTCGTGCGCCTCCTGCGCGTTCTTGACCTTGCCGGCGTACGTGCGCGGCTTGTCCGGCAGGTAGTTCGCCCCGTAGAGCTGCGTGACCTGCGCGCGGGCCGCCGAGATCGCGGTGTCGGAGAGCGTCGTGGAGTCCGTACGCATATAGGTGATGAAGCCGTTCTCGTACAGCTTCTGCGCGACCTGCATCGTGGACTTGGCCCCGAAGCCCAGCTTGCGCGAGGCCTCCTGCTGGAGCGTCGTCGTACGGAAGGGGGCGTACGGGGAGCGGCGGTACGGCTTCGACTCGACGGACCGCACCGAGAACGAGGCGTTCTCCAGCGCGGCGGCCAGGGCGCGCGCGTTCGCCTCGTCCAGGTGGAGCGTCTGGTCGGACTTGATGCGGCCGTCGGAACCGAAGTCACGGCCCTGGGCGACCCGCTTGCCGTCGATCGCGTTGAGCCGGGCGATCAGCGAGGACGGGTCGGAGGCGTCACCGGCGCGGCCGGTGGAAAACGTGCCGGTCAGGTCCCAGTACTCGGCGGAGCGGAACGCGATGCGCTCGCGTTCGCGCTCGACGACGAGGCGGGTGGCGACGGACTGCACGCGGCCGGCGGACAGGCCCCGCATGACCTTCTTCCACAGGACCGGCGAGACCTCGTAGCCGTACAGCCGGTCGAGGATCCGGCGTGTCTCCTGGGCGTCGACCATGCGCGTGTTCAGCTCGCGCGGGTTGGCGACGGCGGCCCTGATCGCGTCCTTGGTGATCTCGTGGAAGACCATCCGGTGGACGGGGACCTTGGGCTTGAGGACTTCCTGGAGGTGCCACGCGATGGCCTCGCCCTCGCGGTCCTCATCAGTGGCGAGGTAGAGCTCGTCGGACTCGGCCAGCAGCTCCTTGAGCTTTCTGACCTGCGCCTTCTTGTCGGCGTTGACCACGTAGATCGGCTGGAAGTCGTTGTCCACGTCGACGCCGAGACGCCGTACCTCGCCCGTGTACTTCTCCGGCACCTCGGCGGCACCGTTCGGGAGGTCGCGGATGTGACCGACGCTCGCCTCGACGACATAGCCGGGGCCGAGGTAGCCCTTGATCGTCTTCGCCTTGGCAGGCGACTCGACGATGACAAGTCGGCGGCCGCCGTGTGCGGCTTCGCTGGTCGGGGACAACTTCGCTCTTCTCTCCGGATCGACACTCGGTGGGCCCGTACGCCAGTACGGCAGAACGGCACGGCGGGACCGGTACGGCCCAGCGGTGACGCTGCTTCGCTGCGGAGTGTGACGGTACAACCCGCCCCCGTGTCAAACGGCAAAAGACCGCAACGGCCACTCGAACGGTAACCCGACTCCGGGCATTCCTGCCGCCCGGACCCCCGGGCCCGTCGCGTCGGAGCACTTCCCCGGTGGTTCCGGGGCGGCCCGGGAGAGGGGTAGTGCGCCGGAGGTACAGGGAGGGTCCTGCGCAGGTCCGGCGGGTTCGGGGCGCTGTGCGGAGGTGCCTGTCGATCATGGACGGAAGATTCCGGTCCTGGATCGGAAAGCAAGGCTCGAAAGCAAGGCTCAGATCGACGATCAGATCTCGGATCTCAGATCGAGGACCGGATCGGAGCGCACGGACCGGACGCGGGAATCAGGCGCGGGAATCGGCGAGGGGCTCGGACGCGGGGATCGGAGGGGCTCAGATACGACCGAAACACCAGACGCCGAGCGCGAGAAAGACCACGCCCGAGAGTGTCGCGACCGTGATGGAGGCCGCGGCACCGACCCCGTGGGCCACCGGCACGCGGTGCAGGACCCGCACCCCGGTCCACAGCAGCAGCGCGGCGCCGAACAGCGCGAAGGCCGTCCCCGCGAAGATCGCCGGTCCGCTCTCCATGCCCGCACCCCGTTCACTCCGTCGTACCCGGCGCCCGTTCCGGACCGCCGGGACCCAGGAGCCCGAGGCTGGCACCCCGGGACGTCAGGAGTACGAATTTCGGGTGAACGCCACGCGCGGGTTCACCCGGAAGCCGGTTCCCCGGAAGCCGGCTCCAGGAAGCCCTCCTCCACCAGCAGCCGGATCGACCCCGGCGTACGGTCCCGGAGCAGCACCGGGTCCTCGCCCATGACCTGCGCGATGGCGTCCAGGATCCGGCCGGCGCTCAGCGTCCCGTCACAGACCCCGGCGAAGCCCGCCCCGACCGTGTCGACCTTCGTCGCCCGCCGCATCCCGCGGTGCTGGCGCAGCACCACATGCTCGGGGTCCTCCGCGCCCGGCAGCCCGACCTGCTCCTGGACCACCTCGGTCGCCAGCACGAAGTGGTCGGCGAGCAGCGCCGCGTCGTCGTGCGCCCGCAGGTAGTCCTGCCGCTCGAAGTGCGCCTGTACGGCGTCGCCGAGCGGCTGCTCCACCGAGTGCGGCCACTCCTCCGCGACGACCGACGGCTGCTCGGCGCCGGACTTCCTGAGCGTGATCCAGCCGAAGCCGACCGCCTTGGTCTTACGGGACTCGAACTCGTCCAGCCACGCCCCGTACCGCTCCGCGTACGCCTCCGGGTCGCTCCGGTGGTCGCCGCTGTCGCGCAGCCACAACTCCGCGTACTGCGTGATGTCCTGGACCTCCCGCTGGACGATCCACGCGTCGCAGCCGCGTGGCACCCAGGAGCGCAGCCGCTCCTGCCACTCCTCCCCCTCCACGTGCTCCCAGTTGGCGAGAAACTGCGCGTACCCGCCCAGGTTCAACCGGTCCCCCGCCTGCGACACCAGCGTCCGGCACAGGTCGTCGCCCGCCATGCCGCCGTCCCGGTAGGTGAGCCGGGCGCCGGGCGAGATCACGAAGGGGGGATTCGACACGATGAGGTCGTACGTCTCGTCCGCGACCGGCTCGAACAGGGATCCCTCGCGCAGGTCGGCCTCGGGCGCCCCGGAGAGCGCCAGGGTCAGGCGGGTGAAGGCGAGGGCGCGCGGGTTGAGGTCGGTGGCCGTCACGCGTGTGGCGTGCCGGCTCGCGTGCAGCGCCTGGATGCCGGAGCCCGTGCCGAGGTCGAGGGCGCTCTCCACCGGGGTCCGTACGGTGATTCCGGCCAAGGTCGTCGAGGCCCCGCCGACGCCGAGCACGACTCCTTCGTCGTGGTCCCCCACGCCTCCGGCGCCACCGACGGCGCAGCCGAGGTCGGAGACGATGAACCAGTCCTGCCCCTCGGGGCCGCCGTACGGCCGTACGTCGACCGTGGCGCGGATCTCGTCCCCGTCCTCGGCGATCCAGCCGCCGGCCAGCGCCTCGGGGAGCGCCAGGGCGCGCTCCGCGTGCTCCCGGGCGACAGGGCGCTGGAGCAGGAAGAGCCGTACGAGCGATTCGAGCGCGGTGTGGCCCTGGGTGGCGCGCAGGGCGGGAACGGTCTCGCTGCGGGCGAGCGCGGTGTAGGCCGGGGCGCCGAGCAGGTCGAGCAGACCGTCGGCGGTGAAGTCCGCGGCGAGGAGGACCTCACGGAGTCGGGACGAGTGGTCGGGCGAGGGAAGGCTGGTCGTACTCACGCCTCCATTGTGGCGGTTGTCACTGACAGCGGCCTGCGGCCCGCCGCCCGGAAGGGGCGACGGGCCGCGGTGTCACACGTCTTTCCCGTCCATACCGGTCTGCGGACGGGGTCACGAGTCCGCAGACGGGTTACGACTCCGCGGACGGGCTCGCGGCGTCCGAGGCGGACGGGGAGGGCTTCTGGCAGCCGGGCTGCTTCGCCATGGCCTTGCCGACCTCGCCGGACTGGAGCTTCTGGAGCGCGTCGTCCCCGCTCTTGCTGAGCTTGTCGAGCTCGTCGGCGACGCCGGTCAGGCCGTCGGCGAACTTCGCCTGGTCCTTGGTGTCGAGCGCGTCGACCTTCTGCTTGAGGCCCGCGTAGGCCGCCGAGGTGGCGTTGAGTTCCTTGACGGCTTCCTGCTGGGTCGTCTCGCCGTCCTTGACGGGCGGGGCGCCCGCGCCGTTCACGGCGGATCCCAGGGCCTTGTAGGCGTCCGAGATGGACTGGAAGGCCGCCGAGTCCGTCTTCTGGACGTCGGCCGGCTTGCTGCTGTCCGAGGTCACCTGCTGGATGGAGACGTTGGCGTCCGCGATCTTCTTCAGCTGTGGCTGTACCTGGTCGCAGACCTGCTTCGCCCAGTCGTTCACCTTGTTGTCGCTGTCGTCGCCGCTGCTGCAGCCGGTCAGCGCCATGAGCAGTGCCGCACCGCCGGACAGCGCGGCCACAAGCTTCTTGTTCACCGGTTTGGTCCCTTCCAAGGCTCTCGGCCCCGGAACATACACGCCATGTGGGCTACATCCGCGCGCCGGACGTCCGGTTCATATCGCATTGGAGCCATTTGCACCAGGACCAGGGGAGAGACACCTCACCCTCCCCGCCCTTCTGTGCCTGGGGCGATGGGCAACGCGGCGGGCAACGCCCCGGGAAACAAGAAGAGCCCTGCTCGGCAGGGCCTTTCTTGAAGGGAATCAAGAATTCATGGCAGCGCCACGGCGTGGGCCGTCGGCCAGGTCATCCGGATGACACCACCGTCGTCGTCCGAGGTGACTTCGACGTCGTCGACGAGCCCGCTGATGACCGCGAGTCCCATCTCGTCCTCACCGTCGGCGTCATGGTCGTAGAGATCGCCCGCCGGCGCTCCACCGCTCGCCTCCGGGGCTTCGGTGGCGGCGCTGCCCGTGCTCGGCACCTCGTCGCCGACCTCGATGGAGAAACTCTTCTCCTCCTCGATCAGGACAACTCGCACCGGGGCGGTGATGCCGTGACTGCGATGCAGCCCGACCGCCCGGCTGCATGCCTCACCGACCGCGAGTCTGACCTCGTCCAACACAGCTTCATCGACGCCGGCCCGGCGCGCCACGGCGGCCGCCACCAGACGGGCCGTCCTGACATGTTCGGGCTGGGCGCTGAAGCGGAGTTCAACGGTGGCCATGCGATCCCCCTCGAACGTACGAGCGTGCAGACTCACAGGACGCGGGCGCCCGGGCACACGGCCCGGAGCCCACCGTCCTTCCTCCGGAAGGTGACGACCGACCTCAGTCGGTGGCCGCCACGGCCTCGTCGACCGTGGTGTGGATGGGGAACACCTTGGTCAGACCGGTGATCCGGAAGATCTTGAGAATGCGCTCCTGGTTGCAGACCAGGCGCAGCGAGCCTTCATGCGCACGCACCCGCTTGAGTCCGCCCACGAGCACGCCGAGACCGGTGGAGTCAAGGAAGTCCACGCCTTCCATATCGACAACCAGGTGGTAGCTGCCGTCGTTCACCAACTCGACCAACTGCTCGCGCAGCTTGGGCGCGGTATACACATCAATCTCGCCACCGACCTCGACGACCGTACGGTCGCCACCAGGGCCGGACACATTGCGAGTCGACAGAGACAGGTCCACGGATCCTCCAGCACCTTGCTATCGAGCGGTCGCCCCTCGGGTCTCCCCGACGGAGCCAGGGGACGTATCGCCAGCCGCGATGGCATTCAATCACTTACCAGCAGCCATGCACGACGCCTTGGGACCATTGTCCGTCATGCCAGTGACACACTCGATGCCGATGGCCAGGAATCACCGCCCCCAAGGACCCGCCGCGAGCGGGGAAAGCCGCCCCTCCCCCGGTACGGTCCTCGACCGGCTCGCCGCGGGGGCGGGCCGTGCTGCGCGCATCACCCATACGGAGCACCTGCCCCCGAGGGCGGGTCGTCATGCGGTCTGGCCTGATCGCATCCGCGCGGAGGTGATCGACGCGATCCAGCGGGCCGGGATCGATCATCCGTGGGTCCACCAGGCGACCGCCGCCGAGCACGCCCTGGACGGCGAATCCGTCGTGATCGCCACCGGCACCGCCTCCGGCAAGTCCCTCGCCTACCTCGCTCCCGTGCTGAGCACCCTCCTGGACGGCTCCGAGGCTCCCAACGGGCGTGGCGCGACCGCCCTCTACCTGGCCCCCACGAAGGCCCTGGCCGCCGACCAGCGGCGCTCCGTGAAGGCACTCGCCGCCCCGCTGGGCACCCGCGTACGCCCCGCCGTCTACGACGGGGACACACCCGTCGAGGAACGCGAATGGGTCAGGCAGTACGCCAACTACGTCCTGACCAATCCGGACATGCTGCACCGGGGCATACTCCCGTCCCACCCCCGCTGGGCCTCCTTCCTGCGCTCCCTGCGCTATGTCGTGATCGACGAGTGCCACACCTACCGCGGCGTCTTCGGCTCCCACGTGGCCCAGGTGCTGCGCCGGCTGCGCCGCGTCTGCGCCCGCTACGGGGCGGACCCCGTCTTCCTCCTGGCCTCCGCCACCGCGGCGCGGCCCGCCCTGGCCGCCGGCCGGCTCACCGGCCTGCCCGTCCACGAGGTCGCCGACGACGCCTCCCCGCGCGGCGAGCTGGTCTTCGCCCTCTGGGAACCCCCGCTCACCGACCTCCACGGCGAGAAGGGCGCCCCCGTCCGCCGTACCGCCACCGCCGAGACGGCCGAGCTCCTCACCGACCTCACCCTCCAGGGCGTCCGTACGGTCGCGTTCGTACGCTCCCGGCGCGGCGCCGAGCTCATCTCCGTCATCGCCCAGGAACGGCTGGCCCAGGTCGACCGCTCCCTGGTCCGCCGGGTCGCCGCCTACCGGGGCGGCTACCTGCCCGAGGAACGCCGCGCCCTGGAGAAGGCCCTGCACTCCGGCGAACTCCTCGGCCTCGCGGCCACCACCGCCCTGGAACTCGGCATCGACGTGTCCGGCCTGGAGGCCGTCCTGATCGCCGGCTACCCCGGCACCCGCGCCTCGCTGTGGCAGCAGGCGGGGCGCGCGGGACGCGCCGGGCAGGGGGCGCTGGCCGTCCTGGTCGCTCGGGACGACCCGCTGGACACCTTCCTCGTCCACCACCCCGAGGCGCTGTTCCAGCAGCCCGTGGAATCGACCGTCCTCGACCCGGACAACCCGTACGTCCTCGCCCCCCACCTGTGCGCGGCCGCTGCGGAGCTGCCCCTCACCGAAGCCGACCTGCCGCTCTTCGGCCCGGCCGCCGCGGGCCTGCTCCCCCAGCTGGAGAGCGCGGGGCTGCTGCGGCGGCGCGCGTCCGGCTGGTACTGGACCCGCAGGCAGCGCGCCGCCGATCTCGCCGACATCCGGGGCGAGGGGGGCCGGCCCGTCCAGATCGTCGAGGCGGCGACCGGCCGGCTGCTCGGCACCGTCGACGAGCCCGCCTCGCACGCCGCCGTCCACGACGGCGCCGTCCACCTCCACCAGGGCCGCACCTACCTGGTGAAACAGCTCGACCTGGAGGACTCGGTCGCCCTGGTCGAGGAGGCCAGCCCGCCGTACTCCACGACCGCCCGCGACACCACCGCCATCTCCGTCCTGGAAACCGACACCGAGATCCCCTGGGGCGCCGGACGCCTTTGTTACGGCTCCGTCGAGGTCACCAACCAGGTCGTCTCCTTCCTTCGCCGCAGGCTCATCACGGGCGAGGTGCTCGGCGAGAGCAAGCTCGACCTCCCGCCCCGCACCCTGCGCACCCGGGCGGTCTGGTGGACGGTCACCGAGGACCAGCTGGACGCCGCCCGGGTCAACCCGGAACAGCTGGCCGGCGCCCTGCACGCCGCCGAGCACGCCTCGATCGGGATGCTCCCGCTCTTCGCGACCTGCGACCGCTGGGACATCGGCGGGGTGTCCGTACCGCTCCACCCGGACACGCTGCTGCCCACGGTCTTCGTGTACGACGGCCATCCCGGCGGCGCGGGCTTCGCCGAGCGGGCGTTCCAGACGGCCCGCGAATGGCTCACGGCCACCCGCGAGGCGATCTCCTCCTGCGAGTGCGAGGCGGGCTGCCCCTCCTGCGTCCAGTCCCCGAAGTGCGGCAACGGCAACGAGCCCCTGCACAAACGCGGCGCCGTCCGCCTCCTCACCGAACTGCTCAAGGGGTCCCCGGCGGACTCCGGGGCAGTGGCCGCCCCCAGCACACGGCCTCCGGCCGCGTCACGGGACCCAGAGCACGAGCCGACGGCGCAGGCCCCGCACCGGTCACAGGCCCCGCAGCCCGAGCCGGACCAGGCCCCGACACCGGCACGGCAGCCGGAGCACGGGCCGACGGCAGCGGCACCGGAGCCGACGGCAACCAAGCCGCCTGCCACCACCACGCCGACCGTGCCGTCGGCCCGGACCGATCCCGACCCCCGGCCGGAACCTGAGCCCCGGTCGGGACCTGAGCCCCGATCCGAACCTGAGCCCCGACCCGGACCCGAGCAGGGACCGGCGCCGGTGGTGGTGGCCCCGCCCGGGCCCTGACCACCGGGCCATACGGGCCGAAGCGCGCCCGTACGCTCACATCCGCGATCTCCCCCGTCAGCGCGCACCGCACCAGCTCCGCCCCCTGGGCCGCGGCCACCTCCGCCGCCCGGTCGCAGGCGGCGGCCCGGCCCTGGAGCGCCCGCCCGGCCGCGCCGAGGGCCGCCAGGTCGGCGGCGCCCCCGGCGCGGTGACGGGCGGCGACCGCCTGGCCGAGGGCGAGGACCACCGCGAACACCGCGCACATCGCCGTCGTCGCCATCGCCGCCCAGACCGTCGCGGACCCCCGGTCCCCGCTCATGACGCCACCCCCACGGTCCCAGGGCCTCCAAGGCGCCCTCCAGCGCCGTCCCGGGCGTCCTCAGCCGGAGCCACCGCCTCCGCACCGAGCGTCAGGGCCAGCGCACCCGGCCCCGGGGTCGGCGCCTCCACCCGTACCCGCCACAGGTCCCCGGACCGCGCCATCGTGATCCGCGCGCCGTCCGGAGCGGCCGAGCGGGCCGCCGCCAGTGCCTCCGCCTCCGGCTCCGACCGGGCAGCGGCCCGCGCCCCGGCCCGCGCCGCGTCCACGCACCGGATCTGCGCGGAGGCCGCCGTCAGGGCCCAGACCAGCGCCAGGGTGAACGCCACCAGCGCCGGCACGGCCATCGCCGCCTCCACCGTCACGGACCCCCGGTCGCCCGTCATCAACCGTCGTCGCCCCGTCGTGGATCGCCCGGTGGCCGACTCGGATCGACGGACCTGCCCCATCGGCCGCCGGTGGGCCCTCACCGGTCGCCGGTGGCCCCTCGCCAGGCGCCCACCGTCAGAACCGCGCACCGAGCGCCTCCCCGATCACCGACCGCAGCGCGTCGGAGACCTGTCCGCCGGTGACCACCTTGTAGAGCACCGCCGCCAGCGCGGCGGCGGCCAGCGTCACCATGGCGAACTCCGTCGTCGCCATCCCCGCGTCCGTCCGCGTCCCGCGCAGCCGCAACCACCGCACACCCGCACGCACCCCCATGCCGATCCCCCGCATGACTACCTCCTGTGATCCGTGAAATGAACATGAATTCGAAGAACGAAAAACACCCGCTGCCGCCGACGGCGGCCTCGATTTCACCCGCCGCGCAGCAGGCCGCCCGCCAGACCGATGACCACCGGAGCCACCCCCACGGCCAGAAACGCGGGCAGGAAGCACAGCCCCACCGGCGCGGTGATCAGCACCTGCGCCCGCTGGGCCCTGGCCACCGCCGTTCGGGCCCGTTCCGCTCGCAGGCCTTCGGCCAGCCGCGCCACCGGCTCGGCCGCGGGCGCCCCGCTGACCCCGGCCCGCTCCAGGCACCTGGCCAGCCCCGCCGCGCCCGGTATCGCGCCGAACCGCCCCCACGCCGCGGCCGATTCAGCGCCGAGCCGAAGCTCCGCCGCGGTCCGGGCCAGCCGGTGCCCGACCGGTCCGCCCAGCGACTCACCGACCGCCTCGGCGGCCTCACGCGGACCCGCCCCGGCGGCGATACAGGCCGCCAGCAGGTCGGCGGCGAGCGGGAGTTGGCGCGCCGCCTCAGCCCTGTCGGCGGCGACGGCGGCGTCGTCGGGGGCCCGGCTCCGCAGCCACCGCCGCACCCCGTACGCCCCCGCGCACCCCACGATCCAGCCGGTCACGCCTCCGACGAGCGCGTAGCCGGTGACCAGGGCGGCGAACACCGGACCCCACCGCCGCGCCCAGGCCCTCGCGTCCGGCCACGGCCGCCGCCGCCCGTACTCCACCGCCAGGACCACCGCGAGCCGCTTGCGCACCCGCCGCTCGTACCGCACCGCCACCACCGCGGAGAACAGGCACCCGACAGCGGCCAGCACCCAACCCACCACCCACAGCCGATGGGTCAACTCCCCGCTCATGTCCCCACCCCCGTCCGAACGATCCGGCCGGCCCACCACAGACCGGCCCCCTCCAACAACCCGCCGACCACCAAGCAGCCCAGCCCGGCAGGGGTGTGCAGCAGTACACGCAACGGATCCGCCCCGAGTGCCCAGCCCATCGCCAGACCCAGCACCGGAAGGAGCGCGAGGACCATGACCGTCGACCACGCGCCGGCCAACTGGGCCCGCAGGCCCTCCCGCTGCTCCCTCTCGGCCCGCAGCGCGGCCTCCAACCGGTCGAGACCGGCGGCCAGACCCGCCCCGCCGTCCACGGCCACCCGCCAGCAGGCCGCGAGCCCGGCCAGCCCCTCGCACCCGGGCTCACACGCGGCCCGCCGCAACGCCTCGGGCACCTCCCCGCCGAACCGCGCGGCGGCCACCACCCGGGCCTCGGCATCCCCCAGGCCACCGGTCGCCACCGCGGCCGCCAGCAGGGCCTGGACCGGCTGCGCACCGGACCTCAGCTCCCCCGCCGCCGCCCCGCACAGCGCCACCACACCCCCGGCCCGCCGCTCAGCGGCTCTGGTCCGCACCCGGGCCCGCAGCCGCCGCCGCACGAGCGGCACCGCGACCGCGCCCCCGATCAGCGGCAGCACGGAGTCCCCCAGCACGGCGAACACCCCCGCCACCGGCAGACAGAGCCACTCCCCACCCAGCCGGCGCGCCCACAGCACCACACCCACCCGCCACCGCCGCCACGCCGCCGCCCGCCGGCCGTCCCCCGCACGGCCACCGTCCACGCCGTCAACGTCCGCGCCCTCGCCGTCCACGAACAACACCGTGGCCCGTCGCGCCGCCGCGTTGCGGTCGACCGTCAGCCAGGCCGCCGCCCCCGCGCAGACCATCGCCGCGTATGCCGCCACCGACATCGACACCGTCGTCACAGCGCACCCCCGATCAGCATCAACAGCCGTGGCCAGCCCCGGTCGTACGCGAACGCCTCCGCGCCCCACCGCAACGCGGGCACCGGCACCACGAGCCCCGCGCTGTCCCGTTCCAGCACGTCCACCTCCGCGAGCCGCCGCCGCCCGTCGCGGTCCCGCACCAGATGGATCACCACCGACAGCGCGGCCGCCAGCTGACTGTGCAGCGCCGCCCGGTCCAGCCCCGCCGCCGTCCCGAGCGCTTCCAGCCGGGCGGGCACATCGGCCGCCGTATTGGCGTGCACCGTCCCTTCTCCGAACTACGCGACCCAGGTTTCCGCCCCGCGCACGTCAGACCGTACAGAAATGAACGAACCAATGGACGCGCGACCTGCCCTCATGCTTCGATGCGATCAGCGCCATGTGATCGGAGGCCGACTTGAGACAGTCAACGCGGGTGCTGAAGCGAAAGGCTCTCGCTTCACTCAAGAGAATGACGGTCGCCTTCAACTCCATAGACGACGATGGTCGTACCTCAGCCGTATTGCTTAGCCTTCAGCACTCCTTCGAGATGCTCCTCAAGGCAGCTCTCGTTCACAACGATGTGCAGGTCTTCGATAAGAGCCTGGGACGGTCGATCGGATTCGAGAAATGCCTTGAGCTATCTCGCCAGCAGCCGAACATTAAGGTCGCTGATCCTGAGGCGGGAACCCTCCGTGCGATCGACGCTCTCCGCGATGATGAGCAACACTGGTTCAATTCTGTCAGCGAACCCATCTTGTTCGTCCATGCCCGCGCCGGCGTCACGCTCTTTGACGACCTGCTGAACAGGGTATTCGGCGAGCGCTTGGCGGATAGCCTACCGCTACGCGTACTGCCTATTTCCACTGAGCCTCCGATGGGTCTCGAAATTCTGATTGACCAAGAGTTCAGCCAGATCCAGAACCTGCTGCAGCCGGGTCGCCGAGCCCGGAACGAGGCTCGGGCGAGAATCCGAACCCTATTGGCGATCGAGGGCCACGCCTCGGAAGACAGTCGCGTAAGCGAGAGGGACGTCGATCGAGTCGAAAAAGGGATAGCGGACGGCAAATCCCGCGATGCCGTATTCCCAATCCTTACGCAAGTTTCTACCGAATTTTCGGGAGAAGGCCCCACACTGACCGTCCGCTTTGACAGAAAGGGGCCACCGGTCAAGTTTGCCGACGACACCTCGGACGCGGCAGCCATTCGCGAAATCGATCTCCAAAAAAAGTTCCACTGGTCAGCTACCGAACTAGCGCAGAAGCTGAAGATCTCACCTCCCAAATCGTTGGCCCTGCGACAACACCTGGGAATTGACGAGGATCCGCGATGCTTCTACGTGTTCGTAATGGGATCTCAACAGCATCCGCGATTCTCAGATAACGCGCTTAAGGTCATGAGGGATTCCATGCCCATCCTCGACATGGACGACATCTGGGAGGCACACAAACCAGTCGGCCGCGGGAAGACTCCTCGCTCGTGCCCCATCGAGGGATGTGCTCAGGTAACGAACGGTCAATCTGCGTAAATCACGCTGCCGCCTCGGTGGGACGTTGACCATACACGCCCGCCAGACGATACCTAGCGACCTTGCGGAGTTGAAGCATGAACTTCAAACGACGAACAGTAATGCAGCTCGCTGACATGATTTGCGGCAATACCCCAGAAGGGAGGAGCCACGAGGAGAATTATTTCAAATACCGAAGCAGCATGTACTTGACCGAGTTCTTTGCAGATATCGAAACAGATTTTCAGCATGACGGGTCAACACGCAAAATTTGGGTGGCGGAGACACTGGAAATCATTTTGTCCGAACCCCATTCCAGTGCACAGATGGTACCTGACACTTTCGCTCGCGCAATGTCCCGCCTCATGGACCCCGATGAAGCAACGAACGAAAGAGACGACCGGGGAAAGGCGCTCACCGATCTGAATCGAGCTCTCGCGCGAGAGGGGATAGAGGCCTTCTACGCGGAGGACAAGCAATGCTACCTGCGTAATTTGAACACAAACACAGTCATTACTCCGTCCCCTAACCCTCATCGCCCTTTCACGAAGGGAGAAATCGAACGCCGAGCAAATCTGTCACAGTACCTGGATATCGCATCGGAAGACGCACTAATCGAGGAAGTCCTCCTCCCGCTTTTTCGCCAGCTCGGATATCACCGCGTGACTGCTGCGGGCCACAAGGACAAAGCGCTCGAGTATGGCAAGGACGTGTGGATGCGGTACACGTTACCAACTCAACACGTGCTCTACTTCGGCCTCCAGGTGAAGAAAGGTAAGCTGGACGCCTCTGGGGTAACCAGGGGAAGTAACGCCAACATGGCCGAAATCTACAACCAAACCCTCATGATGCTGGGCCACGAAATTTTCGATCCCGAAATTGGTAAACGCGTCCTCGTGGATCACGCTTTCATTGTCGCCGGCGGAGAAATAACGAAGGCCGCCCGGAACTGGCTGGGTAACAAGCTGGATGCTTCCAAGCGAAGCCAGATCCTTTTTATGGATCGCGAAGATATCCTGAACTTGTTCGTGGTAACGAATCTCCCATTGCCCGATGCCGCTCGGCCTAACATGACTGACTACCCAGCAGATCCCCCGTTCTGAGTCGCGACTGGAGAGATCAACGGATGTGCCTCTCCTCAGATGAGTTCAGAGCTTCTGACAGTCACCTGGCTAAGTGTCGGGAGCCCGAGGAAAACAGACGTTTCCTGACGATCAAATCGCGCGTCCAGCTGCGCAATCTTCTCCTCGGCGGCAGCAAGACTAACCGATAGCCCTTCAACTTCACCGAGCCAGCCTTCAGTTTGGGCTTCGACGATTCGGTCCTTGAGGTTCTGCCTGATCTCTACCAGGCGGCCGCGGTCTTCCGCACCGACGATGAGGACGGGGCATCGAACGCATGCGTGCTCGTGGGCGCAATCCGTCCCGTAAGCGCGGCCGCATTGTCCAAGGGCTAGCTTCCTCTGCTCAAAGTGGCCAAGGAACTCTTCCCATTCCTCTGAAGTAACGGCCCGATACTCTTCAGCGGGCCTGAAAGTGCGGCGTCGGGCGATGAACGCGCGATGCGCCTCGATCGCCTCTGCAGGGTAGATCGCGGCATATCCCATGGTGGTGTTGATGTTGCGATGCCCTGCGATCACTTGCGCAATGTGGGGCGGTAGGCCGTTCATGATGGCGTCTGTGATGAAGATGCGACGGAAGTCATGTGGCTGGAACCGCAGAGGCCGCCCGGTACGGTCGACGAGACCTGACGCAGCGAGTGTGTTATTCAGCGCGCGACGGATGCTGCTGATGGAGATGTGTCGATTCTCGCCGGACACCTGCCACTGGTAGAGGACCGGCATGGGAGGGTTCCAGGTCCGCTCGTTGGAGTCGTAAGTCCCAACGGACGGGATTGTTCCACCTGCCCCGCGGACCCGCTGAATGACCGCGCTGAGAACGTCCGCCAGTTCCGGGTTGATCAGCAGAAGTCGCTCCTGATCCGTCTTGGACGGAGCAATCTGCAACAAGGGAACAACATTCCCCGTAGTGGGCAGCTTGTAGCTGATGATGCTGTGGTGCCCAAGTTCTAGTAGTTCCTCGATGCGGATGCCGGTATTCCTCAGGATCTCGATGGTCGCCCAGGCGAAGAACGCTTGCTTTTCCTCAGCGCGAAGACTACGGACCTTGCCGTTAGTGTCGAAGACCTTGTCCGGTTTCCCGTCGACTCTCGCCGCTTTCATGGGCAATGTGAATGTTTCACCCAAGACCGTGATTTGGGAGCCAAGTGACGCCCCCTCGACCGCTTCTAGGCGGGTCTTGGCCTCCTTGAGGCGCCGGTTCGCCGTGCGGACCAGGGCTGGCAGAACAGGCAGTCGTTCCCTGGTGCGCTGGTCGGTTCTGGCCTTCTGCTCACGTTCGACCTTCTTGACTGTGCAGTCGGCCTCGCTGATCGGATTCGGAGCCGCCCAGGGACCCCAACGTTCCGGCTCTTCTAGCGCCCAAGCGGCGATGTCCAAGTAGAAGGCCCGTACCAGCATCTTCACAGACGCCGCGCTCGTGCGGGGTGCAAATTCCTTCACGATGGATCCGTCGAGTTGACGTCGGTGAACGGTCTTGACCGCGATACGGGCTTTCCACCCCTCGGCCACCTCAGGCGACAGCCGAAGACTGTCGATTCCTGGGTGGTGCCGTTCGAGATCCGCCCAGAAGAGTCTTGCGAGAGCGGCCGACATCCCTTTCAGGGAGTTGTAGTCGAGAGCCGGCTGTCGTTCTTTGAGGTAGTCGACGATCAGATCGCGAACCGGCTTGCACTGGAGGTCGTATCGGTCAACGAGGTCTTCCGCGCTGACCTGCCCAGTTCGAACTCCCAAGTGGTGGAACGTCCCCGGGGCATGAGCTGGGAAGTTACCTCGGTCCCTGAGCCAGACGTACGCAAGGCGGATGCCACTGTGGGCGGAACGTCCCGTCACAGGATAGAAGGACAGCAAGTCTCCGACAGTGATGTCCTTGAGACGGCCACCGTAAGCGGCGACGGTCCGTGCCAGGGTATGCACGGCTCGTTTTCCTACCCTCGAATCCCATTCGGCTTCTGGCATAGACGCCTGCAGATCCTGGAATCCGTCGGGATCACGTGTGTGAATAATCTCCGCCGGTAGGTATCTCGAGGAGTTGCTCGCGAGCCACTGAGGGCTGGGACGGATAACATCTGCACAGGTCAGCGTCAGCATTCCGGCAGCGAGATAGCCCAGGCTGGACCTTTTAGCGGTGGCGCGTCCGGTGGTGTTGAGCCAGTCCTGTGGGGCCTCAGCCCAGCCAGCGTAGATAGCGGACGCGCTTGAGTTCCATCGCTCTTGCCAGGTGTTTCCGGGTTGCGTCTCAAGCCACTCCAGCATGTGCTGGCAGCCAGTTCTTCGGGCGTATTGCGTGAGCTCCCTGTCGTGACTCAACGGAGGATGCTCAATGCGTGCCATGACTGCCTCGAGAGGCGCACAGGTTGCCGGCCAGTCTGTGTTCCGTGGTCGGGGTGGGAAGGATCGGATGACGTTGGCAGCGTCTCGCCCCCGAAGCGGCCTTGTGCTCGTGGGGCCTGCCGCAACTGGCGAAGAGAACAGGAGGTCGATCGTCATGAAGGCCCGCCCCCGAAAAGGATGTTGAGAGACATAGGGTTGTACTCGGGGTCCCGCCGCTTCGGCTGAATCTTGCGCCGCTGTTCCACTCGAGCGTGGTGAGCTAGTCCAGCTGCAATAACGTCGTCCCGGCCGGGGCGGTTGTAGATTTCTAGCGTCGACAACTGCGCGTGACCGAGGATGTGTTGGACGTAAACCGGCGGCATGTCCGGGTCGTCGAGCATCAGGAACGTCGCGGTGTGACGAAGGTCGTGAAGCGTCCAGTTGGAGCTCAGAAGCTCGTTGGCGCGGTTGAACATCATTCGGGCCGCGTCGTATTGGAGAGGCCTCCAGGGGCGGCGCAGGGTCCACCACAGCGGCTGCCGACTGCCTCGAGGGACGCCCTTCTTCCAGGCTGCTTCCTGGTAGAGGCGAAGCCAGACGAACGCGTCCGGAGTTGCAGGCAGTTCCTGATAGTCGCGTGTGCCTTTCCGGATCACCCCGATGGTCTGCTGGCCTACGATCGCACCGCCTTGCGTGGCGGTAAGAAGTTCTTCTGAGCGGGCGCCGGTAGCGACCCAGAAAGCGAGCAGAGCGCGGTCCCGGTGCGAGCGAAGTCCGGCGAAGACCTCCGTGTACTTGTCCTCAGGGATGCGACGCGGGATCCGCTTCGGGATCTTGGGCCGGTAAAGGCCGGTGCGCTGCTTCTTGTGGTCGTCCTCGGGATTGTGGTGGGCGTTGGCACGTGCTGAACGCCGGTTTCGGACGAGAGGAAAAGGGTTTACCAGCAGCGATGCGCTGTTACGGTCCAGGTGGAAGTCGTAGAAGGATCGCAGCACCGTCTCGCAATGCGCCCGGGTCCTTGGCGCGTACTTCGTACCGATAGTGGGCTTCCCGGTCACTGAGTTCGGTGTTCCCGGTGCTGGTTTGTCGGGTCGAGAAAGGCGGGGAATTTCGGCGGGATCCTTGCCGCGGTGCCGCCAGTGGACGCGCACCGGCTTGTCTGCCAGTTTCATCCACAGCATGAAGTCCCGAGCGTCCTCTCGCGTCGCGCGATCCCACTCGATCTCGAGAGCCCACAGGTAGCGCCACCAACGGAGCAGATCCATGCCATACGAGCGCGGCGTCAGCACCGAACTATCCGCTGCCATCAGATCCTTGAAGTACACGGCGGCCGGCTCAAGCAGTCTTCCAAGTGGGTCGAGCAGTTGCACAGGCTCCCAGGGGTCTTCGGTCTCGAGTAACTGACCGATCTCGGGCAGCACGAAGCTCTTCAGGTCCCTTCCGGGACGTTGTTCAACAGGCATGCCGGGAAGCTAGCAGAAACACTGTCTGACCTGCGAAAATGACCGAGTTAGTTCGGTCAACAGGCCGCAGCCGCCCTCATGGCCCGTGTTGAGCGCGGCCAGAAGATCCGTCACCTCACGCCCCCTCACCTCGCCGACGACCAGCCGGTCGGGCCGCATCCGCAGCGCCTGCCGGACCAGGTCCTCCAGCGTCACCAGGCCCGCGCCCTCCTGATTCGCCGGCCGGGACTCCAGCCGCACCACGTGGGGATGGTCGGGCCGCAGCTCCGCCGAGTCCTCCGCCAGGACGATCCGCTCCCGCTGACCGACCAGGCCGAGCAACGTCGACAGAAGCGTCGTCTTTCCCGTGCCCGTACCCCCACTGATCAGGAAGGACTGCCGCGCCTGCACCAGCGCGCGCAGCACCCGGTCGCCGCCCGGCGGCACCGTCCCCGCCGCGATCAGTTCCCCCAGGGAGAACGCCTTGGGCCGCACCACCCGCAGCGAGAGATACGGCGAACCGACCGCCACCGGTGGCAGCACCGCGTGCATCCGTGTGCCGTCGGGCAGCCGGGCGTCCACCCAGGGCCGCGCGTCGTCCAGCCGCCGCCCGGCCACCGCCGCCAGCCGCTGCGCGAGCCTCCGTACGGAAGCGGCGTCGGCGAACGCCACACCGGTCAGTTCCAGCCCGCCTCCCCGGTCCACCCACACCCGGTCGGGCGCCGAGACCAGGACGTCCGTCACCGAGGGGTCGGCGAGCAGGGGCTCCAGCGGCCCCGTGCCCACCAGCTCACACCTCAACTCCTCCGCCGCGCCCAGCACTTCCGCGTCCCCGAGCAGCCGCCCCTGGGCCCGCAGCGCGGCCGCCACCCGCGCCGGGGTCGGTTCGGCCCCGCTCTCCGCCAGCCGCTGCCGCACGGCGTCCAGCAGGCCGCCCGCCGGCGTCCCGCGGTACGGGACCTCGTCCCGCGCACGGCCGGTCACGGGCTCACACTCCCCTCGCCGGTCAGCGCCCGCTCCCAGAAGGCGGTGCAGAACGCGGCGAGCGGGCCCCGGGCACTGGATCCCGGCGGCGCCCCGCCGTCCTGCGCCTGGGCCAGACCCGGCTCCCAGGGCAGCTCGCCCACCAGCGGCAGCCGGAGCGCGCCCGCGATCCACCGCTCGTCCAGACCCGTCGCGTACGGCCCGCGGACCACGGCCCGCAGGTCCTGGAGGACCATGCCGACCATGGAGGCCACCCGCCCGGCCGCCGCCACGGCCCGCAGCTCGGCGGGCACGACCAGCAGCCCGAGATCCACCTGGGCCAGGGCCTCCGCCATGGACTCGTCGATCCGGCGCGGGAGGTCCACCACCACGACGCCGCCGCGCCTGCGGGCCGCGGCGAGCACGGACCGCATGGCCTCCGGCTGCACCACCACCGCGTCACCGCGATCCCAGCTCAGCACCCGTAACTCGTGCAGCCGGGGCAGCGATTCCTCCAGCGCGCCCCCGGCGACCCGGCCCTTCGAGGCCGCGAAATCCGGCCACCGCCGGCCTTCGGTCTGCTCTCCGCCGAGCAGCACGTCGAGCCCGCCGCCCAGCGGATCGCCGTCGATGAGCATCGTGCGCTGCCCGGCCCTGGCCGCGGTAACGGCCAGGGCGCATGCCAGGGTCGAGGCCCCCGCGCCCCCACGCCCGCCGATCACACCGACCGTGAGCGCCTGCCGGCCCACGCCCTCCGCCGCGTCCGCGATCCGGTCGACCAGCCAGCCTTCCGCGTCAGGAAGCCGCAGAACACAGTCGGCGCCGATCTCCACCGCCCGCCGCCACACGTCAGGATCATCCTGATCGCGCCCGACCAGCATCACCCCCCTCCTGCGCGTGGCACCGCGGCAGCGCGCCGCCGCGTCGTCCCCCACGAGGACCATGGGCGCGTCCTCCCAGCACCCCTTCGCCTCCGGCACCCCGTGGTGCACCTGCGGCTCCGCGCCCGCCGCCGCACACAGCCGCAGCAGGTCGTCGAGCAGATCCGCGTCCTCGGTGACGATCAGCGGTCCCGCCCGCCGCCCTCCGGCGACCTGTGCCCGATCGGATGTCATGGATCCCGCCACGATCTCCGCCCCCTCATCTCTGCCTCGATCCGGGATCTGCGAGCGCTTCTCAGCGGTCTCGCAGGTATCCGGTATCTGTGATTCCGGCTTCCGCGAACTTCGCGGTCGGAATCACCGTGCAGGGGAACGAAAAATCGTGTGGATCTTGCTCAAAAACTGTGGACAACTCACAGGTTGTGAATATCCCGCTCGCTCATACCGGTGACTTCCGCAGCGCAGCGCGTCGGCTACGCAGAGTGAGGGGTATGAATGGAAACACGCCGCGCACACCGAACCGCCGACAGGGATCGGGAGAGGTCAGGAGAGGGGGGACAACGGGATTCGAGAGCCGAAAACGCGTCCGGACATGCGACGACCCCCGCCGGGGGGGAGAGCGGGGGTCGTCCCCACAGCCAGACTCGGGGGGGGAGGAGTCGGGCCGGGTTAGCACGGTCGCGAACGATCCGTGACTTCCATGGTGTACCCGACGGCCTTCTCAGGCAAACCCACGCGCCGGACCTTACGCCGAATGGTGGGCGCATATGCTCACCCTCGTGGAAATCCGCTCCTTGCCGCGCACAGCTGCCTTCTTTGACCTGGACAAGACGGTCATTGCGAAGTCATCGACGTTGACCTTCAGCAGGCCCTTCTACCAAGGCGGTCTGATCAACCGCCGGGCGGTACTACGGACCGCTTACGCGCAGTTCGTCTTCCTCGCCGGAGGCGCCGATCACGACCAGATGGAGCGGATGCGCGAGTACCTCTCCGCGCTCTGCAAAGGCTGGAACGTCTCACAGGTCAAGGAGATCGTCGCAGAGACCCTGCACGATCTCATCGACCCGATCATCTATGACGAAGCGGCGTCCCTCATCGAGGACCACCACACCGCCGGCCGGGACGTGGTGATCGTCTCCACCTCGGGCGCGGAGGTGGTCGAGCCGATCGGTGAACTCCTCGGCGCCGACCGGGTGGTGGCGACCAGGATGGCCGTCGGCCCCGACGGCTGCTTCACCGGCGAGGTGGAGTACTACGCGTACGGGCCGACCAAGGCCGAGGCGGTCAAGGCGCTCGCCGAGTCCGAGGGCTACGACCTGTCGCGCTGCTACGCGTACAGCGACTCCATCACGGACGTACCGATGCTCTCGTCCGTCGGCCATCCGTACGCGGTCAATCCGGACCGGGCGCTGCGGCGGGAGGCGATCGCGCGCGACTGGCCGATCCTGGTCTTCAGCAGGCCCGTTCGGCTGAAGCGGCGGCTGCCCGCCCTGTCGATGCCGGCGCGTCCGGCGTTGGTGGCCGCGGCGGCCGTGGGTGCGGCGGCGGCCACGGCGGGACTCGTCTGGTACGCGAGCCGCCGCCGGGCGACGGCACCCGCGTGACCACTTCACCCCGCCCGACCGTTCGTTTCCTTACCACCCGCCGCACCGCCCGCCGCACCACCCGCCGCCCGTTTCCTCGTCATTCGCCGCCCGTTTCATAATCGCCGGCCGCCCGTTTCGCACCTGTTTGAACGTGAAAGTAAAGAAGTCAGGCCGGGGGTTTCGCATCCCTGGGGAGAGGAGTACAAAGGAATCAACGGCCCGCGAGACCAAGGACATCCGAGAGGATCACCTGAGAAACGCTAGAGGCCCCACGGACCGAAGCACGGAAGTCGAGAACCCACGCGACGTCGACCCGTCGATTACGGGCCAGCCGCACCAGGTGACGGGCGAAGTTCCCGACCTGATGGGCACTACATCGAGGACGCTTGGTAACTCGGCGGACGTGTTGGCGGCGGCATCGAAAGTGATGCCGCCGCAATTCTGTCCGGTCCGTCCGGACGGCGGGAATGCGGGCCGGGCCACCGTTCACCACAATCGCGTGAGCGAATTCAGGGGCGCGGCAGGTTCAGGCGGCGCGTCCGGGGCGTGAGAGATCGGGAGAGATACAGAACGTGCCCGAGTTCAAGCCGCGCCGCGCTGGAGTGCCTCGCACACCGCCGTGGACTCCCGTACCCCCAGTTCGATCGCGCGGCCGCAGTGCGCGATCCACGTGACCATCCCGTCCGGGGTGCCCGACAGATAGCCCGCGAAGGCGGCGGCGTACGCGGCACGGCCCAGCTCCGCGTGGCCGACCTCCGCCGGGCAGACCGACTTGGGGTCCAGCCCGCTGCCGGTCAGCACGATGCGTTCGGCGGCGCGCGCCACCAGGCCGTTGTACGAGCCGAACGGGCGCAGCGCCAGGAGTTCGCCGTGCACCACCGCGGCCGTCACCAGCGCCGGCGCCGAACTCCCCGCCACGACCAGGGCCGACAGCCCCTCCAACCGCCCCGCCACCTCGTCGGCGCCGGGCAGCGGCGCCTCGGTCAGCGGTCCCGTGGCATCGGCGCCGGGCGTCTCCGTCACACGTTCGCCGGCCAGCCGGGGCCGTCCGACCGTGTCGTCGTCCGGGCCCGCGCCGCCCGCCGCCACCAGATGCAGCCGGGCCAGCACCCGTACCGGTGACTGGTCCCAGATGGAAAGGAGTTGGCCGGCCTCGGCGGTCAGGCGCAGTGCGGCGCCGACTGTACGAGCCTCGTCGTCGGCGCCGAAGTCGCTGCGCCTGCGTACCTCTTCCAGTGCCCAGTCGGCGCCCGACAGCGCGGCGGAACCGCGCGCCGCGCGCAGGGCCGCCTCCGAGGTGACCTCGTTGCTCCGGCGGCGCATCACCCGGTGGCTGTAGACGCGGTCGACCGCCCTGCGTACGGAATCCACCGCGTCGGGGACGCCCGGCAGGGAGGCCAGTGCGAGCAGGGGTTCCTCCGGCCGCGGAGCGGAAGAGGCGTCAGAGGAAGTCGTACTCATAAGTAGCAAGGCTACGCGCCCGCGGCGGGCGCCCCACCTTGGAGTGGTCTTCTTCACTGAATGTGACCGGCGAACACGGTGAGCCGCTAACCTACGTGAACATGAAGATCGCTTTCGTGGGTAAGGGCGGCAGCGGCAAGACCACGCTGTCCTCGCTCTTCATCCGCCATCTGACCGCCAATGAGGCTCCCGTCGTCGCGGTGGACGCCGACATCAACCAGCATCTGGGGGCCGCGCTCGGCCTCACGGACGAGGAGGCGGCCGCGCTGCCCGCGCTCGGCGCGCACCTGCCGCTGATCAAGGACTATCTGCGCGGCAGCAACCCGCGGATCGCTTCCGCCGAGGCGATGATCAAGACGACGCCGCCGGGCGAGGGGTCGCGGTTGCTCCGGGTGAACGAGGACAACCCGGTGTACGACGCGTGCGCGCGGACCGTCCGGCTGGACGACGGGGAGATCCGGCTGATGGCCACGGGGCCCTTCACGGAGTCCGACCTCGGGGTGGCCTGCTACCACTCCAAGGTCGGCGCGGTCGAGCTGTGCCTGAATCACCTGGTCGACGGGGCGGACGAGTATGTCGTCGTCGACATGACGGCCGGTTCCGACTCCTTCGCGTCGGGGATGTTCACGCGGTTCGACATGACGTTCCTGGTGGCCGAGCCGACCTGCAAGGGTGTCTCCGTCTACCGCCAGTACAAGGAGTACGCGCGGGACTTCGGCGTCTCGCTGAAGGTCGTCGGCAACAAGGTGCAGGGGGAGGACGACCTGGACTTCCTCCGCCAGGAGGTGGGCGAGGACCTGCTCGTCACCGTGGGTCACTCCAACTGGGTCCGGGCGATGGAGAAGGGCCGCCCGCCCCGCTTCGAACTGCTGGAGGCGGACAACCGCTGCGCGCTCCAGACCCTCCAGGACGCGGCGGAGGACTCGTACGAGAACCGCGACTGGGAGCGGTACACCCGGCAGATGGTCCACTTCCACCTCAGGAACGCGGAGAGCTGGGGCAACGCGAAGACGGGGGTCGACCTGGCTTCCCAGGTCGACCCCGCCTTCATCCTCAGCGAAGCCTCGGCCGTGCCTCAGCCGGGCTGAACCTCTGCCGTGCCCCAACCGGGCTGACGTTCGGTCGGGTCGGTCAGTTCTTCTGTTCGGGGCCCGCAGGGGCAGGGGCCCGGGATGTAGTGAGGGCGGTCGGGTCCGTCATGTACGGGGCCCAGCCGCCCTTCGGGGCCTGGCCGACGGCGAGGCCGCGCAGCTTTTCCAGGGTCTGCGGGTCCTGTACGTCGAGCCAGTCCGCCAGCTGACGGAACGACACGCAGCGCACGTCCCGCTGGACGCAGACCGTCTTGATCGTCTCCTCGATGGCACGCATGTACGTGCCGCCGTTCCAGGACTCGAAGTGGTTGCCGATGATCAGCGGGGCGCGGTTGCCGTCGTACGCCCGGTCGAAGGCCTTGAGCAGGCCGTCCCGCATCTGGTTGCCCCAGTACGTGTGCTTGGCGGGGTCGCCCTTGGTCGTCCCCGACTGGTTGAACATGAAGTTGTAGTCCATCGACAGCGTCTCGAAGGCGCGCCCCGGCACGGGCACCAGCTGGAGCGGCAGGTCCCAGAGGCCCTCGGTCTTCTTCGGCCAGACCTGGTTACCGACACCGCTGGAATCGTAGCGGAAGCCCATCGTCCGCCCGGCCAGCATCATGTTCTTCTGCCCCTCCAGGCAGGGCGTGCGGCCGCCGACCAGCTCCTTGTCGTAGTCGAAGGGCAGCGGCGCCTCGGTCGCGAGCCCCGCGTTGGTCTTCCAGCCCTTCACGAACGCCTTGGCCTGGCTGATCTCGCTCTTCCACTCGTCGACCGACCAGGTGCCAACGCCCCCGTCCTTGCCGCAGAAGTGGCCGTTGAAGTGTGTGCCGATCTCGTTGCCGTCGCGCCAGGCGCCGCGCAGCTGCTTCAGGGTGTCCGAGATCCCCTTGGTGTCGTTGAAGCCGATGTCCGAGCTGCCGGACGCGTGCTGCGGCGGGTCGTACTGCCGGGCCTTCTCCTTGGGGAGGAGATAGACCCCGCTCAGGAAGTACGTCATGGTCGCGTCGTACTTCTTGCCCACCTCGCGGAAGTGGGAGAAGAGCCGCTGGCTGTCCTCGCCCGCCCCGTCCCACGAGAACACCACGAACTGCGGGGGCTTCTGACCGGGCTTCAAGCGCTGCGGCTTGGCCAGTCGCGGCTGCGCACCGGTGTACGCGGTGGAGCCGTCACCGATGAGCCGTACGACGTTCTTGGGCGCCGCGGGCGCCTTCCTGGCGCCGTACGCGCCGTTCTCGGCCTCGGGCCCGCTCCCCGGGCCACCGGTGCCGGAACAGCCGGTCAGACCGACGGCGAGCGCCGTGACGGCGGCACCGAAGGTGATTCTCTTTCTGGCGGCCAGCATCCGCCCACCTCTTCCTTCAGGGTTCGCGTACCGAAGTGCCGAGCGGCGAGGTGCCGGCACGGCGCCGAGCGCCGCCAACGTCGCACTACGAACAAAAGGAAGATGAAACGACAAGCCGTACAAAATGACTAATCGCTAGTTCGAGTGATTGATTACCCCATTTGCCCTGAAAGTCATGCCTGAGTCTTTACTCTCCATTACGATCTGTTTACCAAGAGTTGCACTGAGCATCCCGCTGCACGCCGTGACCCACGGCCGCGACCCCACGTTCCGCGACCGCGCTGCCCCGGAGGAGACGGGAATCATGTCTGCCCGCGTACCCACTCGCGCCGCCCGGCCCGCCCGTACCGACCCGCCGTCCCCCGGCTCCCGGCCCCCGTTCCGATCCCGGTTCCGGTTCCGGATCGCCGGGGCCGACCTGTCCGCCTCCGTCACCGTCTTCCTGATCGCGCTGCCGCTCTCGCTCGGCATCGCACTCGCCACCGGCGCGCCGCTCCAGGGCGGCCTGGTCGCGGCGGCCGTCGGCGGCCTGGTCGTCGGCCGTCTCGGCGGCGCCCCGCTCCAGGTGAGCGGCCCCGCCGCCGGGCTCACCGTCGTCACGGCCGACCTGATCCAGCTGTACGGCTGGCGCACGACCTGCGCCATCACCGTCTGCGCCGGCCTCGCCCAACTCGGCCTCTCGGCGTTGCGGGTGGCCCGCTCGGCCCTCGCCGTCAGCCCGGCGATCGTGCACGGCATGCTCGCCGGCATCGGTGTCACGATCGCGCTCTCCCAACTCCACATCGTGCTGGGCGGCTCCCCGCAGAGCTCCGCGGTCGCCAACGTCAAGGGACTCCCGGCCCAATTGGCGGACCTGCATCCGGGCGCGGTGTCGGTCAGCGCGTTCACGATCGCGGTCCTGCTCACCTGGCCGCGGATTCCGGGGCGCGGGGGCCGCATCGTACGGAAGGTCCCCGCCACGCTCGCCGCGGTGGCCCTGGCGACCTCGGTGGCCGCCGTGCTCGGGGTGGGCCTCCCGCGCGTCGACCTGCCCTCGTGGCGCAACCACGCCCTGCCGGAACTTCCTCAGGGTCCGGCGCTCGGGCTGATCGCCGCCGTGCTCACCGTCACCCTGGTCGGCAGCGTCGAATCGCTGCTCTCCGCCGTCGCCGTGGACAAGCTGGTGGCCATGCGGAAGGAGCCCTCCGTCCGGATCCCCCGCGCCCGGCTCGACCGCGAGCTGTTCGGACAGGGCTCGGGCAACATCCTCTCCGGCGCGCTCGGCGGGCTGCCGATCACCGGCGTCGCCGTGCGCAGCTCCGCCAATGTCGCGGCCGGCGCGGTGAGCCGGAATTCGACGATGCTGCACGGCCTGTGGGTCGCGGTCGCGGCGCTGCTGCTGGTGCCGGTGCTCGACCTGATCCCGCTGGCGGCGCTGGCCGCGCTGGTGATGGTCGTGGGGATCCAGATGGTCAATCTCGTCCATCTGCGGAGCGTGAAGCGGAACCGCGAGATGCTGGTGTACGCGGTGACGCTGGCCGGGGTGGTGTTCACCGGCGTCCTGGAAGGGGTGGCGATCGGGATCGCCGTCGCGGTGGCGGTCGCGATGCACCGGCTGACCAGGACACGGATCACGGTGGTCGAGCGGAACGGGGTCCACCGGATCCGGGTCCGCGGCCAGTTGACGTTCCTGGCGGTGCCGCGGCTCAGCCGGATCCTCCAGGAGGTTCCGCACCGCGCGGACAGCGTGGTCGAGCTGGACGGGTCCTTCATGGACCACGCGGCGTACGAGGCCCTGCACGACTGGCAGACCTCGCATCTCGCGCAAGGCGGGACGGCGGAGTTCACCGGCCGGGACGGCGGGCGGATCGCGGACCCGACGACGGAGCTCCAGTCCTGCTGCCGTCCGTGGACGCCGTGGCGCAACCACCACTGCGGGGAGCACCCGGCGGCGGAGCCGGCTCTCGCCGAGGTGTCGGGCGCGAGCCCGTCGGGCTCGGTCGCCTCCGACGCGGTCTCTTTCGGTACGGGATCGTTCGGTGCGGTTTCATCCGATACGGGCCCGTCGAATACACGACCATCCGGCACGGGTTCGTCCGATACGGGCTCGCCCAACACACGGCCGTCCGGCATGGGTTCGTCCAGCATGGGTTCATCCAGCATGGGTTCATCCAGCACGACGTCACCCGGTCCCGGCCCAGTCACCCCCGGCGCTCCCACCCCGTCGGCCCCCGCCCCCTCACCTGCGTCCGCCTCCGCAGCCCCCGCCCCCGCTCCCGCCCCCTCGACCACGGGCCCCTCCGTGCTCCGTAACAGCACTTCGAGCATCGACAAGTCGGCCCCCCGCGTCACCGAACCGCACCCCGACGGGCGGCGCCCCGTCGGAGGCGGAGTCAGTAGTCGTCAACTCGCCAGCGGCATTAGCTCGTTCCAGCGCAACACGGCCCCCCGCGTCCGGGACGAGCTGGCGCGGCTCGCCCGGGAGGGGCAGCGGCCGTCGCAACTGTTCCTCACCTGCGCCGACTCCCGGCTGGTCACCAGCATGATCACGTCCAGCGGCCCGGGCGACCTCTTCACCGTACGGAATGTCGGCAACCTCGTGCCGCTGCCCGGCGCCGACGCGCACGGCGCGGACGACTCGGTGGCGGCCGCGATCGAGTACGCCGTGGACGTCCTCCAGGTCCAGTCCATCACCGTCTGCGGACACTCCGGATGCGGCGCGATGCAGGCCCTGTTGAACACGCCGGACGTCAACGGCGAGCCCCGTACCCCCCTCCGGCGCTGGCTGCGGCACGGACAGCCGAGCCTGGAACGGATGAGGAGCAAGCACCACTCCTGGGCCAGGATCTCCGGCCGGCTGCCGGCCGACGCGACCGAACAGCTCTGCCTGACCAACGTGGTCCAGCAGCTGGCGCATCTGCGCGCCCATGACGCGGTCGCGCGCGGACTCGCCGAAGGAAGGCTGGAGTTGCACGGCATGTACTTTCACGTCGGCGAGGCGCAGGCCTACCTGCTGGCCGACGGCAGTACGACGGGGAGTTCGGGGGGCGGCTCGGAAGAGGTGTTCAACCGCGTGGCCCCCACGGCCCTGGAGGGGTCGCGCGCCTGAACCGTCCGCGCCCGCCATCCGTGAGAGTGTGTGGCCCCTTGTGGCCCTCTTCCCCGCCGCCCGGGGCGGAGGGCCACGCCCCTGCGTACGTGAAGAACGCCTCGTACGCGAAGATCCCCCACGTACACGCAGACCGCACCCCACACACAAGAGCCGCACCCCACACAGGTCTAAACCAATTACCGGAAGGGCCTTGTCACCCGGGCATCCGCCTGATGAGCTAGGCCAGGGACACATAGGACGCCCTGGGGACGCCCGGGAGAGGGAGATGTCGTGAGCAACGAAAGCCTGGCCAATCTGCTCAAGGAGGAGCGGCGGTTCGCGCCGCCGTCCGAGCTGGTCGCGCACGCCAATGTGACGGCGGAGGCCTACGAGCAGGCCGAGGCGGACCGGCTCGGCTTCTGGGCCGAGCAGGCGAGGCGGCTCACCTGGGTCACCGAGCCGACCGAGACGCTGGACTGGTCGAACCCGCCCTTCGCGAAGTGGTTCGCCGACGGTGAACTCAACGTCGCGTACAACTGCGTGGACCGTCACGTGGAAGCCGGCAACGGTGACCGGGTCGCGATCCACTTCGAGGGCGAACCGGGCGACAGCCGCGCGATCACCTACACGGAGCTTCAGGACGAGGTCTCCCGCGCCGCCAACGCGCTGACGGAGCTGGGCGTTCAGGCCGGCGACCGGGTCGCGATCTACCTGCCGATGATCCCCGAGGCCGCGGTCGCGATGCTCGCCTGTGCCCGGATCGGAGCGGCGCACTCCGTCGTCTTCGGCGGCTTCTCCGCCGACGCGGTCGCCTCCCGGATCCAGGACGCGGACGCCAAGCTCGTCATCACCGCCGACGGTGGCTACCGCCGTGGCAAGCCGACCGCCCTCAAGCCCGCCATCGACGAGGCGGTCACGAAGTGCCCGCAGGTCGAGCACGTACTGGTGGTCCGCCGTACGGGGCAGGACACCGCCTTCGACAGCACCCGTGACGTGTGGTGGCACGAGATCGTCGCCCGCCAGACCGCGGTCCACACCCCGCAGGCGTTCGGCGCGGAGCACCCCCTCTTCATCCTCTACACGTCCGGCACGACGGGGAAGCCGAAGGGCATCCTCCACACGTCCGGCGGCTACCTCACCCAGGCGGCCTACACCCACCACGCCGTCTTCGACCTCAAGCCGGAGTCGGACGTCTACTGGTGCACGGCCGACATCGGCTGGGTGACGGGCCACTCGTACATCGTGTACGGGCCGCTCGCCAACGGCGCCACGCAGGTCATGTACGAGGGCACCCCCGACACCCCGCACCAGGGGCGGTTCTGGGAGATCGTCCAGAAGTACGGGGTGACGATCCTCTACACCGCGCCGACCGCGATCCGTACGTTCATGAAGTGGGGCGACGACATCCCCGCCAAGTTCGACCTGAGCAGTCTGCGGGTCCTGGGCTCGGTCGGTGAGCCGATCAACCCCGAGGCGTGGATCTGGTACCGCGAGCACATCGGCGCCGGCACGACCCCGATCGTGGACACCTGGTGGCAGACCGAGACCGGCGCCATGATGATCTCACCGCTCCCCGGGGTCACCGAGACGAAGCCGGGCTCCGCCCAGCGCGCCCTGCCCGGCATCTCCGCCACCGTCGTGGACGACGACGCCAACGAGGTCCCCGACGGCGGCGGCGGCTACCTGGTCCTGACCGAGCCGTGGCCCTCCATGCTCCGTACGATCTGGGGCGACGACCAGCGGTTCATCGACACGTACTGGTCCCGTTTCGAGGGCAAGTACTTCGCCGGTGACGGCGCGAAGAAGGACGACGACGGCGACATCTGGCTGCTGGGCCGCGTGGACGACGTCATGCTGATCTCGGGTCACAACATCTCCACCACCGAGGTCGAGTCCGCCCTGGTCTCCCACCCCAAGATCGCGGAGGCCGCCGTCGTCGGCGCGGCCGACGAGACCACCGGCCAGGCCATCGTCGCCTTTGTCATCCTGCGCGGCACGGCGAGCGTGGACGACGGGCTCGTCGCCGAGCTGCGCAACCACGTCGGTACGGCTCTGGGCCCGATCGCCAAGCCCAAGCGGATCCTCCCGGTGGCGGAGCTGCCGAAGACCCGCTCCGGGAAGATCATGCGGCGCCTGCTGCGCGATGTCGCCGAGAACAGGACGCTCGGGGACGTCACCACGCTCACCGACTCCTCGGTCATGGACCTGATCCAGACCCAGCTGCCGTCGGCGACCAGCGAGGACTGAGCACGACCCGCACATACACGCGCTGTCCGCGTGGGGGCACCCGGAGTCCACCGACCCGGGTGCCCCGCCCCCACCTGGGTAGAGTGTGCAGAGCGCCAACAACTGTGCGGAACATCAACAAATGAACAAGAAAATCTGGGTGCGCCGGGAAGTCTGGTCGGCAACGTGATCCGCCATGTCCGCCGAACCGCCCCGGAGGTCCGACCCCGTGCCAGCCCCCACGGCCACCGCCCGTAAGTTCCTCGGCCGGCTGTCGCTGCCCGAGCGCAACTACGTCGCCGACGCGCTCCGTACCGAAACCGTGGGTGGACTGCTCCTCCTCGCCGCCGCCGTAGCCGCCCTGATCTGGGCGAACACCCCGGTCAGCGCGTCGTACACCACCGTGCGGGACTTCCACCTCGGCCCCTCCGCCCTCGGCCTTCACCTCTCCGTACAGCACTGGGCGGCCGACGGACTGCTCGCCGTCTTCTTCTTCGTCGCCGGGGTGGAGCTGAAGCGCGAGCTGGTCGCCGGTGAGCTGCGCGATCCCCGCGCCGCCGCCCTGCCCGTCGTCGCCGCGCTCTGCGGAATGGCGACCCCCGCCCTCGTCTACCTGGTGGTCAACGTCGTCGGCGGCGGGTCACTGGACGGCTGGGCCGTCCCCACGGCCACCGACATCGCCTTCGCCCTCGCCGTCCTGGCCGTCCTCGGCACCTCGCTGCCCGCCGCGCTCCGCGCCTTCCTCCTCACCCTCGCCGTCGTCGATGACCTCTTCGCGATCCTGATCATCGCCGTCTTCTTCACGAGCGACCTGAACTTCGCGGCGCTCGGCGGCGCGTTCGCCGGCCTCGCCGTGTTCTGGTTCCTGCTGAGAAAGGGGGTGAGGGGCTGGTACGTGTACGTCCCGCTCGCCCTCGTCAACTGGGCGCTCATGTACAACAGCGGCATCCACGCCACCATCGCGGGCGTGGCGATGGGGCTGATGCTCCGCTGCGTCAGGACCGGCGACGAGACGCAGTCGCCGGGCGAGCGCGTCGAGCACCTGGTGCGGCCCCTGTCGGCGGGACTCGCCGTACCCGTCTTCGCGCTCTTCTCCGCGGGCGTCCTGGTGACCGGCGGTGTCCTCGGCGATGTCTTCACCCGCCCCGAGACCCTCGGTGTGGTCCTGGGGCTGGTGGCGGGCAAGGCCGTCGGCATCTTCTGCGGTACGTGGCTGGCCGCGCGCTTCACCCGGGCCCGGCTCAACGAGGACCTGTCCTGGCCGGACGTGTTCGCGGTCGCCGTCCTCGCCGGGATCGGCTTCACCGTGTCGCTCCTCATCGGCGAACTGGCCTTCTCCGGGAACGCGGCCCTCACCGACGAGGTGAAGGCCTCCGTCCTGCTGGGCTCCCTGATCGCGGCGGTGCTCTCGGGCGTCCTGCTCAAGCTCCGCGTACGTACGTATCGCGCGCTGTGCGACGACGAGGAGCGCGACGAGGACCAGGACGGCGTACCGGACATCTATGAACAGGACGATCCCGGGTATCACCTGCGCATGGCCGCGATCTTCGAGGCGAAGGCCGCGGAACACCGCCGTCTGGCGGAACACGCGGGGGCAGCGCGCGATGACGGCCACGGTCCGGCATGATCTGACACACGCGAGAACCAGAGCGAGAAGAATCAGAGCGAGAAGAGGGAGTCACCGTGAGCGACCCCGGCAGGCAAGCCGCCGACGCAGTCCGGACCGGCGTCATCGTGGAACCCGTCAGTGCCGACCGCAGCCTCGGCCAGCTGGTCGCCGAGGCGACCACCGAGCTGTCCGGACTGGTGCACGACGAGATCGCGCTGGCCAAGGCGGAGATCCGGCAGGACGTCAAGCGGGGTGCGATCGGCGGCGGGGCCATCGCCGTCGCGGGGATCCTCGCCCTGTTCTCCCTGCCGGTGTTCAGCTTCGCCGCCGCGTACGGCATCCACAACTGGGGACTCGGGCTCGCCTGGTCGTTCCTGATCGTCGGCGGGGCGTTCGTGGTGCTCGCCGGCCTGCTGGGCGGGTTCGCCGTACTCAAGTTCAAGAAGATCAAGCCGCCGGAGAAGTCCATCGCCTCGTCCAAGGAGACGGCGTCCGTCCTCCAGAACGCGAAGCCCCACCCCCGGGGGGTCGGGCAGGAGACCAAGTCTGTGGCACGCTCGTCCGCATGACCGCCCCTGATTCCGCCTCCGCCGTCCGCCTCGATGGTCCGTGGGTCCACCGCGATGTGGCGGCCAACGGCGCGCGCTTCCACATCGCCGAGGTGGGCGACGGGCCGCTGGTGCTGCTGCTGCACGGCTTCCCGCAGTTCTGGTGGACCTGGCGGCATCAGCTGACGGCGCTCGCGGACGCCGGGTACCGCGCGGTGGCCATGGACCTGCGCGGGGTGGGCGGCAGCGACCGTACGCCGCGGGGGTACGACCCCGCCAACCTGGCCCTCGACATCACCGGCGTCGTACGGTCCCTCGGCGAGCCCGACGCGGCGCTCGTGGGACACGACCTGGGCGGCTACCTCGCGTGGACCGCCGCCGTGATGCGGCCCAAGCTGGTGCGCAGGCTCGCGGTGTCCTCGATGCCGCACCCGCGCCGCTGGCGCTCCTCGATGCTCTCCGACCTGTCGCAGAGCCGGGCCGGCTCGTACATCTGGGGCTTCCAGCGGCCGTGGCTGCCGGAGCGTCAGCTCGTGGCGGACGACGCGGCGTTGGTGGGGCAGCTGATCCGGGAGTGGTCGGGGCCGACCCTGCCGGACGAGGAGGCGATCGACGTCTACCGGCGGGCGATGACCATTCCGTCCACGGCGCACTGCGCGATCGAGCCGTACCGCTGGATGGTGCGGTCGATGGCGCGCCCGGACGGCATCCAGTTCAACCGGCGCATGAAGCGGCCGGTACGGGTGCCCACCCTCCAGCTGCACGGGTCGCTGGACCCGGCGATGCGTACGCGCAGCACGGCGGGGTCCGCGGAGTACGTGGAGGCGCCCTACCGGTGGCGGCTCTTCGACGGGCTCGGGCACTTTCCGCACGAGGAGGATCCGGCGGCGTTCTCGTCGGAGCTGATCAACTGGCTCAAGGACCCGGAACCGGACCGCTGAGCGCGAGATCCAGCACCGTCGGAACCGGCGTCTCGAACACCACCGCGCCCCCATCACGAACACCTGTCCTACGAATGGCCACTTGCCGGGCGCATAGGCCAATTGGCCCTCCCCGGCGCGGTTATCGACCTTGGGGCCCGGGCAGACGTCCCCGTATGGGCTGGACGCACGACTACGGTGACGCACCACGCAAGCGCCGCTCGGCCACTGTGCCGATCACCCACGAGAGGGGCGGCCCGCAGGATCAGGAGCATGATCCGAGGCTCGGGATCCCCCTCATTCTCCGCCGCAGGGCCCGCTGGGTCTCGGCCCGGCTGCGCCACCCGCGCACGTAGGCGCGATCGCGCGGACAGGGCCTGAGGCACCGACCGCGCGGACCGCTACAGCGCGCATCCCTGGCTGTCGACTTCCTGATTGGCCGTACGGCCCTTCTCGATGTCCTCGCGGATCTCGTCGACCGTCAGGGCGTACCCCGTGTTCGCGTCGTCGAGCGACCGCGCGAAGATCACGCCGTACACCTTGCCGTCCGGTGTGAGCAGCGGGCCGCCCGAGTTGCCCTGGCGCACGGTCGTGAACAGCGAGTACACCCGGCGGCTGACCTCGCCGCGGTGGTAGATGTCGGGCCCGTTGGCGTTGATACGGCCCCGGACACGCGCGGAGCGCACGTCGTACGCGCCGTTCTCCGGGAAGCCCGCCACGATCGCGTTGGCACCGCTGCGCGCCTCGTTGTCGCTGAAGCGGAGCGGGGTCGCGGGCAGGTTCGGCACGTCCAGGACCGCGATGTCGCGCTGCCAGTCGTAGAGGACGACCTTCGCGTCGTACAGCTTGCCCTCGCCGCCTATCTGGACCGTCGGCTGGTCCACCCCGCCGACCACGTGCGCGTTGGTCATCACCCGGCGGTCGGCGAAGACGAAGCCCGAGCCTTCGAGGACCTTGCCGCAGCTCTGGGCCGTACCGACGACCTTGACGATGGACCTCTGGGCGCGGGCCGCGACGGGACTGCCCGCGAGCGCGGGGTCGGGGGGCTGGACCTCGGTGATGGGCTCGTTGGCGAAGGGGCTGAAGACCTGCGGGAAGCCGTTCTGCGCGAGGACGGACGAGAAGTCCGAGAACCAGGTGGAGGCCTGGGTGGGCATCACCCGCGAGACGCCGAGGAGCACCTTGGAGCTGCGGACCTCCTTGCCGAGCGTGGGCAGCGTCGTCCCCGCGAGGGCGGAGCCGATCAGCCAGGCGACCAGCAGCATGGCGAAGACGTTGACCAGGGCCCCGCCGGACGCGTCCAGGGCGCGCGCCGGCGACCACGTGATGTAGCGGCGCAGCTTGTTGCCGAGGTGGGTCGTGAAGGCCTGGCCGATGGAGGCGCAGACGATGACGATCACGACCGCGACCACGGCGGCCGTGGTGGAGACCTCCGCGTCCTCGGTGAGGTTGTCCCAGACCACCGGGAGCAGGTAGACGGCGACGAGGCCGCCCCCGAGGAAGCCGATGACCGACAGGATGCCGACCACGAAGCCCTGGCGGTAGCCGACGATCGCGAACCACACAGCGGCGAGCAGTAGCAGGATGTCCAGCACGTTCACCGTCGTTAGCCTCGCAGATTCGTCAACGGCCTGGGCAGCGGGGTCGGGCGGGGACGGCCGGCGGGGGCCGGCGCGTCCCGGGCGAGAATCAGCCTGTCACGCGCGCCAGTCCAGCGGGACCTCCTTCGAGCGGTCCCAGGGGACCTCGAAACCGGCGAAATGCAGGATGCGGTCGATCAGTCCGGCGGTGAAACCCCAGACCAGGGTGGATGCCACCAGGAAGGCCGGGCCCCGGTAGCCGCTGGGGTGGAGGGCGCTCACGCGGTGGTCGGGGTCCGTGAGCTCCGCCACGGGGACGGTGAAGACGCGCGCGGTCTCGGCGGGATCGACGGCGGCGACCGGGGTCGGCCTGCGCCACCAGCCGAGCACCGGTGTCACCACGAAGCCGCTGACGGGGATGTAGAGCGCGGGCAGTACGGCGAAGAGCTGGACCCCCGACGGATCGAGGCCGGTCTCCTCCTCGGCCTCCCGCAGCGCCGCCCGCAGCGGCCCGGTGGTCGCCGGATCGCCGTCCTCCGGGTCGAGCGCGCCGCCGGGGAACGACGGCTGGCCCGGATGCGAACGCAGGCTCCCGGCCCGCTCCATGAGCAGCAGCTCGGGGCCGCGCTCGCCCTCCCCGAAGAGGATGAGCACGGCGGACTGCCGGCCGCCGCCGCCCTTGGGCGGCAGGAAACGGCTCAGCTGCTCCGGCGCCACGCCCAGCGCGGCGCGCGCGACGGGCATGAGCCAGTCGGGCAGCCCCTCCGTGGTCACGTCGACCCCGGTCGTCCGGTCGCCGTATGCCGGGTCGCCGTACGTCCGGTTGTCGTACGTTCTGTCAGCGCGCGTCATCTGCACCCCTGTCGCATAACGCCTGCCGTCGGCCGGATCGTTCCGCCCTCGTCCGGCTCCACCCGTGTGTGTCGTGTCGCCGTACGGCTGTGACGCGTCGCCGCACGGCACTCGCGTCGTGCGGCTGTGACGTCATACGGCGCGGGCCCTTCATGCGCTCAACGCGCGCCGTTCTTCCGCGCGATCGCTGCCGTCGGTGCGACCCGTGGGACCGGCGTCCGGTACGGGGAAGCTCGTCGGCTCCCGGCTCATTCCGCGCCCGTATCGCCACCGGCATCCGCACCGGCGCCCGCGCCCAGCGGAGGCGCCGGCCTGCCCGGGTAGTCGGGGGGCGGGCTCAGACGCTGGCCCGGGTAGCCGCCCTTCTCGTACTTGAGGAGCTTCTCCGCCTTCTCCGGGTCCGTCTCCCCCACTCCGTACGACGGACAGAGGTGCGCGATCGGACACGCGCCGCACGCGGGCTTGCGCGAGTGGCAGATCCGGCGGCCGTGGAAGATCACCCGGTGCGAGAGCATCGTCCACTCGCTCTTGGGGAAGATCGCCTCGATCTCCGCCTCGACCTTCTCCGGGTCCTCCTGCTCCGTCCACTTCCAGCGGCGCACCAGCCGGCCGAAGTGGGTGTCGACCGTCAGACCGGGGACCCCGAACGCGTTGCCCAACACCACGTTGGCCGTCTTGCGGCCGACACCGGGCAGCGTCACCAGGTCGGCCAGCCGGCCGGGAACCTCACCGCCGAAGTTGTCCCGGAGCGCCGTCGACAGCCCGATCAGGGACCGCGCCTTGGCCCGGAAGAAGCCCGTCGGGCGGATGATCTGCTCCAGCTCCTCGGGCACGGCCGCGGCCATGTCCTCGGGCGTCGGGTAGGCGGCGAAGAGCGCGGGGGTGGTCTGGTTCACCCGCAGGTCCGTCGTCTGGGCGGAGAGGACCGTCGCGATCAGCAGCTCGAACGGGTTCCGGAAGTCCAGCTCGGGGTGGGCGTACGGATAGACATCGGCCAACTCGCGGTTTATCCGGCGGGCCCGCCGGACCATGGTCAGTCTCGATTCCGCTTTGGCCGCCGTACGGATGGGCGTACCCGCCGCGGCCGTCTCCGTCCCGGCTCCGCCCGGGGCCGCGTTCCGGGCCGCGGCCTTGCTCACGCCTCGGCCCGCCCCCTTGCCCCGTGGGGCTTTCGCGGCTTTTTTCGGTTTCTCCGAGGGCTGTTCGCCCACAGCGGAATTACGGTCGGCCGCCACTTCTCCAGCCCCCTCTGCCTGCGCTGTCACCGGCTTTTTGGACACCCGGCCAGCCTAAAGCCCTCCACTGACATCCGCCCCGGCCCTGGCCGATCACCACTCGAATCGGCCTCCCGGGCACGGTCCTGGGCCCCTGTACGTCAAGCTTGTGACCGATCACACGGTTTCGAACACGGGGTGGCCCGGCAGACGGCGAGAGGGCCGTGAGATACGGAGCCACCCGAGAACAGACAGCACGTACGGCATTATGGGGACCCTGGTTCCGCTCTGGTTCCCTGAGCAGGTCGACAAGGAGAGAACACGTGGACGACGTTCTGCGGCGTGCCCCGCTCTTCGCGGCGCTCGATGACGAGCAGGCCGGAGAGCTTCGCGCCTCCATGAGTGAAGCGACGCTGGCCCGCGGTGATGCTCTCTTCCACGAGGGCGACCCCGGCGACCGTCTTTATGTGGTCACCGAAGGCAAGGTCAAGCTGCACCGCACTTCCCCGGACGGCCGGGAGAACATGCTGGCCGTGCTCGGCCCCGGCGAGCTGATCGGCGAGCTGTCCCTCTTCGACCCCGGCCCGCGTACGGCCACGGCGAGCGCGCTCACCGAGGTCAAGCTCCTCGGCCTCGGACACGGCGACCTCCAGCCCTGGCTCAACGCCAGGCCCGAGGTGGCCACGGCGCTGCTGCGTGCCGTCGCCCGACGGCTCCGTAAGACCAACGACCAGATGTCCGACCTGGTCTTCTCCGACGTCCCCGGCCGTGTGGCCCGGGCGCTCCTCGACCTGTCGCGCCGCTTCGGCGTGCAGTCGGAGGAGGGCATCCACGTCGTCCACGACCTCACGCAGGAAGAGCTGGCCCAGTTGGTCGGCGCGTCCCGCGAGACGGTCAACAAGGCGCTCGCGGACTTCGCCCAGCGTGGCTGGCTGCGGCTGGAGGCGCGTGCGGTGATCCTGCTGGACGTGGAGCGCCTCGCGAAGCGTTCGCGTTAACGATTCTGGCCGCTGAATCTGCCGTATCCGTAGGACCATCGTCCGGGCCGCCGTACAGGCGCCCGGACGGTGGTGCGTTCGGTGGCGTGTTGGCCAGGCGATCAGCTGATCAGGCCGTGCTCGCGCAGGTACTCCAGCTGTGCGCGTACGGACAGCTCCGCCGCCGGCCACAGTGACCTGTCCACGGCCGCGTAGACCTGCTCCACCACCTCGGACGGCGTGCGGAAGCCGTTCTCGACCGCCGTCTCGACCTGGGCCAGCCGGTTCGCGCGGTGGGCGAGGTAGAACTCGACCGCGCCCTGGGCGTCGTCCAGTACGGGACCGTGGCCCGGCAGCACCGTATGGACGCCGTCGTCGACCGTCAGCGAGCGCAGGCGGCGCAGTGAGTCGAGGTAGTCGCCGAGCCGGCCGTCCGGATGGGCGACGACCGTGGTGCCCCGGCCGAGAATCGTGTCGCCCGTCAGCACCGCGCGGTCGGCGGGCAGGTGGAAGCAGAGCGAGTCGCCGGTGTGGCCCGGGGTCGGGACGACCCGCAGCTCCAGACCATCGGTGGTGATCACGTTCCCCGCCGCCAGCCCTTCGTCGCCGAGTCGCAGCGCGGGGTCGAGGGCCCGGACGTGGGTACGGGTCAGCTGGGCGAAGCGCGCCGCGCCCTCGGCGTGGTCCGGGTGGCCGTGGGTGAGCAGGGTCAGCGCGACCCGTTTGCCGGCGTGCTCGGCGGTGGCGACGACCGCCTTGAGGTGGAGGTCGTCGAGCGGGCCCGGGTCGATGACCACCGCGAGGTCGGAGTCCGGTTCGGAGACGATCCAGGTGTTGGTGCCGTCGAGGGTCATGGCGGAGGCGTTCGGCGCGAGGACGTTGACCGCGCGGGCGGTGGCGGGTCCGGAGAGCGTCCCGCCGCGCGGCTGACCGGGCAGAGCTGCGGCGTCCGTCATCGGGGCCCTCCTTCGGAACGGCCCGTGGGACCGGCTGTCCTGAGCGGCTCGGCGGGGACGGCCGGATCCACGCGCTTGGTGAATTCGTCATGCCCCGGCCAGGTCAGCACCAGCTCCCCGTCCACCAGCCGCGCGGTCGCCAGTACGGGTGTCAGATCGCGGTCCCCGGCCGTGGCGAGCGCCTCGGCCGCCGAACCGTACGAGGCGAGCGCGCGCAGGGTCGAGACGGTCGGGGGCATCATCAGCAGGTCGCCCCTGTCGTACGCCTCGGTCGCCGCGCCCGGCCTGATCCACACCGTACGGTCGGCCTCCGTGGAGGCGTTCCTGGTGCGCTGGCCCTTCGGCAGCGCGGCCACGAAGAACCACGTGTCGTAGCGGCGCGGCTCGAACTCCGGGGTGATCCAGCGCGCCCACGCGCCGAGCAGGTCGCTCCGCAGCACCAGGCCACGCCGGTCGAGCAGGTCCGCGAAGGACAGCTCGTGGCGGACGAGCGCCGCGCGGTCGGCCTCCCAGTCGTCGCCCGTGGTGTCGCCGACGACGGTCTCCGCCGTCTCCCCCGCGAGCAGGACGCCTGCCTCCTCGAACGTCTCCCGGACGGCCGCGCAGACGATCGCCTGCGCGGAGGCCGCGTCGACGCCGAGGCGGCGGGCCCAGACGTCCCGGCCGGGTCCGGCCCAGCCGACCGGCCGGTCGTCGTCGCGGGGATCCACCCCGCCGCCGGGATAGACGTACGCACCGGCCGCGAAGGCCATGGACGCCTGCCGGCGCAGCATGTGCACCTCGGGCCCGCTGTTGCCTGCGGGGGAGGTGCCCGCCTCGCGGGGGCCCGCCCCGCCGGCACCCGCCACCGCCGCGCCCGCCTCCGCCGCGCCCGCCTCAGCGGGGTTGTCGCGCAGCAGCATCACCGTCGCCGCGCGCCGTGGCGCCACCGCCGTGATCTCACCGGCGGCGAGGGCACGGATCCGCTCGGGCCACTCGGGCGGGTACCACTGACCATTGGGCATGGCCGGATGCTATGCGCTGAGCGGACGATGTTCGAGAGGTGTACGGGCCGACGGTCCCACCTCGCCCCTCACGGTCGGCCCGACCGGCCGGCGGGCGTTGGGCCGTGGCCGACGTTTGGCCCGTGGTCGGTCTTCAGGCCACGGCCGAGGTTCGGCCGGCGCACGGCCGGACCTCGACCCGACCGAATGGCTCAACTCGCGGGCCGGTCCACGACCGGACCCCGCAGATCGGGGCACCGACCCGGCCGACCGCAGGATCGGCACCCGCGCCCCGACCGACCCACCGCGTCAGCGCCCACGGCCCCGCCGACCGCCGAATCGGCGCCCGTCACCCGGCGCGGTCAGGGCGAGGCCCGCCACGCCCACCCACTCAGTCCTCCGTCAGCTCCACCAGGATCTCGACCTCGACCGGCGCGTCCAGCGGCAGGACCGCCACGCCCACCGCGCTGCGCGCGTGCACGCCCTTGTCGCCCAGTACCTGGCCCAGCAGCTCGCTGGCGCCGTTGACGACGGCCGGCTGGCCGGTGAAGTCCGCGGCCGAGGCGACGAACCCCGTCACCTTCACCACCCGCGCGATGCGCTCCAGGTCGCCGGTGACCGACTTCACGGCGGCCAGGGCGTTCAGGGCGCACGTACGCGCGAGGTCCTTCGCCTCCTCGGGCGTGACCTCGGCCCCGACCTTGCCGGTGAGCGGAAGCTTGCCCTCCACCATCGGGAGCTGGCCCGACGTGTAGACGTACAGGCCCGTCCGTACCGCCGGCTGATACGACGCCAGCGGGGCGACGACCTCCGGGAGGGTCAGGCCCAGTCCGGCGAGGGCGGCCTCCACCGTCCCGGCGGCGGCGCTGTCCGATCCGGTCATGCGGCCCGCTCCCGCTTCAGGTAGGCGACGAGCTGCTCGGGGTTGTTCGGCCCGGGGACGACCTGGACGAGCTCCCAGCCGTCCTCGCCCCAGGTGTCCAGGATCTGCTTGGTCGCGTGCACGAGAAGGGGCACGGTCGCGTATTCCCACTTGGTCATGGAGGCGACTGTATCCGTACGGCCGAGGGCGCTGTATCCGTACCCACGGGCAGCCTCGTGCGTAGCCTGCGGCCTTACTGGTTAGGCTCGAATACGTGAGCAGGCTCCAGGTCGTCAGCGGCAAGGGCGGCACCGGTAAGACGACGGTCGCCGCCGCCCTCGCGCTCGCCCTCGCGACGGAGGGCAAGCGCACCCTCCTCGTCGAGGTCGAGGGCAGGCAGGGCATCGCACAGCTCTTCGAGACGGAGGCCCTTCCGTACGAGGAACGCAAGATCGCCGTCGCCTCGGGCGGCGGGGAGGTGTACGCGCTGGCGATCGACGCCGAGCGTGCCCTCCTGGACTATCTCCAGATGTTCTACAAGCTCGGCGGCGCCGGGCGCGCGCTGAAGAAGATCGGCGCGATCGACTTCGCGACGACCATCGCCCCCGGCGTCAGGGACGTCCTGCTGACCGGCAAGGCGTGCGAGGCGGTCCGGCGCAGGGACAGGCAGGGACGTTTCGCCTACGACTACGTGGTGATGGACGCGCCGCCCACCGGGCGCATCACGCGCTTCCTGAACGTGAACGACGAGGTGGCGGGGCTGGCGAAGATCGGCCCCATACACAATCAGGCGCAGGCGGTGATGCGGGTCCTCAAGTCGCCGGGGACGGCCGTGCATCTGGTGACGCTGCTGGAGGAGATGCCGGTCCAGGAGACCGTGGACGGCATCGCCGAGCTGCGGGCCGTGGACCTGCCGGTCGGCAAGGTGATCGTGAACCAGGTACGGCCCCACCTCCTCGACGAGGCCGCCGTCCGCGCCGCGTCGGGGGACCGCCGCAAGGAGGTCGCCAAGGCGCTCGGTACGGCGGGGGTCAGCGCCCCCACGAAGCTGGTGGGACCCCTGCTCGACCAGGCGGCGGAGCACGCGCAGCGCGTGGAGCTGGAGCGCGAGCAGCGGGCCGCCCTGGCGAAGCTGGACCTGCCCACGTACGAACTCCCCCTGATCGGCGAGGGAATGGACCTCGCCGGTCTCTACCGGCTGGCGGGGGAGCTACGGCAACTCGGGAAGGCCTTCGCATGACCCGGACTCAGCCCACCGCCCGGGCCTCAACGGCCACCGCCCGGTCATCCGCGCTTGACACCACCGCCGCCCCCCTGGAGATCGATCCCCTGCTGGACGACCCGGACACCCGCATCATCGTGTGCTGCGGCTCCGGCGGCGTGGGCAAGACGACCACCGCCGCGGCCCTCGGCGTACGGGCGGCGGAGCGCGGTCGCAAGGTGGTCGTGCTCACGATCGACCCGGCCCGCCGGCTGGCCCAGTCCATGGGCATCGACTCGCTCGACAACACCCCGCGCCAGGTGAAGGGCGTCGAGGGGCCCGGCGAACTGCACGCCATGATGCTCGACATGAAGCGGACGTTCGACGAGATCGTCGAGGCGCACGCGGATCGCGACCGGGCGCGCGCCATCCTGGACAACCCCTTCTACCAGTCCCTGTCGGCCGGATTCGCGGGCACGCAGGAGTACATGGCGATGGAGAAGCTGGGGCAGTTGCGCGCCCGTGACTCCTGGGACCTGATCATCGTCGACACCCCGCCCTCGCGCTCCGCGCTGGACTTCCTGGACGCACCGAAGCGGCTCGGGTCCTTCCTGGACGGGAAGTTCATCAGGCTGCTGATGGCGCCGGCCAAGGTCGGCGGCCGGGCCGGGATGAAGTTCCTGAACGTCGGCATGTCGATGATGACCGGCACGATCGGGAAGGTGCTGGGCGGCCAGTTCCTCGGTGACGTGCAGATGTTCGTCACCGCGATGGACTCGATGTTCGGCGGGCTGCGGACGCGCGCGGAGGCGACGTACCGGCTCCTCCAGGCGCCCGGCACGGCCTTCCTGGTCGTCGCGGCGCCGGAGCGGGACGCGCTGCGCGAGGCGGCGTACTTCGTGGAGCGGCTGGCCGCCGAGGAGATGCCGCTGGCGGGTCTCGTACTCAACCGGGTCCATGGCAGTGGCGCCGCGCGGCTCTCGGCCGAGCGGGCCCTGGCCGCCGCGGAAAATCTTGAAGAGGGCGGCATTGTGGATCAGGAGCCCGGGAATGCTCCTTCTCGTGGCGCCGCAGCCGCGGCGGGCTCTTCCCCCGGAGCCCCCGAGGCGCCGCCCGAGCCGCCCGCAGAATCCGCAGCATCCTCGGAGTCCGTTGAGTCGCCCGAGCCCGATCCCGAGCCCCCCGTGTCCGACTCGTCCACAACTGAGCCTGCCCCACAGGCGGATTCCGTCACACCTTCTGTCACAAGTGTGGAACAGCTGACCGCCGGTTTGCTGCGTCTGCACGCGGAACGGATGCAGGTGCTCGCGCGTGAACGACGCACGCGCGACCGCTTCACCGCTCTGCATCCGGAAGTAGCGGTGGCCGAGGTGGCCGCCCTGCCCGGCGACGTTCATGACCTCGCCGGGCTCAGGGCCATCGGTGATCACCTCGCGGCCGGTCGTAGTACGACCTGACCTGCGAGGACGTGCTCGGAGGCGCGGCTGATCGAGCCGCCACCACCAAGCCGTACGGCCGCGCACGTCCAGGCGCACACCAGGACCGTGCGGTGCCGGCCCGCGGGGCGTACCTCTGGTACCTGGCCCGCGGGTTGTACGTCTCGTACCTAGCCCGTACGTCTCATACGTCTCGTACCCAGTCCGTACGTCCCGCGGCTAGCCCGCGGCGGCGTACGTCTCGTACGTCTCGTCGTCCTCCAAGCCCACGGGCAGAAGGCCCGCGCTGCGCTCGTACTCGGTACGCGCGGTTTCGAGCAATCTCCGCCACGACGTGACGGTGGGACGCCTGCGCAGCAGTGCGCGGCGCTCCCGCTCGGTCATCCCGCCCCACACGCCGAATTCGACGCGGTTGTCCAGCGCGTCCGCCAGGCACTCGGTCCGCACCGGGCATCCGGTGCACACCGCCTTGGCCCGGTTCTGCGCTGCACCCTGCACGAACAATTCATCCGGATCGGTAGTGCGGCATGCTGCCTGCGCACTCCAGTCGGTTACCCAGCCCATTCCGGCGCCGTCCTCTCCCGAATCGAGGCTCCCCCACGGCGGTAGCGGCATATTCACCGCTGCCAGTTGAGGACGTTACGGAAGGCGGGCACAGCGCAACACCCCCTTCGGGCCCAATCTTGAATGGTCCGAACGGACTATGCGTGCGTGACAGATCACCCAGGGGAGTGAGCGATGGACATCACTCATGAACCCGGCAAGGCGGGGCAATAGGGGTGAGTCACAACGGATGTTCAGGGACAGAAGCAGTCAATACAGACGTGGCTCCCCGCGCTTCGGGTTCACGGGAAGTTCACATCGAGGGCTTGATGCGCAACCCCACTGCTGTGACAGTTGGGTACAGCTTAGGCCAGAGCCTTGACGCGTGTCCGGCGAATGAGAACGTAGGCTGCCCCCATGCCAAAAAAGCGCTCGGGCGGGGGTCTGACCGGGACCCAGCAGGCCGCCAAATTCCTCGGTGTCAGTGTGCTCGCGGGAGCGGTGCTGGCGGGAATCGCCTTGCCGGCGTTCGGCGCGCTGGGACTCGCCGCCAAGGGAACCGTCGAGGGATTCGACGAGATCCCCGCCAATCTCAAGACGCCGCCGCTGAGCCAGCGCACCGAGATCCTGGACGCCAAGGGCGGCCAGATCGCCACGGTCTACTCGCGTGACCGCACCGTCGTGCCGCTCAAGGACATCTCTCCGTACATGCAGAAGGCGATCGTCGCGATCGAGGATTCGCGCTTCTACGAGCACGGGGCGATCGACCTCAAGGGCGTGCTCCGCGCGGCCAATCGCAACGCGCAGTCGGGCGGGGTGTCCGAGGGCGCCTCGACGCTGACGCAGCAGTACGTGAAGAACGTGTTCGTCGAGGAGGCCGGCGACGACGCGACGAAGTTCAAGCAGGCCACGCAGCAGACGCTGGGCCGCAAGATCCAGGAGCTGAAGTACGCGATCCAGGTCGAGGAAGAGCTGGGCAAGAAGAAGATCCTTGAGAACTATCTGAACATCACCTTCTTCGGTCAGCAGGCGTACGGCGTCGAGGCCGCGTCGCAGCGGTACTTCTCCACGTCGGCGAAGAACCTGACCCTCGGCCAGGCCGCCCTGCTGGCGGGCATCGTCCAGTCGCCGACGCGCTACGACCCGGTCAACGACGCGGAGGAGGCGCAGAAACGCCGTAACACCGTTCTCCAGCGGATGGCCGACGTCGGTGCCGTCTCCCAGGCCGAGGCCGACAAGGCCGGCGCCGAGCCGATCAAGCTGAAGGTCAGCAAGCCCAAGAACGGCTGCATCACCGCCGTCGACGGCGCGGGCTTCTTCTGCGACTACGTCCGCGAGGTCTTCCTCACCGACCCGGTCTTCGGCAAGTCGCGCGAGGAGCGCGCCAAGGTCTGGAACCAGGGCGGCCTGACGATCCGTACGACGCTGAACCCGCAGGCCCAGAAGTCGGCGCAGGCGTCGATCAAGGACCACGTCTACAAGAGCGACCCGGTCGCGACGGCCCTGTCGATCGTCGAGCCGGGCAGCGGCAAGATCCTGGCCATGGGCCAGTCGAGGCCGTACGGCTTCGGGAAGAACGAAACCCAGATCAACCTGTCCGTGAACCAGAACATGGGCGGCGGCGCGGGCTACCAGCCGGGGTCGACGTTCAAGCCGATCGTCGCGGCGGCGGCGCTGGAGCAGGGCATTCCGGCGACGCAGCAGTTCCCGTCCCCGTACCAGATGACGTACCCGACCCCGGTCCAGACCTGCGACGGCCTGTGGAGCGACAAGGACGTCCCGGTCGAGAACGAGAACGAGTCGGAGCACGGCCCGTACGGGATGAAGGAAGCGACCGCCAAGTCGGTCAACACCTACTACGTGGAGCTGATCAGCAAGATCGGCGTGTGCCCGGTGACCGACATGGCCACCAAGATGGGCGTCAAGCGGGCCGACGGCAACCGGATCCAGCAGGTCCCCTCGATCACCCTGGGGACGCAGGAGATGTCGCCGCTGACCATGGCGTCGGCGTACGCGACGTTCGCCAGCCGTGGCATGTACTGCACGCCGATCGCGATCGAGTCGATCACGGGCCCCGGCAAGAAGCAGCTGCCCGTACCGAAGTCGACGTGCAACCGCGCGATGTCCGAGAAGACCGCCGACACCATCAACACGCTGCTCAAGGGCGTGGTGGAGGACGGTACCGGTACGGAGGCGGGCCTCGGCCCGCAGCGTCCGAGCGCGGGCAAGACCGGTACGACGGACTTCCGCTACGCGGCCTGGTTCGTCGGCTACACGCCGAACATGTCGGGCGCGGTGTGGGTCGGTGACCCGCAGCACAAGCGGAAGATGGTGGACATCACCATCGGCGGCGCCTACCAGGCGAAGGTCTTCGGTGGCCAGGTGCCGGGGCCGATCTGGAAGGACGCCATGACGGGCGCGCTGGCCGGACACGAGGCTCCCGGATTCAACGAGATCAACATCCCGGATCCTCCGAAGAAGGAGGAGAAGCCGGCGGGCGACGCGAAGCCGGGTGACACGGCGGGCCAGACGGGCGGCGGGACCGGTGACAACGGCGGGAACGGCGACAACGGGGGCAACGGCGGAGATGGCGGGGACGGCGGCGACAACCCCTTCCCGGACTTCTCGGTGCGGCCGGGGTTGCTGAGCGGCGGGAACGGGAACGGCGGGGAAGGAAACGGCCAGGACGGCGGAGGGAACGGCCCGTAGGGGCTTCCCGCGGTGATACGGCAGGGCGCCCGGCGGTTGACGAGTCAGTCACCGGCCGGGCGCCCTGCTGTGTACGAGGATCGTGTACGAGGATCGTGTACGAGGGTCTCCCCCACGTGTGTAGAACTGTACGACTGTACGACTCAGCCAGCGGCGAGGTGCTGCTTGACCAGGGCGGCGACACGGCCGCCCTCGGCGCGGCCGGCGACCTTCGGGTTCACGATCTTCATGACGGACCCCATGGCGCGCGGCCCCTCGGCGCCCGCGGCCCGCGCCTCGCCGACGGCCTGGGCGACGATCTCGCCGAGCTCGTCGTCGGACAGCTGCTTCGGCAGGTACGCGTCCAGGAGGACGCCCTCGGCCTTCTCCCGCTCGGCCTGCTCCGTACGCCCGCCCTGCGTGAACGCCTCGGCGGCCTCACGGCGCTTCTTCGCCTCCCTGGCGATCACCTTCTGCACCTCGTCGTCGGAGAGCTCACGGGCGGTCGTACCCGAGACCTCCTCCTTGGTGATCGCGGTGAGGGTCAGCCGGAGCGTGGCGGAGCGCAGCTCGTCACGGGCACGGATGGAGGCGGTGAGGTCTTCCTTGAGCTTGGACTTGAGGCTGGTCATGGTTCAAGTGTGACAGGTACGCCACTGAGCCCGCCCCGGGATTAAGGGCCTCCTCCCCCGGTCGTACAAAGACCAATACAACGTCTGAGACGATGGGAACATGCGCGCACGTTACGGAGTACCCCTGGGAATCGCGGCAGTCGGCGCGGCCGGAATCGCCTACGCGGCAGGTATCGAAACCCGCTCGTTCCGGTTGCGGAGGGTCACCGTGCCCGTACTGCCGCGGGGCATGCGTGATCTTCGTTTCCTCCAGGTGTCCGACATCCACATGGTGAGCGGCCAGCGCAAGAAACGGCACTGGCTCCAGGCGCTCGCGGGCCTGCGCCCGGACTTCGTCGTGAACACCGGCGACAACCTCTCCGACCCGGAGGGCGTACCGGAGCTGCTGGACGCGCTGGGCCCGCTGATGGAGTTCCCCGGCGTCTACGTCTTCGGCTCGAACGACTACTACGGCCCGAAGCTCCGCAACCCGGCCCGCTACCTCTTCGAGAAGGCCCAGGGCCGCCACGGCCTCAACGGCAACGCCCCGGCGGCCTCCGCGGTGCGCAACCCCTGGGAGCCGATGCGGGACGCCTTCGACGCGGCGGGCTGGGAGGGCCTCACGAACACGCGCGGCCGCCTCAAGATCGACGGCTACGAGATCGCGTTCACGGGCCTGGACGACCCGCACATCAAGCGGGACAGGTACGAGCAGGTCGCCGGCGGCCCGGACCCGGACGCGGACCTGTCGATCGGCGTGGTGCACGCCCCGTACCTGCGCAGCCTGGACGCCTTCACGGCGGACGGCTACCCCCTGATCCTGGCGGGCCACACGCACGGCGGCCAGCTGTGCATCCCCTTCTACGGCGCCCTGGTCACCAACTGCGACCTGGACACGGACCGCGTGAAGGGCCTCTCGACCCACCGCTCGGGCGGCCACACGTCGTACCTCCACGTATCGGCGGGCTGCGGCACAAACCGCTACACCCCAGTCCGCTTCGCCTGCCCCCCCGAAGCCACCCTGGTCACCCTGACCCCCCACCCCTGACAGCTCCCCCACTGCTCCCCCACTCCCCAAAACCGGATTTCGTCCTAGGCCAGCGGTGGGCTAAAGTAATCGATGTCGCCGCCACACGGACGACATCGGGGTGTAGCGCAGCTTGGCAGCGCGCTTCGTTCGGGACGAAGAGGTCGTGGGTTCAAATCCCGCCACCCCGACAGCTGAAACACCAGGTCAGGGGCCTGATCCGCATTGCGGGTCGGGCCCCTGAGTGGTTCCTGGGGATCGCTTGGGAGAATTCTGCGAGGAAATCTTGGTCAGCTTCTCCCAGGAGCAGTCTCCAGTGCCGCAGAAAGCGCGGCGCTCAAGCGCCGGCGGACCTGCGCGTTCGCGAATTCAGGACTCGTAGCTGACCAGGAACACCGCGGCGAGCCGCCCCAACAGTCGTCGGGAACACCGCATATCGCAGTTCATCGCTCAGCTCCTTCCCACGACCGGACCCGTGCGCTCGCCCAGCGAGTACCTGCGTTGAGGGAAGACCGTGGGTGGACACGGGAAACGGCTGGCGAAGGAGGCAGGCATCGCCGTCGGGACGCTGGGTACAAAGTCGTCGAGCGCCTCGGGACAGCGGACGGCTGGCGCGAACGCTTCTCGCATGTTCAGCCCTTGGTGTCTTACGCTCAGCGGAGTTCACCGGCTTCCGCTTCCCTCCTGCCAAGCCCTGGCCGGCTTCGAAGGCGGCCCTGGCAGATCAGTTGGATCTACTCGCGCAGGACCTCCGCCAACTGGATTGGGTGCCAATTGAGTTCAGGACAGCCTGTTCAGCCTGAGAGGGTGAGTACGCAGGATGGGGAACCCGTGGCCACCCGTCCCCTGACCGACGCCGTCGGCTGAACTACCGCATGCCAGATGTGGCCTACGGACCTGCCTTAAATGCAGGCGTGCCATGCTGTCGCCAACGGGGCTTGACTTGGCTCCAGCTGATCGTCAGGGGGAGCTGTGGCAGGGCGGGACCTTCGAACGTTGTTCAGCTCGAACGACCGGAGCATCGCCACCAGTGAGGCGTTCACGGACCGGCAGGCACAGTGGCAGGCCGTAACGGTCGGCCTCGCCGAACACATGCGGCACGTGACCCGTACGGACTTCGACGTGGAGGACTTGGAAGCTCCCCGCCGCAACATCCTGGTGTTCCACGGTGTGGGCGGGATCGGCAAGTCCACGCTCTCCCGCAAGATCGAGGCATCGCTGGCCCGCAGCGAGCACCGTCCGGCGCAATGGGAATCGCCGTCCCACCCCGAGGAGCGGACTCTGCCGGTCCGTATCGATCTCGCGCGTGCCACGGGGACGGACTTCGAACGCGTCATTCTCACCATCCGTCTTGCCGTCGCCGCGCTCGGCCGGCCGATGCCCGCCTTCGACCTCGCCTTGCGCCGCTACTGGGAGCACAACCACCCGGGCGAACCGATCGAGGACCATCTGCGCCGGGGTGGGCTGCTGAGCCGCTTCAGCGCCGCGGCCGACCTGCCCCAGCAGATGCAGTCCGCCCTCAGCGATATCGCCCAGGCCCTGCTCCTGCCCGGCACAGTCGGCAGTGCGCTCGGGCACGGGGCCGGAGCGCTCATCAAGGCGTTACGCGAACGGCGTCAGTCCGTACGCGCCCTCGCCGGCTGCTCCCGCCTGGCCGACCTCCTGGAGGCCGAGCCCGACCTGGAAGCCCTCAGCTTCTACCCGCACCTCCTCGCCTGGGACCTGGCCCAAATCCCGGCCGGCAAGGGCGCACTACCCGTGATCCTGCTGGACACCTTCGAGGACACCGGCGACCGCACGCACCGCGACTTCGAGCGTCTGCTCCAACGCGTCGTGTGGTTGATGCCCAACGCGTTCTTCGTCGTCACCGGACGCAACCGCCTCCAGTGGGCGGAGACAAACCTGGTGGGGCAACTCGGATGGACCGGACCGCACGCGTGGCCCGGTCTTGCAGCCGACACGGCACAAGTGGAGCGAGCTGTATCGGGCCGTCAGGTCCTGATCGGCGACTTCTCTCCGGAAGACTGCGAGGACTACCTGGTCCGCAGGCTGAGCCGCGACGGGCAGCCGCTGATCGACGAACCGGTCCGCCGGATCATCACCGAGCGCTCCCACGGGTTGCCTCTGTACCTAGACCTGTCGGTCATGCGCTACCTGGAACTCCGACGCGGCGGCAGACAGTCGCAGGTCAGCGACTTCGACCACGACTTCCCCGCACTGATCGCCCGTACCCTCAGCGACCTGAGCGCCAACGAGCGCCACGTGCTCCGCTCGGTCAGCCTGCTCAGCGCATTCTCCGTACCCCTGGCCACCCAAGCCGCCGGCATGGACCACGACGCGCCCGCCCTACGACTGACCGAGCGCCCCTTCATCCGGGAGTCCACTTCCGGTGTGTGGCCCTTCCATGTCCACAACCTGATCCGCTCCACCATTCGCAACGCGGACGACAGCAGTGACGACCGCTGGTCGGAGCAGGACTGGCGGCGCGCGGCCCAACGAGCCTTCCACGCCCTGGAATCACAGTGGCGCCAGGACCTGCAACACGATCGAGCCGTCCTGATCAGCTGTATCCAGCAAGGACTGCTCCTCGCACGGGACTTCCGTCTCGGTCTCGATTGGCTCGTCGATGCCGCATTCCAGTACGTAGGGGACTCCGTCTGGGAACCACTGGCGCTTCCCGCCGCCGGTGGCACGTCGTCAGGTGGCTTGCAGACTCCCGCAGATGCCCTGGTGGAAACGCTGAGCGCCATCGCCCGGCGCCAGCACGAGCACCGTGAACGCACGACCAGTCGGCTCTCGGCCGTCCTCGCCTCGGAGCTGCTCCCCGATGATGTGGTCGAACTGGCCACGTATTACCTGGCGAAGGCCCAGCGAGACCTCGGTCTGACCGACGAATCGCGCCGCGGGATGCAGCGCGTCGCCTCCGCCGACGGTCGGCTCGCTTCCGCGGCCCGGCGCGGCCTGGCACACCTGAGCCGACTGTCCGGAGACTTCCCGACCACGATCGAAGCCGCGGGGAGGCTGGGCTGGGAGGGGCGGCACCATCGTGTGCTGGGAGACGTGTGGTGGGTGCAGGGCGACATGGAGCGGGCGGTAGCCGCCTACCTGGCAGGCCGGAGCGAAGCCGAGGAGCACGGTGGGGTCGGTGAGACCGCCATGGTGCAGGCGCATCTCGCCTTCGCCGTCTCCTTCTCCGATCCGCTGCGGGCCGATGCCGAACTCGACCTGGCGGAACGGCTGTTGTCTCACCTCAGTCTGCGCTCCAGCGAGATGACCGCTCGCATCGCCGTGCTCGTACGCAATGCCGGGTTCGCCGCCGACTTGCCCGGCCGGGCGGCCGCGCTGCTCGCTGAGATCGGTGTCTCCGGCATTTCCTACGCGGCGGCGAAATTGCAGCTGGCCCTGTGCTTCCACCACGCAGTCCTGGACGCCCAGGACGACCTCGCCACCGCGATCACCCGCCTGTGCGAACTCACGCAGAGCGGCGACTACTCCTACTACGTCGACATCGCCCACTTCATGGCCGGCCTTCCGCTTCCCGAGCACACCGCACGAGCACGGTGGATCGACGGAGAACAACAGACCCGCGAACGATGGCGCCACCTGGTTACGACACGTCGCGATCACCTCACCACGACCCGTTAGGCTTCGCACACGTGCACACAGGCACGGATCGCCGGTCGGACGACTCCGGCCTCCCCGTTCCACCACACGGTGTGCGTCGGCGAGTGGGAGGTGCGCACCGATCGCGGACCGGTGCCTACGGTCGCCCTGCCTGTGGAACGACAGCTCTGTCCAGCCGATCAGGCGAAGTTTCCTGGCCATCCATGAGCTGCTGAATCGCCGCCAGGATCCCCTCTACCGCGCCGGTTTCGGCTGCGATGGCGGACAGAGAGACCGACGGCCAGCCCTTGTAGCCCTTCTCCCGTTGCGCTGCCAGCTTCTTCGCCAACTCGGGAACAGCCGGCAGTGACTCCGCGAACCCGGCCGCCCCGTCGAGGCCGAGGCGATGGGTGATCGATCCGAAGCTGAAGGCGAGCTCCTCCTTCGCGGGGTTGTCGTACAAGGACAGCGTCCAGATCGGCACCTGCTGACCGGCGACGGGATAGTAGACGGACATGCTCGGGTACTTGGCCGTACCACCCTCCAGCCGTCCCCTGGCCGCCGCGTGATCAAGCAGTGCGGTCGCGATCCGCTTCGGTTCCGGGGCGAGGCGAGCCCCTATCACCGTGTTCATGCCAGCACGCGTGGTCCTCTGCGTAGCGCGACGGCTGGAAGGAGACTTCGCCGCCGTAGCGACTTCCCCATGGATGCGCGGGACCAAGACGCGAAGGTCTCCGTCGCCTCGGTACTGCGTCAACTCGACCGCGTACACGTCCGTCTGCCGCATCTGCCGGTTCAGGAACTCGACGATGGCCCTCAGCTCCAGCGGGATCCGGTCCGCGACGAACAGCAGCCGCATCTGCCCGGCGGCCAGGCGTTCCTCGACCGTCGACCAGAACTCTTCCGGGGAACGGTCACCGAGCAGCAGATCCCCGTACGCCTCCTCCAGCGATCGGCCGTCCGCGACGCAGGTCTCCTCGAAGGAGCGTTGGAGCAGCGCTCCAGGCCAGTACCGCGCTCCGTTCGCCGCGTAGTCCAGCATCTGACCCACCACCTCGCGGCGGATACGCGTATCACTCGCCCGCTTGACCTCCACCAGAGTGGGCACCCCGTCGGCGTCGACGAAGAGATGGTCCAGCCAGTACGCCGGACCGCTCTCGGCACTCGTCGGAACGCCCATCTCCCGCGCCACCAACACCAGCCGCAACGACTGCCCTTCGGCCGGCGAGCCGAAATCCAGCACACGCGGATGGCGAGCGAGGAGCTCCTGAAACTCTTCCTCGGTCTCGAACGCGGCCGGCTCCAAGGCCTGCAGATCGCGGCCCAGGACGAATACCGGTTGATCAGTCACTTGCTGCCCCAACCTTGTCGTCTCGCGATCGTGTTCACTGATCGCCTTCCGACGTGGACACGAGCCACGCTTCCATCTCGGCCCGCTCGCGCTGTGCGAGGCACTGCGCCCGCACGGTGGCGTCTGGCCTCAGCAGAGTCGGTTCGTAGACACCGTAGTCGGCGAGCAGATCGGACGAGACGGCATGGGCCATCGTGCACAGCTGCATGCTTCCATTGCACAGGGCTTCCAGATACCCGATGTGATGGAACGGACTTCGCGTATCACTCGGCACCGGCACCCCCGGCACGAAGCGGGCTGTTCCATTGAGCGGCGTGCGGTCCAGGAGCACCTGCGCAGGAGACGAAGTGCCGGCAGCACATCGGCATCTCCATAGGCTCCGGCCCACTCCGCCTACGCGCACGCGCACCCGAGATGAAGACCGTAGAGCACGGGGGCGCCTGCGCCCCCTGCCGTGGGCGCAGGTTCCGAAGCCAGATCGACCTGAAGGTGAGCGCTGTCGTCGGAGTGCCAGACGGCGTGGACGCCAGGTCCGGAAATCCGGATGCGGCCCCGGCGAATCACCGGTTGCGTGGCCCAGCAGGTCGCGGGACGGAGCGGCCGCCGGTGCGCCCCCGGGACGTGCTAATGCACCGAGAATCCCGGCATGTCCACGGACGTCGGCGGAATGATCGAGTGCAGGCCGGGAGCCCTGATCTGGGGCGAGGAAGATGAAGACACGGTCTGGGTGGCCGCCATCGATCTGTTCCTCCTCAACGTTGGCAACGCCTATGACGCGCTCGCCTGTCTCTTCGGCGTACGCAACATCTTCGGGTTCCGGCCGCTGGCCGTGGATCGTGGTCTGCCGGAGGACACGTCCGACGGAGTGCGTGCGGGCTTCTCCGCCTATGGCGGATCCGCATACGCTCATGGCGCCACCTGGATCTCGTGGGCCGAGTTGGTCGCCGCCGACTGGGACGCGGCCGACGGCTCTGGCGTACACAGCCGTCGTGCGGTCGCGGGCGACACCACCCAGTGGGGACCCGTCTGGGAGGTCATGCGGACACTGAGTGGGCTGCACGGCGCGGAGAACGTACGGCTTGTCGTCTGGTTCGGATGACCCTGGTGGGAGTTGGGAGGGGAGGATATCGGTGGGGCAGGATGAGTCGGTGACCAGATGGTTCCGCAGCTACTGGGACGACGAGGACACGTGGTTCTACTTCGAGGTCGGCGACGACGGGTGGGTGAGCCGGCAAGTCGAGCTCGAAGGGCCTGGACGGCGACCCATCGTGGCCGCGTCGGCCGATGAGGACGACGTCCGGTACGGCTTCACCGCCGGATTGCCCGTCGCCGACTGGGAAGGGCACCTCGAGGTGCCCATGACCTTCCAGGAATTCGAAGAGGTGTGGAGCGCGGCCCGGCGACGTCTCATGGACCTCGGAGTCTGAGAAACAGCGGGTCGGGCCACCTCACAGCTTGCCGAGGATCACTCCGCGCCAGGTCCAGCCCAACGTGAGAACGGCGTCTCGGAGGGGGTTTCGCAGATCCCTGGCGTCGAAGCGGAAGATCTCTGTCGCTTCCAGGCGGCCATTTTCCCCGCGCCCGACCGTCCAGCGGCGGGAGACGGTCCTGTCCGGTCCGCGCGTGTACTTCGACGACATCGCAAGCCTCGGCGGATTCCCGACCCGGGTGACTTCCCACTGCTCCTCAATGACGCGGACCTCATGGGTCTCCCGGACCACGCGCATCCGGATCCGGACCGCGCGGGTCAGCTGGGACTCGACAAAGAGGGTCTGCCAGGCGGGCTCCGCCATCCGCCACTCCGCCATCAAGTCGGCTCCGTACGCGGCGCCGTCGCGGACGACGTACGGCACATCCGGCTGGTTGAGGCCGAGCAGAGCTATCCGTACCTCGCCGGCCGAACCCGGCGCGACGCCGTCGGCGGGACGCGTGGTTCCGGTCAGCATGTCGAAGAAACCCATGTGGTCAACCTAGGAGGGGTGGGACGGTGGGGCAAGATCCGTCGCCTGTGGGAGGGGTGGCGCTGTAGTTGGGGGTGGCGAGATGACAGTTGCGGTGAGTGGTACGTCCGGGCTCATTGCCGGTGAGGTGCCGTTGGGGGAGGTCATGGAATGGCTTCGGCGGGAGCGGCCTGTTTTTCATTCTGAGGCGGATCTTCAGCACGGTTTCGCTCGGGCTCTGTGGGAGCTCGCGCCCTCGGTTCGGTCCAGACTGGAGGTACGGCAGCCGGCCGCGGCCGGAGGTCGTCGTGAGTACCTTGACCTGTTGTGCTGGGGGCCTTCGGGCCGTACGGCCATTGAGTTCAAGTACTACACCGTGTATTGGTCCGGTACGGCCGGTTCGCCCCCGGAGGAGTATGCGCTGAGGTCGCACGGGGCTCGCGACGTGGGGCGTCGGGGGTTCGTCTTTGACATCGCCCGGCTTGAGCGCTTCGGTGACCGGTCCGAGCAGAACGGTCTGGCGCTCCTCATCACCAACGAACCAGGGTTGTGGTCACCGCCCAAACCCGGCAGTAACGCGACGCGCGACCAGGACTTCCGCATCCATGAAGGGCGCACGCTTTCTGGGGAGCTTCTTTGGGGTGGGGGCGACTACAAGTCGAACACACGTGTTCTGAGGGGGAGTTATTCCCTCAGCTGGCAGCCGTACTCTCTCCAGGGCGGGACCTACGGGGAGTTCCGGTACCTTGCCGCCTTCACCGGTCCGGAGGATCTGCCGCACGACCGACCACGATGAACTCGTGCGCCAGGTCCGGGCGCCACACGCGCCTGTCTGGGGTCAGGTGTTGGTTGTGGCCTTTTGGGTGGGGACGGGTGGGGTGGGGGATGTGGGGGGGGTGGTGTATTGGGCTGCTTGGAGTTGGTAGAGGGATCGGAAGAGTTTGGGGCCCGGGGTGTGGTCGGCGATCAGGGTGGGGAACGTGCCGCTTTCTACCACTCGGCCGTGGTCCAGGACGTGGATCAGGTCTGCCGCGCGGACCGAGCCCAGGCGGTGGGTGATGAGGATGACCGTCTGGCCCGCGTCGGCGAGGGTGCGGATCTGTTCGAAGAGGCGTTGTTCCGCCTTGGCGTCCAGGGCCGAGGTCGGTTCGTCGACGATGAGGATCTGGCCGGCGCGGTAGTGGGCGCGGCCGAGGCCCAGGCGTTGCCATTCGCCGCCTGAGAGTTGGTGGCCTCCCTTGTAGCCGCGGGCCAGTAACGTCTGCCAGCCGCGCGGGAGTTCGGCGATCAGGTCCTCCGCGCCCGCGTAGCGGACGGCCTCGTCGAGGCGTTGGGGAGTCATGGGTACGTCGGCTCTGCCGATGCTGATGTTCACCGCCGCGGTGAACGGCCAGCGGTAGAAGTCCTGTCCCACGACCGCCACCCGCGAGACCAACTCCTGGCGGTCGGCCTTCGAGGCGTCCACGCCGTCCCACAGGATGCGGCCCGAGTCAGGCTGGTAGAGGCCGCAGAGCAGCTTGATCAGGGTGCTCTTGCCGCTGCCGTTCTCGCCCACCAGCGCGACGATCTTCCCCGTCGGGATGGTGAGGCTGACGCCGTCCAGCGCTCGCTTGTTGTCCTTGCCCCGGTAGGTGAACTCCACGTTCTCGAAGGTGATCTCGGAGGGGTTGGGGGGAAGAGGGAGGCCCCCCGTCGGGATGGACCGTGTGACCGCCTCCTCGCACAGCCGGTGCAGGTCTCCTACGAACAGGCTTTCCTCGTGCAGGTAGTTGACCTGGAGGACCAGGTTCTCCAGGCTCGCGGAACCGCTCCGGATCGCCAACACCGCCGTACCGCCCACCGCCAGAGCCATCGACCCCGTCCACAGCAGTCCGCCGAGGGTCGCGTACGCGGCGGCCGTGGCGAGTCCCGTCCAGCCGGCCGCGATCAGTCCCGTACGGGCCGCGAGCCTTGCCAGCCTGCGCTGTTCCGCCTCCTGCGACTGTGACATCGCCCGGAAGTGGTGCAGGAGGAAGGGGCCGACGTCGTGGACACGGATCTCGGGTGCCGCGTCCGTGGAGATCAGCATCTGGCTGATGAGGTGGCCGGCCCGGGAGTGCTGCACCCAGACCTGGAAGGAGAGGTAACGGCGCCTGGCCACCGACAGGGCCGCCCACGCGCTGGGCAGCGTCATCGTGACGAGCAGCGGCAGCAGCACCGGGTGCAGTACGGCCAGGACGCCGGCGGCCGCGACGAGGGACATCAGGGCGTTGAGGACGCTCTGGCAGTACTGCACCATGCGCCGCGCCGAACCCGCCCCGTACTGGGCACTGTCGAGGAGTTTGTGGAACTCGTCGTCCTCGACCGCCTCCAGTTCCACCCTGGCCGTGTGCGACAAGTACCGCTCGGTCGCGACCCGTTCGACCTTCGGCTCCAGTTGGCCCGTACCCGCCGTGGCCAGGGCCCGTAGCACCGCGCTCACCAGGGCCGTACTTCCTGCGAGCGCCAACGCGCCGCCGGCGTCGGTGAGTCGCTCGGCGGTGGTGCCGTCGCCGAGGAGGTGGGCGAGGACGCGGTTCACGGCGATCAGGCCGACCGCCTGGCTGATCCCCCGCCCGGCCTCGGCGAACGCGACCAGGCGCAGGGCGCTTCGGTCTGCCTCCCACGCCAACTGCCCTGTCGTACGCAGCAGTCGTGGCAGGCGCGTGACCATGGATCGGAGGTTCAGCTGGAAGAAGGCGTCCTCGTGCTTGTTCCAGCCCATGTCGTACCGCAGTGCTCCGCCGAAGAGCAGCTCCTCGGACTCTGAGACTTGTGGAGTGTCCGGGGTGTCCGGGGTGTCTGGGGTGTCTGGGCTCTCCGGGGGGTCTGGGGGTGTGGAGGGCTTCGTGTTGTCTGTCGTGTTGGTCTTGCCGGTGTGGGTTTTCCGCCTCGCCATACGCACTCCCGCTCGTGTCGTGCGTGGGTGACCGTCTCCGCTCCCCGGCATTCAATCGCCTGGCACCCCTCGCGGGAGAGGGCGCACGGTGCGTCGGCGGCGGCGCGTGCGGGGCACATCCGGCGCGTGGCGGTGGTACGAGCCGGCGTCCCGTACGAAGCGGTCAGCGCGTGGCGCCCAGGGACTTCTTGGTGGTGCGGTAGCGGGTCAGGAGCAGGGGGCGCAGCCAGCGCAGTGGGGGTGGGAAGTTGGCTGCCAGCGTGTCGTGGCCCGGCACTCGTACAGGGTCCTCCATCAGGCCGAACACCAGGTGCGGGCTGTCGCGCGGGGCGCTGTGGATGATGGCTTTGCGGACACGGATGATGTCGGCGTCCGGGACTTGGGGGAACAGGTCGCGCAGAACCGGTTCCTCCCTGTCCAGGTGGGTCGCCAGGAGGTCCTGGACCTTCTGCGCCGACGGCAGGCCGGCGAGGGCCGCCTGGCCGACGACCGCGAGGGTCTTCGCGCGCTCCCCCGTGACGTCCGGGTCGGCGATGCCGTCCACGGCCCTCGCCAGGGTGTGCAGCTCCGTGTCCAGGGCTTCGTGTTCGGCGGTCAGGCTGTCCAGTACGGCGATCGAGGACGGGAAGAGGCCGCGGAGGACCGGCCAGAACAGTTCGTCCTCGCTCGCGTGGTGGTGATGCACAAACGCGATCAGCCAGCGGGACGTCTTGACCAGGGCCCTGACGTCGACCGCCTCCCCGGCGGTCAGACGCGCGAAGGACGCGGTGACGAGAGCGGCGCCCCGGCGCATGATCATGTGTACGGCGAGCAGCTCGTCGTACATCTTGGAGCCTTCGGCCCCCGCCTGGGGTGAAGCAGCCATGGTCTGGTCCTCGGCCTCGATTCCGTGACGCGTCCGCCCCCCACAGTGCCCCCGGCGGCGGGGCCGCGCATCTCGGACCTGGCCGGGAGGGTTATCCACAGGCACTTGTCCACAGGCTGGGCGGCACGCCGACCGAATGTCCGGGCTCGGGCGCAGAATGGGGTCATGACTCAGATCACCGGTTCGATGCCGGATTGGGAGAAGCGCTTCCGGGCGCCGCGGGTTTCGCTGCCCGACTGGGCGGAGGACGCTCCGCAGCGGGCGCTGTTCGTGTCGAACGCGACAGGGACGTACGAGCTGTACGCGTGGGACCGGGCGACCGGCGAGCAGCGGCAGGCGACGGACCGGCCGAACGGGACCACGGACGGGGTGCTGTCTCCTGACGGCGAGTGGATCTGGTGGTTCTCCGACACCGACGGGGACGAGTTCGGGGTCTGGATGCGTCAGCCGTTCGTGACGTCCGGGACCGGGACCGCGACCGCATCCAAGGAAGAGGCGGGGGCCGGGGACGAGCCCGCGACGCCGGGGCTCGAGCCCTCCTATCCGGGCGGGCTGGCGCTCGGGCGGGACGGCACCTCCATCGTGGGGCGGTCCACCGACGAGGACGGGTCGACCCTCCATGTCGTACGGCCGGGGCAGCCGCCCGTCGAGATCTACCGTCACCGGGAGTCCGCGGGGGTCGGGGACCTGTCGTACGACGGCGATCTGCTCGCGATCGAGCACACCGAGCACGGGGACGCGATGCACTCGGCGGTCCGGGTGCTGCGGCTGGACGGTTCGGTGGTCGCCGAGCTCGACGACACCGCGGGCGGGACGCGCGAGCTGGGCCTTGAGGTGCTGGGGTTCGCGCCGGTGGCCGGGGACAGCCGGCTGCTCGTCGGACATCAGCGGCGGGGGCGCTGGGAGCCGATCATCTGGGACCCGCTGACCGGCGAGGAGACCGATCTCGCCATCGAGCTGCCCGGGGACGTCAATGCCGAGTGGTATCCGGACGGGTCGGGGCTGCTGGTCTCGCACAGCTTCGAGGCCCGCGGTGAGCTGTGGCGGTACGACTTCGTCCGGCGCGCCCTGATCCAGGTGGACACTCCGCCCGGGACGGTGGTGGGGGCGACGGCCCGGCCGGACGGGAGCGTCGAGTATCTGTGGTCGTCGGCCGCGCGTCCGCCGGAGGTACGGTCCACGGCGGGCGGGGTCGTGCTCGATCCCCCCGGTCCCGCCGCGCCCGCGTCGGTGCCGGTGGAGGACGCGTGGGTGCCGGGTCCCGGCGGGCGGGTGCACGCGCTGGTGCAGCGGCCGGCGGGCGAGGGGCCGTTCCCGACGGTCTTCGAGATCCACGGCGGGCCGACGTGGCACGACAGCGACGCGTTCGCCGCCGGTCCTGCCGCGTGGGTGGACCACGGGTTCGCTGTCGTACGGGTCAACTACCGCGGGTCGACGGGGTACGGGCGCGACTGGACGGACGCGCTCAAGTACCGGGTCGGGCTGATCGAGCTGGAGGACATCGCGGCGGTCCGGGAGTGGGCGGTGACGTCCGGTCTCGCGGACCCGGCGAAGCTGGTCCTGTCGGGGGGCTCGTGGGGCGGCTATCTGACGCTGCTCGGGCTCGGCACGCAGCCCGAGGTGTGGGCGCTGGGGCTGGCGGCGGTGCCGGTCGCCGACTACGTGACGGCGTACCACGACGAGATGGAGGCCCTGAAGGCGATGGACCGCACGCTCCTGGGCGGTACGCCGGAGGAGGTGCCGGAGCGGTTCGCGGCGTCGTCCCCGATCACGTACGTCGACGCCGTACGGGCGCCGGTCTACATCTCGGCCGGGGTCAACGATCCGCGCTGCCCGATCCAGCAGGTGGAGAACTACGTCGACCGCCTGGCGGCCCGGGGCGCGCCGCACGAGGTGTACCGGTACGACGCGGGTCACGGTTCGCTGGTCGTGGAGGAGCGGATCAAGCAGGTCCGGATGGAGCTGGACTTCGCGGCGAGGCATTTGGGGTAGCCCGGGAGGGGGGAGAGACGCTGCTGGGGTGGGCTCCTGTGCGGGGCGGGAGCGCCTCCGGCTCGACGCGGGCCTTCGGCTCCACGGGGGCCTTCGGCTCGACGGGGGCGTCAACGGGGGGAGAGGGCCGGGGTTGGGCCGTCCGGGGGACGGTGGTGGTCAGGTTCGGGGCGCGGGAGGGGCCGGGGCCCTGCTGGGCTTGTGGGGGTGGGGCCCTTCGGGGGGGGGAGGTAGCGGGACCCGGGGAGTGGGGGGTGGGGGGCGTTCCGTACCGTGGAGGGGTGTATCGCTTCCTGGTGACTCCCCACTGGTGGGGGATCAATCTGTTCGTCGTCCTGGCGATCCCCGTCTGCATCTTCATGGGCACCTGGCAGCTCGGGCGCTTCGAGGATCGTGTCGCCACCCAGAACGCGGCCGAGAAACGGCCCGACCCCGGCACGCAGGACGCCGCGCCGCTGGCGAAGCTGCTGCCCGTCGATCAGGAGACCTCCGGCCGGCACACGACGGCGACCGGCCGGTACGGCGACCAGTTCCTCGTGCCAAACCGGGAGTTGGACGGGAAGGACGGTTCGTACGTCCTGACTCTGCTGCGTACGGACGGCGGCAAGGCGCTCCCCGTCGTACGCGGCTGGGTGGCCGACGGCAAGAAGGTGCCCGCGCCGCCGGCCGGCGAGGTCACCGTGACCGGTGCGCTCCAGGCGTCCGAGACGTCCGGCTCCACCGGGGTGCATACGAGTGGCGGGCTGCCGCGGGGACAGCTCGGGATGATCAGCGCGGCGTCGCTGATCAACGTCGTGCCGTACCAGGTGTACGACGCCTGGGTCACCGTCAGCCAGGCGTCGCCGGGGCTGCTGCCCGTACCGGCCACCGCGGCGGAGAACACTGGGCTCGACCTGAAGGCGTTCCAGAACCTCGGGTACACGGGTGAGTGGTTCGTGTTCGCGGGGTTCGTGGTCTTCATGTGGTTCCGGTTGTTCCGGCGTGAGGTGGAGACCGCGAAGGACCGGGCGCTCGGGCTGGATCTGGGGCTGGACACCGCCGCCTGAGCCGTCACCCGGCCGACCGCTCGCCCGGCCGCTCGTCCGCCCGGCCGCCCGTTCGGCCCGGCCCCCGTGTCGGCCGACCCGCCCGCCTCGCCGGCCCCCTACGTAGACGGTGGCAGCACGCCCGTGTGGTAGATCGTGCCCGCGCACGCGTTGGGGATGACTGCCTGGGCGACCGGAGAGCCTGGTTCCGCCGTGTGGGAGACGATGACGCTGCCGTCCTCCGTGCCGCCGTCGTCGTTGACCAGCTGCGGGACGGTGTTGGTCGAGTCCGTGCCGGACGTGGCGCCCGAGCCCGGGTTGGAGCCGCTGCCCGCGCTGCCGCCCGACGACACGTTGTCCGTCGGCGAGGGATCCGGGGAGGCCTCGCTCGTCGGACAGGTCTCGGCCGGCACCCAGGCGAACTGCACCTCGTACGCGCTGTTCGGAGCGAGGACCAGCCCCGAAGCTTCCTGGGACGGGTCCGGCAGGCCGCTCGCCTGGTCGCCCGCCGTGTGCTGCACGACCATGATCTTGCCCCGGTCGGCCGCGCCCGCCGCCGTGAAGTTGACCGAGCCCTTGCCGGCGACCGAGCAGTCCGTACCCGAGACGTTGGCGACGCGGAAGGTCCCGTACACCGTGCCGTCCGCCGTCGGGCTCCCCGCCTTGGCCGTCACGACGTTGAGCTGGCCCGGGTCGCACACGGGCGAGGAGGCGGCGAAGGTCTCGTCCGGCCGCGCCGTACCCCCCGCACCGCCGTTGACGGAACCCGATGCCGTGTCCTTGGGCTCGTCGGGCTTCCCGGACGCGTCCGCGTCCTCCGACGCCTCGCCCGGCAGGTGGTCGGTGTCCTTCTGGATCCCGCCCGAGGACTTCTCGTTGCCGCCGCCGCCCTGGTCGTTCGTACCGTGACCGGCGTTGATGGCACTTTCGTCGGACGCGCTGCTGGAGTTGGCGACATGGACGAACGCCGGAACGGCCGTACCGCACAGCAACGCGGCGGCCGCGACGCCGACCATCGCCTGCCGCTTCCTGGCCCGCCGGGTCGGGACCGCCCTGCGGAGGTGATCGAGCGCGCCGTCGGACGGCTCCAGATCCTCGACCGCGGTGTGGAACAGCCGGCGCAGCGCCAGTTCGTCGTCTCCAGAGCCGGAGCCGGAGCCAGAGCCAGAGCCGGAGTCGGGTGAGAGAAGGGAAGCAAGGCTGGAGCCGGAACCGATACCGGAGCCACCCCCTACGGACCCGAGCCCCCCGGCGACGCTCCCGGCGTCGCCACCGTTCCCGCCGCCGCCCCTGCCGGCGCCCGTAGCAGCCCCGTTGTCGCCGCCGAGGGCCTTGGCCAGGCCACTCAGCTCGTTCTCCGGCCCGTTGTTCACAATTCCGTTTCCAGTCAGGTCGTTCATTGGCGCGTCGAGCTCGTCGCCCGGCCGGTGGTCCGTCGCGTGGTCCGTCGCGTGATCTCCCGCAGGGTCTCCCGCGCGATCCCCCGCGCGATCCCTCTCACGGTCTCTCTCGCGGTTCTGGCCCCGGTCCCCGTCGCGGCCCCACCCGCCCGGCCCGCGCCGCGCGTTCTCACGGCCGTCTCCGTCTCCCCGGCCGTTCGTACGGCCGAAGCCGCGCCCTTTCATGCCTGTGCCTCCATCACGACGCGCAGCGCCTTGATGCCCCGCGAGCCGTACGCCTTCACCGAGCCCAGCGATATCCCGAGGGTCTCGGCGACCTGCGCCTCCGTCATGTCCGCGAAGTACCGGAGCACCAACACCTCGCGCTGCCGCCGCTGGAGCCCGCGCATGGCCTTGATCAGCGCGTCCCGCTCCAGCTGGTCGTACGCCCCCTCCTCCGCGCTCGCCATGTCGGGCATCGGCTTGGAGAGCAGCTTGAGTCCCAGGATCCGCCGCCGCAGCGCGGAACGGGAGAGGTTCACGACCGTCTGGCGCAGATACGCCAAGGTCTTCTCCGGCTCCCGTACCCGATTGCGCGCGGAGTGCACCCGGATGAAGGCTTCCTGTACGACGTCCTCGCAGGAGGCGGTGTCGTCCAGGAGCAGGGCGGCGAGACCGAGCAGCGAACGGTAGTGCGCGCGGTAGGTCTCCGTGAGGTGGTCGACGGTCGTACCCGCCGCCGCCGTGTCGTCACTGCCGTCGCGCTGGGACGGAATGCGGGTGGAACGCGCGGCGGGCATGCGGGCGATCACCGGCATACCGCCGGGCGCACGCGGACGCCGGACGGGGCGCACTGCCGCGCCGCGCACCGGGACGATCGCTGTGATGTCGAGAACCTCTGCCACGCCTGTTGGACACGCTCCCCCCCGTCAGGGTTGTACGCGTAAGCCCACCCATTTGACGCTGCACCAAATACCGTCATGCGTACCTGATCTCCCCCAATGCCCCATTTGCTCGCGGCACCCCGCACCCCCACAGGCGCGACCGCATAGACGCCTCCCGGCGAGCGAGCGGTTGCGGAACTCCCGAAGGAAACCCACAGAAAGACTGATACGCATCGTCGGACACGACGACATAGCAGTTCAAGTGGTACAGACCATCGTCTTGATCACAGGGTGTTCACAGATCCTACAAACACTTAAGGATCCGGGGCTTCCGGTTTTCTCTTGACTGCCGCCAGGGCAGGGGAAGTTCAGGCCAGGGCAGGGGAAGTTCAGGCACGCACCGATGACAGGGCATGACCGGTGACAGGTCAGAGCTTCGAGAGCTCGACCGCCACCGCCTCGGCGATCTGCGCCACATTGAGGGCCGCGCCCTTACGGAGGTTGTCGCCGCAGACGAACAGTTCCAGGGCCCGGGGGTCGTCCAGCGACCGCCGTACGCGCCCCACCCACGTCGGGTCCGTACCCACCACGTCCGCGGGCGTGGGGAAATCGCCGGCGCCCGGGTTGTCGAACAGCACCACGCCCGGCGCGGTCGCCAGGATCTCGTGCGCCCGGTCGACGGTGATCTCCTGCTCGAAACGCGCGTGTACGGCCGCCGAGTGGGCGGTGATCACGGGGACGTTGACGCAGGTCGCGGAGATTCTCAGCCCGGGCAGGTCCAGGACCTTGCGGGTCTCGTCGCGGATCGCCATCTCCTCCGACGACCAGCCGCCGCCCTGGAGCGAACCGGCCCACGGCACCACGTTGAGCGCCAGCGGGGCGGGGAAGGGGCCGGTGGTGTCCCCCACCGCGCGGCGTACGTCGCCCGGATGCGTACCGAGATCCGTACCGGCGACGAGGGAGAGCTGGTCGCGCAGCGCGGTGACGCCGTCCTGGCCGGCGGCGCTGACGGCGAGGTACGAGGAGACGACCAGTTCGCGCACCCCGAACTCGGCGTGCAGCGCGCCCACCGCGACGACCATCGACAGCGTGGCGCAGCCGGGGCTCGCGACGATGCCGCGCGGACGGGACCGTACGGCATGGGCGTTGAGCTCCGGCACCACCAGCGGAACGTCCGGATCCATCCGGAAAGCCGCCGAGTTGTCCACCACGACCGCGCCCTTGGCGACGGCGACGGGTGCCCACTGGGTGGACACGTCGTCCGGTACGAGGAACACCGCGACGTCCACGCCGTCGAGCGCCTGCTCGGTGAGCGCGACGACTTCGGTCTCCCGGCCCCGTACGGACAGCTTGCGGCCGTTCGTACGGGGCGAGGCGATGAGCCGGATGTCGCCCCAGACGTCGGCGTGCTGCGACAGGATCTGGAGCATGACGGCGCCGACGGCACCGGTCGCACCCACGACCGCCAGCGTCGGCTTGCCGTTCATCGCCCGGTGCCTCCGTAGACCACCGCTTCGTCGGAGTCGCTGTCGAGGCCGAAGGCGGTGTGAACGGCGCGTACCGCCTCCGTCACCTCGTCCGCGCGGGTGACGACCGAGATGCGGATCTCACTGGTCGAGATCAGCTCGATGTTCACGCCCGCGTTCGACAGCGCCTCGAAGAAGCCCGCCGTCACCCCCGGGTTGGTCTTCATGCCGGCGCCGACCAGCGAGATCTTGGCGATCTGGTCGTCGTACCGCAGCGAGTCGAAGCCGATCTTCGCCTTCGTCTTCTCCAGCGCGTCGATCGCCTTGCGCCCCTCGGACTTGGGCAGTGTGAACGAGATGTCGGTCAGACCGGTGGCCGCGGCGGACACGTTCTGCACGATCATGTCGATGTTGATCTCGTTGTCCGCGATGGCGCGGAAGATCGTGGCGGCCTCGCCGGGCTTGTCGGGGACGCCGACGACCGTGATCTTCGCCTCGGAGGTGTCGTGGGCGACACCGGAGATGATGGCCTGCTCCACCTTGCGGTCCCCTTGCGGTTCGTGACTGAGCGGTTCGCGATTGAGCGGTTCGTGGCTGACCCACGTGCCCGGCAGCCCCGAGAAGGAGGAGCGGACGTGGATCGGGATGTTGTAACGGCGTGCGTACTCGACGCAGCGGTGCAGCAGCACCTTGGAGCCGGAACTCGCCAGCTCCAGCATGTCCTCGAACGAGATCCACTCGATCTTCCGGGCCTTCGTCACGACCCGCGGGTCGGCGGTGAAGACGCCGTCGACGTCGGTGTAGATCTCGCAGACCTCGGCGTTCAGCGCGGCCGCGAGGGCGACGGCGGTGGTGTCCGAGCCGCCCCGCCCCAGGGTGGTGATGTCCTTCTTGTCCTGGGACACCCCCTGGAAACCGGCGACGATGGCGATGTTGCCCTCGTCCAGTGCCGTACGGATCCGGCCCGGCGTGACATCGATGATGCGCGCTTTGTTGTGGACCGAGTCGGTGATGACGCCGGCCTGGCTGCCGGTGAACGACTGGGCCTCGTGGCCCAGGTTTTTGATCGCCATGGCCAGCAGCGCCATGGAGATGCGCTCTCCCGCGGTCAGCAGCATGTCGAACTCACGGCCGGCCGGGATCGGCGATACCTGCTCGGCGAGATCGATCAGCTCGTCCGTCGTGTCGCCCATCGCCGAGACCACGACGACGACCTGGTGGCCGTTCTTCTTGGCGTCGACGATTCGCTTGGCGACCCGCTTGATGCCCTCGGCATCGGCTACGGAGGAGCCTCCGTACTTCTGCACGACAAGGCCCACGTGCGCTCCTCGCTCAATCCATCACTACTGCCATCACTACTGTCGGCTCAGTCTAACGAGCGGCCGTACGACGCCCTGGCTATACCACATCGTGAGATGTCCAGCTCACTGGATGATCACCGAATGATTACTGGACGGTGCGTGGCCGGTCACCCGGGGGTCGGCGCGGCCGCTCGGTGAGCATGCATGCCCGCGATCACCTGGGCCACGCGGAACGTAACCCACGTCACACCACAAAGCGGCGAGTCGCACCGACGCGAGGGTCGTACGCGAGGGTCGCGAGTGTTGTACGCGAGGGTTGTACGGGAACGCGTCTCGATCGGACGGCTCTGGGATTGCGTGAGCATCACAATCCCCACGGCGGGTCTCATTTCTTGATCATGGGACGGCAAAGAAACGTATTTTCGGTCAACCAACAGAATCCACCAGCATCTGCGTGTCGCCGAACGGTGAACGTCGCGCGGGGGGACCGTTGTTCACCGAGACCCAGAGGAACCGTTTCATGCGCAGCACCACCACCGCCCGTACCACCACCACCCGTACCACCGCGGGCAGCACCCTCGTCCGCCGTACCGCCGTCGCCGCGTCCGCGCTCTCCCTCGCCCTGCTGGTCGGCGCCTGCGGCGGCTCCGACGACAGCTCGGCCGACTCCGACAAGAAGGCCGGCAAGTCCGCCGACAAGTCCAAGGCGAGCGCCGCGGCCAAGCCCGCGGCGGACGCGGCCGACGCCACCGCCCTGTCCCAGGCCGAGCTGGACAAGCTGGCGCTGGCCGAGGGCGACGTGAAGGGCTACAAGATCGCCAAGGCTTCCGCGGCCGACATCGCCATCGGGAAGGGCATCACCACCGACAACGAGGCGTGCGCCCCGCTGGTCGACATCCTGGGCTTCCGGCCGGTGGGCAAGCCCGCCGCGTCCGCGCCCATCAGGCTCACGAGCGTCCCGGAGAAGCCGGCTGCCGACGCCTCGCCCGAGGACACGCTGGCCGCCCTCGGTAACATGACGATCGCCGCCGAGACCCTCAACTCCTACGCCGGACAGGGCGCCCCGGAGGCGCTGGAGGCGCTGCGCGCGGCGGGCAAGGCGTGCGCGGGAGGCTTCACGTACACCGCCGACGGGGAGAAGACGAAGGTCACGAAGGTCGCCCCGGCCACCTACACGGCCGGCGACGAGGCGGTCGCCTTCACCGTGACCTCGGAGGTGGAGGGCGAGGCCACCTCGTCCCCGCTGGTGGCCGTGCGCAAGGACGGCCTGCTCGCGACCTTCATGTCGATCAGCCTGGCGGGCGGCGAGACCAAGCAGCCCAAGGACATCATCGACGCACAGCTGGCCAAGCTCGGCTGATCGCCTCCCGGCAGAACTCGCACCCCGTCCCGGCGCCGCGCCGGGACGGGTTCGCGCCTGTGTGCGGCTGATTGGCGGCGGCGGAGAGGGCGGGTACGGGGGTGTCCGCCGCGCCTCTCGCCGCCGCCTGGACCAGTACGCCACCGGCCACGACCAGGCTCCGCGCGGTGAGCGCGCCCATGGCGAGGGCGGTACGCCGCACGCGCCGGGCGTGTTCCGTACGACGCTTCGTGGGGAACGCGGCGGTGGACAGCGCCGTACAGGCGGGCGCGGTCGTCGGGCCGGTCGCGCGTGTCACACGTTTCACACGTACAGGCATGAGCGACCGAGTCCATTCCGACGACGACGTTTGTTCAATGCGCAACCAAACTACCCGACCACGACCGGAGAACTACCCCACCAGACCCGTGATCTTCCAGAGCGAGCCACCGCCGCTCACCACGTCCGTCGCGTAGGCGTCCCCGTTCTTGTCGACCTTGAAGAAGACGGAGTTGAGACCGCGCAGGGTGGCGATCTCGACGGCCTGGCCGGTGACCGGATTCAGCCGGGTCACCTCCGAACCCACGGCGAAGTACACCTGTCCGTCGCTCCCGACGGAGATGGACGTCGGCTCGTACTGCTCCTTGGCGAGGCTCTTGACCGCGCCGGAGGCCAGATCGGTCTGGAGAATGCGCCCGGTCATCATGTCGGCGGTGTAGGCGAATCCCTTGCCGTCGAGCGCGATGCCCTGGGAGAGCCCGAGGCCGGCGGCGACCACGCGTACGGGCTGCCCCGGCCGTACCTCGTACAACTTCCCGGCTCCACCGGTCGCGTACGTGACACCAGCGCTGTGGACGATGCCGTGCAGCGGTCCCAGCCCGGCGGCGAGCAGCTCCTGGGAGCCGGTCGCGAGGTTCACCTTCCGCAGGTTCCCGTCGAAGTCACCGACGTACGCACCGCCGTTGCCGTCCAGGTCGACTCCGCGCAGATTGCCGAGGCCCTTGGCGACGGTGGTCTTGGCACCGGAGGCGAGGGCGACCTTGCGGAGGTCGCCGTTGGCGTACGTGATGTACGCGTTGCCGCTCGCGTCGACCACGGAGGTGACGGGCTCGCCGAGCCCGGACGCGAGGGACCGGCAGGAGGCGGAGGGGCAGGCTACGACGGTGGGTGCGGCGGCATTCGCGGCGTTCGTACCGTTCGCGGCGTTCGCGGCGTTCGCGGCGTTCGCCGTGTTCCCGGAGACACCGCCGGTGAGGACAAGCGCCCCGGCCGCGAGGGTACCCATGGCGAGGGCGGTGAGGCGCACGCGCCAGGTCGGTCGGGAGGTGCCGGTCGAACTTGCCGAAGAAGCAGTCACGGTCGAGTCCATTCCGTGTCGGGGCCGAGTGCGCGACCGCACAGTTGTACGGCCGTACGTGCCGATCCAGTACGCCGGGAGCAGCCAAGGTCACCCCGCCCGCCCCCACCAGACATACGGCCCCGGGAACCCCAGAGTTCAACTCCCGTCAGAAAGCGCCCGGAACACGGCGACCGCGCGCCTCGACGCTCAGTCCGCGTAGTGCTTGAGCTTCTCCGTGTCGAGGGTGATGCCGACGGGGTCGGGGAGTTCGACAAGGGCGCCGAAGGGCCGGGTGGTGACGGCCCGGTACACCCCGTTCTCCGGTTCAGAGTGGACCGTTACAGAAGACGCGTCCCTGTCCACGAGCAGATAGACGGGGATCCGGGCCGCCGCGTACCCGTCGGGCTTCTCGATGCGGTCGCGCCTGTCGGTATCTGCGTCGTACGAGTTGACCTCGGCGACCAACAGCACACCGTCGGGCGCGGCCCACTCCCCGGCGCCGACGAAGTGGTCGTCACGCGCGAGTGTCCCGTCCGGCCGGGCACGTCCGCTGCGGTACGTATCGACCTTCAGCCCTTGCTCCCCATAGAGCCACAGCTCGGGCCTGTGCTGAATGCACTGCTTCTGCAACCACTTCACGATCTCGTTGTGGTTACCGTCCGGCACGGCCTTGACCTGGACCTTTCCCTTGATGAACTCCAGCCGCACCGTTTCGGGCGCGTGGCGCGCAAGCTCTTCGAATTCCTCGATCGACATCTGGGGTCGGTCAGCGGTACTGGGGGTCATGGCGTCGCCTCCTCCCCTCAATGGTGCCCTGACCAGGCTCTCCCGCACGCTCACTCCGCCCGCGCCTGCCCGAGAGGCGCGTGCATCTGCTGCGGAATCGGGCGGGCCTTGAAGCCGGCCATGGCTCGGCACTCGTCGGCGCGGCGGGCGACGTTCACCTGGGCGGGGACGGCGAGGAACGTGTCCGGTACCCGGTCGATGACCACGCCCGCGTCCTCGGCCGCGTCGTACGCCGCCATCTCCTCACGGCAGTCCAGGCACACGCCCCGGATCAGCGGCTTCACGTTGTCGGCGACGTCGCAGGTCATGCAGACCATGACCGCGAGATTGACGTGGGCGGGGGCGTGGAACGGCTCGGGCGGCATCTTGCTCTCCAGTCGGGTACGGGCGATCGCCCCCGGGCTGCGCAACGGCTGCGGCAGCCCGGCGGTCAGCGAACGCACCAGGTGATCGGGCGTCGCGCCCCGCGCCAGCCACTCGGCGGCGAGCGATTCGAGCGCGGCGCACTCGCGGGCGGACAGGGTCATGCGGGGCTCGGTGCGCCCGAGCCTCGCGAGAATGCGGTAGGCCTCCGAGGGTGCGGGGCCGGGGGCGGGCTGCGGGGGTGCGGTGGCCGACTGCGCGGGGGCGGGTGCGGGTGCGGGTGCGGCGGCAGGCTGTACGGGGTCGGGCCGAACGGACACGTCACGAACGGGTCCGCCCTCCACCACCTCCACCACCTCCCCCAGCGCCTCCACCGCCGCTGCGGCCACCGCCTCCGCCGCCCTCTTCCGGCGCTCCAGCTCGGTGAGGTCAACCCCGTGCAGCCGCCGCACAAACGCCGTCCACCAGGCGTCGTCCCTGGACGTACGCGAGAAGTACGTGTGCGTCACCCAGCGGAAACTGTTGTCCTCCAGCTGGAGATGCTCCTTCACGCGCCGCAGATGCCCGGCGTCCGAGAGGAAGTTCAGCGCCTTGCCGCAGGCCTGCTGGCCGTAGTCGGCGATGTTCGCCGCGAGGGCCTTGTACCCGATCGCGGCGCCCTCGGGCAGGCGATCGATGTACGCGGCGATCGCCGCTTCCCTCGTGCGCAGATGTACGAAGTCGGCCTCGCCACGCGGGCATTGGTCGGGCGCGCAGCGCTTCCCGTACCCGGGATTGGCCGGGGGGTGTGCGGGCGCGGGCAGGGCAGCACTAAAGTCGGCGTAAGCCACTATCGATGACTCTCGATACGTTGGTCAGGCCCCGGGGCCCGGTGTTGGCGCACCGGCCGGGGCCGCTTAATGCTCCGAACGCTAAACGGTCACCACGCTGCGGCGCAAGCCGAGCACGGAAAGTCATCTCGCCTGGTCGGCGAGGGACTTGGGTGGGAGGTTGGGTTCCCACCACCTCCCACTCCTATGGGAAGAGCCCGAGCCCCGAGGCCCGGAACCCGAGGCTCAAGCCCCGGGCCGACCTGCGGAATCGCATGCGCGGCGGGTGGGGGCGCGTTCAGTTGGCGCGGGGCGCCGACCAGAAGGCGGAGTGGACGTTGGGGTACGGGATCTGAACCCCCGCGTACGCCGGGCCATTGGGCTTACTGGCGGGCTCGGCCACCGCCGATTTCTCGACACACGGAGTGTCCGCCTCGAAGAAGGCCTGGCCCTTGTCGCCGATGATCAGACCGATCGTGAATCCGTCGGCCGTCTTCGCGTAGATGTCGGGAGAATCCACGCTGCGGTTCACGGAGATGATGTCGAACCCGCTCTTCTTCCAGAACCGTTCGATGACGCCCAGGAAGCTGCCGCGCCGTTGTTCCGAGACAACGGTCAGCACGACCCGCCGACGGACCACGTCACAGGTCCCGGCGGACGTGTCGTCGTGGGCCCACTGGACCTCCGGCCGAATCGCTCCGAACGTGGCGTCCAGCAGCGAGTCCGAACGCTCTGCCGCCTCCTGCATGTTCATGGTGGCTGGGGCTCCCTTGTCATTTCCGACGTTCCCACACCCAGCGAGCAGTACTGCCGCCAGCAGCAGGACAGGTACACATCTCACCGACCGATTCATCGCCATTCCTGCGTCTCCAACTGCTCGGGCTTCCCCGCGACAATCCTGGCGATATTTCCTGCGGACACCCGATCCTCTTCCGGTGAAAAGTAGTTGGAATGCGCTGGTGTGGGTCCCTGCCCGTCGACGAAGGGCCGGGGTCCGTCTGCGACGCCGAAGCGTCTGGCGCCGAAGGCCTCGCTTGCCGGGTCCTTGCCGAACCACAGATCGTCGTCATCCTGGTCCGCGATGTCGCCTGCGGCATACGCACCTGCTGGGCCGGCGACGAAGAAGCCCGCGCCGCCTGCCCACGCCTGCTGCGAGGACGGAAGCTTGGTCACCGGGTCGTTCTCGGCCGCTCCGACGAAGACGTGGTCCTTGCCTACGCCGAGGTCCTCAGCCCTGTCCGCACCGGTACCTGGGCTGCCGAGCAGGATGATGTCGTCCGCGCCCGGAATGCCGCCCTCTAGTTGAGCCGCCGTACCGACCGTGAATGAGCCGTAGGAGTGGCCGATCGCCGTGAGATGTGGGTCTTTGTGCTTGTTGGTGGCGCCCAGACCGTCCATGAAGCTGTTGTAGGCGGGGGCTCCTCGCGCCGCGTCGCCCTCGCCCATGACGTCCAGGCTCTGAGGAGCGTCATAGCCGAGCCACACAATCGCGGCGGAGGATCTGTCATGCATCCGTGCGCCCTTCGCGGTGTCAAAACCGCGATTCAAGGTCCCCTCGGCGAATTCCCCATCGAGCTTCGTCCCCAGCCCCGGCACGTACGCCGACACATTCCGCGACGCGTCCGGGTTCCCGTACGACACGATCGCGCGGCCGTTGCCCTCTGTTCCGATGCCGAGCAGGAACATCGGCACACGGCTGGGCTCGTTCAGCCTCTTCTCGATTCCTCGAAGGCCCTCCAGCTTCGCCTTCGCGTCCTCGCCGCCCTGTTTCTCCAACTGGTCGATGAGTACCGGGAGGTAGTGGCGGTTTGCCTCGTCGCGGGCGAGGGAGGGGATGCCGTCCAGGTTGCCGATCAGGTCGGGGGCGACCTCCATGTAGTCGTTGCGTTGTTCCTCCGTCAGAGAGTTCCACCACCCATTGACGGCCTGGGGAGACCTCTCCGACGGGATGCCGCGTTCCAGGTAGCGTTCCGCCGTCTCGCGGACCGTTGCCGTGTCTCGGGTGGTGTCCGCCAGGGTTGCTTCGGTGACGTCCAGGCCCTTGGCGGCCTTGAGTTTGTTCAGGGCTCGGGTGTAGCGGTCGTCGATCTCCGTCGCCGACCTCACCGCCCTCGCGATGCGGTCCGCGATGGCTTGGGCCTTGGCCGCGTTCGGGTTGGGGAGGGGAGCGGGGGCGCCCGACGGTAAGGGCGCTGTGTATTCGTCTGTCAGGCCAGGAAGTTGGAGCGTCTGGGCCGCGTTGCCCGTCGCTCTGCCTCCCGGGGCCTCCCCGCCGCCCAGCGCATCGCCCAGATACGTGTCCGCCTTCGCCGGTGGGTAGTTCACCGTGCCATCCGGTTGGACCGTGAAGTTGAGCGCCGTCGCGTCCTCCAGAGCCTCCGTCAGTTCTCGCTGGGCTCTGGTCAGTTCGGTCGACAGGCCGTTCAGCGTCGTCCTGATCAGCGCCGCCTCGGTGTGCACGTACTGGTAGTTCCTGCTCAGCCGGCGCAGCCTCGCGATCGCCGCCCGGGCGGACTCGCTCTCCTGCGTCTCCCGCAGTTTCGCCGTCATCGCCCGGTCCACCGCGTCCCGGTCCGCCTCGGCCCGCGCCGACACCTCGTGCCAGCCGTCGCCCGCGTCCTCGAACTCCGTGGGTTTCAGGTCCCGTAATCGCTGCCAGGTCAGGGTGGAGTCGGTCATCGGCGCTCGTGCCGCTCGTCCGCCGGGGCTGTCCTGACCGCCTGGAGCCCGGTCCCCACCGCCGTGTCCGTCTCCCCCATCTCCTTGCCCACCTGGTTCAACGCCCCCGCCAGGTAGCCGCATTCGCCGCGTACCGCGGTGAGGCGTTCCTCCCAGGAGGCCAGTACCGCCGTGGCCGCCGCCACCGCCGACAGTCCCTGCCCGCCGGCCACCACGCCCTCGTGCGCCGGGCGCAGGCGGGCGCGGCTCCGTTCTGTGGTGGTCCGCAGGGTGCTCGCCGTGCCGGACGCGCTCGTCCACGGACCAGTGGTGTGCTTCAGCCGTCCCGCACCACTCGACGCGCCCGGACCGCTCGACGCCAGGGACATCTTGGACTCGGCCCCGCCGGACCCGCCGGACCCGCCGGACCCGCCGGACCCGCCGGCCCCCACGGACCCCTCGGACGATCGCCCCGTCGGCAGCTCCGACAGCGCGAACACCTCCTGCCACCCCTGCGAGTACCGCACAGCCGCCGCCCTCCGCGTCCCCGTGTTCCTCTTCCGGCCCGCTGCTACGCGTGCTCGGAACGCCACCGTCCGCGACGCTAACGCACCGCACCACAGTGCGCGCAAGCCAGAAGTGGGGGTCGGGGAAAGACAACGCCCCTGCTCGTAGCAGGTTCGGCCGGAAATCCACAAGAGTGATCGCCCTTGGATTCACCCCATGGGGAGCCTGCGATCGCTACTCATACTCACGGCCGGGCGTGCTCAGGGCCGGGCGTACTCACGCCCTACGACCTCACGCCCTACGACCTCGCCGGCCGCGCCCCCAGGCCCAGCGGCCCGCCGATCTCCTCCGCCATGACCCGGCCCGCCTCCTCCGCCAGCGCGTCCTCCGCGTCCTCGCTCAGGTCCTGGTCCGTGTCCAGGCCGTCCAGGGCCGGGAGTGGCTGGTCCAGGCGGACGTGGGCGACCAGGGAGTGGAGGGCGCGGAGGGTGGCCGAGGCGGTGGAGCCCCAGTTCGAGAAGTACGAGAACTGCCACCACCACATCGCCTCGGTCGTCCGCCCCGCGCGGTAGTGCGCCAGGCCGTGGCGCAGGTCCGCGACCACCCCCGCGATGTCGTCCGAGATCCGCGCGGCGACCGGCGCCTTCCGCGGCTCGTACGGGTCGAAGACCTCCGAGTAGACGTCGATCGGCTCCAGGAGTACGGCGAACCGCTCGCGCAGGTCGTCCGTGTCCGGCTCCGGGCCGAGGTCCGGCTCGTACCGCTCGTCGGGGAGGATGTCCTCGTGCGCCCCGAGCCGGCCGCCCGCCAGCAACAGCTGGGAGAATTCCAGCAGCAGGAACGGTACGGCGCTGTCCGGCTCGTCGCCCTTGGCGACCTCCGTGACCGCGACGATGAAACTCTCGATCTGGTCGGCGATCTGGACCGCGAAGTCGTCCGGATCCTGATGAACCGCGTGCAGCGTTGCGTCAGACATCGAGAAGTCGTCTCCCCTCGAAGGCACGCCCGAGCGTGACCTCGTCGGCATATTCGAGGTCGCCCCCCACGGGGAGACCGCTGGCCAGGCGTGTGACCCGCAGGCCCATCGGTTTGATCATGCGGGCGAGGTACGTCGCCGTCGCCTCGCCTTCCAGATTGGGGTCCGTCGCCAGGATCAGCTCCGTGACCGTGCCGTCGGCGAGGCGGGTGAGCAGCTCGCGGATCCGCAGATCGTCCGGGCCCACGCCCTCGATCGGGCTGATCGCCCCGCCGAGGACGTGATACTTCCCGCGGAACTCGCGCGTACGCTCCACCGCCACGACGTCCTTGGGCTCCTCCACCACACAGATCACCGTCACGTCCCGGCGGACGTCACGGCAGATCCCGCACAGCTCCTCCTGCGCGACATTGCCGCACACCGCGCAGAACCTGACCTTGTCCTTGACCTCGAGCAGGGCGTGGGCGAGGCGGCGGACGTCGGTCTGCTCGGCCTGGAGGATGTGGAAGGCGATCCGTTGCGCACTCTTGGGGCCGACGCCGGGCAGCCTGCCCAGTTCGTCGATGAGGCCCTGAATCACGCCTTCGTACAACGGATTGCCTTTCCTGGTGCTGTGCGTGCGGTGTGCTCGCGCTGTGTGTTCTGTGCTCTGTCTCTGTTGTACGTACCGTAGTTGGTGCCCCTGTGCCTTTAGAAGGGCAGGCCCGGCATCCCGCCCAGGCCCTGCGCCAGCGGGCCCAGCTTCTGCTGCTGGAGCTGGTGCGCGTTCTCGTTCGCGGCGTGCACCGCGGCGACGACAAGGTCCGCGAGCGTCTCCGTGTCGGCCGGGTCCACGGCCTTCGGGTCGATGACAAGGGCGCGCAGCTCACCGGAGCCGTTGACCGTGGCCTTCACGAGGCCACCGCCCGCCTGTCCGTCGACCTCGGTCGCCGCGAGCTCTTCCTGTGCCTGTGCCAGCTCCTGCTGCATCTTCTGGGCCTGCTGGAGGAGCTGCTGCATGTTCGGCTGACCACCACCGGGAATCACGGTCACTCCTGGCATTTCGACGACGTTTTATCTGTAAGGCGAGCCTACGTGGTCCCCGAGCAGCGCGCCCTACCCCACAGGGACCAACTCTTTCGAGTGAGTGCCCCGGGCTCCTCTACCTGATCAACACGCCCGTGCGGGCGGAAACCCCCGGATTTCGAGCCTCCGGCCCACCATTCGGCGGTAGGAAGTGCATGCGCGTCAACACCCGTCGTCACAGCGTCACACATTGTCACGAAGATCCGTCACAGCAGACCGCATACGCCAATCCGTCCATCCGTCCATCCGTCCATCCGTCACAGCAGACCGCAGAGGAGTGCCCCGGTGAGCCAGCCGGAGATGCAGCCCGGAGGCCCCGCCCGGGAGGAGGACCCCTCGGACCACTCGTACTCGTCGAACCGCCCCGACCCCGCGAACCGGCCCGACCCGCCCGGCCACCCCTCGGACGCGTCGGGCCGGCCGGACCCGGGCCGGTCCGATCCCGCCGACGCGGCGGATCCCCCGCCCGGGAACGGAAGCGGGAGCGGGTGCGCCGCGCCCGGCCCGTCCGTCCGTGATCTGACCGGCGGCCCCTTCCCCCTCGGGGACTGGGGCGAGCCGGCGGAGCGGCTGGACGAGCTGTACCGGTGGGCCGAGACCGGAGCGCTGCGTACGGTCGCCTGGTATCTCGCCGACCGGGAACGGAAACGGCGCGCCGCGCGCGTCCTGCGGGCCGCCACGGCGTTCGGCGTGGTCGCGGGTACGGCCCTGCCGCTGCTGGACCTGACCCGGGCGCTGCCCGGGGCCGCGGGCTGGGGGTACGTCTCGCTCCTGCTGGGCGCGGCCTGCGTGGGGTGCGACCGGTACTTCGGCTTCACGTCCGGGTGGATGCGGTCGGTCGCGACGGCCCAGGCGGTGCAGCGCCGGCTCCAGACGTTCCAGTTCGACTGGGCGTCGGAGAGCGTACGGGAGGTGCTGGGCCCGGCCGAGGGCACCGCGAGCGAGGCGGCGGAGCGGTGCCTGAACGTGTTGCGGCGCTTCTCCGAGGACGTGACGGAGTTAGTTCGGTCGGAGACGGCGGACTGGATGGTGGAGTTCCGGTCGGGTCCCGCCCCGCTGGTCATGCAGTCCCTGGGGGGCGGGGGAGGGCGCCAGGACGTGGGGCCAGGGCCGGGGCGTTTCCCGCTGCCCCCGGGCACCCGCCCCAACATGCCGCGCCAGCGGCCACCGGAGTCGCCCCGGTGAGGTGAGGGGAAAGGGGAGCGGGAGGGGGCTGGGGAGCGAGATCGGGAAGGGGAGGGGGCTGGGGCGGGTGCCGGCGCGCTCGTCCGACCCCCGCCCCGGCACCCCGGCCGTCGTCAGCTGAAGATGATCATGGAGCCTTGCGCCAGACTCCTGGTGGCCGCCGCGTGCAGCCCCAGCCAGACATGACGCTCCCTGGCGAACGGACTGTCGTCGTACGGAATCGGGTTCGCCGGCTCCTCCAAGGAGGTCGGCCGGTCCGGCGGGGTCGGGGGAGACGGCGGATTGGCCGCGTCGATACCGATCGACGCGGCGACAAATTCGAGCTCCCGCAGCAGACCGTGCGTGGAGCCCAGCGGGCCACCGCCCGCGAGGAGTTCCTCGTTCGACAGGGGTACGGCGAAGTCCACCGGGACGTACGCCCCCGCGTGGTCGTAGTGCCAGACCAGGTGCGACTGCTGGGCCGTCGACTCGAACATCTCCAGCAACTGTTCGTAGTCACCGCCCAGTTCACCGACCGGCGTGACCGCCAGGCCGCACACCTGGAGCAGGTACACCCGCCGCAGGAAGTGCAGCGCGTCGTAGTCGAATCCGGCGACGGGGGCGACGTCCCCCGAGAGGCCCGGCATATAGGCGAAAACGGGGACGGCGGGGAGTCCGGCGTCGCCGAGCGCCTTGTCGTAGACGGCGATCTCATCGGCGAAGGGGTTGTCGGGGCTGTGGCACAGCACATCGACGAGGGGGACCAACCACAGGTCACAGGCCAAGGGAGGCTCGCTCTCCAACGAGTTCGTACGCGTGCGCGCGATGGTCACGATGGTCGGGACAGCGTAGTGCGGCGGGCACGTTCCGCGAAGGGTGCCGGTCGACCGGCCTTGCTCTCTCACGTCGACCGGCCTTGCTCTCTCACTATGCGTCACCCGTCACGGGAACCCGTACAGGCGACGTTTCAGGAGCCACCGGAGGACCGCGACGCCCTCGCCGCCCCCGAAGCCGGCAGGTCCCAGATCCACACCCCGTCCACCCGCCGCCCCGGCTCCCCCAGCAGCTTCTCCACCGTCTCGTACAGCGCCGCGTCGTTCGGCTGCGGCGCCAGCACGACCACCCCCGCCTTCCAGAACGCGAGGTCGAACCGCGCCTGGGCCTGCTGCCCAGGACCGATGGGCGGCACCTGGCCGGTGTTACGGACCTCACGCAGCCAGTTCGAGGTGAAGCGCGGGGACGCCCCGTAGATCCCCACCCGGTCGGGTCCCCAGGGCCCATTGAAGTACCCGCCCGGCACGGAGAAGCCGAGCCCGGACGCCGACTGCCAGTGCAGCGCCTCCGCGTCACCGGGATCCGGCAGCGGTACGGGCACGACGGACTCGCCCGGGGAGACGTACGAGCGGTACGTGCCGTCCGCGATGAACGCCGGGACGTCCGGCCGCTCCCGTACCGGCATCGGCGTCGGGACGATCGGGATCAGCGCCGCCGCCAGCGCCATGAGGCCGACGAGCCGCTCCGTACGCCGCGGGACGACCGCCGCGTCCCCCAGCCGGTCCGCCGCCAGCGCCAGCAGCGCGCCCAGCGCCGGAGCGCAGATCATCGCCACCCTCGACTCGATGACCGACTCGAAGAGCGGCTGGTGGGCGAGGACCCGCCAGGGGCCGGTCAGCACCACGTCCGTGAAGGGGATCCGTACCTTCGGCCCCAGCGAGAGCAGGGCGGCCACCACCGCCGTGAAGGCCAGGGCCCGCACGACGGCCAGCCGCCGCAGCCACACCACCAGACCCACGGACAGGGCGATCAACGGCCAGCCGTAGAAGGCGTTCTGCTCGGTACGGTTCATGGCGAGCGGGTCGGCCGCCGCCTCCGTGCCGAAGAGCGCGCGGCCGGAGAAGTGGAGGAAGGAGAGCGGGCTGTTGCCGGCGTTGTCGCCGTGCAGGACGCTGTGGTAGCTCTGCGGGCCGAAGAACTGCCAGTACAGCGGGAACGCGAGCAGCGGCAGACAGACCTGGAGCGCGTACCCGAGCCCCCGCAGCAGGGGGCGGACGGCCGCCTTCGCGACGTCGCGGCGCTGGAAGGCGTACGCGAGCGCGAAGAGCAGCATGCCCATGACGGCGAGCAGCAGCGGTTCCTCGCCGAGGAAGATCTGGTACGTCATGAAGAGGCCGAGGAGCACGCCGTCGCGGGCGACGCGGTTCGGGGCGGGGCTCTCGCCGCCCGTGCCGGCCTCGCACAGCCGCAGCGCCCGGTCGATGATCACCGGGATCATGAACAGCACCAGGAAGTTGGGGTGCGCGTTCGCGTGGGACATCATCGGCGGCGCGAACGCGGCCAGCGCGGCGCCGAGCGCGGCGGCCCAGCGGTTGCGTACCAGCCGGCGCGCGAAGAGCCAGTACCAGGCCGTCGCCGTCGCCGCCAGCCCGAAGGTCAGGACCAGCGCCCAGGTGACGGTCGGCCCGAAGGCGAGCGTGACGGGCGTGAGGGGGACGGAGAGGCCGAGCATGACGGTGTTCGCCATCAGGTTCACGCCGTCGGGGAAGTTCTGGAAGGTGGTGAAGAGGGGGTTGTGGAGGTGCCGCACGTTGTCGGCGGTGACCGCGAAGAACCACTCCCACTGGTTCTGGTCCGACCCCGAGTCGGCGAGGTAGGAGTGGTCGAGATCGTTCCAGAGGCCCTTGTAGAGGACGAGCGCGGCGAGGACGAAGAGGACGGCCACCGTCAGGTCCACGGGCCGCAGACCGGGGGCCCTGCGCGCCCAGCGCGCCGAACGCGAGCGGCCCGCCTTGAGGCGTACCAGCTCCAGCAGCACCCGGCCGTAGTCCAACGGCCGTACCTTGGAGCCCGGTTGGTGCGCCCAGCGCACCGGGACCTCCGTCACCGGCCAGCCCGCGCGCCGGAAGTACCGCAGTATCTCGACATCGATGCCCCAGCCGTCCAGCCGTGAGGCGGCGAACGCGGCGCGCGCCCGGTCGCCGTCGAACAGCTTGAAGCCGCACTGGGTGTCGGCTATGCCGTCGACCGCGACGGCCTGTATGAGCCGGTTGCCGAGCCGGCCCAGCCACTCGCGCAGCGCCCACTGGCGGACTTCGATACGGGCGTCGGGGTGGGCGCGGGAGCCGATGGCGGCGCCGGGGCCAACGTCCGTGGACTGCTCGTTGAGCTGCTTGTCGAGCTGCTTGTCGAGTTGGTCCAGCTCCTCGATCGGCGTCGCGAGGTCCGCGTCGGTGAGCAGGACGCGCCGGCCGTACGAGGCCAGTACGCCGAGACGCAGGGCGTGCCCCTTGCCGTGGTTGCCGGGGCTGCGTACCACCCGTACGCGCGGTTCCTCGGCGGCCACGGCCTCGGCGATCGCGACCGTACCGTCCGACGAGCCGTCGTCCACGACGATCAGTTCCCACTCGCCCCAGCGGCCCGGATCGGCGCCGAGATGGGCGCGTACGGCGTCGAGGGTGGGGCGCAGGCGCGCCTCCTCGTTGTAGGCGGGGACGACCACGGAGAGGGTGACGGTCGGCCGGACCATCTCCGCGTCCTGCCCGTCCTGCCCCTCCGGCGCCCCCGAACCACCCCCGCTCACCCGCGCGTACTTTCCAGTCGGTCCGCCCATCTCAGGGCGTGCTCGTCGTACGCCCCGATCACCGCCCGTACCGCCCCGGCGTCCCCCAGGGTGATCGCGTCGACCAGTGGTTCATGTCCGCTCCACAGCCACTTCTCGCCCTCCGCGTCCGCCCGCAGGAACGGCACGGAGAACACCCACGCCTGCACCCGCATCCGGTGCAGGAACTCACACACGTAACGGTTGGCGATCAGCCCGCCCAGCTCGCGCCAGAAGCGCAGGTCGTACCCGATCAGGATGTCCAGGTCCCCGGCCCTGGCCGCACGCGCGGCCTCCTCGGCCCTGCGCCGTACGGACACCAGCGACTCGCCGTGCGCCCAGGTCGCCGGACCCGTGCCGTCGAGCTTGCGGACCACCCCGTCCATGACCAGCGAACGCGCCTCGACCATCCCCCGGAAGTCCTCGACGGTGAACTGGTGGACATGGAAACCCCGGTGCTGGTCGGAGTCGAGCAGACCCTGCGCGGAGAGGTCGACGAGCGCCTCGCGCACGGGCGTCGCGGAGACCCCGTACTGCTCGGCGATGTGCTTGACGGTGAATTCCTGACCCGGCAGCAAACGCCCAGCGAGCACTTCGTCACGCAGCGCGTCCGCGATCTGCTGCCGCAAGGTGCTGCGGGTCACAGCTCCGCTGGCAGGCATGGTGGTACGTCCCCTCGTCCGGCTCCCGACACCCTAAGCCAGCGGGCGCGGGACGACGTCACGCCCGCGACCGGGCCGCCGCGCCCCGGCCCCCGCGGTCATCCCTCACACCCCCGGTGCCGTGACCGCCGCTTCAGGCGCCGTGACGGCCGGTTCCGGTGTCGTACGTACGGCCAGGACCGCGATGTCGTCGTCCAGTTTCCCGTCGCTGTGCCGCAGGAGCGCCCGGTACAGGTGGTCGAGCAGAGTCCGGGGCGGTACGGACGTCCACTCCCGCGCCCACGCCGCGAGCGGGAAGAACTCGCCGTCGCCGTCCCGCGTCTCGGTGACGCCGTCGGTGTAGAAGAGCAGCTGGTCACCGCCGACGAAAGGCACCTCCTCCACGTGGTACGCGCCACCCAGCAGCGTCGCGAGGTTGATGGGCGGTGACGACGTCCGGGGCGAGAGGGAGCGGATGTGCCCGTCGTGCGTCAGCAGGACCGGCGGGTGCCCGCAGCTGAGGATCCGCGCGTGCGTGCCGTGCGCGGGGATCTCGGCGAGGACGGCGGTGGCGAAGAGTTCGGGCGAGTCCGGGGCCGGGACCGTCGCCTCGTACCGGCCGACGGTGGTGTCCAGGCGCCGGGCGAGCCGGCCGAGGTCCGGCGCGTCGTACGCGGCTTCCCGGAACGAGCCCAGCACGGCCGAGGCCACGCCGACCGCGTCCAGCCCCTTGCCGCGTACGTCACCGATGATCAGCCGGACCCCGTAGGCGGTGTCGACCACCGCGTAGAAGTCGCCGCCGACCCGGGCCTGCGGGGCGGCGGCCACGTAGAGGGTCTCGATCTCCAGGCATCCGATGCGGGAGGGGACCGGCCTCAGCAGGACGCGCTGGGTGGTGTCGGCGACGGCCCGGACCTCGGCCAGCGTGTCCTCCCGCTGGAGGCGCAGATGGCTGGCGTAGGCGGCGGCCAGCGTGACCGCGCCGATGGCACCGGCGGTGTAGAGGGCCGCGTCGTGGTCGGCGATCATCGCGTACGCGATGACGCCCAGCAGACACACCACGCCGAGGGCGAGGGTGGCCGCCACGGACCAGAGCGACGCGGCCAGCGCGGGCGCGGCGGGCAGGAGACGGGTGAAGGGGACTTCGGGGGGCGTGAGGATCGCCAGGAGGGCGAGGACGGCGGTGAGGACCAGGGGCGCCCAGAGCATGGGGTCCCGCCGGCCGTAGCCCGGTCGGCGGGACGGAAACCGACCGAGTCTTTTCACATAACGCACCATACCTATACGTACTGCCCGCCCGGCGCTCCCTCAGCGCGCGGCTCGTCCCTCGCCTCTACACCGTGTACTCGTCCGCCACCGCCAACGCGGTGTCCAGGACGGCCAGCCCCTCCTTCGCCTCCGCCTCCGTGACGTTGCAGGCGGGGACCGCGTGCGTACGGTTCATGTTCACGAAGGGCCACAGGCCGTTCTTCTTGCAGGCGGCGGCGAAGGCGGCCATGGGCGCGTTCGCCTCACCCGTCGCGTTGTACGGGACGAGCGGCTCGCGCGTCTCCCTGTTCCGTACCAGGTCCAGGGCCCAGAACACCCCCGTACCGCGCACCTCGCCCACCGACGGATGACGCTCCGCCAGTTCGCGCAGACCCGGCCCGAGGACGGTCGCGCCGATGTGCGCCGCGTGCTCCACCACCTTCTCGTCCTCCATCACCCGGAGCGTGGCGACGGCCGCCGCGCAGGCCAGCGGGTGTCCGGAGTACGTGAGACCGCCGGGGTACGGGCGGGTGGCGAACGTCTCCGCGATCGCCGCCGAGATCGCGACCCCGCCGAGCGGTACGTAACCGGAGTTCACTCCCTTCGCGAAGGTCAGCAGGTCCGGTACGACGTCGAAGTGATCGGCCGCGAACCACTCCCCCGTACGACCGAACCCCGCCATCACCTCGTCCAGGACGAAGACGATCCCGTGCCGGTCGCAGATCTCGCGCACCCCCGCGAGATAGCCGGGCGGCGGCGTCATGACACCGGCCGTGCCGGGGATGGTCTCCAGGATGATCGCGGCGACGGTCGCGGGGCCCTCGAAGGCGATGGTCGCCTCCAGGTGCTCCAGCGCGCGCTCGCACTCCTCGGCCTCCGTCGAGGCGTAGAAGGGGGAGCGGTAGAGGAACGGCGCCCAGAAGTGGACAACCCCGGCGGTGCCGGTGTCCGACGCCCAGCGGCGGGGGTCGCCGGTCACGTTGATCGCGGTGGCCGTACCGCCGTGGTACGAGCGGTACGCCGACAGCACCTTCGGCCGGCCGGTGTGCAGCCGGGCCATCCGGACGGCGTTCTCGACGGCCTCGGCGCCGCCGTTGGTGAAGAAGATCTTGTCGAGGTCACCGGGGGTACGGGCGGCGATGAGGCGCGCCGCCTCGGACCGCACGTCGATCGCGAACGCGGGCGCGAAGGTCGTGAGCCGGGCCGCCTGCTCCTGGATCGCCGCGACGACGGTCGGGTGCTGGTAGCCGATGTTGGTGAAGACGAGGCCGCTGGTGAAGTCGAGGTAGCGGTTGCCGTCGTAGTCCCAGAAGTACGAGCCCTCGGCGCCGGCGACGGCGAGCGGATCGATCAGCTCCTGGGCGGACCAGGAGTGGAACACGTGCGCACGGTCAGCGGCTTTCACGGCCGCGCCGGCCTGCGGGTCGGCGTGCGGGCGGGCCTGCGGGCCGACGTGCGGGCCGACGTGCGGGTCCAGATGAGGGGTCATGCGGCCCAGGGTAGGGAGGCGCAGGTGGGGGACGGTATGGCCACCCTGTATGGAGTCGGCCACTTTGATGGGCAGGGTGTCGAACGGGGCCGCTCGGCAGGGGAAAGCCGACTCAGCGGCTACGGGCCCCCGCCCCCGTCGTACGGAACCGCGCCCGGTACGTCGACGGCGTCACCCCCAGATGCCGCAGGAACACCCGCCGCAGCGACTCGTCACTCCCGAGCCCGCTCCGCCGCGCCGCCCCCGTCACCGTCTCCCCCGCCTCCAGCAGCGCCTGCGCCGCCTCCAGCCGTACGGACTCGACGTACGCGGCCGGCGTGCTGCCGACCTGCTCGTTGAACAACCGCGTGAGGTGCCGCGCGCTCAGCCCCCCGCGCCGCGCCAGCGCCGGGAGGGAGTGGTCGGCGGCCGGATCCCCCGCCATCTCGTCCAGCAGCCCGCGCAGCACGTCGTGCCGCGGGCTCGGCGTGCGGGCGGCGACCGAGAACTGCGACTGCCCGCCCGGCCGCCGCAGGAAGACCACCAGGTCCCGCGCCACCTCGCGCGCCAGATCCGCGCCCTCGTCGTCCTCCACCAGGGCGAGCGCGAGGTCGATGCCCGCGGTGACGCCCGCGGAGGTGTACGTGTGCCCGTCCCGTACGAAGATCGCGTCCGGGTTGACGGTGACCGCCGGATGGCGCCGGGCGAGGACCGCCGCGTGCCGCCAGTGCGTGGTCGCGCGCCGACCGTCCAGCAGCCCCGCCGCGGCCAGCGCGAACGCGCCCGTACAGACGGACGCGACACGCGCGGACCGCCCGGCCAGGAAGGTGACCGCGTCGAGGAGCCCGTCCGGCGGCGGGTGGTGCGGCAGGTCGTCCGAGCCCGGGAAAATCACGGTGTGGATCTCGCCGGCCCCGCCGGCCCCTCCGACCCCGCCCAGCTCGGACACGGCCGCGTCGGCGTGCAGCCGGGTCCCGGTGGACGTGATGACGGGGGCGCCGTCCGCCGAGCAGACGGTCAGCGCGTACGAACCCCCGAGCCCGGCCGCCGTGGCGAACACCTCCAGCGGCGCGGCGACATCCATCAGCCGAACGCCGTCGTAGACGAACACGACGATGTCGCGGGGCTCGGCGCCCCGCCTTCCACGCTGCTGTCCAGCCCTCATACGACCACGGTAGCCCGGATCCATGTCCGGATGTGTGGGGTGTACGTCTCGGTAGACATGGCGGGACACCGGCATCCGGGCCGAAAGTGGAAGACGGAAGCAGCGCCTCCTCGACTCCTCGCCTCCTCGCCTCCTCAGGAAAAGGAATCCCGCCATGCCCGAGACCGTCGCCGGTATCGAGATCCCCGACAGCGCACTCGCCAAGGAAGCCACGGAGCTGATCCGGGACACGGCGAGCCCGCTGCTGTACGACCACTCCCGCCGGGTCTTCCTGTTCGGCTCGCTCCAGGGGCGGCGGCGCGGGCTGTCGTACGACCCCGAGGTGCTCTACGTCGGCGCGATGTTCCACGACCTCGGGCTGACGCCGGGGTACCGGACCTCCCAGCAGCGGTTCGAGATCGACGGCGCCGACGCGGCCCGCGACTTCCTGCTGCGGCACGGCCTCTCGCAGGACAGCGCGCGGATCGCGTGGACCGCGATCGCGCTGCACACGACACCGGAGATCCCGGGCCACATGGAGCCGGAGGTGGCGCTGGTGACGGCGGGGGTCGAGTTCGACGTGCTGGGGATGGGACTGGACGTCGTACCCCAGGAGGTCAGGGCCGAGGTCGTGGCGGCGCACCCCCGGCCGGACTTCAAGCGACGGATCCTCCAGGCGTTCACGGAGGGCATCGAACACCGTCCGCAGACGGCCTTCGGGAACGTGAAGGCGGACGTGCTGGCGCGCTTCTCGCCCGGCTTCGTCCGTACGGACTTCGTCGAGGTGATCGAGAACTCCGCATGGCCGGAGTGACGGGACGGGGCTGACGGACGGGGCTGACCGACGGGGCTGACGGACGGATCAGCCCTGGGGACGGGGCTGACCGACGGATCAGCCCTGGCGCTCGGCGCCCTCCGCCCAGAGGGGCCAGAGGGCCCCGAGGGCCCCGGGTCGAACGACCTTGAGATAGTCGACGAGTCCTGCCGTGTCATGCGAGATGATCCAGGGCGTGACAGTGGCGTGGCCCGAAATGGATCGGGCGCGTCGGGTGCGTCGGGTTCGGGGAGGGGCCGCGCGGCCATGGAGAGACTCGTAGCAGGAGATCCGCAACACATCGGCTCCTACCGGCTGTTGGCGCGCCTCGGGGCGGGCGGCATGGGCCGGGTGTATCTGGCGCGCTCGAATCGGGGACGTACCGTCGCCGTCAAGCTCGTACGGCGGGATCTGGCCGAACAGGAGGAGTTCCGGAGCCGGTTCCGGCACGAGGTGGAGGCGGCGCGGCGCGTCGGGGGCGCGTGGACGGCGCCGGTGCTCGACGCCGACACGGAGGCGGAGGTGCCCTGGGTCGCGACGGGGTACGTCGCCGGGCCCACGCTCCAGACGATCGTCTCGGGCGACGACGGCACCGGCGCCGCCCACGGCCCGCTGCCCGAACGCTCCGTGCGCGTCCTCGCGTCCGGACTCGCCCGCGCGCTCCAGGACATCCACGCGGCCGGACTCATCCACCGCGATCTCAAGCCGTCCAACGTCCTCGTTACGATCGAGGGCCCGCGCGTCATCGACTTCGGCATAGCCCGCGCGCTGGAGTCGGTCGGCGAAGACGGCCTGACGCGGACCGGCGCGCTGATGGGTTCCCCCGGCTTCATGGCACCGGAGCAGGTGCGGGGGGACCGGGTGACGGCCGCCTGCGACATCTTCTGCCTGGGTTCCGTCCTGGTGTACGCGGCGACGGGCCGGCAGCCGTTCGGCGCGGCGGACAGCGGGATACCGGCGCTGCTGTTCCGTATCGCGCAGGAGGAACCGGACCTGTCCAATCTCCCCGACGGGCTGCGGGAGTTGATACGCCACTGCCTCCAGAAGGACCCGGCGGCGCGTCCGACGACGGCGGAGGTGCTGGCGCGGGTGGCGGAGGCGGGGGCGGGGGAATCGCCTGGGCCTGGGGAACCCTGGCTACCGGGTGGGTTGCTGGCCCAGCTGGGGCAGGGGGCGGTGGAGTTGCTGAACCAGGAGGATCCGACGACGCGGGTGCAGGGGGTGCAGGGGGTACGAGGGCTCCAGGAGGCGCCCACGGCAATATCCCCGCCGTCGCCGCTCCCACAGGCCTCAGCCGCCGTGGCTCAACCTCAACAACCGTACGGTTACCCGCAAACACCCCCCGGATTCGGCCCACCGACACCGCCGTCGGCGCCCTTCGGCCCCACGCCGCCGTACGGGGCGACTCCGCCGGCGCCGTACGGGGCGACCCCCGCAACACCGTACGGTCCACCGCAGCCGTCCCCGTCCCCGTACGGCCCTGTCCCGCCACCCCCCGCCCCCGAACCACCGCCCCGCAGCAGGCGCGCGAGCATCGCGCTGATCGCGGTGGCTCTGGTCGTCGCGATCGGCGCGGGTGGTTCGGTGTACGCGTTCATGGACGGCGGCGGTACGGACGACAACAAGGCCGGTTCGAGCACCAGCCCCCGCCCGAAACCCCCCGCGGACGACCCGACCCCGGCCGACCGGTCACCGTCCCCCTCCCCCTCCCCCTCACCGTCCGAGACGGCGGGAGAGGTGCCGAAGGAGTACCTGGGCACATGGACCGGCGGTGTCGACACCGCTACGGGTACGGGCACCCGCGAACTGGTCATCACCCAGGGCGAGGTGGGCGAGACGGTCCTCTCCCTGACGGCGGAAGGCCCGACGGAGGACGGCACGTACCACTGCGTCTTCGAAGCACCACTGGCCACCGCCCCCACCCCGGGCGAGCCGGTCAGCATCGGACCGTCGAAGGTCACGGTCGGCGAGCCCGCGTCGTCCTGCACCCCGGGCAGTCCGACCGAACTGACGGTCCTCGGCGACGGCAGACTGCGCCGGGTGACAACGAGCGGCGAGGAGCTGACGTACACGAAGTCGGGGTGAGGGGGGTGGTTGGGTGCGGGTTCGGGCCGAGGGGTACTTCGGTGGGGGCCTGTTTGCCGGTGCGCGAGCACCGTGCCCGTAAACGACAAAGGCAAGGAGATGTCTCTCCTTGCCGTTCTTAAGGTATAGCGCACTGGGGGGCTTGCGGCAAGGCCCAGGGGGTGGCGCAGAATCGGCGGGCAAGGCCACAACCTGCGGAAATGAGGGCACGACGTGCGCGCGATGAACCAGCGGTACGTGCGGGATCTGCGCGAGGTGGACGAGAGTCAGGTCGCCGTTGTCGGGGGTAAGGGTGCGTGGCTGGGTGCGTTGTCGCGGGTCGGGGGCGTCCGTGTGCCTGCCGGTTTCTGTGTGACCACCGACGCCTACCGGCAGGTCGTCGCGCCCATGGTCGGTGATCAGGTTGATCGGTTGTCGCGTCTGGACGCGGATGACCGGGACGGGATCCGTGTGCTCAGTGCGGAGATCCGGCGGGTCATCGAAGGGGTTGTCATTCCGGGCGATCTCGCGGCGGCCATCACCCGTGCGCTCGACGGCGAGGTCGCCTATGCCGTTCGGTCCAGTGCTACGGCGGAGGATCTGCCGACCGCGTCCTTCGCCGGGCAGCAGGACTCGTATCTGAACGTCGTGGGCGCGGCGGGGGTTCTTCAGCACGTCAGCCGGTGCTGGGCCTCGCTCTTCACCGAGCGGGCGGTGACCTACCGCCAACACAACGGAATCGACCACCGTACGGTCCACATGGCCGTCGTCGTACAGCGGATGGTCCTCGCGGACGCGTCCGGGGTTCTGTTCACGGCCGACCCCGTCACCGGCAACCGGAAGGTCGCCACCGTGGACGCCGGCTTCGGCCTCGGCGAGGCCCTCGTCTCCGGGCTGGTGAACCCGGACGGCTTCACCGTGCGCGACGGCGAAGTGGTCGCCAGGTCGGCCGGTGACGTGCCGGCGCTCACGGATGAGCAGGTGGTACGGCTCGTACAGCTCGGGCGGCGGATCGAAGCGCACTTCGGGCGTCCGCAGGACATCGAATGGTGCCTGGCGGACGACGACTTCCAGATCGTGCAGAGCCGGCCGATCACCACGCTGTTCCCCATCCCCGAGGCCGGTGACGAGGAGAATCACCTGTACGTCTCCGTCGGCCACCAGCAGATGATGACCGACGCGATGAAGCCCCTGGGGCTCTCCATGTGGCAGCTGACCGCCATGGTGCCGATGCACGCGGCGGGTGGAAGGCTATTTGTCGACGTCACCCGGCGCCTGGCCTCGCCCGCGAGCCGCGCCGGTCTCCTTGACCTCATGGGGAAGGGCGATCCGCTGGTCAGGGACGCGCTGGAGACCGTCCTCGACCGCGACGACTTCGTCCCGACGCTCCCGGACACCGGGCCGCCGCCGGCCCGCGCGGCGTCCGCCCCGGCCGAGCCCGACCCGGCCATCGTCGCCGAGCTGATCGAACGCAGTCGGGTGTCCGTCGCCGCCCTGGAACGCGACATCCGCACGAAGACCGGACCGGCGCTGTTCGACTTCCTGTTGGAGGCCTTCGAGGAGCACAAGCGGGTGCTCGGAGATCCGCTGAACTTCCAGGCGATCATGGCGGGCATGGAGGCCACGTGGTGGCTCAACGACAAGCTGTGGGAGTGGCTGGGCGAGAAGAACGCCGCTGACACACTCACCCTGTCCGCCCCCGACAACATCACGTCGGAGATGGGACTGGACCTGCTCGACGTCGCGGACGTGATCCGTCCGCTGCCGGAGGTGGTGGCGTTCCTGCGGGAGGTGCAGGACGAGGGTTTCCTGGACGACCTGCCGAAGCTCCCGGGCGGCGCGGAGGCGCGCGACGCCATCGAGGCGTACCTCGACCGGTATGGCATGCGCTGCGCGGGCGAGATCGACATCACCAGGCCAAGGTGGCGCGAGCGCCCCACCACACTTCTGCCGGCGATCCTCGACAACGTACGGAACTTCGAACCGGGCGCGGCCGGGCGCCGCTTCGAACAGGGCCGCCAGAAGGCGCGGCAGAAGGAACAGGACGTGCTGTCGCGGCTGCGGGCCCTGCCGGACGGCGACCGGAGGGCCGACGAGACCAAGCGGATGATCGACCAGGTCAGAGCCTTCATCGGCTACCGCGAGTACCCGAAGTACGGCATCGTCAGCCGCTACTTCGTCTACAAGCGGGCCCTGATGCAGGAGGCCGAACGGCTGGTGCGGGCCGGCGTGCTTCCCGAGAAGGAGGACATCTTCTTCCTCACCTTCCAGGAACTGCACGACGTCGTACGTACGACCCAGCTGAACGAACAGCTCGTCCACGAGCGCAAGGAGGCCTTCCGCTCGTACGAGACACTCACCCCGCCCCGGGTGCTCACCTCGGACGGCGAGGCTCTGACAGGCGCATACCACCGCGACGACGCGCCGCCCGGCGCCCTGGTCGGCGTGGCGGTCTCGGCGGGGACCATCGAGGGCCGGGCCCGCGTCATCCTCGACATGGCGGAGGCCGACCTCGAAGCGGGAGACATCCTGGTCACGACCTTCACCGACCCCAGCTGGTCACCCCTGTTCGTGGGAATCGCGGGCCTGGTGACGGAGGTAGGGGGCCTGATGACCCACGGCGCGGTGATCGCCCGGGAGTACGGCCTGCCGGCGGTGGTGGGCGTGGACCGAGCGACCCAACTGATCCAGGACGGCCAACGAATCCGCGTACACGGAACAGACGGCTACATCGAGCTCCTGCCCTGACCGACCACGCCGACGGGTCCCGGGGTGGGGTGGTTGGGGTGGGGTGGTTGGGTGCGGGTTCGGACCGAGGGGTAGTCGGGGGCGGCCGGTCTTGTGTTGGGCGACGTGGGGCCGCCCCTTGCTGTTGAGTGTCGCGGTTTCGGGCCGGGCGTCAAGGGCGCTCCTGCGGAGCGTCGGCTTCGCCGATTCCACTGCGTTCCACCCTTGACCCCCGCCCCGAAACCGCAAGTGAAGGCTGAGGGGGGCGGCCCGGGGGAAGGTCCCCCGGAGGGCCTGTTTGCTGTTGGGGTTTCGTCGCGGGCCCCGGCTTTCGGCGGGGTTTTGCGCCCCACTTGAATGGGGCGGTGGCGGGCTGGTTCGGCGGCCGCCAGGCCGTCCGTCGGTGGGCGTACAGGCACCGTGTCTGAGATCCGTGGTCAGCAGCGGGGCCAGGCGGGGCTGGATCCACCCCGGCGGCCAATATGCCCCATTTACCCAGGCTTTGAGGCCCGCCGGGGGCTTCTCCCGCCGGGTCTTGCGTCCTGTGTTTCATTAAGGGGCTCTCAAGGCACACAACCCACCGAAACGGGCCCGATGGCCACCCCGACAGACGGCATCCGCCCTACCACCCACCGGCCCGGGCGTGGTGCTTGCGTGCGGGCCGGTGGGTGGCGGCCGGCCGCCGGTGCTGCCCACCACCCCACTCCCCAACAGACCATATGCCCCATTTGCCCGGGCTTTGAGGCCTTCTGCGGGCCTCTCCTCCCCGGCTTTGTGTCCTGTGTTTCGTTAATGGGCTCTCAGAGCACGCAACCCACCGAAACAGGCCGGACGGCCGCCTCCCCCGCCACATCCGCCCCACCACCCACTCACCACAGACACGGTGCTTGCGCACCGGCCAACGGACGGCCCGCCAGCCGCCGAACTGAGACCAACTGCCCCATTCAAGTGGTGCGCAACACCCCGCCGAAAGCCGAGGCCCGCGACGAAACCCGAACCTCCCCCGGGCATTACCGGGGGACCTTCCCCCGGGCCGCCCCCCCCAGCCTTCCCTTGCGGGTCCGGGCCGGGGGTCAAGGGTGAAGCGAAGCGCAATCGGCGAAGCCGACGCGACGCAGGAGCGCCCTTGACGCCCGGACCGGACCCGCGACACTCAACAGCAAGGGGCGGCCCCACGCCGCTCAAAACAACCCGGCCACACCCGACTACCCCTCGGCCCGAACCCGCACCCAACCCGGAACGCTCCGCCCCCCACCCCACCCCACCCCGCACCTCACCACCCCACCCCCACCGCATCCAGCACCGCCTCGACCGTCTCCTCCACCGTCTGGCCCGCGTTGTCGATCCACGTCCCCTGACCCGCCAGCTCCGTGCGCATCGCCTCGTCCAACGGGGACCAGTCCGTGGTCAGGACCTTCGTTCGCGTCTGGTTGCGCTGCCACGCGGCCGCCGGGCCGGGCGCCAGGACCACGACGTGGAACGGCTGGGTCCCCAACGTCCTGCGGTAGAAGTCGAGGTGGGTACGGCGGACCACCACGTCGTCGATCACCGGGACGAAACCCGCTGCCGCGAAACTGTCCGCCAGCAGGCACGCGTTGCGGGCACGCAGGAAGATCTGGCGGTCGGCCTCCGCGTCCGGCTCCAGCGTCGGCCATCGGCCGCCGCTGACGATCATCTGCTGGAGCCCATCCACCTCGACATGGGCCGCCCTCCCCAGCCGGGCGCCCAGCGCGGCAGCCACCGTGGACTTGCCGCTGCCGGGGATACCGGTCAGCAGGACGGCACCGGCGGCGGCCGGTTCACGGTCGATGGGTACCACGGCCAACGTCATACGAGCATCGTCGTACACCGTCGTCCGTGGTCTCTCTCCACCCGCACGGATCCTCGATCTCACACGCCGGCCCCACCACATCCAGCACCGCCAAGTCCAGCGTCCGCAAACGGTCCGCGTCCGCGATCACGTCGATGCCGGTGATCCCGTCCTCCGTGATCGTGAAGCTCAGCACCAGGAACAACCGGCCGCGAGGGGCCATCACCAGTCCCACCGCCCCGTTCACCAGTGCCGGCTGGGTGTACCGCGCCCGTCCCGTCGCCGTCATCGCGCCCCTGGCCACCGTCCGGGCACCGCGAATGAGGAGCGGAGTGGGCGTCGGTCCTGCCGACCGGTCGGCCCGAAGCACCACATCCGGATGCAGCAGCGCCACCAGCGCCTCGAAGTCCCCACCGCGTGAAGCCGTCAAGAAGGCGTCGACAACCCGGCGTTGGCGCGTGAGGTCCGCCTCCGGCACCGGCGCGCCCCCTCTGACGCAACATGTTCAGGCACACCCGCGCCACCACCGTCGTCAGCCACGCGGTGAGGTCTCCACGTCGTCCGTGTCGGCGCGGCTCATGCGCAGCCATGCCTCCCGTACGGCGTCGTCCGCCTCGCTCGCCGAGCCGAGCATCCGGTACGCCACCGCCCGCAGGCGCGCCCGGTCCTCCTCAAAACGCCCGGTCAGCCGTGCTTCGTCGCCCATCGGTCACATCTCTCGCTCGCGGAGTGTCAAAGAAGTAGACCCTCCGGAACCTGCTGAGGTGACAGGGGGGGAGAAAACCGCGTCGGAGCAACACCACCGAGTCCAGGAGAGACCAATGACCGAGGGACCAACGACCGAGAGACCAATGGCCTCCCCCATCCTCCTCACCGGCGGCACCGGCACCCTGGGCCGTCACGTCCTGCCACTCCTCGGCGCCACCGGCCACGACGTACGGGTACTCAGCCGCCACCCCCAACCCCACCCCCACCCGCCCAAAGACGACCAAGCCCGCCTCGAGTACGTCACCGCCGACCTCCTCAAGGGCGAGGTCGGCGACGGCATCCAGTCCGCCGTCGACGGGACCGAGATCGTCCTGCACCTCGCCGGTGGCCCCAAGGGCGACGAAGTGGCCACCCGGAACCTGGTGCGCGCCGCCTCACGCGCCGGGGTGAAACACCTCGTGTTCGTCTCGGTCATCGCCGCGGACCGCGTCCCCCTGGGCTACTTCAAGTCCAAGCTGGCCGCCGAGGAGGCCGTGACCGCCTCCGGTCTGCCCTGGACCACCCTGCGGGCCGCGCAGTTCCACGACCTGCTCCTGACCGTCGTGGAGAAGATGGCCAAGCTGCCCGTGATCCCCGTCCCTGGCCTCCGCCTCCAGCCGGTCGACTCACGCGAGGTGGCCGCCCGGCTGGTGGAACTGACCCTGGACAAGCCGGCCGGGCTGGTGCCCGACCTGGCAGGACCGAAGGTGTACGAGTCGGCCGAGGCGATCCGCGCGTACCTGCGCGCCAGCGGCAGGAAGCGACCCCTGATCCCGGTCCGGATGCCGGGAAAGGCGGGCCGCGTGTACCGGGCCGACGGAAACCTCTCCCTGGAAGGAACAGACTTCGGCACCCGCACCTGGGAGGACTTCCTCACCGAGCGGCTCCGCTAGGTGGCTCGGAGCCTTCGGTACGTGGGGGTCAGCGAAGCGTCCAGGTCTGATTGTCCCAGCCGCTGCACTCCCACAGGACCACCACCGTGCCGCTCGTGCCCCCGAAGACGGTGACGCATTTCTGCGACTGATCAGCCACCAGCGCCGCACCGGAGAAGTGGAATCGCTGGCTGGCGCCGCCGCCGCAGCCGCTCAGTTGGATCTCGGTACGGTCATCGCTCGCCCCTCCCGCCACCGTCATGCATTTCCCCGACGACCGGATGCTCCCGTCCGATGTGACCTGCCACCGCTGCGTCGCGGAGTTGTCACACGCGACATGGACCAGCTGTATCCCCTCGGTCCCGGCGCCGCCGCTCAGGCACTTGTTCGTGGCGGGGACCACCAGGGCACGGCCGGCCGGAACGTCCGACGATCCGGATCCGGATCCGGAGCCGGATCCGGAGCCGTTGTGCGTGGACGGGCTCTCTTCACCGCTTTCCGTATCGGGATCCGTGTCGCCTCCCGTATCGGGATCCGTGGCGGAATCCTCCTGTCCGTTCCCGGGCTTCGACTTCGACTTCGACGGTGGGGTGTCCGCCGTCGGCGACGTGACACCGGAACTCTTCGAACTCGACGGTGAGGAGACGGAAGAGGGCGTCGGCGTGTCCGCGGACCGCGAGGGCGTGGCCCCGCCGGCCTCGGCCTGGAGCGGGCCGGACGAAGCGGTGGCGCCGCCGGCGTTCTGCTTCGTCGTGATGTTGACCAGCAACCCGATCGTGATCACTGCCGCCGCGGCGAACACAGCGGCAAGCACGACCACCTTCTTCGAGTGGCCCGTTCGGCCGGAGGGCGGCGGCACGAGCGGGTCAGTCGTGACGGGCGCCGGGACGGTCGTGGCTGGCTCCGCGTCGGCCGCAGCCGCACGCGGGCCCGTCGCGACCAACTGCGGCTCGGCCGCAGCCGCATGCGCGCGTTCCGCTGCCGGGACCGCGGCCGATGCCTCGGCTGTTCCGCGCTCCGGCCCGGGTTCCGGTCCCGGCCCGGGTTCCGGTCCCGGCCCCGGTTCCGGTCCCGGCCCCGGTTCCGGTCCCGGTTCCGGCTCAGGACTCGGACTCGGAACCGGACTCGACTCCGGCTCCGGGCTCGACTCCGACTCCGGACTTGAGGCCGGCTCCGGACTCGGCTCCGACTCCTCCGCCACAACCAGGGCATCCGCCGCCGCCGGACCCGCGACGTCACCCCCTCCCCCCACTCGTCGCGGATCGCCGCCCCCCACCCGCAAGAGACGCTCCGCGTCCTCCGCCGATATTCGGTCGGCCGGGGTGCCGGCGAGCAGACCCTGGATCAGCGCGGTCAGCGGCCCGCCACGCCGGACCTCGGGGGCCGGCTCCATCGCGATGGCGTACATCGTCGCCGTCACGGAGTCCCGGAGGAACGGTGAGCGACCGTCCACCGCCTGGAACAGCGTGGCGCCCAGCGCCCACAAGTCCGCCTCCGGACCGGGCTTCGCGCCGGCGAGACGCTCGGGGGCCATGAAGTCGACCGACCCCACCAACTGGCCGGTGCGGGTCAGAGCCGAGGTCTCGGCCGCATGGGCGATGCCGAAGTCGGTGAGGACCACCCGGCCGTCCTCGGCGAGCAGCACGTTCGCCGGCTTCACGTCCCGGTGCAGGATCCCGGCCCGGTGCGCCGCCCGCAGCGCGGCGATCACACCCCGGCCGATTCTGGCGGCCTCTTCGGGCGCGACCGGCCCGTGCGCCTTGATCTGGTCGGCGAGGGTGGTGGAAGGCACGTACTCCATGACGATGACGGGTACGCCCTCGTCGTCCACGACATCGTGGACGACAACAACATTGCGGTGGCTGATCCTGGCGGCACTGCGGGCCTCGCGGCGGGTGCGCTCGAAGAGGGTGGCCAGTTCGGCGGCGTCGAGGTGCGGCTGGGGATGGAGCTTCTTGACGGCGACCTGGCGGCCGAGGACATCGTCGTGGGCCCGCCACACGGTGGCCATCCCGCCCCGACCGACCCGGTCGAGGACGCGGTAGCGGCCGGCTATCAGCCGTCCTTCGTCGGACACCGTGTTTCCTTTTCTCTGCCTCAGGACCGATCCGGCGGGCGGCGCCACGAGGCTCCCCCGGCCGACCACAGGTTCAACGGCCCCGCGCTCACGGCTTGTTGCGGAGTACGGAGAGCGCTTTCCACATGCAGGGTATCGGGTCGCGTCCCCAGGACCAGATCAATCCTCGGCGCGCCGTCCGCGCAACACGCTTCGTCCGCGCAGTACGTGCCGTCCGCGCAGTACGTACCGTACGCACCGTCGGGCACGCCATACGACGCACCGTCCTGCTCACGACCAGTCCAGCGTCGGCGCCAACACCCCCTCCAGGGTCAGCAGCCAATGCTTCGTGGCCAGCCCGGCCTCGCCCCCGCCGTAACCGCCGATCCCACCCGCCGCCACGACCCGATGGCACGGCACCAGGACGGAAACCGGCGCCGACCCCATGATGGAGCCCACCGTCTTGGCCCGGAGGCCGCGTTCGTCGGGCTCCTCATCGAACGCCCCGCTGCGGTCGGCCAGTTCGCCGTACGTGATGGTCGTGCCGTACCCCACCGTGCGGTGAAGGGTCCGCAGGACGGTCTGTTGGGCGCCGGCGGTCGCACGCCAGTCGATCGGCAGGTCGAACTCCCTTCGCCGGCCCGCGAAGTACTCGGCCAGTTGGGCGGTGACCGCGGCGGCTCTGCGGTCCTCGGTCGTGAGGTCCGGGCCGGTGTCCGCGCCGGTGTCCCGGCCGCTGTCCGGGCCCGCGTCCGGCCCGAACGCGGCGGTCGCCACCACGCCCTGGTCCGTGACACCTATGCGCATCCCGCCCGTAGGCAACGGGGTCTCCACGCTGAACCAGCCCACCCCTTGATCGTTCCGCATATGGGAAACGTACCGGCGCGACGGGCGGACATCGGCCGGGTCCCAGGGCTCCCGTCGGAAACCTGCCGACGCACGCTCAGGGGATGATGTCCGTGTGACCCACCGCATCAGCGCCCTGATCTCGGTCTTCGGCGCCCTCACCAGCATGTTGCTGCTCGTCGTCGCCGTACGTGAGTACCGGGCCGGAGCGTCGGCGCTCTGGATCGGGGCCGGAGCTGTGATCTTCCTCAGCGCTCTGTCCGCGCTCGTGCGGGACGTACGGCGGCTGCGTGCCGCGCCGCCCGCCTGAAGGAAGGCTGACGGGCGCCTGACGGGCGCGGTCCTCGCTCAGTCCTTCGTCTCGAACGCCTCGGCCACGGCAAGGCTGTCCTCGTAGACATGATGCCGGGTCACCAGGCCGTCCTCGACGGTGAGGTGGAGAGCGAACCGCGCACGATAGGCGCGCCCGGTGGAGCGGGCGGTCTGGCGGATCTCGCCGAGCACGACCGCCTCTTCGCCGTCGACCAGGATGCGCTCGATCTCGGTCGCCGCCTGCCCGGCGGCATGGTGCTCGGCAAGCTCGCGGAAGTGGGCGGCGGCATCGGCCCGGGTGGAACGGTGACGGATCCATGGCGTGGCCGCCCGGCCATGCTCGGCCTCCGGCCAGTCCAGCTTCCAGTCGACCCGTACGGCATACATCTCGGCGATACCCGCCGGATCACCCTCGCCGATCCGGCGCAACAGCTCATGCACCACAGCACGAGTGCCCTCGGGTGCGGCTGCGGGTACGGCGGCTGCGGCTGCGGCTGTAGACATGGCTCATCACTCCGATCCGACCTCCGCGTCCGACCGACGCGGCGAGATCCCCATCCTCGCCACCCCCGCCGGACCGACGCCATTACCTCCGGGGTAGGGGCCGAGTACCGGAACCGTGGGGTGACGCCAACACGATCGCGAACACGATCGGATCCGACTGAGCCGCAGTACGATAACTCCCCTGGTATGGGGGGCAGTATGTTCGGTTGGTCAGGCACCGAGAACTACTTCTCGGGGTACCGCTCGCAAGTCGTAGAGGTGCCGAAGAAGCTGCGCGAGCGACCCGTGAGGATCGAGGCGTGGGGCCGGTTCCCCAGCATGGGATTCAAGGTTGTCGGCGTGACCGAGCCCGGCGGCCGCTATACGGAGAACCACGCCGGCACGTCGGGGATCGGTCGGGAGAGGGCGCACATTCTCCTTGTGCCCGGGCAGTGCGCATCGGTACGGATCATGCGGGGCTGGAAGATGTCGGGCCGGTGGAAGATCCGCTTCGTGGACGCGATGATCGCGGAGCCGCTGCCGCCGAAGGTCAAGGCCACCGTCTCGCAGCTCTTCCAGTGCCCGGCGCCGGGAACGCGGATCGCCGCCACGTTCGGTGATGCCGGAGGGCGGCTGGCCATCTACAACGAGAAGGGGCGGCGCATCGCGACGCTCACGGGGCGCGAGCACCGGTTCGACGACGTCGTTGTCGTACCCGATGTGAAAGGCCTGCTCGCGGTCGAGGGGCCGGAATCGAAGTGGGGGCCGATGACTCGTTGGTCGCTCCGGACCGAGAACCCGACCGCCACGCGCTGAACCGGCCCCGGGTTCCGACCACGGTGTCCTCGGCGAACCGTTTGCGGGGCTGGAGCGCGAGCATCGGCCCGAGATGGTCGATGATGCGGTCCGCCGCCGACTTGGACACCCCGGACAGGGGGGCGAGCTGCCGCATCGTCGGGGCCCTCCCGCCGCAGCGCTGTCACGAGCCTCCCGAACTGTCGCGGGCTCAGCCCGGTAAACGGACCTGTCGAGGACGACTCCGACGCCGTGATCACACCAGCCACCGCATGATCATTCCACTGCTTCGGGTTCACCCTGCTCGAACGCGATGCGGCAGCGTTCCACCTGGTCAGCCACCTGCTCCATGAACCATTGCATGATCTTGTAGGGGATGACGTGCTCGTCAGGGCTATAGACGCGGACGGTCGGCTCCGATTCAGGGTCCTCGTCGGGGACAAGGACCCTCAGGAAGGCCGGCCCGGGCAGATGGGCCGCCGCGTTGGGCGTCTCAGCCCACGCCGTCGGCGCAGGCACAGCCTCACTCAGCTCCACAGCCCAGGAATCGTCGGGCAAGGCGTAGTGGAACAGAATGGCGTAGTGACGACCCGCGTGTTCTCTCAGCTCTGCCGGCATGACGGCAGGCTGCCACAGCGGTTGTAAGAGGTCTGCCAGGGATCAAAACTCTGGGGCAGGTCGCGCCAGGGAGAGCCGGTGCGGGTCAGAGGTCGGTCGTCCCCGGAGCCGCCGCCCAGGAGCTCCCCTGCACCACCCACAGCAAGATTGACGTACCCGGGTACGTCTCCATGATCCTGCTACAGCGCGGCGGAGGAATCGCTCTGGTCTCCCCGGTCGCCGCCCCACTGACACACCGTCGTACCGTCACCGAGGAGCAGCGCGGCGGTGTTGAGCAGCAGTAGCGGATGTACGAACCGGTCAGGACCGGTCGGCGGTACGTACCAGGACAGCGGCCAGGTGTCCCCCTTCAACGCGGGTACGGGTACGTAACTCACGTGCCCGTAGCTGGAGTTGAACCGCGTGACCTTCGGCGGCCAGGCCCTCAGCGCGGTGCTTCCGGGCGGTAAGTAGAAGTACACGGCCCGGCGACCGTTCGCCTCGGCGACGATCGGACCCGGGTCACCGGCCGTGATCGCCTCCATGGCGTCGGCGAGACGGCGACCGTCGTCCCCGTCCACGCGTACGGCGTCGAATTGCACCCCGGCCTTGCGAAGTTGGAATCCCGAAAACGGAATCCAGCTTGCCTTTAATTGGCGAGTTCTCGCATCCATACAGACAGTGTGCGGTCCACCGGCTAGCGTTTTCTACACCACGACCAGAGGGTCGCGTACGGCCCTGACCTGCTTGAACGTGGTTGAAGACGGGATGAAAACGGCGGGTTCCGGTTGAGACCGGTTGAGTCCGGTTGAGTCGAGAGGGGATCGCAATGGCGCGAGCGGCGAACAAGGAAACGGTCAGTGCGGCGATGCGTGCAATTGCGGGCATCGCACGGCTCCTGCGTAAGCAAAAAGGTTGGACGCAAGAGGAGTTGGGGAAAAAAATCGGGTTCACAGGCTCGGCGGTGAGCGCGATGGAGACGTGTGCACAGCCCGCAAGCGATCAGATGTTGGTGGGACTGGAGCGGGAGCTGGGCGGGGGAAGCGGGATCTTCGAGCAGGCGCGGTTGGACCTACGGCTGGAGAAGTACCCGAAGCAGTTCAAGGACTTCGCCTTGCTGGAACAGAAGGCAGTGGGCCTCTTGATGTACGAGACGCTGGTCATCAGCGGTCTCTTTCAGACTGAGGAGTACGCCGCCGCTCTGATCGGCGGAGGGTATCCGTTCCTCTCGGACCACCGGGTACACGAGCTTGTCGAGGCCCGGCTTGCGCGTCAGGCCCTGTTTGACCGCGATCCGCCGGCTCACATTGAGTTGGTGGTGGAAGAGGCGGTGCTAATGCGAACCATCGGGAGTCAAGAGGTCATGGCCGCTCAGCTATGGCACCTTGCCGAGGCGACTCAGCGACGCAACGTCACGGTCCAGGTGATGCCACTGAACCGAGGGCTGCGCGGCGAGTATGCGGGTGATCGTGGCGGGATGACACTACTGGAGACTCCCGAGCACGAGCATCTGGTCTACCTTGAGGTTCAAGGGGAAAGTCTGCTGATCAGCGATCCCTCAAAGGTAAGCATCCTTGGCCAGCGATATGCGAGGATCCGGTCACAGGCCCTTGGCCCGGACGAATCGCTGGGCCTCATCAAGCGGTTGGCGGGAGAACAACAGTGAGCAACACCATGCAGTGGTTCAAGTCCAGCTACAGCGACAGCGGCGGCGGCCAGTGCATCGAAGTCGCCTTCGACTGGCGCAAGTCCACCTACAGCGACGGCGGCGGCGGCCAGTGCGTAGAGGTCGCCACCACCCCCCACTCCATCCACCTCCGCGACTCCAAAAACCCCGGCGGCCCCACCTTCGCCGTCGCCCCCACCTCCTGGACGACGTTCCTCAACTGGACGGCCTGACTCCGGCACGCACCACAGGGGGGCGGGTCTGATGGTCGAACGGCTGCTGGTGGATCTACGGGACGACGGCCTCGTACAGGTGTCGTCATGGCCCACGGGCGAGCAGTATCCGCGGCCGGCCGGTGATCCGGTGGAGTTGGTGTGGCCTTTGTCGGACGAGGACCTGACCGACTTACGGTGGTATCTGGAGCGGTACCTGCGCCTCCCCACCGCCGCCTACGGCGAACGCGGCGCACGGGTGGCGGCAGCCTTGCCGCAGTGGGGGGAACAGGTCTTCGCGGCGGTGTTCGGGTCCGGGCCGGCCCGTGACGCGTACGTGGCGGCGAGGGCGCGAGGCGGGCCCGTCGAGATCGCGCTGCTGTCGAAGTCGGCGGAGCAGTTGGGGCGTCCGTGGGAGCTGATGGTTGCTCCGGGCAGTCCTGTGCCGGTGGCGCTGGACGGGGTGGCGATCTCGCGCACGCTGCAGAACACGGGGATGGCGGAGGTCTTCGAGGTCCCGGGTTCGCGGCTGCGGGTGCTGATGGTGATCTCCCGGCCCGGCGGGACGGCGGATGTCGGGTATCAGATGATCGCGCGGCCGCTGCTGAGGCGGTTGGAGGCGGTGCGCGGGAGCGTGGAGTTGGTCGTACTGCGGCCTCCGACGCTGGAACGGTTGGGTGAGGTACTCAGCGAGGCGCGGGAGGCCGGGGAACCGTTCCAGGTGGTGCACTTCGACGGCCACGGCGTTTTCGGACAGACGTCCGGGGCGGGGGCGGGGGCCGGAACCGGGTGGGGCTCGGTGATGTACCAGGCGCCGGGCCCGCAGGGAATGCTGGCGTTCGAGAAGCCGGGTGGCGGGAGCGACCTGGTCGAGGCGGGCCGGGTGGCCCAGGTTCTCGCCGGGGCGAAGGTGCCGGTGGTGGTCCTGAACGCGTGCCAGTCCGCGCAGGTCGGCTCGGAGCTGGAGGCGGCGGTGGCCACGCGGCTGCTGGCCGGGGGTTGCGCGAGCGTGGTGGCGATGGCGTACAGCGTGTACGCGGTGGCGGCGGCGGAGTTCATGACCGCGTTCTATGAGCGGCTGTTCGCCGGTGACCGTGTGGCGGACGCGGTCACCGCCGGCCGCGTACAGCTGACGCTGAACGACAAACGGCCGTCGATGAAGGGGATGCTCCCGCTGGCGGACTGGATGGTCCCGGTGCTGTACACGCGCAGCGAGGCGCGCTTCTCGCATCTGCGCACGACCCGGAGCCCCGAACAGTCCGTCGGAGACATCCTGACCCGCATCCGCGAGGAGTCCGAGGCGGGTCCGGAGACGGCCGGCCAGGGCCGGGATCTGGAGCCGGTGGGCGAGTTCGTGGGCCGGGACGCGGACTTCTACACCTTGGACGTGGCCGCTCGTCTCCAACACGTCGTCGTGGTGCACGGCCCTGGCGGTACGGGCAAGACGGAGTTGGCCAAAGCCTTCGGCCGGTGGTGGCGCGACACGGGTGGCATCGATGACCCGGACTGGGTGTTCTGGCACTCCTTCGAACCAGGGGTGGCGTCGTTCGGCCTGGACGGGGTCATCAACGCGATCGGTGAGCGATTGTTCGACGCGCGTTTCGCGCTCCTGGACCCCGCCCAGCGCCAGGAGGCAATCGAAGAACTCCTCGCCACCCACCGCCTGCTGCTGATCTGGGACAACTTCGAGTCGGTACGCGGGATGCCGGACCCAGGGCGGGCCACCCCACCGCTGTCCCAGCAGGAGCAGGACAGGATGCGCGGCTTCCTGACCCGCGTGGCCGCCGGTGGCGGCGGAAGCGCGGTACTCATCACCAGCCGCACCCCCGAAAGCTGGCTGGGGCCGGAGATGCGCCGCATCGAACTCGGCGGACTGGGGCCCGAGGACGCCACCGCGTACGCCCATCAGCTCTTGGCCCCCTACCCGGCCGCCCAGCCGCAGCGGCAGACTGCCGCGTTCGCGGACCTGATGGGGTGGCTGGACGGGCATCCGCTGAGCATGCGGCTGACCTTGCCCCACCTGGACTCCACCACCGCTCGCCACCTGCTGGACGGTCTCCAGGGGACGGCCGCCCTCGCGGCGGACGATGGGGGCGGCGACCGCCGTACGTCACTGTCGGCGAGCATCGCGTACTCGTTCACGCACCTCAGCGATGAGGACCAACAGGCTCTCACTGTCCTGAGCCTGTTCCATGGCATCGCCCAAGCGAATGTCCTCGCCGTCTTCTCCGCCGACGAGCAGGCTCCCGAACGCTTCCGCGACCGAACCGGCCGGCAATGGAGGGAGCTTCTGCAACGGGCGGCGGACTTGGGATTGCTGACACCGCTGGCGGCGGGCATGTTCCGCCTCCACCCCGCGCTGCCCGCGCACCTGGCGGCACAGTGGCGCGCCCACACTCCCGACGCCTACGCCTACGCCGCCGAACGCGCCACCGCCAGGTGCGCCCTCATATCGGCCCACGCCGACTTCAGCGCTTGGCTGGACGGACATATCAACGGCGGCGATGCGCAGCTCGCGTTGGCGCTGATCAGCCATCAGCAGCGGATGCTCGGCAGCATGCTCGGTCTCGCTCTGGACCAGACCCTTTGGGAGAAAGCACAGGACATAGTCCAGCCGCTGAACACGTACTGGAGTGCACGGGGGCTGGCGGAAGAGGCGCGATCATGGTCGGATCGGGTACGGGTGGCCGTCGAATCCGACGACGGCATCCCGCCCGGCCTGGAGACCCGCGCAGGTGCCCTGTGGTTGTTCTCGACTGGAGCCCAAGCTAACCGGGAACGCGAAGATGGGCAGCTTGACCTCGCAGAAAAGACCTACCGAGCCATCCTCCATGCCCTGCGGCGAACCTGCAACGCCGAATCACGCCGGTCGCATGGCCGCGACTTATCACCAGCTGGGAATGATCGCCCAGGACCGGGGTCGGCTTGAGGAAGCCGAGGACTGGTGCCACCAATCCCTCACCATCCACGAGAACCTCGGCGACCGCCCCGGCATCGCCGGCAACTACCACGAGCTCGGCGTGATCGCCCAACTACGGGGCCAACTGGAGCACGCCGAGAACTGGTACCGCCAATCCCTCACCATCCACGAGAACCTCGGCAACCGCCCCGGCATCGCCATTGCCTGTCACCAGCTCGGCGTGATCGCCCAACTACGGGGCCAACTGGAGCACGCCGAGAACTGGTACCGCCAATCCCTCACCATCAGCGAGGACCTCAACCACCACGACAACATGGCCGGCACCTATCACCACCTCGGCGTGAACTCCCAACTACGAGGACAACTGGATGAAGCGGAGGACTGGTGCCACCGATCCCTCACCATCAACGAGAACCTCGGCAACCGCCCCGGCATGGCCATCAGCTACCACCAGCTTGGCGCGATCGCCCAGGACCGGGGTCGGCTTGAGGAAGCCGAGGACTGGTACCGCCAATCCCTCACCATCAAAGAAGATCTCAACAACCGCCCCGGCATGGCCTCAAGCTATCGACAGTTGGGGTTGCTCGCAGAGGAGCGCGGGGATACGGCACAGGCCCAGACATGGATGGTCAGGTCCGTATCCCTCTTCGAGGAGACTCCCCATCCAAGTATGGGATCGGCACTCCGTCACCTCACTCGCCTCACCGCCCAACTTGGCATGCCGTCCCTCGAAGAGACCTGGCAGGCAGTCACCGGCCACCCCCTGCCCGCCGCCGTGCGCGAGTTCGCCCTCGCCAACCAAGACAGCACCAGCGACTGACAACGGGGAGAACACCCTCATGACCGACTTCATCGAACAAGGCGCCCGAGCCGCCGCCCAGCGCCTCACCACAGCCCACAACCCAGAGCTGACCGACGACGTGGAAGTCGCCCTGGCCGCGCGCGAGGCCACCCACGGACCCGACCAGTACAGCGACCCCGTCGCCATCAGCGGCCTCGTCGTCAGCGTCGCCACTTTCGCCTGGGCGGTCTACAACGACATCCGCAGCCGAAGCGCCTCCGCCACGACCGACGCGGTCGCCCGGCGCGTACGCCAGCGGCTCAACCAAGCGGAGGCTACGCCCGCGCCGCAGCTCGACCCCGCCGAACGTGACCGGATCATCGACATCACCGTCGAGGAAACCCTCAACGCTGCCCGGGACCAAAACCCGGAGAGTGCGTAAGAACTCACCGCAGCCGGAGACGGCAGACGCGGCGCCCCCCTGGCCGCCAAGGGCCACGGGAGCGCCGCGTCGTGCGCGTACCGCGAGTCGTGTGCGTACCGCGCGAGTTCCTACAGGAACGAGTTGATCTGGATCGTCTCCGTACGGCCCGGCCCCACCCCGATCGCCGAGATCGGCGCCCCGGACATCTCCTCCAGCGCCTTCACGTACGCCTGCGCGTTCTTCGGGAGGTCGGCGAAGGTCTTCGCCTTCGTGATGTCCTCCGACCAGCCCGGCAGCAGCTCGTAGATGGGCTTCGCGTGGTGGAAGTCCGTCTGGCTGTACGGCAGTTCCTCGACGCGCTTGCCGTCGATCTCGTACGCCACGCACACCGGGATCTGCTCCCAGCCGGTCAGGACGTCGAGCTTCGTCAGGAAGAAGTCGGTGAGGCCGTTGACGCGGGTCGCGTACCGCGCGATCACCGCGTCGAACCACCCGCACCGCCGGTCGCGGCCCGTCGTGACGCCCACCTCGCCGCCGATGCGGCGCAGCGCCTCGCCGTCGTCATCGAACAGCTCCGTGGGGAACGGTCCGGCGCCCACGCGCGTCGTATAGGCCTTGAGGATCCCGATGACCCGGCTGATCTTCGTCGGTCCCACACCCGCGCCGGTGCAGGCGCCGCCGGCGGTCGGGTTGGAGGACGTGACGAAGGGATACGTACCGTGGTCGACGTCCAGGAGCGTGCCCTGGCCGCCTTCGAAGAGGACGACCTTGCCCTCGTCGATGGCGTTGTTGAGGACGAGGGTGGTGTCGGAGACGTACGGCTTCAACTGGTCCGCGTAGGTCAGCAGTTCCTCTACGATCTTGGCGGAGTCGATCGCGCGGCGGTTGTAGAGCTTGGCGAGGATCTGGTTCTTGAAGTCGAGCGCCGCGTCGACCTTCTGGGTCAGGATCGACTCGTCGTACAGGTCCTGGATGCGGATCCCGACGCGGTTGATCTTGTCGGCGTACGTCGGTCCGATGCCACGGCCCGTCGTGCCGATCTTCCGCGAGCCGAGGAACCGTTCCGTCACCTTGTCCATGGTGGTGTGGTACGAGGTGATCAGATGAGCGTTTCCACTGATGAGCAGCTTGGACGTGTCGACACCGCGGTCGTTCAGCCCGCTCAGCTCGGAGAGCAGGACGGCCGGGTCGACTACCACTCCGTTGCCGATCACCGGGATACAGCTGGGCGAGAGGATTCCGGAAGGGAGGAGATGCAGTGCGTATTTCTGGTCGCCGACGACGACCGTGTGGCCGGCGTTGTTGCCGCCCTGATAGCGCACGACATAGTCCACGGACCCACCGAGCAGGTCGGTGGCCTTTCCCTTGCCTTCGTCACCCCACTGAGCACCGAGCAGCACAAGTGCGGGCACAGGCGTACACCCCTTCCGGGCGGGGCATGTCCAAGGTCGGGGGGCGCACATACGGCGTTCGTACGTCGCGTGTGCGCCGTACGACCCGTACGGCATCGCACGACATCGCACGAGACCGCTGGACGTAGATCACAGACGCGGACCGCACGACGTCGTACGACGCAGCCCGAACCGTCGAACCGGTTGCCCCGGAATAGACGAAGCCCCTGGCGCAATAGCGCAAGGGGCTCTTGCACAAAGATGCTACCCGAGGAAGGACCGAGGTGTCGGCTCCAGGGCCCGCCGAGAACGGCGCGCAGCAGCTTCTGGTGGTCATCGACCCGGTCGCCCGCCGGACCGACGGCGAATCCGTACGGATCGCGAAGGACGTGTTGAGCGCGGGTGCGGCGGTGAAGATATGCCTTCCCGACGGGCCGGAGGAGTTCGCGCGGGCGCTGGCCAGGCGGGGCGGCCGGCGGCCCGTGGTGATCGGCGACGACCGGGCGCTGTTGCGTACGGTCGCGCTGCTCCACCGCGAGCGGGAGCTGTCCTCCGGGGCGCTCTCGCTGGTGCCGGTGGGGGCGTCGGTCGAGCTGGCGCGGGCGCTGGGGGTGCCGACGGGCGCGGTGGCGGCGGCGCGGGCGGTGCTGGACGGGGTGGTGCGGCGGCTGGATCTGCTGGTGGACGACAGTGACGGGGTGGTGCTGGGGGATCTGCACATTCCGGGGCTGCCGGGGTCCAGACGGGAGAACGGGAACGGGGGCGGGAAGTGGAAGGGACCCGGTCAGGGGAACGGCGTCGGCAACGGCTCGGGGTCGGGCTCCGGTTCCGGCTCCGGTAACGACCCCGGCAACGGTCAGCGCGACGGCAGCGGGAGCGGCGCGGGCGGGGCGCACGGCGCGGCGTCCATGTGGCACACGTGCCGTTCGCTGGTCCGCACGCTGGTACGGCCGCCCCCCGGCGCGTTCCTCGCGCACACGTACCGGCTGCGGGTGGAGGCGGACGGCGTACTGCTGAGCGATCTGGACGAGCCGGTGGAAGGGATCATGGTCCGCTCGCGGGGCGGGCGGGCGGAGGTGGTGATCCGTACACGCGCGTCGGCCGAGCCGCTGCGGGCGAGCGCGCTGTCCGTGACGGTCTCGGGGGCGAATTTCCGCTACCGGGCCGACACCCGGGTCACGGGTCCGGTCCGGACGCGGACGTGGACGCTCCGGGCGGGGGCGTGGGGGCTGACATTGCCGGCGACGTATTCCGTGCCGGGGGCTTCTGGGACGGGGTGACCACCGATAGCCTCGGGTGCCACGAAGCCGGTACCACGCCTGGGGGCCGACCGATGCACGATTCGACGCCGGAGAGCAGCGCGACGCCGGACAACTCCGGACCGGAGGCCGCGGTCGGGGAGGTGGCCCTCGACGTCACCGAGACGGCGGAGGCGCTGGCCCGCTACCGCTCGCGGGCGGGCATGTGGCTCCGCGTCGGGCTGACGACGGCGGCCGGCGGCGTGGTCGTCGAGCTGGCGAACACCGCCCGGCGCCTGGAGTGGGCGGACCTGGTGGCGGAGGGCATGGGCGGCCTGGCACTGGCGCCGCTGCTGATCGGGCTGAGCGCGCTGCGCCTGGCCCGGCTGATGCGGCTGCGGCTGGCGGCCCGCCCCTGGACGGCCCTCCCGGCGGAAACGGCGCCGCACGGCCCGCACGCGGCGGCGGTGGTCCTGCGCGACCCGGCGAGCGGCGAACTGGTCCCGCTGACCCTGGTGGGCCTCCAAGGCCGCCACCACGCGGCGGACCCCCGCCCGACGGGCGAACTGTGGTGGTGCGGCGACCCGGAGACGGGCGGAGTACTGGCCCGCCCGGGCGGCGCCGAACTGATCTGGGCCCGCACCCCGGGCCGCCTGACCCGCGACCGGATACTGGGGACGGTACGGAGGGCGGAGGACCGGGGGTAGGCGGGACCCTGGCCGGAGGGGGAAGGCACAGCAATGCACGTCCCGGCCGTCCTGGCCGTCCCGGCCGTCTCCGAGCCGAAAGCCGGGTCACCCACGCCATCAACGGGTTGCGGCTGGTACGTACTGACCCCCGCGCTCGCCGCCCTGGGTACGTACGGCGCCACGGCGTGGACCATCCGTTCCTGGGCGAGCTGCCCGCTGGGGAACGACGCCGGCAACAACATCGGCCTCCAACTGCTGATGCCGGTCGTATGGCTCTGCATGACGCTGCCGCTGCTCCTGCTGCAACTCGCCCTGCGCCGACACCCCCTCCGAGGCGGCCGGGCAACCCTGTGGCTCGTACCGCTCGCGGCTGCTGTCGCACTGACGTTGCTGTACCGCTGGGGCATGGACTGGCCGTACCACCCACCCACAGGCCAGTGCGCGGAGGGCTATCCGCTGTTCCCCTTCACGGGCAAGACGGGCCCGCATTCACCTTGACGCCTCGTCACGTCGCCGGTCGTCGCCGGTTGTGGCGGGGATCGCGTGGTCGATGAGGACGGCGGCGATGGCGGCGGCGGTGGGGAAGGCGTCGGCGTTGAGGACCCGGGTCCGGGCCGCGGCGCCGTCGAGGAGCAGCGCGAGCTGCTCGCCGAGCTGTTCGGGGTCGGCGGCGCCGGCTTCGCGGGCGGTGTCGGCGAACCGCGCGGCGACGGCCTTCTTGTAGTCGCGCGCGTACTGGGACGCCGGGTGCTCGGGGTCGTGGAGTTCGACGGCGGCGGCGATGTACGGGCACAGCGGGGTGGTGGCCGGGATGTCGAAGGCGGCGAGGAGCCGTTCGCGGGGCGTGAGGTCGGTGCGGTCGAACACGCCGGACAGAACGGCGGGGTCGAACCGGCGCAGGTACTCGGCGACGAGTTCGTCCTTGCCGGCGAAGTGCTGGTAGGCCGTGCGCTTGGACACCTGGGCCGCCGCGCAGAGCTGGTCCATGCCGGTGCGGTTGATTCCCTGCTCGCGGAACAGTTCCTGCGACGCGCCCAGGATGCGCTCGCGGGCGCCCCGGCCGCGGCGGCTGCCCTTGGGGCCCTTCTCCAACTCCGTCATGGAGCCATCGTACCCCCACTGGGTAACGACCGGTGTACATAGTTGCGCCCCGGCCGCGCCGCCCGTACCGTAAGCACACAGAGCGGTGTACTTAACGCCGTCACCCCAGGTGCGCACGGCACCACCGACTCAAGGGAGCCACTGTGGGAAAGCTGGACGGCAAGGTAGCGGTCATCACCGGCGGCACCACCGGCATGGCGCTGGCCGGAGCGAAGCTGTTCGTCGACGAGGGAGCGCACGTCTTCATCACCGGCCGCCGCCAGGACGCCCTGGACGAGGCCGTGAAGCGGATCGGCCGCAACGTCACCGGCGTCCGGGGCGACGCCGGTGACCTGGACGACCTGGACCGCCTGTACGACACCGTCAAGCGGGAGAAGGGAAGCCTCGACGTGCTGTGGGCCAGCGCCGGCGTGGGCGCACCCGCCCCGCTCGGCGAGATCACCGAGGCCCACTTCCACGACGCGTTCTGGCTCAACGCCCGCGGCACCCTGTTCACCGTCCAGAAGGCCCTCCCGCTCTTCAACGACGGCGGCTCCATCCTCATGACCGGCTCCAACGCCTCCCTCGGCGCCTTCCCCGGCTGGAGCGTCTACGCCGGCAGCAAGGCCGTCCAGCAGGCCTGGGCCCGCGTCTGGCTCAACGAGCTCAAGGACCGCCGCATCCGCGTCAACGTCCTGACCCCCGGCCAGGTCGCCACCGCCAAGCAGGCGGAACTCTTCGACGAGGCCACCAAGCGCCAGTTCGAGTCCCTCATCCCTCGCGGCGAGATGGGCCGCCCCGACGAAATCGCCACCGCCGCCCTCTTCCTCGCGTCCGACGACTCCAGCTACGTCAACGGCATGGAACTCGTCGCCGACGGCGGCACCACCGCCATCTGACCCCGACAACGCACCACGAGGGCAGGACATCCCATGAGCGACATCAGCATCATCGGCACCGGGAACATGGCCCGCACCATCGGCACGCGGGCGGTGGCGGGCGGCAACACCGTCGAGGTCATGGGCCGCGATCGGTCCAAGGCCGCCGACCTGGCCAAGGCCCTCGGCGGCGGCGCCACGACGGGAGAATGGGGCACCGTCCCGACCGGGGACATCGTCATCGTGGCCCTGTTGCACGACGGTGTCGTGCCGGCCGTCGTCCAGTACGGAGACGCGCTCGCGGGCAAGGTCATCGTCGACATCAGCAATCCCTTCAACTCCACGTTCGACGGGCTGGCCCACCGCGAGGAGACCTCGATCGCACAGGAAGTCGCCAAGGCGGCCCCGGCCGGCGCCGGCGTGGTGAAGGCGTTCAACACCGTCTTCCGTCATGTCCTGGAGAAGGGTCGGCCCGACGTCTTCATCGCCGGCGACAGTGCGCGCGCCAAGGCGAGCGTGGAGGCGTTCATCGAGAGCCTCGGGCTGCGCCCGCTGGACGTCGGCGGCCTGAAAATGGCGCACTGGCTGGAAGGAGCGGGCGTGGTCGCGGTGGGCCTCGCCAACCACGGGGTGGGGAACGTGGACTTCGCCCTCGGCATCACCGAACTTCCTGTCTAGGCGCCGAGGACACGGGCGACACGGCGGCTTCGGGCATTCGGTCCCGTATCCGGCATCCGGTAGGGCGGCGTGCTAGAGATAGGGACGAATAGTCCCCAATCAGGAGGTATGTGACGATGCGTTCAGCTCTTCTCCGTGTGACAGCCACGCTGGGTGCCGCGGCGGCCCTGGCCCTCTGCGGCGCCGGCGCGGCCTCCGCCGACGACATGTGGTCGGCCGGTGGCGCCGGGGACACATGGTCGGCGGGTGGCGCCCACGAGGTGTGGCCGGTCGGTGTGGGCAACTCGGGTGCCTTCAACAACGGCGTCGGCAACGCCGGTGTCGCCAACTGGGGTGTGGGCAACGCGGGCCTCGGCAACACGGGCGTCGGCAGCTCCGGCATCGGGAATGCGGGAATCGGCAGCTCCGGCATCGGCAACTGAGGGATCTGGCCACACCTACTCCGGCCCCACGCACCCCGGCCGGCCGCTCCCCCTTGCGGCCGGCCGAGGTGCGTAGCGCGCCGCCCGCCGGCGGCTCAGCGGATGCCGAGTGCGACGAACTGGGTGACCGCGTCCTCGGCGAAGTTGTCGTCGCTGACCAGGACCAGGGTGCGTTCGCCGTTCGGCAGGGTCGGACCCCAGGTCATGCCCTCGGTGTTGTCGACCCTGGACAGACCCAGGTCCGCCAGGTCCGCGACCAGCTTCTTCCGCAGCGGGACGATCTTGCGTCCCTTGAGGGAGTCGAGGTGCCGCACGTCGGTCGCGCCCCGAGTGGTGGCGTCGAAGAGGCGGATCTTGTAGCCCGCGCCCGCCACCCAGGTGCGTTCGAGGACAAAGTAGCGGCCGGGGTCACCGGGGTACGCCAGGATCGCGGGAACGCCGGTGTCGGGCGGATACGTGCTGGACCCGTCCGGCGCGGTGAAGATCTTTTCGAGCGGGTAGGCGAACTGCCCGAGCACCTCCCCGGCCCGGCTCTGCTGGGTGACGCGGACCAGCGCGCCGTGCTGGAGGGTCGGCTCGGGGCCGTCCTGGAGCAGCGGCCCCTCGACGGCGCTGGTGAGCACGCTGCCCCCGGCCCCGAACGTGATCGCCTCCACCGCCTTGTTCCGCGCGATGCCCCAATCGCCCCTGGTGATCTTGTAGTTGGGCGGCAGCGGCAGTTGCCCGCGGTAGGCACCGGAACGGGTGGCGAACTGGATCGACGGCTGGATCACCGGCGCGTCCGACGAGCTCGGCCGGTCGCCCTCCTGCGCCCACCAGTAGTCGCAGCTCCGCGGGTCCACCCGCACTTCCTCCGGGTCCACGGCCTTTCCGTCGCCTGCGCTCACCGGCGGATAGACCTCGCCGTCCGGCTGGAGGAACGGGTGCGTGCCGGTAAACTCGACGGAGTGCACCCCGGCGCCGTCCACCGCGATCCGGGCGGTGTAGAAGCGCGCGGGCTGGAGCACGGAACGGTCGTCGCTGATCGCGACGTACTCACCCGTGCACGGATCCCGGTCGATCCCGGACAGCCCGCCGACGGTCGTGCCCCGGAACGGGAGCTTGTGCGGAACGATCTTCTCGCCCAGCAGCCGGGCCTTCGCCCCGATGTCGGACCGTACGGCCGAGCCGCCCCGCGCGGCGCTCTTGTCCCGTACGCCGTTGTTGTTCGACTGTGCCGCCACGGCCGGAGCCATCGTCGCCGCCAGCACGACGGCCGCGACACACGCACGGCGGATCAAGGAGGGTTTCATAGAGATGATCTTGGCGCGCCACGAGCGCCGGGCGCAGTCACCCATAGGTGTGACGGGGAGGCGCAATGGGGTGAGAGGGCGAGGCGGCGGGGCGGGAGGCGCCGCCCCGGCGCGACGGGGGGCCGCATCACCGCCGTACCCGGCCCGGTTCGTCCACAGGGTGTGGATGAACCGGACGGTGTACGGGAGATCCGCCGGACAGGCCCTAGCCCGGGGTCACCAAGCGCGCCTCGTACGCGAACACCGCCGCCTGCGTGCGGTCGCGCAGGCCCAGTTTCACCAGGATGCGGCTCACGTGCGTCTTGATCGTGGACTCCGCCACCACCAGGTGCTCCGCGATCTCCGCGTTCGACAGGCCCTGGGCGATCAGGACCAGCACCTCCGTCTCCCGTTCCGTGAGGTCGCCGACGCGGGCCAGGACCGGGGGCCTCGGGGTCTCCGAGAGCTTCGAGAACTCCGTGATCAGGCGGCGCGTCACCGTCGGGGCGAGGAGGGCCTCGCCCGAGGCCACCACCCGTACCCCGTCGGCCAGTTGACGCGCCGACGCGTCCTTCAGCAGGAAGCCCGACGCGCCCGCCCGCAGCGCCTGGTACACGTACTCGTCCAGGTCGAACGTCGTCAGCACCAGCACCTTCGCCGCCGCGTCCGCCGCGACGATCTCGCGGGTCGCCTCGATCCCGTTCAGCTCCGGCATCCGGATGTCCATCAGGACGACGTCCGGGTCCAGGGCGGCGACCTGGGTGACCGCCTCGCGCCCGTTCACCGCCTCGCCCACCACCTCGATGTCCGGCATCGCGTTCAGCAGGACCGAGAAACCCTCGCGGACCATCACCTGGTCGTCGACGATCAGCACTCTGATGGTCACGCCGCGTCCCCGTCCTTCACGGCGGCCACCGGGATGAACGCGGCGACCTCGTAGCCGCCGTCCTCCTGGAGATCCGCGGTCATCTCACCGTTCAGCATCGTCACACGCTCCCGCATCCCCGTGATGCCGTGACCCGCCCCCGGCGACTGCTTCACCAGCCCGCGCGGCGGTGTGTTCACGATCCGCAGCCCGAGCCCGCCGAGGACGTAACTGATCTCGACCCGTGCCGTCGACCCCGGCGCGTGCCGCAGCGCGTTGCTCAGTGCCTCCTGCACGATCCGGTACGCCGACAGCTCGACGCCCTGCGGCAGCTCCCGTACCGCGCCCGTCACCGCCTTCTCCACGGTCAGACCGGCGTCCCGCACATTGCCCAGCAGCCCGTCGAGGTCGGCGAGCGTGGGCTGCGGGGCGTCGGGCGCCTCGTAGTCCTCGGCCCGTACGACCCCGAGGACGCGGCGCAGCTCGGTCAGCGCGGCGACGGCGTTCTCGCGGATCGTGACAAACGCCTTCTCCAGCTCGGGGGGCGGATTCTCCACCCGGTACGGCGCGGCCTCGGCCTGGATCGCCACCACCGACATGTGGTGGGCGACGACGTCGTGCAGCTCACGGGCGATGGTGGTGCGCTCCTCCAGCAGCGTGCGCCGGTCGCGTTCGACGGCCGTGACGCTCTGCTGGATCGCGACCTCCTGCTCCGCCTCGCGGCGGACGTGCAGGACGGTCACGGTCAGCAGCACCAGCGCGGAGAGGAAGAGCATGGTGGGGACGCTGGTCGAGCCCCCGCCGTACCCCCCGAGGAAGACCGTGGCGAACGCCCCGTAGACCGCCGTGAGCACCCACAGCCAGGCGGCGGTGCTGGGCCTGGTGCGCAGTGCCACCACCGTGATCACGAGGAGGTACCCGGCGAAGGCGCCGGCTGTCCAGGGCCAGGTGTCGTACCGCCCGCCGAGCGCGCCCAGGACGGCGGAGACCGCGAGGGACAGCCACCAGGCGCCGACGGGCCTGACCAGCGTCATCAGCAACGGGATCGCGGGGAGGACACCGAGGAGCGAACCTTCGTCGGACACGCCGATGAAGCAGACCATGAGCGCGGCCAGCACGACGACGGCGTGCGGCAGCCAGGCGGCGTACTCACGTATCCGGCCGGGCAGCCGACGGATGATCCGGCCGTCCGTCCGCCTGGGCTTGAGCGGACGATAGGCGAAGGCGTCGTGGAAGAGGTCCTCGCGCAGGCCGCCGATCGCGTCCATGGCGAGGCGGAACTCGGGGCTCCGGGTCTTCCCGGTCTCTGTCTCGGTCACACTGCCAAGGTAGGCGGAGAGCCGCCCGGGGTCGTCACCACCGAAGCGGATCCCGGCGGGTCCGTCGCAGGTACTACGGGGGTACGTGGAGGGCGGACGCGGGCGGGGGTCTGTCGGCCGGGAGCACCATGTCGCCTGATGCGGGGGCGAGTCGGCGCGGGGGCGCGTGCCCGCTGGGCGGCAGGGCGGGCGGCGGTACGCGCGGGGCGGGCGGTGACGACGTTCACAGGGGGTGGGGTGGCCGGGCGGTGCGGTGCGCGACGGCCGGGCCCGTGGCGTCCTGGCTCGGTTCGCGCGGGTGCGGGGCCTGTCGGCGGCGGAGCCCCGGCCGCCTCACCACGCCAGCTGTGCGATCTCCTCCGCCACCACCGCGCACGCGTCCGCCGCCGGGTCGATCAGGGGGAAGTGGCCCACGTCCGGCAGCACGGTCAGGCCCACCGTCTCGCCCGCCTTCGCCGCCGCGTCCACATATGCCTCCGCCACCTCGTACGGCACGGTCAGGTCGGTGCGGCCCTGCACCACGGCCGTCGCGATGCCCGTCGGCAGCAGGGCCGCCGGGTCGGCGCTCGGCCGGCGCTCCTCGAAGCGGTCCTCGCCGCCCAGCAGTTGGACGATGGCCCCGCCGCACACGTCCAGCTCCACCGCCCGCGCGAGGTCCGCGATCGGTGCGAGCGCCACGACCCCGCGCAGCGGTGGCGGGTGCGGCAGTCGCCAGGGTGAGCCCTCGGGGAGTACATGGCGGGCCGACGCCCACAGCGCGAGGTGGCCGCCCGCCGAGTGGCCGGTCACCACGATCCGGCGCGCGTCGGCCTGCGGCACGGCGGCCGTCACCAGCGCGGGCAGCGCGTCCATCGCGGCGGCCACGTCGTCGAACGTCTCGGGCCAGCGGCCCGCCGCCGGCCGGTCCGCGTCCGCCTCAGGGGCGCCCGTGCCCTGGTGCGGGATGCCCGGGCCGCGCCGGTACTCCACGTTCGCCACGGCGAATCCCCGGCGCGCCAGGAAGTCCGCGAACGGCGTGAGGTGCGCGCGGTCGTACCGCGCGCGCCAGGCGCCGCCGTGGAACACGACGACGAGCGGGACCCGTTCCTGGTTGCCCCGGGGCGCGTAGAAGTCGATCACCTGATCGGGGTGGTCGCCGTACGCGACGGTCGCGTCGGGCGGGACGACCGGGTGGGAGAAGGCCGACTCGGTCTCTGCTGCGTCACGAACCACGGGATCGTGCGCGCCGGGGTCCGGCATGGTGCTCCAACCTCTAGGTACAGGCTGCGAATTGACCTGATCAGCCGGGACGGTACCAGTCGGACCCGGAGTCGATCACATCCCCGGGCACCGCCCCGTACGCCATCCGCCGAACGGCAGCCGCGTCACCCGCCGGCAGGCACCTCCGCCGGCACCTCGGCCAGTACCTCGCCGAGCACCCGCGCCGCCCGTTCCGCGTCCGCGAAACCCACGTACAGCGGCGTGAAGCCGAACCGCAGCACGTCCGGCCTGCGCAGGTCGCCGACCACCCCGCGCGCGATGAGCGCGTCCATCACCGCCGGGGCCTCGGCACAGCGCAGCGCGACCTGGCTGCCGCGTTCGGCGTGCGCCGACGGGGTCAGCGGGCCGACCCGCCCCGCCGGGGCGTACGCCTCCACGCACTCCAGGAAGAAGTCCGTGAGCGCCAGGCTCTTCGCCCGTACGGTCTCGATCCGCACCCCGTCCCAGACGTCGAGCGCCGCCTCCAGCGCCAGCATCGAGAGGATGTCGGGCGTACCGACCCGCCCCCGCGTCGCGCCCTCGGCGGCCTCGAACTCCGCGGCCATCGCGAACGGGTCGCTGTGCGAGGTCCACCCGGGCAGCGGGGAGTCGAAAGCGGCCTGGTGGCGCTGGGCGACGTACAGGAAGGCGGGCGAACCGGGGCCGCCGTTCAGGTACTTGTACGTGCACCCCACCGCGAGGTCCACACCGTGCGCGTCCAGGCCCACCGGCAGCGCGCCCGCGCTGTGGCACAGGTCCCAGACGGCGAGCGCGCCGGCCTCGTGTACGGCGGCGGTGATCCCGGGGAGGTCGTGCAGGCGCCCCGTACGGAAGTCGACCTGGTTCATCAGCACGACGGCCGTGCGCGGGCCGAGCGAGCCCAGCAGCTCCGCCGGGTCGACGGGGACGAGCGGCTTGCCCGTCATCCGGGCGGCGGAGTGCGCGATGTACCCGTCGCTGGGGAACGTCGTGGCGTCGACCAGGATCTCGTCCCTCGCCGGGTCCGTGGGGTCGAGCAGGCGGACGGCGGCCACCAGGGCCTTGAAGACGTTCACGCTGGTCGAGTCGCCGACGACGACCTGTCCCGGTGCGGCGCCGACGAGCGGGGCGATCCGGTCGCCGATCCGCTCGGGCGCGGTCCACCAGTCGCCCTCGGTCCAGGACCGGATCCGCAGCTCGCCCCACTGGCGGCTGATGACGTCGCGCATGCGGTCGGGGACGTGGCGGGGCAGGGCGCCGAGCGAGTTCCCGTCCAGGTAGACGGAGTGGTCGTCGAGCGCGAACAGGGCGCGGCGGTCGGCCAGTTCGTCGGCCGCGTCGAGGGCGGCGGCCCTGGCGGCGAGGCCGGTCGCTTTCGCGGCGAGGGCGGGGAGCACGGCGGTACGGTCCGTACGGGTCGGGTCAGACATGGCTGCGGGCCGTCCAGAGCTCGGGGAACACGTTCTTGGTGGCGCGCTTCTCCAGCCACGCGACACCGGCCGATCCGCCCGTGCCGGTCTTGGAGCCCATCGCGCGCCGCGTCGCGACCAGGTGGTCGTTGCGCCAGCGCCACACCAGCTCGCCGACGTCCGTCAGCGCCTCGCCCAGCCTGATCAGCTCGGTGTGCTGGTCCGCGTCGGCGTAGACGCCGGCCCAGACCTGCTCGACCTCGGGCGACGGCTCGTACTTCCGCGAGAGGTCGCGCTCGACCACGGCGCCGGGCACGGGCAGCCCGCGCCGGGCGAGCAGCCGCAGCGTCTCGTCGTACAGGCTCGGCTCGTGCAGGGCCTTCTCCAGCTCGGCGTGGACGCGCGGGGCGCCCCGGTGCGGGACCAGCATCGACGCGGACTTGTCGCCGAGCAGGAACTCCATCCGCCGGTACATCGCGGACTGGAAGCCGGAGCCCTCGCCGAGGGCGCTGCGGTACGAGTTGAACTGCGCGGGCGTCAGCTGTCCGAGCGGCTTCCACGAGGCGTTCAGCGCCTCCAGCTCGCGTACGGACCGCTTGAGCGCGTCGACGGCCACCTGGATCCGGTCCTCGCGCAGGGCGCGGGACGCGGTCTCCCACTCGTGGACGATGACCGTGAACCACAGCTCCATGACCTGCGTGGTGACGAGGAAGACCATCTCGCCCGGGTCGTCGGAGAGGGGGTGCTGGAGGTGGGTGAGGACGTCCGCCTGGACGTAGTCCTCGTACGGGGTGGTGCCTGCGAAGTCGAGATGCGGGGTGTCCGAGTGCGGGGTGTCCGAATGCGAAGGGTCCGAATGCGGCGTGTCCGAACCCGCGGATCCGGAGGCATCGGGGGCGTGCGACATTGCTGTCTCCTCGATATTGCTACCGGGTAGCGGTCCGCCCCTTCCGTTTCGTCTCGGAGCTCCGGTCCCCTGTCCGCATCATAATCCGGCTCCCGCCGCACGGCTCCGCCAGGCCACAGGAGCCCCGTCGGGCCAGGTCGGCGCCCCCCGCCGAGGACGGCTCAGGCCAAGGGGCCCGAGAGGTACGTCCCCTTCCTGTCGTACGGCCAGGCGTTCGCCCGGCAGCCGTCCAGGCCCTTGATCTGCTGCATCATCACCGGCGCGGGCCGGCCGGGGCCCGGACAGGCCAGATGCCGGCGGATGCCGATCTCATGGCCGATCTCGTGGTTGATGATCAGATGCCGGTAGTCCGAGGCAGGCCCGTCGAAGGTGGGCGAGCCCTCCGTCCAGCGCCGCAGATTGACCACCACGCCCTCGGAGGTCTCGCAGTTCAGCTCGCCGTGGGTGTCGAGCCCCTCGGCCCGGCAGAGCCGGTCGGCGGTGGCCGGGGTGGCGATCCTGACGACGAAGTCGGCGTCCGAGGAGACCAGCTGGAAGGCGCCGCGCCCGTGCGCGGCCCAGCTGCGCGGGTCGGCCAGGATGTGCTGGATCTCGGTGGCCGCCCTGTCGGCCGACAGGCCCGTACCGGTCTCGACCTGTACGAGGTAGCGGCGCGGGGTGCCGGCGCCGACCGGGCTGCCCTCCGCCCGCGCGGTGGTGAACGTGGCGGGCTCGGGGCCGCGCTGCCAGGAGCCCAGCGAGGCGCCGGCGCCGATCAGGACCGCCAGGCAGAGACCGAACAGCAGCGCGCGGCCGCGCGGCCCACGGCGTTCACCCCTCACCACCGCCATGCACCTCAGTCCCTTCAGCACCGGAACTCGCACCGGAACTCGCACCGGAACTCGCACCGGAAATCAACGAAGACCCACCCCCGGAGAGACGGGGCGGGCCTTCGCAAGGTTGCTCGTTCAATGATTATCGAACCGCGATCAGCTCTCAGCGGACGAGCGGGACGGCTGCGAACCGCAGACAGCGCACGTACGGGCCTGGCTCAGCCCAGCGTGTCCGCGGCCAGCGGCGACGAGTCGCGCAGGAACGTCGAGCAGCGCTCGTACTCCTCCTGCTCACCGATCGCCTGCGCGGCCCGGCCGAGCGCGTGCAGGGCGCGCAGGAAGCCGCGGTTCGGCTCGTGCTCCCACGGCACCGGGCCGTGCCCCTTCCACCCGCTGCGCCGCAGCGAGTCGAGCCCGCGGTGATACCCGGTCCTGGCGTACGCGTACGACTCGACGACCCGCCCGCCCTCGAACGCGTCGTCGGCGAGCCGGGCCCAGGCCAGCGAGGAGGTCGGGTACTTCGCGGCGACATCGGCGGGCGAGGTCCCGTTGGCGAGCAGCTCGCGCGGTTCGGGATCGTCGGGCAGTTCGGTGGGGGGCGGCCCCCCGAGAAGATCTTTGTGAATGGCCATGCCTACAGTCTGCCTTGCCCCGCCGGGCCCCCGCCCCGATCGGCGGCCTTCCCCGCGGACCGCCTCACCGGCCGCCGTCCGTCGCCGGACGATCGCCCGTGCCACCCTCCCCGCTCCGCCGCGGTTCCAGCCCCCGCACCGGCTCCAGCGGCGGCGAGGACAATCCGCAGTGGATCCTGCACTCGGGCTGCTCGTGCCCGTCCGGCGCCCCCGCCGCTCCCGCCGCCACCTTCGGCGTCCGTACGGTCAGGAACGCGATCACCGACCCCACCACCAGGATCCCCGCGCACCACGGCATCGACGTCCGGAACGTGTGGTTGAACTCGGTCGCCGACCGGAACGCCTCCGGGCTCGTCCCCGCGATCAGCGGCAGCGCCGCCACCGCGAGCAGGCCCGCCGCGCGGGCCGCCGCGTTGTTGACCCCGCTCGCCAGGCCCGCGCGCCCCACCTCCACCGACGCCAGCACCGTCGCCGTCAGCGGCGCGACGATCGTCACCATCCCCAGGCCCAGCACCAACAGCGCCGGCAGGATGTCCGCGACGTACGAGGCGCCCTGGCCCACCCGCAGCATCAGCAGCAGCCCGGCCGCGCACAGCAGCGGCCCCACCGTCAGCGGGATGCGCGGCCCGATCTTCCCCGCCAGCTCCCCCGACCGCGCCGAGAACAGCAGCATCAGCGCCGTGGTCGGCAGCAGGGCCGCGCCCGCGCCCAGCGCCGAGTACCCCACCACCACCTGGAGCTGGAGCGAGCCCAGGAAGAAGAACCCGCCGAACGCCGCGTACACGCACAGCGTCACCAGGTTCACCGAGGTGAACAGCCGGGACCTGAAAATCGACAGCGGCAGCATCGGATCGGGCCTGCGGTGTTCGTACAGGACGAAGCCGACCGCGACCACCACGCCCGCGATCCCCGACCACAGCTCCTTGGCGATCAGCGCGTACGTCACCAGCGCCAGCGCCCCCGCGCCCAGCACCGCGCCCGTCACGTCGAACCGGCCGTGGTGCGCCGGGTCCCTGGACTCCGGCGCGTGCCGCAGCGCCACCGGCACACAGATCGCCGCCAGCGGCAGGTTGATCAGGAACACCCAGCGCCAGCCGGGCCCGTCCACGAGATAGCCGCCGAGGAACGGCCCGACCGCCGCGCCCACCCCGCCGAGCCCCGACCACACCCCGACGGCGCGCGCCCGGTCGTCCGGGTGGAAGCTCCCCTGGATGATCGCCAGGGATCCCGGGACGAGCAGCGCCCCGCCGATGCCCTGCAACGCCCGCGCGAGGATCAGCAGGTCGGCGGTGGGCGCGATCCCGCACAGCAGCGAGCCGATGCCGAACCACACGACCCCGACCACAAAGATCCGCCGCCGCCCGTACCGGTCGCCGAGCGAACCACCGAGCAGGATGAGCGCGGCCAGGGTGAGCGTGTACGCGTTGACGGTCCACTGGAGGGCCGCCAGGTCGGCGTTGAGATCGTCCCCGATGTGCGGCAGCGCCACGTTGACGACGGTCCCGTCCAGCAGGGCCATGCTGGAACCGAGCACCGTCGTGAGAATGATCCAGCGGCCCTGGGCCGAGGACAGCCTGATCTCCATACCCGGATCATCCCCGCCAGGGAGTCAGGTGGCGAGCCTGCCGAGCGCACGGATCAGCGCGTCGGCACCCCGTTCCGCCTTGGCGCGCGGACAGCCCACGTTGAGCCGTACGAATCCGTCGCCGCCGGCCCCGTACGTCGAGCCCCGCATGATCGCGACCTTCTCGCGCTCGACCAGCTCCCGCTGGAGCGCGTCGTCGTCGATCCCGAGGGGGCGCAGGTCGATCCAGGCGAGGTAACCGGCCTCCGGCGGACGCCAGTCGAGCTGTGGGAAGGCGGCGTTCAACCGCTCGGCGAGCAGGAGGAGGTTCTGTTCGACGTACGCGTTGAGGGCGTCCAGCCAGGGGCCGCCCTCGCGGTACGCGGCGATGTGGGCGGTCAGGGCCAGTACGGCGGGCGATTCGAGCCCTTCGCCGGTCGCCATCCTGCGGACGAAGGCGGCGTGGTCGGCGGGGTCGCCGACGATGCCGTACGAACCGCTCAGCGCGGGGAAGTTGAAGGCCTTGGAGCCGGAGGTGATCAGCGCCCAGCGCCCGGATCCGAAGCGGGTCCAGGGGAGGTGGTGAGCACCGGCGGTACCGGTCGTACGGGAGCCGGCGGGGTCGGGGTCGTCGCGGAGAAAGTCCTTGTGCGGGAAGTCCGCGTGGATCTCGTCGCTGATGACCGCGACCCCGTACACCTCCGCCAGCCGCGCGAACTCCCTCAGCTCGTCCTCCGTCCACACCCGCCCGGTCGGGTTGTGCGGCGAGCAGAGCAGCAGCACCTTGCTGCCGGGCCGGGCGAGCTGCCGCTCCAGCGCGGCCGTGTCGCCGACCGGCGCCCCGCGCAGCTCGCGGCCGAGGCCCGATATCGCCTTGAGGAAACCGTCGTACGTCGGGGTGTGGACCACCACCCCGTCCCCCGGCCCGGTCCACATCCGCAGCAGCTGCGAGAGCTGGTTGAGCACGGACGGCGCGTACACCAGCCGGTCCGTGTCGATCGCGGTGTTGTACCGGCTCGCGAACCAGTGCCGTACCGCCGACAGGAAGTCGTCGTTGCGCCAGTCCGTGTAGCCGAGCACGCCGTGCGCGATACGGCGGTGCAGCGCGTCCAGCACCACCGGCGGCGACGCGAAGTCCATGTCGGAGATGGTGAAGGGCAGCATCCCGTGGGCCGCCGCGGCGCCGAAGCGGTCCGCGACGCCGTCCCACTGCACGGACCAGGTGCCGGTGCGGTCGATGGCGGTGTCGAAGTCGAAGTCCACGTGGCCCATGGTGAGGTCCCTCCGGGCATGACGCGGGCCCGGCATCGTGTGGGATACCGGGCCCGGAGTGCTGAGCCGGTGCCTACTACTTGATCTTCGTGCCCGAGGAGCGCAGCGCGCCGCACGCCTCGGTGACCCGCGCGGCCATGCCGCCCTCGGCGAGCTTGCCCCAGGTGCGGGGGTCGTACGTCTTCTTCGAGCCGACCTCGCCGTCGACCTTCAGCACACCGTCGTAGTTCCGGAACACGTGGTCCACGACGGGCCGCGTGAACGCGTACTGGGTGTCGGTGTCGAGGTTCATCTTCACGACGCCGTTCTCCAGCGCGGTGGCGATCTCCTCGGCCGAGGAGCCCGAGCCGCCGTGGAAGACGAAGTCGAAGGGCTGGCTCCCCGCAGGCTTGCCGTACTTCGAGGCGACGCCCTCCTGGAGGTCCTTGAGCAGCTCCGGGCGGAGCACGACGTTGCCCGGCTTGTAGACGCCGTGCACGTTGCCGAAGGACGCGGCCAGCAGGTAGCGGCCCTTCTCGCCCAGGCCCAGGGCCTCGGCGGTACGCAGCGCGTCCTCGACCGTGGTGTAGAGCGAGTCGTTGATCTCGTGGCTGACGCCGTCCTCCTCGCCACCGGTCGGGGTGATCTCGACCTCAAGGATGATCTTGGCGGCGGCGGCCTTGGCCAGCAGCTCCGAGCCGATCTCCAGGTTGTGGGCGAGCGTCTCGGCGGAGCCGTCCCACATGTGCGACTGGAAGAGCGGGTTACGGCCGGCCTTCACGCGCTCGGCGGAGACCTCGATCAGCGGACGGACGTACGTGTCGAGCTTGTCCTTGGGGCAGTGGTCCGTGTGCAGCGCCACCGTGATGTCGTACTTCGCGGCGACGATGTGGGCGAACTCGGCGAGCGCGACCGCGCCCGTCACCATGTCCTTGTTGTACTGACCGCCCAGGAACTCCGCGCCACCGGTGGACATCTGGATGATGCCGTCGCTCTCGGCCTCCGCGAAGCCGCGCAGCGCGGCGTGCAGGGTCTGGGACGAGGTGACATTGATGGCCGGGTAGGCGAACTTGCCTGCCTTCGCCCGGTCGAGCATCTCGTTGTAGACCTCGGGGGTTGCGATGGGCATCGGGCCGCTCCTTGTGATGTGCGGGTGTGAGGACTAGTCCCTGACCGGGGGCATGTCGTGGGGCGACGTCATCGTCGGCCCCATCTTTCCAGACTCTTGTGGTGGCTCCACCCTGAGCGGGGGCTGTTTCACGTGAAACAGCCCCCATGCCCACAAAAGGCCAGGTCACGGCAGGTAACAGACACCCCAGGAGCCTCAGGCCAGATCGAGATCGACCGTCGTGTACGCGTGGAGGTACGGGAGTCCCGCCTCCCGCACCGTGGCAGCCGCGCCCCGGTCCACGATGACGGCGACCGCGACGACCTCGCCGCCCGCTTCCCGTACCGCTTCCACGGCGGTCAGCGGGGAGCCGCCGGTGGTGGACGTGTCCTCGACCACCAGGCAGCGGCGGCCCTTGACGTCCGTGCCCTCGATCCTGCGCTGCATGCCGTGCGCCTTCTGCGCCTTGCGGACCACAAACGCGTCCAGCCGCTTCCCGCGCGCGGCGGAGGCGTGCAGCATCGACGTGGCCACCGGGTCGGCGCCGAGCGTCAGCCCGCCCACGCAGTCGAAGTCCAGCCCGGCGGTGGTCTCCAGCATGACCTGGCCGACCAGCGGCGCGGCGTGACCGTCCAGCGTGATCCGGCGCAGGTCGATGTACCAGTCGGCCTCAAGACCCGAGGAAAGGGTCACTCTGCCGTGCACCACGGCGATGTCCTTGATCTGCTGGAGCAGTTCAGCGCGTACGTCAGTCATGGTCACGAGCTTAGACCGGCGGTGTCACGGCCCCTGTCGGGTGCGCTCAGAGCCGCTGCCAGCTCCACTTCGCCGACACTTCCAGCGGCTCCAGCGGGGTGACCAGGCGGGGCACGGTGTTCAGCCCGTTCGGCGGGCCCGACTGCGGTTCGACGCAGACCGCCTCGTCCTGCTCGTCGTAGACGACCACCCACTCCTCGCGGCTGGTGACCTTCAACCGCAGCTGTCCCGGCCAGGTCAGGGTGACGTCGACGCCGTCGGGCATCCCGAAGCAGTCGTCCCAGGGGCCCGGCACCGGCTCGATCCGGCGGCCGGTGGGCAGCGAGTTCTCGCCGCGCTCCTCCTGCCAGGCCGGGCTGAAGTCGAGGTGGACGTCACCGTTGCCGAGGTTGCGCCGGAACCACGGGTGCCAGCCGGCCTGCGCGGGGAACGACGAGTCGTACGTCTCCACCCCCATCGTGAGGATCAGGGAGTCCTCGGCCAGCTCGAAGGTCTGCGAGACCCGTCCGCTGTACGGCCAGGGCTCGGTCAGGTCGTAGCTGAACGCCGCCCTGCTCTCCGTGGCCGCCGCCCGGCCCTCGGTCTCGACCCCGCTCGTGCGGGCGACCCGCCAGCTGGTGTCGCGGCCGGTGCCGTGGATCGCGTGCGCGCCGGAGTTCAGCGGCATCTGGTGCACGACATCGCCGGTGCGGAACTGGCCGTTCTCGATCCGGCCGCACCACGGCACCATCGGGAAGCAGCCGAACCGCTCGCCCTGGCGCAGCAGTTCCGCTCCGTCGATCCGCAGGCTGCTGATCCGGCAGCCGTTCTCCGGGTCGATGGTCAACTCGGCGTTGCCGGCTTTCAGTCGGATGCTCTCATCGCTGCTAGTCACCCTCCGACACTACTTGCGCCGCCGCAGGACACGCCCGACGACCACCGCGGAGGCGAGGGCGAGCGCGGCGGCGGGCGCGATCCACCGGAGCGTGGCGCCGACGGCCCCCGCGGCCTCGGGGGCGGGCACGGGGGCGTACCGGCCGCGCGGCGGCGCGTGGTCGACCTCCTCGGCGCTGCGCCCGATCATGGTGCGGCGGGCGTGCGCGGCCTCGGCGGGGGGCTCGTCGGGGACCAGGAAGTCACCTTCGCCGGCGGTGGTCTCGCCGTCGAGGGGCACGTCGAGCGGGGCGTCGGGGGGGCCGTCGAGGGCCGATGGGGGTACGGAGGCCCCGAACCCACTGCCGGCGTCGGCATCGGGGTCGGGGTCGACGGCGTCCGGGCCGGCGTCGTGGTCGCCGTGGGCGTCCTGGTCGTCGTCAGCGTCCTGGTCGTCGTCGGCGTCGGCGTCCTGGTCGTCGTGGGCGTCGTGGTCGTCCTGGGCAGGCGGCAGCGGGTCGGCGGCCTTGTCGGCGGACGGCGGGGGCGCGGGCTTGTCCGGGGCGGCGGGCGTCTCCGAGGGCTCAGAGGGCTCAGAGGACTCGGGCGCCCCCGAGGAGAGCCCGGCGGACCCCGTCCCCTCCGGCGCCCCGGCCGACTCCGGCGTCACGGCTTCTTCCGCCAAACGGGCGGCGAACCGGTTCAACAGCCGGTGCGCGGCCGCCGTGGCCGCCTCCGAGGGCAGCTCCGCGAGGCGGCCCTCGGCCCGCGAGGCGCCGGTGAAGACGAGCGTCGTGCCGTCCGGCGCGTCGGTCAGCCGCAGCGTGAGCGTCAGCTTGGCGGAGCCCGTTCCGCGGATCTCCGTACCCTCGGCCCCGGCGGTGAAGACACCGTCCGCGCCCTCGGTCAGCGTCAGCGCGCCCCGGTAGGTGATGGTGTGGCCACCGGCCCGGACCTTGAGCCGCCCGGCGAGCGCGCCCGCGGCGGCGTCCGCGTCCTGTTGGAGTCCCGGTACGCAGCGGGCGACGCGGACGGGGTCCCGCAGCGTCTGCCGGAGGGTCTCTGCCGTCACCGGAACGAACACCTCATGCTCCATGGGAACCGAGCCTACTCAGCCGGGCCGGGTAGAGCGCCCCCAAGCGACGAACCGAGTCCGTACGAGTGCGGTTCCCGGCTTCCACCCCCACCGACCACGCCCTCGCCCCCGCCCACCCGGCCGCCCCCCGTCACCCACCCGACCGGCCCGGTCCCCGCCTGGACAGGCCCCCTCACTCCCCGTACCGCGGATGCACCAACGTCGACGCCGGCAGCCCGCCCACGCGGGAGCCCGCCGCCTCCCGGGCGTCCGAGGCCAGCTCCGACCGGGTCAGCGAGCGGAGATGAGGGGCTCCCGGCGCGAGGCCCAGGCGGGGCGGGCGGCCCCTCGCGGCCAGGACCAGGCCCCAGTCGCCCGTCGCCGGGCGGCCGCCCCTGACCCGGTCGGGGCCCGCCGTGAAGCGGGTGAGCCGGCCCTCCGCACGGTAGGGGCTCGTACCGAACCCGGCCGCCCGGAGGGTCGCGTCGACCGTCCAGTACGTACGCGGCTGGGCCGTCGGCGAGCCCGCGTGCACCGCCAGCCGGCCGCCGTCCGCGAGGACCCCGCGCGCGAGGCCGTAGAACTCCTCCGAGTACAGCTTCGTGCTGGCGGTGATGCCCGGGTTCGGCAGGTCCGAGACGATCACGTCGTACGTCTCGCCGCGCCGCCCGCGCAGCCAGGCGAACGCGTCCGCCGTCACCACGCGCAGGCGCGGGTCGTCATACGCGTGCCCGTTCAGCTCCGACAGGGCCGGGTCCGTACGGGCCAGCCGGACCACCCCGGGGTCCAGCTCCACCACCGTGACGGCGCGGACGTCCCCGTACCGCAGCGCCTCCCGCGCGGCCAGGCCGTCGCCCCCGCCCAGGACCAGCACCCGGCCGTGCGGCCCGCGCATCGCGGGGTGCACGAGCGCCTCGTGGTAGCGGTACTCGTCGCGGCCGCTGACCCGCAGGCGCCCGTCCAGATACAGGTCCAGCGGCTCGCCGCGCCCGCCCGTCAGCACCACCTCCTGGACCTCCGTGTGTACCGCGACCCGCACCCGGTCCCCGTACACGGCCCGGCGCGCGGCCCGCTCGAAGTCGTCCACGAGCACCGCGGTGGTCGCCAGCACGACCAGCACCAGGACGTTGACGATCACCAGCAGCAGCCGGGAACGCGGCGTCAGGTCCCGGCGGAAGACCCACAGGACGAGCGCCCCGCCCGCCAGCGCGTTGACCGCGCCCGTCAGCAGCGCTCCGGTCAACTGGCCCAGCCACGGCAGCAGCAGGAACGGAAAGGCGAGACCGCCGACCAGCGCGCCCACGTAGTCGGCGGCGAACAGGTCCGCGACCGTCCCGCCCGCGTCCTGCCGGGAGACGCGCTGGATGAGCGTCATTAGCAGCGGGATCTCCGCGCCGATGAGGACGCCGATGGCGAGCGAGAAGGCGACCAGCGCGAACCGGGACTCGCCCACCCACGCGAAACTCGCGTACAGCACCAGCGCCGAGCAGCCCCCCAGCAGCGCGAGCGCGGCCTCCACCAGCCCGAACCCGACCGCCGCCCAGGGCCGTAATCGCTTGGCGAGCAGCGAGCCGATGCCCATCGCGAAGACCATCACCGAGAGCACGACGGACGCCTGCGTGACGGAGTCCCCGATCAGGTACGAGGCGAGCGCGACCAGCTCCAGCTCGTACACCAGTCCACAGGCGGCGCAGATGAAGACCACCGCGAGAATCAGGAAGCGGCCGGCATCCGGCCGCACGGGCAGCCGCGCCCCGCCCTGCGGCGGTCCGCCTGGGGGAGGCCCACCGTGAGGCGGTCCACCCTGCGGTGGCGAGGAGACGGACTGCTCGATCATGCCGTAACGCTACGTCACACCTACATGCCGGTTTGTCACCCACACGGGTGTAAAAAACGGCGCAAGCGTGTAACTACAGCGTGGCGGGCATACGGACCCCGATCCGGGTCCGTGTCACGACAAGCCGCCCCTCCTGGGGATAGGCGTGCCACGTACGCCACCCCAGCTGCCCCTTCTCGCGGTGCGCGACCATCGCGGTGAACGCGTGCGGGGAGCCGGGGAACGTCCCGGCCAGCCCGTTCGGGTGGTCGGTGACCAGCGCGAGCAGCTCCTGCGCGCGGGCCGCGAACTTGCCGGGCGACAGCGTCTCGACCCGCGCGGCGAATTCGTACTCCCACTCCCCCAGACGCTCGGAGACGCCGAGCGGCAGCGGTGTACTGCTGCCCGGGATGCAGGCGACGGTCTCGGAGCAGGTGCCCCGCTCCTCCTCCACGAGCACTTGGTGGGAGGCGCCGAGGAGCCTCAGCTGGAGTGTCGTACCGGACAGTTCGAGATCGAGGACGGCCAGGGCGGGAAGCGGCTCCCGGCCCAACGCCCAGGCCAGATCGGCGGCACGGGTGTCGGTGTAGGCGGTATTGAGGGTCGTGAGCATGGGTCGGCTCCGCAAACACGCTTGACGGGTGGACCGGGGGCGTCCCGGGAATGAGCGAATGGACTGGTGGGGAAGGTGGCCCGCCCGGCTTGAACGAGGACCGGGGGCTGGGGCTCTCCACAGCGAGGGAATCACGAACTACGCGGCACTCACAGCGTTTTTACCCAACTTGGCGGGGTTTCCATCCCCATGGGGGCTGCTCGGTTCAACTGTTCACCAGAAAACGAAGATGAAGTCAACGAACCGGTCAACATGGGTACTTCGGCTGCGCCGGGGCGCTGTGCGGTTGACGGGGCGGGAGGGGAAAGGGAGTTGTACGGGGGAGTCCGGCAGGCTCACACTCCCCGCACCGGGGGCCCCGGCGGTCGCACACTTCCCGGCAGAGGTGCGCCCCGCAAGGTGCCTCCGGCCAGGGGCACTTGCCCCCGGCAGCCCCCGGAGCCGCCGGCACCCCCGGCGCCCCTCGGCGCCGCCGGCACCCCCCCCCAGAGCCCCCTTCCCCCCGGCACGAAGGTGCCCGGTGGGCACCTGCTCCCCACCGGGCACCCACGGCCGCCGCGGACCGGCTGCCCCGTGTCAGCCGCCTCCGCCGTCAGCGTCCCCCGCCGTCAGCTGCCTCCCCCGCCGCATCCCCCGCCACCGCCGCACGACGATCCGCCGCCGCAGGAGGAACCCCCGCCCCCGCAGGACGCGCCGCCCCCGTCCCCACCGGCGGCGCCGCCCCCGGCCCACCAACTGCCTTCGGAGCGCTTCTTCTTGGCACCCTTCTTCTTCAGCGACGTCGAACCGCTCACGGCCGTCGTACGCCGCCGGTCGCGAGTGACACTCCCGACCACTGCCTTCACCGCTATCGCGATCACCACGAACACGACGAACGCGATCACCAGACCTGCCATGGCCCCCACCATCCTTCACTTCCCCCGAAGCGAGACCCTCGCGCCTTTGCGTGGCCGGCTCCGCTCCTGCCCGGCTTCTTGCGTCTACTGCGTTTCCTTCGATTCCTTCGTTTCCCGCGTGACAGGGATGTCCCCGCACGCCCCCACGCCCAAAGCCGAATTGAGCAACTCCAGAGGTTCGAACCCGATTCGCACACGCGCCCCGGGACCCGCTCGCTTCACCGGGCGAGCGCCGACAGCCGCTCCACCGCCGTCCCCAGCACGTCCGCCCGCTTGCAGAACGAGAAACGCACCAGCCAGGCCGGCGCGTCCGCGCCCACGTAGAACGCCGAGGTCGGGATGGCCACCACGCCGGCGCGGCCCGGCAGGTCGCGGCAGAAGTCCACGCCGTTCTCGTACCCGGCCGGACGTACGTCGGCCTGGACGAAGTAGCCCGCGTCCGCGCGGAAGGGGCGCAGGCCCGCCGCCGCCAGTCCGGTGCTCAGCAGGTCCCGGTGCGCGCGCAGGGTGCCGCGCAGCTCCGCCGCCCACTCCTCCACCGAGCCGAGGGCGAGGGCGAGCGCTTCCTGGTACGGCGTGCCCGAGGCGTACGTCAGGAACTGCTTGGCCGCGCCCACCGCGGCCACCAGCGGCGCGGGCCCGCAGACCCAACCGATCTTCCAGCCCGTCGTGTTGAAGGTCTTGCCGGCCGACGAGACGACCACGGTCCGCTCGCGCATCCCGGGCAGCGCGGCGACGGCCAGGTGGCGGACGCCGTCCTCGTACACGAGATGCTCGTACACCTCGTCCGTGATCACCGTCAGGTCGTGCGTACGGCACACGTCCGCGACCTCGGCCAGCTCCGCCGGGGTGAAGACCTTGCCGGTGGGGTTGTGCGGGGTGTTGAGGATCAGCACGCGTGTACGGGGGGAGACGGCGGCGCGCAGCGCGTCGGCGTCCAGCGCGAAGTGGTCCCCGTCGAGGGCCAGCGGGACGGCGACGAGCCGGGCGCCGGCGAGCCGGGCGTCCGCCGCGTACGCGTCGTAGCAGGGGTCGAAGGCGATGACCTCGTCCCCGGGGTCGCAGAAGGCCAGCACGGCAGCGGCGAGCGCCTCGGTCGCGCCGGTTGTCACGAGGACCTCGCCGACCGGGTCGTACGCGAGCCCGTACCGCCGCAGCTGATGGGCGGCGACGGCCTCGCGCAGGGCGGGGAAGCCGACGGCGGGCGGGTACTGGTTGTGGCCGGCGAGCACGGCGTCCGCCACGTCGCGCAGGAGGGCGGGTGGGCTGGGCAGCTCGGGGACGCCCTGGCCGAGGTTGATCGCGCCGGTGCTGCGGGCCAGTTCGGTCATCTCGGTGAAGATCGACGTACCCATGCCGCGTACGCGCCCGGCGGGCAGCCAGGCACGCGCACCGGCCTCCGCGTCCGCACCCACGCCCGCGTCCGCCCCCGCACCCGCGTCCGCGCCGACACCCGCACCCACGCCCAGATCCATGTTCACGCCTCTACCCATCCGCCGGTCCGCTGGTCCGCCCCACGATAGGCGGCGCAAAAAGCCCGACCGGGGGGGCGATCGTGGTGATCACGCCCCCGGCCGGGCTGTCGTTCCGCTACGGGACCTGCCTGCTGCCCCAGCGCTGTGACCAGCGCGGTAAGAGGACTCAGACGTCCTCGGGATCCTCGTCGCCCGGCGCGAGGCCGAACTGCTCAAGCAGCCACTTGTCGAACTCGATCGACGCGCGCACCCAGCTGACCGTGGACGACACGAAGTGCTCCAGGTTGACGCCCATGCTGATCAGCATCTGCGCCTCACCGATGAGGCGGATGGTGGGCGGACCGTCCCCCTCCTCGTGGATGTGGCTGTACACCTTGGGCCACAGCGTCCGGCGGTTCCAGTCGTCGATCGCGTCGAGGATCTTGTCCTTGTCCGTGATCGGGTGCGGCCGGTCGTAGAACGTCCGCACCGAGAAGACCTGCTGGTCGTCCTCGCCGCGGAACATGAAGTACGTACGGAATTCCTCCCACGGCGCCGCGAGGTCACCCTCGTCGTCGACGACGTACTTCAGCTCCATCTGTTCGAGAAGCTGCTTGACCAGATCCTGGTCGGGGACGACGGGGCCCGCCGGTCCTGCACCCTGCGGCTGGGGCGGTCCCCCGAAATTCGGAATCGAGGACGGGTCGATAGACATCGCTGGAAACTCCTGAGGATGGCGTGCGTGCCGTTGTCTCCCATCGACCCTAGTCGCGATAGCCGTTCGATGCGCTCACGGGTCAGTCATACGGTCCGTGAGCCGCCAAACGCCGGTCGACGGGTTGCGGGCGTGTTCCTCGCCGCTCGGGTCGAGCTTGCGGGCTCTGGCGGTGGCCTGAGCCACGTTGTCCCGGTATCGGGCGAAGTCGATGCGTGTCTTGTCGTAGGCCGGCACGTGCTTGAGCATCAGGGGCAGCGCGCGCGTATCTCGACCAGCTGCGTCGGCGAGCACGCCTTGCCCCGGACGACGACGGAGACGGCGGGGTTGCGCAGGTGATCCCGTAATCCTTGCAGGTACTGCCGCTCGGTCTCCTTGCTACCGCACACGACCAGCATCGTCCGTGCGGACCGCCGGACCGGGCCACGGCGCCGGCCAGAGCCCTCACGTGGAAATGACCTCGCCATGCGTCCCCCAGTACTTCTTGAGCATGTCCTCGAACGCCGTCTCCGGCAGCAGCGGCACAGCCCCGTAGCTGCCCGCGAGGTAGCGCCGCTCGAAGTTCTCCCCCTTGCGCGGCTTGAAGTCGCTGAGCGGGTAGAGCTCGGAGGCCCCGGTCGCGGGGTTCTTCTCCACGAACCACACCTGATCCCGCTGCAACACCTGGTCACCGAGCATGGTGCCGAGGAGGGACGCGTCGTGCGTGGTGAAGATCAGCTGGGCACCACGCGGGTTCAGCTCCGGATTCTGGAACAGGGAGACCAGCTTGGCCGTGAGCATGGGGTGGAGGCTGACGTCGACCTCGTCGACCCACATGGCCCGGCCCGCCAAGATCGCGGAAAGGCCTCCCGTCACCAGGGTCAGCCACGTCTTGGTGCCTGCCGATTCGGCATCGACGGGCAGTACGAAATCCTCGGTGCCGACGCGGTGAACGAATTCCAGCGACTCTGACTCCGCCACTTCGAAGGCGTCCTCTGGGTCGGCTCGCTCGCTCGGCGCGTCCGCCGGTCCGCGACGAATGCCGTGCACACCCAGGTCTGCCGCCGCCAGAACCTCCGCTCCGAGCGGCAGCCCCATGTTCGCGAACCTCTCGTAGGCTACGACCGCGAAAGCCCCCTCGGCGACCGTCTGCCGTGTGTTGTCATTGATGACCAGCGCACTGTGCACTGCGGTCCACACCTCGCTGAGCTGCCGGTGTGCCGACTGGGCGGCAGCGGAGAGGTAAAGGCTGTTGGGCCGCATGATCCGCTCGGCGACGACTCGCTCGCCCGTGAGCGTGGCGCCGTAGGCCATCACCGTCCGGGCACGCTCGAAGAGGACACGTCTGCGGCCCTTGGGGTATGCGTACAGCCACTCGGCGGTCACTTCGGCATCCGTGACGCTGAAGCCGTACACATGCCGCACGCCTTTCAACAGCAGGTCGACGGCGTAGGAAGACGCTTCCGCGCGGCTCTCGTGATCCAAGAGGAAGGGCCGTCGCGGTACGGGCCCGCCGGGCAACCATCTCGCCTGGGAATCACGTACGGCCTTCGTGAAGAATTTGAACGCGTCCACGACCGTCGACTTTCCCGAGGCGTTCGCACCGTAGATGGCAACGACCGGCACCGCGCCCCGCTCGTCCCCGTACACCGGTACAAGATTCAGCTCCTGCGGCTCGCGCAGAGAGCCGTGATTGGCGACACGAAAGCTCAGCAACATGCCTTAGCGCCTCCAAACAGCCTTGTGCGCAAGTGAACCGCCAGTTTCAATCTTTATCTGATGGCAGCTTCCTGCCCACGCACGTGGACAGGCCCACCACCCGGGTGGGTGACGGGCCCGTCAAAAGCCGACACGCGCTACAGCGTCTTCCCCGTCGGCGCGGATCCGGACTCCGTGGACTCCACCGCCTCCTCCGGACCCCCCGGTCCCACGATCAGGCCGTCGCCGAAGCGGGCCACCCTCACCGTGTCGCCGTCCGTGATCTCGCCCGCCAGGATCTCCTTGGCCAGCTGGTCGCCGATCGCCGTCTGGATCAGGCGGCGCAGGGGGCGGGCGCCGTAGGCCGGGTCGTTGCCCTCCTCCGCCAGCCAGGCCAGGGCCTCGGGGGTGACGTCCAGGGTCAGGCGGCGTTCCGCCAGGCGGGCGGCGAGACGGTCGATCTGGAGGCCGGCGATGTGGGCCAGTTCGTCCTTGGACAGGGCGGAGAAGACCACCAGGTCGTCCAGGCGGTTCAGGAACTCCGGCTTGAAGGAGGACCGTACGACCTTCAGGACCTGCTGCTTCTTCTCCTCCTCGCCCGTCAGCGGCTCGACCAGGAACTGGCTGCCCAGGTTCGAGGTCAGGACCAGAATCGTGTTGCGGAAGTCGACCGTCCGGCCCTGGCCGTCCGTGAGGCGGCCGTCGTCCAGGACCTGGAGCAGGATGTCGAAGACCTCGGGATGGGCCTTCTCCACCTCGTCCAGGAGGATCACCGAGTACGGGCGGCGGCGCACGGCCTCCGTGAGCTGGCCGCCCTCCTCGTAGCCCACGTAGCCGGGAGGCGCGCCGACCAGCCGGGCCACCGAGTGCTTCTCGCCGTACTCGCTCATGTCGATGCGGACCATCGCCCGCTCGTCGTCGAAGAGGAAGTCGGCGAGGGCCTTGGCCAGCTCGGTCTTGCCGACGCCGGTCGGGCCGAGGAAGAGGAAGGATCCGGTGGGCCGGTCCGGGTCGGCGATCCCGGCGCGGGTACGGCGTACCGCGTCGGACACGGCCTGCACGGCCTCGTGCTGGCCGACCAGGCGCTTGCCCAGCTCCTGCTCCATCCGCAGCAGTTTCTGCGTCTCGCCCTCCAGCAGCCGCCCCGCCGGGATGCCGGTCCAGGAGCCGACCACGTCCGCGATGTCGTCGGGGCCGACCTCGTCCTTGACCATCGTGTCCTTGGAGGCTTCCTGTTCGGCCTCCGCGGCCTCCTCCAGCTCGCGCTCCAGGCCGGGGATCTCGCCGTACAGCAGCTTGGACGCGGTGTCGAAGTCGCCGTCGCGCTGCGCGCGCTCCGCCTGGCCGCGCAGGTCGTCCAGGCGCTCCTTGAGCTCACCGACGCGGTTGAGGCCCTGCTTCTCCTTCTCCCAGCGCGCGTTCAGCCCGCGCAGCTCCTCCTCGCGGTCCGCGAGGTCGCGGCGCAGCTTCTCCAGCCGCTGCTTGGAGGCGGGGTCGGACTCGTTCTTGAGCGCCAGCTCCTCCATACGGAGGCGGTCGACGGCCCGCTGGAGCTCGTCGATCTCCAGCGGCGAGGAGTCGATCTCCATCCGGAGCCGGGACGCGGCCTCGTCCACCAGGTCGATGGCCTTGTCGGGCAGGAACCGCGAGGTGATGTACCGGTCGGAGAGGGTGGCCGCGGCGACCAGCGCCGCGTCCGCGATCTGCACCTTGTGGTGGGCCTCGTAGCGGCCCTTGAGCCCGCGCAGGATCGCGATCGTGTCCTCGACGTTCGGCTCGGCCACCAGCACCTGCTGGAAGCGCCGCTCCAGCGCCGCGTCCTTCTCGATCCGCTCGCGGTACTCGTCCAGCGTCGTCGCGCCGACCATCCGCAGCTCGCCGCGGGCCAGCATCGGCTTGAGCATGTTGCCCGCGTCCATGGCGGAGTCGCCGCCGGCGCCCGCGCCGACCACGGTGTGCAGTTCGTCGATGAACGTGATGATCTGTCCGTCGCTGCCCTTGATCTCGGCGAGGACGGTCTTGAGGCGCTCCTCGAACTCGCCGCGGTACTTCGCGCCCGCCACCATCGCACCCAGGTCCAGCGAAACCAGCCGCTTGTTCTTGAGCGATTCCGGCACGTCGCCCTTGACAATGCGCTGCGCGAGCCCTTCGACCACGGCCGTCTTGCCGACGCCGGGCTCACCGATCAGCACCGGGTTGTTCTTCGTACGGCGTGACAGCACCTGCACCACGCGCCGGATCTCCTGGTCCCGGCCGATGACCGGGTCGAGCCTGCCCTCGCGGGCGGCGGCGGTGAAATCGGTGCCGAACTTCTCCAGGGCCTTGTACTGGCCCTCCGGGTCGGGTGTGGTCACCCGGCGCCCTCCCCTTGCCTTCTCGAACGCGTCCAGCAGCTTCTTCGCCCCGGCCCCCTGCCGGTCCAGCACCTCCCCGGTCCGCCCGCCCTTCGCGGCGATGCCGATCAGGAGGTGCTCGGTGGAAAGGTATTCGTCGCCCAGCTCCTTCGCCCGCCGGTCGGCGTCCGCGATGACGGCCAGCAGCTCGCGGTTGGGCTGCGGGGGCGCCACGGTGGAGCCCGCGGCGGTCGGCAGGGCGGCCAGCAGCCGCTCCGTACCGGACCGTACCGCCGCCTGGTCCGCCTCGACGGCGGCCAGCAGATCGGTCACGTTCTCGTTGTCCTGGCCCGAGAGCAGGGCGAGCAGCAGGTGGGCGGGGGTCAGGTCGGCGTGTCCCGCCGCCACGGCCCTGCTGGTGGCGGCGTTGATGGCGTCCCGGCTCTTGTTGGTCAGCTCGGCGTCCACGGGCGCTTTCTCCTCCTCGCGCGGATCTCAAGCGGATCTCGACGCAGATCTCAACTATGACTGAGGTGTCGCAACTCTGTCGCAACTCTGACTGAGGCAACCTACGCAAAGTTGAGTCTATTCCACTCAGGGTCGCACGCCTACGCTTTCCGCATGGCTCATGACGTACTGCACCCCAGCCCCGAGTTTCTCGCGTTCTGGCGCGAGCGCCATCTGTGCACCCTGACCACCCTGCGGGCCGACGGCACGCCGCACGTGGTCGCGGTGGGGGTGACGTACGACCCGGAGGCCGGCCTCGCACGGGTCATCACCAACAAGAACAGCAGGAAGGTGGCCAACATCCTGGCGTCGGGCGCGGGGAGCGGCGCATCGGCCGCGAGCGGCGGCGCACGGGTCGCGGTCTGCCAGGTGCACCAGAGGCGCTGGGCGACCCTGGAAGGCGTCGCGACCATCCGTACGGAGCCGGAGGCCGTGGCAGACGCGGAGAGCCGTTACGCGGAGCGCTACGAGCGCGTTCCCGCGCCCAACCCGGACCGGGTTGTCATCGAGATCGCCCTGGACCGGGCGCTCGGTCGCGCGTGATCGTCCGGTCGGGGCCAGGGGGGTGCCCCGACCGGACGTGCCCGCACGCGGGCGGGGGGCACAGCGGCGCCATCGTGTTTCAGGTCCACGATGGCGCCGCTGTGTGGGGGAAGTGCCGGAGCGATTTACAACGACGGGGGAATCGCTCAGGCACTGCGGGGGGTGGCGAGGATGGTCTTGGGTTCGACCAGCTGGTGGTCACGCTGGTCGAGGTTCACGAAAATCATGTCGTACCGGATGGCACAGCGGACGGGCTGTGGGGCGCCCCTCGGCTTCCGCAGGCAACGGTAGGCCCGGACATCGTCGTCCTCCTCGCGTACTACGAGGATCGGCTCTCCGAACAGGGTCACTGTCAGCGAGTCGCCACGGTGCGGAATCGCCGTGACAAGGTCGATGAAGTGCCAGCCCGATCGGTAAGCCGTGGCCATCTCCCGCCGGAAGACCCGGTCGTCCGGCGGGACAGTCATGCGCCGGTGCCGACCGACGCGATACTCCAGCCGATGTCCTTGGGGGCCGAGCCCCAGCCGATGTCGCCGGTGTCCACAGTCCTGGCCGCGGACGTGCTGGCCGCGGACCCTCCAGGCGTGCTGATCCAGCCGATGTCTCCCCCGACAGCCAGCGCACCGAAGGCCAGAGCCGCAGAGAAAGCAGTGGCAACCACTGCGCGAAGCATTCTCTTGTACATGGTCGGCTTCGTCCTCACTTGATGGATTCCTCTTCCCCCGCCATGAAGACGATGTCCCACCCGGGCACACCAACGCCACCGGGTCGAGGCATCATGTTCCTGTATGTTCAGGACCCTGGGGGGTGGAGATTTGCCCGCAAGAGACACAAACCCGACACATCCCCATGCCATCACCGATATGTGTGATGAGGGCAGGCGGCTTTACGCCAGTGCGTTGCGGTCAGGACGCATCGCCAGGAGCGAAGCCGCGGCGGCTCCCTGCCTCATGGAATTTCCCCTCCTGCACCCCGATCCGGACGACGCCAACTGGCTTCGCCCAGTTCCACCCTCCGCCGCGCTCGCCCAGCGCCTCCATCCCATCGAGCGGGAGATCCAGGAGCGCAGGCATTTCGCGGTCGAACTGACCGACTCTTTCGAGCCGTTCATGACCATCAGCGCGCAGGACCCGCCCATCACCCACGCCATCACCGTTCTGGAGGGCGACAGCAGGATCAACGCCGCGCTCGACCTCTCCACCGCCGAATGCCGGACGGAAGTACTGACGGTGCAGCCGGGTGGCGGACGGAGCGCGCATGTGCTGGCGCAGGCCCTGGAGCGCGGCCGGGCGGTGGTCGACCGGGGCGTCAGCATCCGTACGCTCTACCAGCACACCGTCCGGCACAGCCAGGGAACCCTCGCCTACGCGGAACGGCTGGCCGAGGGCAAGGTGGAGATCAGGACACTCGAAGAACTCACCGAGCGGCTGATCATCTTCGACCGGAGCGTCGCGTACATTCCCGCCAGGTCCGACCGCCAGGTCGCCCTGGAGCTGCGCCACCCGGGGCTCGTGGACTACCTGGCCCAGGTCTTCGAGCAGCTCTGGCGGCGCGCCACGCCGCTCAACGAGCAGGTGGAGTACGAGCCGACCCCGGCCGGCATCACGGGTGTCCAGCGGACCATCGCCCAGCTCCTGGTGGAGGGGTACGTGGACGAGGCCATCGCGCGCCGGCTGGGGATGAACGTACGGACGTGCCGGGCGCACATCGCCAAGCTCGCCACCACGCTGGGCAGCGGCAGCCGCGCGCAGCTCGGCTTCCTCATCGCGAACTCGGGGATCCTCAAGCAGGAGCCCTGAGCACAAGCGGAAGCCCTGACCAGGAGACCCGGGAGAGACCGGGGGGATCCTGATCAGGGCGGAGCCTGGGGGGCCGTCCGTACGGCCGCCAGGACGTGCCTGCGGGGCCGCTACGGCCTGTCCGCCGGGCGCCACACCACCAGCGCGCTGGTGGCCTGTACGTCCGTGTACGGCACCAGGTCGCGGCGGTACGAGGCATGCACCTGCGCCTCACGCTGGCGCATCGCCGCCGCCGCGCCGTCCACGGCCGCCGACAGCTCGGCGACCCGGGCCTGGAGCGCGGCGACCTGGTTCTCCAGCTCGATGATCCGCTTGATGCCCGCGAGGTTGATGCCCTCGTCCTGGGACAGCGCCTGCACCTGGCGGAGCAGCTCGATGTCACGGGCCGAGTAGCGCCGGCCACGCCCCGCCGTACGGTCCGGGGAGACCAGGCCCAGGCGGTCGTACTGCCGGAGGGTCTGCGGGTGCAGCCCCGAGAGCTGGGCCGCCACCGAGATGACGTACACCGGCGTCTCCTCGGTCAGTTCGTACGCCCTGCCGAACGCAGAGGGCGGTCTGCGCCGCCCGTCCCTGTCCATCTCGGGTCATGCTCCCTTCGCGGCCTGGAACAGCTCCGCCCGCGGGTCGTCGTCCGCGGTCGCCTTCCGGTAGGCCTCCAGCGCGTCACGTGCCTCCACGCCGAGGTCCTTGGGGACGGCGACCTCGACGGTGACCAACAGATCACCACGGCTGCCGTCCTTGCGTACGGCGCCCTTGCCACGGGCGCGCATCGTACGGCCGTTCGGGGTCCCCGCGGGCAGTTTCAGCGTGACCGGGGGGCCGCCGAGCGTCGGCACCTTCACCTCGCCGCCCAGCGTCGCCTCCGTGAAGGAGACCGGCACCGTCACCGTGAGGTTGTCGCCCTTCCGGCCGAAGACCGGGTGGGCGCCGACATGCACGACCACGTACAGGTCGCCCGCCGGGCCGCCGCGCTCGCCGGGAGCGCCCTTGCCGCGCAGCCGGATCCGCTGGTTGTCGCTGACGCCCGCCGGGATCCTCACCTGCATCGTCCTGGACGACCTGGCGCGCCCGCTGCCCTTGCAGACCTCGCAGGGGTCCTGGGCGATCAGCCCGCGGCCCTTGCAGTCCACGCACGGGTCGGTGAGCGAGAAGCCGCCACCGCTGCCGCGGGAGACCTGTCCGGTGCCCACGCAGGTCGGGCAGACCCGCGGGGTGCCGTTCTTGTCGCCCGTGCCCGAGCAGGCCTTGCAGGGCGCCTGGCTGGACATCCGCAGCGGGACCGTGGCCCCGTCGACCGCCTCGGTGAAGCTGAGCGTCACCTCGGACTCGATGTCCTGGCCGCGGCGCGGCTGCACACGGGTGGTGCCGGGGCCTCCCCGGTTGAAGAGGCCGCCGAACATGTCCCCGATGCCGCCACCGCCGCCGCCGAAGCCGCCGCCCTGCGCCGTTCCCGTACCACCGCCGCCCGGGGCTCCCCCGAAGAGGTCGCCCAGGTCGAAGTTGAAGGAACCGCCGCCGGCGCCGGGGCCCGGCCGGAAGCCGCCGTTGCCGAAGAGCGCGCGGGCCTCGTCGTACTCCTTGCGGCGCTTGGTGTCGCCGAGCACGTCGTTGGCCTCGGAGATCTCCTTGAAGCGCTCCTCGGCCTTCGCGTCACCCTTGTTGGCGTCCGGGTGGAACTCGCGGGCGAGCTTCCGGTACGCCTTCTTGATCTCGGCCTCGGTGGCGTCCTTGGGGACGCCGAGAACCTTGTAGTAGTCCTTCTCCACGAAGTCCTTCGTGCTCATTCCCGACGTCCCTCCTCTCCACCGGCCACCCTCACGCCGTCCGTGCGTGCGTCCGCACTCTTCCGTGCGTCAGCGTCGGCCCTCGTACGGGCGCAACCGTCAGCCCTCGTCCGGGCCACCGCTGTCCTTGCCTTGCGCGGACGGGCCGGACGAGCCCGACTCGCCCGCCTGCTCCTCCGCCGACTTCGGCGTCGCCCCCGGCTGGGGCTCCGCCACCGCGACACGAGCGGGCCTGATCGTCCGCTCGCCGAACCGGTACCCAGGCTGAAGGATCGCGACGCAGGTGTCTTCCGTGACATCCGGCGCATACGAGTGCATCAGCGCTTCGTGGATCGTCGGGTCGAAGGGCTCGCCCTCCTTGCCGAACTGCTGGAGGCCCATCTTGGCGACGATGGTCTCCAGCGACTCGGCGACCGACTTGAAGCCGCCCACCAGCTCTTCGTGCTCCCGGGCGCGCCCGATGTCGTCGAGCACCGGCAGCAGCTCCGTCAGGAGCTTCGCGACGGCGATCTCCTTGACGGTGACCCGGTCGCGCTCCACCCGGCGGCGGTAGTTCTGGTACTCGGCCTGGAGCCGCTGGAGGTCCGCCGTACGCTCGGCGAGCGCCGTGCGCACCTGGTCCAGCTGCGCTGTCAGAGCTATGTCGTTCACGTCCCCGGCCGGGGCCGCCGGGCCGGTCTCCTTCGCGGAGTCCGGCCCGCCGGCCTGCGGCGCGGCGTCTTCGGGGGTCGCGCCGGAGGGGACGTCAGGCTTCTCTTCGAAGCCCGGGGTCTCCTCGGTCACGCGGCACCGCCCTTGGTGTCACGCTCGTCGTCCACGATCTCGGCGTCGACGACGTCGTCCGTACCGTCCTGGGAGGCCTGGCCCTGCTGGGGGCCCGGCGCGTCGGCACCGGCGGTCGCACCCTCGGCCTGGGCGTTGGCGTACATCGCCTGGCCCAGCTTCTGGGAAACGGCCGCGACCTTCTCCGTGGACGTACGGATCTCGGCTGTGTCCTCACCCTTGAGCTTCTCCTTCAGCTCGGCGATGGACTCCTCGACCTCCGTCTTGACGTCGCCGGGGACCTTGTCCTCGTTGTCCTTGAGGAACTTCTCCGTCTGGTAGACGAGCTGCTCCGCCTGGTTGCGCGTCTCGGCGGCCTCGCGGCGCTTGTGGTCCTCGTCCGCGTACTGCTCGGCCTCTTCGCGCATCCGGTTGACCTCGTCGCGCGGCAGCGAGGAGCCGCCGGTGACGGTCATCTTCTGCTCCTTGCCGGTGCCGAGGTCCTTCGCGGCCACGTGCATGATGCCGTTGGCGTCGATGTCGAAGGCGACCTCGATCTGCGGCACCCCGCGCGGGGCGGGCGGCAGGCCGGTCAGCTCGAACATCCCGAGCTTCTTGTTGTACGCGGCGATCTCGCGCTCGCCCTGGTAGACCTGGATCTGCACCGACGGCTGGTTGTCCTCGGCCGTCGTGAAGATCTCGGAGCGCTTCGTCGGGATCGTCGTGTTGCGCTCGATCAGCTTGGTCATGATGCCGCCCTTGGTCTCGATACCCAGGGACAGCGGGGTCACGTCGAGGAGCAGGACGTCCTTGACCTCACCCTTGAGGACACCGGCCTGGAGCGCGGCACCGATGGCGACGACCTCGTCGGGGTTCACACCCTTGTTGGCGTCACGGCCACCGGTCAGCTCCTTGACCAGCTCCGCCACGGCGGGCATACGGGTCGAGCCACCGACGAGCACCACGTGGTCGATCTCGGACAGCGCGATGCCGGCGTCCTTGATGACGTTGTGGAACGGCGTCTTGCAGCGGTCCAGCAGGTCGGACGTGAGCTGCTGGAACTGCGAGCGGGTGATCTTCTCGTCCAGGTGCAGCGGGCCCTCGGCCGACGCCGTGATGTACGGAAGGTTGATCGTGGTCTCGCTGGACGAGGACAGCTCGATCTTCGCCTTCTCCGCGGCCTCGCGGAGACGCTGGAGAGCCATCTTGTCCTTGGCCAGGTCCACGCCGTGGCCGTTGGCGAACTGCTTCACCAGGAAGTCCACGAGACGCTGGTCCCAGTCGTCACCACCGAGGTGGTTGTCACCGTTGGTGGCCTTCACCTCGACGACGCCGTCACCGATCTCCAGCAGCGAGACGTCGAACGTACCGCCACCGAGGTCGAAGACCAGGATCGTCTGGTCGTCCTTGTCGAGCCCGTAGGCCAGCGCGGCCGCCGTCGGCTCGTTGACGATACGCAGCACCGTGAGGCCCGCGATCTCGCCGGCCTCCTTGGTGGCCTGGCGCTCGGAGTCATTGAAGTACGCCGGGACGGTGATCACCGCGTCGGTGACCTTCTCGCCCAGGTACGCCTCCGCGTCCCGCTTCAGCTTCTGCAGCACGAAGGCCGAGATCTGCTGCGGGTTGAAGTCCTTGCCGTCCAGGTTCATCTTCCAGTCGGTGCCCATGTGGCGCTTGACCGACCGGATGGTCCTGTCGACGTTCGTGACCGCCTGGCGCTTGGCTACCTCTCCGACGAGCACCTCGCCGTTCTTGGCGAAGGCGACGACGGACGGCGTGGTCCTGGCGCCCTCTGCGTTGGTGATGACGGTGGGCTCGCCGCCTTCGAGAACGCTGACGACGGAGTTAGTCGTGCCCAGGTCGATGCCGACCGCACGTGCCATTTCAATTCCTCCAACTGACTTGAGTGGAACAGGCTCAAGGATGCATCACGGATCGCGGTGAGTCAAAGGACCTGAGTCGAGGGGGCTCAATAATCGTGCTGACGCGGGGCAACGGGCCTGGCGGGAGGCTTGCTGGGTCACCGCGAAGTGCTTACGGAGCACTCGCCGGCGCCCGGAGCGCCTACCAGGGTGACGCTGCCGCGTCATGCGATCGTTCTGTCATAACTTTCACAAAGGCCCCGAAAGTTCCCCGGGAGCCCCCTTGAGCCCTCTTGAGCCAAGAACGGTCAGGTGTCCGCCATGGAACGGTTCACGTCATGGGTGGCGGGGCGAGCGGCACGGCTCGCGGACCCCAAGCGCCTGCTGGATCTGACGCTCGGCTCGGTCCTGCTGGTTCTGGCGGCGCCGGTACTGGTGGTGGCGGCACTGACGGAGGCGGTACGGGGCCGGGGGGCGGGCCGGGGCGGGGGCTCGGGACGGGGCCGGGGCCGGGGCCCGGGCCGGGCCGTCTTCACCACCGACCGACGCACCGGCCTGCACGGCCGCCCCTTCGTCCTGCGCTCCCTGCGCACCCGCCGGTACCGCCTCGACCTGCTGTCCCGGCTGCACCATGTCGTACGGGGCGACCTGTCCCTCGTCGGGCCCGCCCCGCTCAAGCCCGGCTCCCCGGCGGCGGCCGCTCCCTGGCGGCAGCTCGTACGGCCGGGCCTGACCGGTCTCGCGCAGGTACGGCGGCACTCCCCGATGCCGTGGGACGAGACCCCGCTCCTGGACCAGCACTACGTCGAGCACCACTGGATCGGCCTCGACCTCCTGATCCTGGTCCGCACGCTCCCGGCCCTGCACCTGGCACGGCCCCGGCAGCACCCTCCGGGGCGCGCCCCGGGGCACGTACGCGCGGCGCCCACCCGCCGCTCCGCGGGCCGGGGAGCGGCACCCGCTCCCCGCTCCCCGGCCCGCAGGCGCGCCCCAGCGACACAGATCACCACCCGCGCCACTACATTGCGTCGAGACAACTGGGTAACCTCAGCACGAACCGATTAAGTTACTGCTTAGTACGAGTGCTGGACCTTCCACCCTCGCAGGCCCGAGGAGCCCCCACATGCAACTCGCCGCGATCATCGTGTCGCTGGTACTCGGCGTCGTCGGCGTGGCGCTGTTCGCCCGAGCCATCGCGCAGATCTACCGCTTCGTGCGACTCGGCCAGGACGTCCCCGCGGGCACGCGGACCGACGAGCCGGCGCAGCGCACCCTGACGGTGGCCAAGGAGTTCCTCGGCCACACGCGTATGAACCGGTGGGGTGTCGTCGGCGTCGCGCACTGGTTCGTGGCGGTCGGGTTCTTCTCGCTCGTCCTGACGCTCGTCAACGCCTTCGGACAGCTCTTCCAGGCCGACTGGCTGCTGCCGGTGATCGGCGACTGGACTCCGTACGAGGTGTTCGTAGAGCTCATCGGCGCGCTGACGACGCTCGGCATCCTGACCCTGATCGTCATCCGCCAGCTGTCCCTGCCGACCCGTGCGGGCCGCAAGTCCCGCTTCGCCGGCTCGAACTTCGGCCAGGCGTACTTCGTCGAGGCCGTGATCCTCGTCATCGGGGTGGCGATCCTGCTGCTGCGCGGTCTGGAGGGCGCGCTGCACCACGCGGACGGCTACCAGGCCGCGTACGTCATCTCGTACCCCCTCGTCGCGGCCTTCAAGGGCCTGAGCCTGACCACCCTCCAGAACCTGGTCTACCTGATCGCGATGATCAAGATCGGGACGTCCTTCGTCTGGATGATCACGGTCGCGCTCAAGACCGACATGGGCGTGGCCTGGCACCGCTTCCTGGCCTTCCCGAACATCTGGTTCAAGCGCGACGCGGCCGGCGGCACGGCCCTCGGCGCCCTGCTCCCGATGACCAGCGGCGGCAAGGAGATCGACTTCGAGGAGCCGGGCGACGACGACGTGTTCGGCGTCTCCCAGATCGAGCACTTCTCCTGGAAGGGCATCCTCGACTTCTCGACGTGTACGGAGTGCGGCCGCTGCCAGTCGCAGTGCCCCGCCTGGAACACGGGCAAGCCCCTCTCCCCCAAGCTGCTGATCATGTCGCTGCGCGACCACGCGCACGCCAAGGCGCCGTACCTGCTCGCGGGCGGCGGCAAGACGATGGAGGGCGAGGAGAAGGCGACGCCGGAGCAGCTGGCCGGGGTGCCGGCCGCCGCGCTCGCCGAGGCCGAACGGCCCCTGATCGGGACGCTGGAGGAGAACGGGGTCATCGACCCGGACGTGCTGTGGTCCTGCACCACGTGCGGCGCGTGTGTCGAGCAGTGCCCCGTCGACATCGAGCACGTGGACCACATCCTCGACATGCGCCGCTACCAGGTGATGATCGAGAGCGCGTTCCCGAGCGAGGCCGGGACGATGCTCAAGAACCTGGAGAAGAAGGGCAACCCGTGGGGGTTGCAGAAGAAGCAGCGGCTGGAGTGGACGAAGGAGGTCGACTTCGAGGTACCGGTCGTCGGCCAGGACGTCGAGGACCTGTCGGAGGTCGACTACCTGTACTGGGTGGGCTGCGCGGGCGCGCTGGAGGACCGGGCGAAGAAGACCACGAAGGCCTTCGCGGAGCTGCTGAACATCGCGGGTGTGAAGTTCGCGATCATGGGCGGCGACGAGAAGTGCACGGGTGACTCGGCGCGGCGCCTGGGCAACGAGCCGCTGTTCCAGCAACTCGGCCAGGAGAACGTGGCGATGCTGAACATGGCGTTCGGCGAGTCCGGCGAAGATGACGAGGGCGCGGACCCCGCGACCCGGAAGCCGAAGTCGGCGAAGAGGATCGTCGCCACCTGCCCGCACTGCTTCAACACGATCGCGAACGAATACCCGCAGCTGGGCGGGGAGTTCGAGGTCATCCATCACACGCAGCTGCTGCAACACCTGGTAGACGAGGGCAAGTTGGTACCGGTGACGCCGGTCGAGGGTCTGATCACGTACCACGACCCCTGCTACCTCGGCCGCCACAACAAGATCTACTCCCCGCCGCGCGAGATCATCGCGAGCGTGCCGGGCCTGCGCAGCGAGGAGATGCACCGTCACAAGGAGCGGGGCTTCTGCTGCGGCGCGGGCGGGGCGCGGATGTGGATGGAGGAGCGGATCGGCAAGCGCATCAACAACGAGCGGGTGGACGAGGCGCTTTCGCTGAACCCGGACATCGTGTCGACGGCGTGCCCGTTCTGCCTGGTGATGCTGACGGACTCGGTGAACGGGAAGAAGAACGAGGGCGCGGCGAAGGAATCCATCCAGGTGGTGGATGTGGCGCAGCTGCTGCTGGACTCGGTACGGGTGCCGGTGGGGGCGGTGGCTGTGGCTGTGGCGCCGGACTCTGCTGTGTCCCCGGAGCCGAAGCCGGAACCGAACCCGAAGCCGAACCCGAAGCCGGAACCGACACAGGACGAGGCCCCGGTCCAGTAGTGGACTCCCCTTAGGCCTCCCCTAAGGGATGTCACAGCTCAGCAGCAAACCCGGCCCGGTCCCGTACCTCGTCGGCCGTACGGCTCCGGAGCGGGTACGTTCGATGACGTGGCTGGATTCAGGATCGGACGCGGCCGGGACAACCGCACCTCGCGACAACAACCGCAGCGGCAGCAGCAACAGCAGCCGTACGGACGGCAGGCGCCGCCCCCGAGCTACGGGGGCGGCGGGCAACCCGCACCTCCGTACGGGCAGCCGCCACGCCCTCCGCAGCAGCAGTGGCCGCCGACAGGCGGTGGACAGCAGTACGGCGGGCAGCAGTACGGCGGCGGCCAGGGTGGCCCTGCCCAGGGCAGCGGCGCGCACGGCGAACCGGAGTACTTCGGCGACCCGTACGGCCAGCAGCAGCCGCACCAGGGCCAGGGCGGCGGCCAGGGCGCCGACCCGTACGCCAACAACCCGGGCCACACGCAGATGTTCAGCGTGAACGAGGACCCGTACGGCGACGGCGCGACGTACCACGCCGGCGCCGCGGCGGCCCCGTCGGGCCCGCGACTGCCCTGGAAGGAACTGCTGAGCGGCATCGTCCTGCGCCCGGCCCAGACCTTCCTCCAGATGCGGGACTACCCGGTCTGGGGCCCGGCGCTGACCGTGACGTTCCTCTACGGCCTGCTGGCGCTCTTCGGCTTCGGCACGGCCCGCGAGGACACGATCAACGCGACCCTCTCCACGGCGGTCCCGTACGTCCTGGTGACCGGGGTGACCTTCGTCATCGGCGGCCTGATCCTGGGCGTGGTGACACACACCATGGCCCGCCAGCTGGGCGGCGACGGCGCCTGGCAGCCGACCGTGGGCCTGTCGATGCTGATCATGTCGATCACGGACGCCCCGCGCCTGATCTTCGGCGTGTTCCTGGGCGGCGGGAACTCCCTGGTCCAGATCCTCGGCTGGGTGACCTGGATCGCGGCGGGCTTCCTCTTCACGACGATGGTGAGCAGGAGCCACGACCTGCCGTGGCCGAAGGCACTGGGAGCGTCGGCGATCCAGCTGATCGCGCTGCTGTCACTGCTGAAGCTGGGCACGCTGTAGGGGTGGCCCCGACGCCCGGCGGGGCCTACCGGACATCGGGCCTACCGGACGCCGGGCCCAACGGACATCGGGCCCACCGGAGATCGTGCCCTACCTCACATCGCGCCTACCGGACGTCGACGAAGTCGCCGGCGGCGCTGACGGCCGGAGTGGTCGCCGTACCCGCGAAGCTGTAGCGGAAGTAGCCGTCGGCGGAGGCGGCGACGGTCGTCTTGAGGGCGCCCGTCGAGTTGGACTTGACCGTCTTCACCGTGGTGTAGGTGCTGCTGGTCTTCTTGCGGAACTGCAACGCGACCGACTGGTTCGTATAGCCGTGGTACTTGTTGTCGTCCCAGTTGGCGCGGGAGAGCTTGCCGGTGACCGTGACGGTCTTGCCCTTCGTCACCGGCTCGGGCGAGGCGTTGACCGTCAGCTTCGAGTAGCGCTGCACCTTGAACGTGGTGGCCGCGTCCCGGTGGATGTAGTCGAAGTCAAGGGCGGAGACCAGCGTGCCGAGCTTCCAGGTGGCCGCGGCACTGTTGCCGACGAACCCGGTCGACGCCTGCGGGTCGAAGGTCAGCGTGCCCGAGCAGGTCGACGTCGTGGCACTCACCTTGACGCACGAGATCTCCTCGTCCCAGATCTGCGCGTAGTTCGGCTTCGGGCCGACGCCGCTGATGTACGTGGTCTCCGCGATGCCCGAATCGTCGGACGCGGTCACGGAGACCTTGGCGGACACCACGTTGGTGGTACCGACCACGACCGGCTTGCCGCCGTTGACAACAACCTTGTCGATCGTGATGTTGCCGCTGCCGCCGTCCTCTGCCTGGGCGGCGGTGGCACTGACCGCCGTGGCGACGAGCGCGAGGCCGGTACCGAGCAGGCCAAGGCGGGCGGTTGTGCTGCTGCGCATGAACGTTCCCCCCAGGAACTCTCTGATTGATCAGATTGATCAGAGGGAGCGTACGGCGTTGGCCAACGGTTCACCACGTCGTTACCGCACCGGCGGCAGAACACTCCAGGGAAAGTCGATCCAGTCGTCGGTGCGCTTCCAGACGTACTCACACTTCACGAGCGACTGGGACTTCTCGTAGATGACGGCGCTGCGCACCTCGGCCACCTGCCCGACGCAGAAATCGCGGACGAGCTTGAGCGTCCTGCCACTGTCGGCGACGTCGTCGGCGATCAGGACCCGCTTGTCCGTGAAGTCGATGAGGTCGGGGACGGGCGCGAGCATGACCGGCATCTCCAGGGTCGTACCCACGCCGGTGTAGAACTCGACGTTGACGAGGGAGAGGTTCTTGCAGTCGAGGGCATAGGCGAGCCCGCCGGCGAGGAACACACCGCCGCGGGCGATGCCGAGGATGACGTCGGGGTGGTAGCCGTCGTCGGCGACGGCGTGGGCGAGCTGCCGCACGGCAAGCCCAAATTCCCCATAAGCGAGCGCTTCACGCCCCCTCACAACACCCCACCCCCTCCCCCTCTCTCCCTTCCCCTCCCCTCCCCTCCCCCACCCCTCAAACCTGAGTGCGATGGAAGTTGAGGAAGGACCGAGAGGCGGTAGGACCACGCTGCCCCTGATAACGGGACCCGTACCGCTCGGAACCGTAAGGGAACTCCGCCGGCGAGCTGAGCCGGAACAGACACAGCTGCCCGATCTTCATACCGGGCCAGAGCTTGATGGGAAGCGTAGCGAGATTGGACAACTCCAATGTCACATGCCCGGAGAACCCAGGATCGATGAACCCCGCGGTGGAGTGAGTGACAAGCCCAAGACGCCCCAGGCTGGACTTCCCCTCCAGCCGGGAGGCGATGTCATCGGGCAGCGAGATGACCTCGTACGACGAGGCCAGCACGAACTCCCCGGGATGCAGGATGAACGCCTCATCGCCGTCCGGCTCCACCTGGCGCGTCAGATCGCTCTGCTCGACGGCGGGGTCGATGTGGGGATAGCGATGGTTCTCGAACACCCGGAAGTACCGGTCGAGCCGCACGTCGATGCTCGACGGCTGCACCATCGATGCGTCGTACGGTTCGACACGTACGCGTCCGGAGTCGAGCTCGGCCCGGATGTCCTTGTCAGAGAGAAGCACGCCCCGAGGATACGCAAGGAGCACGAGCCACCCGCAATCGGCCAACGCGCACCCCGAGCGCCCCCATCCCCCAAAAAGCCAAAACCCACCAAAAAGCGCTCCCGCAACCCCACTAACCCCACTAACCCCACTTAACGACTTCCACCCCTACCCGCACCCCCACGTCCCCCTCCCCCTCCCCCTCCACGCCCAAGTCCACCACCGGCACGGCGTGCCGCAACCGCGCACACCGCGGACACCGAATGAGCCGCCCCGGCCCAATTCGCCCGGCGTCGAGCTGCTGCATCGGAAACGTCGACGTACGGAACACATGCCCCTCGGCACAACGAACAACAGGCCGCTCGATCAGATCCATGAGGTCCCTTCCCCAACAAACGCGGACAAAGACCCACACTAGGGGATCAACAAGACACCCCCCACCCCGGCACTCCGCCCAACCTATCCACCCCCACCCCCACCCCGAACACAAACAGGACCCCGGGACGAAAACACGCCCGAGGCCCACGATGAGGTAGAGTGTCCGACGATGCGAGGCCAACAAACGCCTCGCTCGGCGGGTGTAGTTTAATGGTAGAACATGAGCTTCCCAAGCTCAGAGCGCGAGTTCGATTCTCGTCACCCGCTCCACGACAAACCCCCAGGTCACCGACCCGGGGGCTCTTTGTTGTCTAGACCATTTCCGGATGATCCAGCCCTCCGCCAGCCCCATCTGCCAACAGTGGCCACGTTTGAGCGACTTTCCGCGCCACTTCGGAGCCCTTCCACGCCAGGCTTCTCAAATGGCGAGACGCATTTCACGTGAACTGGGTCACATCGATGTGAGCCGACTCAACATTGCAGATGCGATGTCGACATCCGTGCTGCTGCGATCGCGTATTCGACTACTGGCGGTTCTGGCGTGCCCCCCGTCCGGCCGCAACTCGCTATGACGGTCAAGGCATCCAAGATTCAGGGCACCGGCGGCTGGGTTCGCAACAAACCGCCGACCCTCACCAGCTATATGTCCGTACCCTTCACCCATGACGGATTCGGTTAACGACACGCCGCTTGAAGACACTCGGCTGTTCTGTGTCCCGATCAACGAGTACTTCGCCAAGGACTGCGCCGAGGTGCTGAACGTGTACCGCCGCATCGCCGAATCGGCGCTCGACGTTCCCGACGAGGGCCTCAACACCGAAAGCGTCTTCTGCCGCGAGGTGGATGTTTTGCACGCCCTGCCCGACAGTCCGCTGAAGGAGGCCCGCGGACAGTTGCACAGCCTGAGCGTCGACGGCGGCTGGCTGATCTGGGCGCACGCCATCGACCATGTCAGGGCCCTAGAACACGACATCCTCATGAAGCCGCCCCCTGTTTGGTCCCCGCTGGCTCTGGCCCGGGTCACCTTGGAGGGCTGCGCCTTCAACGCCTACCTCTACGATCCGTCGATCACGCTCACGCAGCGCCTCGCCCGCTCAGCCAGCATGCGCATGGCCGAGGCTCAGAATGGGATCCATGCTTCCAAGGGCTTCGGCCGACAGGAAAAGGACTACGCAGAGGGGCAGAAGGCGGAGGCTGAGCAGCTCCTCTCCGACGCCGGCGCCGTACCGAAGCTCAGCAGGAGGGGCGACAAGCTCGTCGGCTACACGCTGGACGGCGAGGAGGCACCGCTGAACCACACAATCAGTAGCCAGATCGCCTCGTTCCTTCCCGAGTGGGCCGCAGGCTCGTACCCGCTGCTGTCCGGGGCAGCACACGGACGGCCGTGGATGATCGCACGTTCCCGCTCGAAGACCGGCTTGGCGGGCGAGGCCGCCACCGTCATGGCGGCCGTCATGGTCGTGATGGGTGCCATGGAGTCGGGCATTGCCGTCTGGGGCGGCTTCTTCGGTGTCGACGTCACCGAACCTCTGTCACAGATGCACTCGGCCCGCGAGGAATTCATCCCCCGCTCCCAGGTGCTCGCCCATGCCTTTCAAATCCTGGCCCAGGGCCCTCAGATCCTCAAGGCGCTCAACGACGAGTGACGTTGCCCCGTAGAGGCCAACCGGTCCGACCGTGTGTGGGGCACTGCTCCGGAGAGCTCCTCACGGTAGGCCAGCTCTGCTTCACCGTCTCTGCTCGGCAAGCCTTCCCTGGTCACAGCTGGGCCGCAGGCATGTCAGTGCCGTCACCTAGCCTGGTTTCGCAAAGGGGGCATGGCCCCGCGGCCCGGAGGGGGATGGGGCAAACACTGTGACGATGGTGCGTGCGACTCACCTGGTCGACCGCGCGGGGGTCACCATGACCGGATATCTGGTGACCACTCGTCTGGGCTGGCTGTTTCGCGAACAGGAAACCAGCGACGTCGGCATTGATGCCCATTTGGAGGTGGTGACCGGTGCCAGCTTGACTTCCAGGACCACAGGTGGCGCTACCGGCCGTCTGCTTGCCGTGCAAATCAAGTCGGGGGAAAGCCAGTTTGCTGTCGCTGGCGAAGAAGGCTGGTGGTATCCGTGCGATGCCGCTCACGTGGCGTACTGGAAGAAACATTCCCTTCCGGTGACGCTCATGCTATTCGACCCGGTGACTGAACGGGTGTACTGGCAGCACGTCAATAAGGACACGCTTGTCTCCACCGGCAAACACTCCAAGGTTTTCGTCCCGTCATCTCAGCAGATCGACGATGCCAACGCCGAAGCCTTGAGCCGCCCTGCTCGCCTCCAACAGGAAATCGACCCCATCCGAACAGCAACCGACCAACTCCCAGGTGACGTTCGGATACGCCTCTTGCAAGACCATCAGGATGGAGCCAGCCATCCTCTGCCTCTGGCCCGGCTTCTTACCGAGACCGACAACCCGGACGGCACGGTCACCGAACTCCTCACTAACCGGCCCCATTGGTTGACCGACCTGCAACCGGCACACGAGGAAGGCGCCTGGAGGACGATCGCCGCCTACGCTTGCGCGCACGAACTTGGTCCTGCGGCCACTAACGCACTGGAGCGTGCCGCTAATGCGGCACCCGACGACAAGGGCCATCTGCTCGCCCTCGCCGCTTTCACAGCCGTCACCCATGCGCCCGACCGTGCCCGCAGCCTGTCGGCAGCCGCCGAAAAAGCGGGTTCCACCATGCTAGTGGCCGCGACCCGCGCCCTGCTTACCACTGGTGGGCAGTTCCCCAAGGACATTCCGGAGGTCGTGGCGCGAGCACTGGCCGAGGGGGACCCGTCAGCAGCCAGGGATGTCAACGTCCTGCGGTTCGCGGCCTACTGCCATTTCGGCGCGGATCGTCACGAGGACGGCAAGGACTTGCTGGAAAAAGCCCTGCGGATCGCGCCGCAAGAACCAAGCCTGCAGCTCGACCTCGGTCGGTGTCTGCTGCGCGGCGCCACCGGGACACCGCAGCAAGCATCCCTCGACACCGGGCGTGCCCTACGCCTGGCCCTGGCCGCACGTGCAGATCTTCGTCGCTGGCGCGGCTCCAGCGCTACGGCCGCCGTCGTCCTGCTGGAGGCGCGGCTGATGGCTACAGACGTGATCGCCGCCATCCACACCGCGATAGCCGCGCCGGAAGGAGACGCACAAGAGCCAGAGACCTCGTACGAGCCGCTGCAGCTGGAGGCAGTGCGGCTGGCCTACAAAGCGGGCCGACCTGACCTTGCGGATCTGATCGCCTCCGGGCTAACCAGCGAATCCGCGCGACTCCACCTGAACGCATACGCAGCCGAGGCAGATCCGGACAGCGACAGCGCGCACCGCGTCGCCGCGTGGCAAGCCGCTGCAGTCGGCGCCACCAACGATGATCAGCGTGGCAACGCGGCATTCGCCTTGTCCGGCCTCGGCGTCTGGCCCGTGCGCTACCTTGACCAGGCCCGTGAGCTGGGCCTTATTCCGGAAGCGATTTACCAGACCCGCTGGGCCGTGGCCGAGGCCGCCCAGGGCGCGACGGAGGCCGCAATCAGGCGTCTGCGTGAGTGGGAGAACAGCAGCATCGTGGCTGCGATCGGACTCGTTGAGCTATACGAGCGCGAGGGGCAACTGGCCGCGGCTGCCGAAGCTGCTGAGAGGGCAGGTCGGCGTTTCGGTGACCCCCATCCGCGTGTACTCGCGGTCGAGTTGTGGGACCGCGCCGGCGCGACGGAGCAGGCCCGCATCAAGGCGCTGACCTTGTTGAGCCAACCGTTCCTGCCTGCCAGCACGCGCCGACAGTTGCGTGGCATGGCTGTCCAATGGGCCCACGACCGGTCTGACTGGAACGACATGGAAGAGCATGCCCTCATCGGCCTGGCCGAGGAGATCGGGATCGAACGCGCCACCGCCCTGGAGGGAGCCGCAGGAGATCTTCCGCAGTCCGCACCTGCCTTCGCGTGGGCGGCCATTCGCGCCCAGCTCAACGGCCGCAACCCTGAGGCCGCGCGGGACACACTGGCCCGCTTCGCACCACAGATCCGCAACACAGACGACGTCCGGTCGTGGCTCATGCTGGTCGGCTGGTCAGGATGGACAACGGAACTGGCGCAAACCGCAATCGACCTCGCCGAGCGCTACCTCAGTGAGGAGACAGAGCTGACGGGGGCAATTCTCGGCGGGCTCCTCTTCGCCACCGGCGAGCCGTCGACCGGCGGTACCCGGGCCGCAGCGCCTCCGCTTGTACTGCCCGAGGCCCTGAGAACCCGGATGCGGTCGTTGCTAGCCGATCTGCCCGCGACCAAGGCCCTCTCCATGATGCCCGCAGACGCGGAAGCACTTGCGCGAATGGTGGAGCAGCACCTTGGGCCCCGGGAGAAGCTGCTTGACGCAGCCGCCGACGCAGTCCGCTGCGGAGCCGTCCCCATGGGCATGCTCGCATGGGCAGCAGGACGTCCCGTAACCCTGGCCTACATTCAGCGGGCCGCTGGCCTCATCCCCGCATGCAGCCTCGATGACGGACAGGTGACTGCGGAGGTCAAAGCAGTGCGCCAGGCTTTGAACCGCACCGCTGTCCTGGACGTCAGCACCCTGGCTGTGACCTCTCTTATCCCGGGGCGATTCGATCAGTTGCGAGCCATCTTTGCCGCGACGCCTACCACCACAGCGGTCTATGACGACATCCTCCAGACCCGATACGCCCTCAGTGAGATGCTTCGGTCATCGGGCCAGCTCGGAGTCCGGGACGGACGCTCCACCCTCTTCGAATACTCCGCCGAGGACAAGGATCACTTGGCACAGCAAGCCGCAGCCATCAACCGCATCATCTCGGCCCTGCAACCAGTCGAGGTACCCGACGTCAGTGAGATTCGTGGTCGGCTCGGCCTGACCAATGTTCCCGATGAAGCTGATACCGCCTGGCTTTCGGCCGCCCAGCACGCCCTCACCACTGGCGCACCCCTCTGGTGCGACGACGCCGCCCTTCGCGAGATGCTCACCCGCGCACACGTCCCCAACTTCGGGACAGTGGCCCTCCTACACGTTCTGAAAGAGCTAGGCGACTATCCCGAGTTCACCGACGAGCGGCACAACCATGACATGCGTACCCTTCTCGCGGCCTACGTGGTGGACCTTCCGATCGCAGTGGACGGAATCGCGGATGTGGCGGCGCAGGCCGACTGGCGACCGACTGGCGCCGCAGCGCTCTTCGGTCGACCGCAACTGTGGGCCACCGACCGAACACGGTCCTTGTGGGGGCTTGTCGCGGAAAAGCTTTGGGACAGTCAGCCAGAACACCTCGGCGGCTGGTTCGCCATCGCAGCCGCTGGAGTAAGCGCTGGGGCAGACCCCCAAGATGTCCCCCAGGCAGTCTTCCAATTGGCTGCGGAAACCCTAATCGCTGTCGGAGTCGGTCCCGAGGTGGCAGACAGTCTGCTCGCGGCTTCACCACATGCAATTGAATCCTGCCGTCGGGCGGCACTCCGCCGACGCGAGCTGAGCGGTCAGCCCGTTTCGGTGCCGGATGCGTCCCAGGAAGGCGATCTGGTTGCTTACCTGCGGCAGACAGTAGTGAAGCAGTTGACAGCCCAGCGTGGATTCACAGCCGCTACAGCTACCGCGATCGTCGATGCCGCCCTGTCACACGTTGATGAAACGGCGTGAGGCCGTCACAGCCAGGAACACGTTCGGAACACACCTGAACATGCGACCTCACTGGTCCCAAGAACGGGGCCAGACTCTTGCCGAGCTCAGCCCGAGAGCAGGGGCGGGCGGGGGCAGAACCGCGAGACGAAGCGGCCCTGCACCCACCACGCTGCCCCTTGGGGGGAGGCACCGTTGCCTCGGCTCTCAGCCAGAGTGCTTCCGCGCCTCCGCCTGGGACTCCTCGGCTGACTGGGCGCGTTGCTGGCGCACTTCGGCGTCGATGCTCTTCGCGAGCTTGCGCTGGTGCCTCTTCTTGGAGTGCTGGTAGATCAGCTGTGCCTTCGGGCTGGACTGGCCCGCCCGAACCATGAGGTCCTTGAGCTTCGCGCCCGAGTCAGCCGCCAGGGTGTTGCCGGTGTGGCGGAGGTCGTAGAAGCGAAAGCCGTCCGGCAGACCCGCCGCAGTCCGCGCCTTGCGCCACTTGCGCCCGAAGGAAGACCGTCGCAAGGCGGCACCGCGCTCTCCGACGATGAGCAGTCCGTCCGGTTCCTTCTCGGCGAACCACTGAAGGTGGCGGCGCAGCTCGGGCACCACGAAGTCGGGCAGGTAGATCGCCCGCTTCCCTGCGCGTGACTTGGGGGCTCCCACGACCTTTTGGCCGTTGGTCAGTTCCGGTGCGGCTCGCCTGATCCACACGACGCCTTCGTCGAGGTCGATATCACCGCGCCGCAGCTCCGCGAGTTCTTCGGGGCGGAGGGACGCGAAGGCGCCCAGAAAGATCATGATGCGCCAGCGCGGTCCGATCGCCTCGGCCAGCGCGTAGACCTGATGGATCTCAGCGACGTCGCGCTCGTCCGCCTCCTCCTTCCCTGCGCCCTTGATACGACACGGGTTGCTCTTGAGGAGATCGTCGTCGACCGCGGTCTGGAGCACCGCCTTCAACAGACGATAGGACTTGGCCACTGTCGTCTTGGCGCCGTTGGTCGCCTTAAGCCGCTCGGCTCGCCACACGCGCACATCCGCCGGCTGGATCTCGTCCAGGTCCCATGCACCGAAGGCGGGCAGGATGTGGAGCCTGAGCAAGCGGGTGTACAGATCCTCGGTGGTCGCCGCCAGGCCGCGCTCCCGAACCCACTTGTCGGCGAAGTCCTCGAAGTTGACCGCTCCGGCGTCGGGGTCGGTCCAGTGCTTGCGCTCTATGTCCGCCTGGGTCAGAGTGAGCCAGGTCGTCGCCTCCGTCTTGGTCTCGAAGGTGTGTGGCGCGTAGCGCCGCACACCGTCCGGGGCCCAGTAGCGGGCCTGGAAGCGTCCCGACTCGGTCTTGCGCACGCTGCCGAACTCGCGCCGCCGCTGCCGCTTGCGCGGCATCAGGCAGCCCTGCCGTAGTCGGACCGGACCCGCCGTGCAGGCTGGACGGTGTGGGCTTCGATGTAGGCGGTAAGGACGGCCTCGGAGAGGCGGACGTGGCGTCCGACCTTGACGAAGGCGATGCGGCGCTCCGCGATGAGGCGCCGAACGAAGCGCACTCCGGTGCCGAGGCGTTCCGCTGCCTCTTCCACGGCGAGGAGACGGTCAGTGGTGTGCGTCACCCCCTTCGCGGCGTGAGGTGGGTGCGTGGAGGCATGGGGTATCGCCGACCGGGGCACAGCGGGGTCCTCTCTTCGCAGGCGTGTGGCACGGCAATGCCGGCCTGCGTGGTTGATCGTTCGGGATGGCGGTTGTGTACGGGCACCTGCCCCGGCGGTTTGCGAGCCGGGGCGGAGGTTGGGCTACGCGTCGCTGCTGGGGCTGTCCTCAGCGGCCGAGTACGCACCCGAGGACTGGTCCGCGCGCTCCAGCATGTGGCTGCTGGCGACCTGGGCCATGGCGTTGGAGACCATCACCTCGGCCTCCTCGCGGATGTCGGGGTGCTCGGCGAGGTAGGCGTCGAGGGCGTCTCTCGCCTTCGAGAAGCCCGCGCTGGCGCGCTGCGTCTCGCGGAAGGCGTCAACGACGGAGTCGATGAGCTTCATGGCGCGGGCCTTGGCGGCGAGTTGCGGCGGACCGACAAGGTTCCGCAGGTCGATGCCGAACACCTCGGCGAAGCCGATCGCCTCGTCCACGTTGATACGGCGCTTGCGTTTCTCGATGCGCCAGACCGCAGACGGGTTCATGTCGAAGCCAGCCTCGTTGAGCCGGTCGGACAGGGAGTTGGTGCTCCAGCCGCGGGCTTCGCGTTCCAGCTTGATCCGTACGGCGACGTTCTCCTCGCCGCTGATCAGCACGCCCTGCTGGGGTTCCTCGTCCACCGCGCCCACCCCCTTCCGTTCGTAACGAGTCTCTGCCGTTCGCAGGGACAGCAAAAGCGTAGCACGCGTTCTGCGGTACGCAAAAGACTTCTGCGATCGGCAATCGTGTGGCATGCTGGTACTCCCACCAGCACCGCGCCCAAGACGCCCGACCCCCAAGACGCGAAAAGCCCCCCGACAGAGCCGGGGGGCCAAGCGCAAACCTCTCAACCGCCATCCCTAGCGATCAACCCGCGTGGCCGGGATTGCCGTCCCATATGGCCCGCGAGTAGAGGAGCTGACTTCAGTATGCCCGATCCGCAGCCGAACCCGCCATCCTTCCCCGCCACCCCCGCCGTGTGGCCGACCGTCGCGATACCCGGCCAGCCGGCCCAGCCCGCACAGCCGACCCCAGTACCCGCAGAGCCGCCCACCGACGAGCCCGAGCCTGCCGCGGCATCCGAGGGCCAGCAGGTGCTGGCCGATCTGCGGGAGCAGATCCGGCGGTACGTCGTGCTGCCGCACGAGGAAGCCTTCACCGCCGTGACCCTGTGGGTCGCGGCCACCCACCTGCAGACCGCGTGGCAGCACGCGCCGAGGCTGGCCGCGGTCGGACCGGCCAAACGGTGCGGCAAGTCGCGGCTCCTGGACGTGATCACCGAAACCGTCCACGACCCGCTCATCACGGTCAACGCCTCGCCCGCAGCAGTGTTCCGGTCGATCACCGAAACCCCGCCCACCCTGCTGGTCGACGAGGCCGACACCCTCTTCGGCTCCGCCAAAGTCGCGGAGAAGAACGAGGAGATGCGCGGCCTGCTCAACGCCGGGCACCAGCGCAACCGACCCACCCTCCGGGTCAGCGGACCCAACCACGAGGTCGCGAAGTTCCCCACCTTCGCCATGGCCGCCCTCGCGGGCATCGGCGACCTGCCCGACACGATCATGGACCGGTCGATCGTCATCCGCATGCGCCGACGCAGGCCGGGCGAGAAGGTGGCGGAGTTCCGCAGCTTTCGCGACACCCCCTCCCTCCACGTACTGCGCGACCGGCTCACACAGTGGCTGGCCCCACTCCACACCGACGCGATCGAACTGACGCCGACCATGCCGGTCGAAGACCGCGCCGCCGACACCTGGCAGCCACTGGTCGCCATCGCCGACCTCGCCGGCGGCCGATGGCCCGACCTCGCCCGCACCGCGTGCCTGGCCATGACGAGCCACGAGGCACAGCAGGACCAGGACAGCAGCGGCCTGGGCATTCGCCTCCTGGTCGACATCCGGCGCGCCTTCGCGACCGAGGGCAACCCGCCGGTGATCCGCACCGGTCGCCTCCTCGACATCCTCAACAAGGACGACGAGACGCCCTGGCCGGAGTACACCAAAAACGGCCTCACCCCTCGCGGACTCCAGCTCCTGCTCAGGGAGTACGGCATCAGCTCAGCCAACCGCCGCTTCCACGGCGACATCCAGGCCAAGGGCTTCACCCGCCTGCAATTCACCGACTCCTGGGCACGCTACTGCCCTGAGCCCACGCCGGGACGCCCGACCGGCGCCTGACCCGACACGACTCGTCGCGACTCGTCGCCGCGCAGGTCAGCACGGGGACGAGTCGAAGACCGGCAACGAGTCGACTCGACATCACCGCCGCACCCGTACCTGGACTGACCAGGCACGCGACGAGTCGCGACGAGTCTCCCCCACCCAGGGCCGCGTCACCCGCGCCCGCCTCCCTGGAGCACCAACATGCCTTCAACCACCAACGACACCGCCCACCCCGCTCCCGCGCGTGGAAGCGCCGCAATCCGCATCGGTATCGCGCTGCTCGGCACCGTCGGCTTCGCCCTCTCCTACGACGCGCTGCGCCAGATGGCCGCCGCCATCCATGTCCGTAACCTCCTGACCTACACCTTCCCCCTGGTCATCGACGGGTTCATAGCCATCGGCGTCGGCGCCCTCGTCCTCCTGCGGACCGCCCCGTTGCCTGCCCGCCTGTACGTATGGGCGCTGGTAGGCGCCGCCACCGCCACCAGCGTCTGGGCCAACGCGCTGCACGCCATCCGCCTCAACCAGCAGACCCCCGGCACAGGACTCCATCTCGGCGACACCACCGTCGCCGTCCTGTCCGCCATCGCCCCACTCGCCCTCGCCGGAGCCACCCACCTCCACATCCTGATCGCGCGGTCCGCAAGCCCCCAACCGTCCCGAACCCCCGCGTACGGAACCAGCGCACCAGTTCCGTACGGGCAGCGGTCCGACCGAACCCCCGCGGACGTCCTGCATCAGGAGCCCAATCCCAGGTCCGGAAGGGACGATCCGAACGCCGGTCCCCAGACACCGACCCCCGCCGACTTCCCGCGGAACCAGTACGAAGACGATCCCGGCGCCGCCACAGAAGAACCGGACAAGGATTCCGTACGACGCGGCGGGCGCCCGCCAATGGCAACGGTGGAACGGCTGGCAGAAGTGATTGCCGCAGCGCACCCGAACCCTGACGAGATCACGCGTGACAGTGCCCGCAAAGCCCTGACCGAAGTCGACCTCGGCGCCGGAACCCTCCGCCTCACCGAGGCCATCAACCTGGTCCGCACCGCCACCCAAGCCCGCCAGCACCCGGACCAGCCGGAAGACAAACACCCCCTCGCGCCGACCGGACCTGACCCCGCCCGGACAGCCAAACCTCACTCGAATCGATAGGGCGGGCGCGGCTGCCGACACCCCGGCAGCCGCGCCCGCACCAGCCCCTGCCCCTGCCCCTGCCCCACGAACACAGTCAGCTGAGCCGCCGAACCCGGCAACGAACACCGCCGCCGCCAACCCGCAAATGGAGCCACCTCATGCGTAACCCCTTCCACCCCAAGCCCAACCCCGGAACGGTCACCCCCAATCGACAACGCCAGAACAGGGAGCAAGCCCCCTCCAGCCCGGTAACCCCCCTCCACCTCAATGCCGTTGACGACGAACACGAAAACGGCGGAGCAAGTTGTCGGGTAAGGAGTCCTTACCCGACCTCCGCCCCCAGGGAGGCGGAGGTGTCCGGCGCCGAGGGAGCGCCGGTGTCGGCCGGCCCGGGGGAACCGACTCGGGAAGAAGCCACGCAGTCGTCCGTTCCGCGTCGTCGCCTGCGTGAGCCCACGCTGCGCGAGAAGCGCGTCCACCCCCGCTACAGCGGCAGCGAGTTCACCCTCCTCACGAAGGCCGCCGACCTGAGCCGCATGCCGGTCGGCGGTTACGTCGCCGAGACCTCGCTCGCCGCCGCCCGCGCAGACGACCCCATCGCCGCGGTCGCCGACTACCGCTCCATGGTCAAGGCGCTCATGGCGGCCAACGGGCAGCTCGCCAAGATCGGAACCAATCTCAACCAGCTCACCCGCCACCTCAACCAGGACGCTCCCTGGCCCGAGGCGGACCTCGTGTGGCGGCTGTTGCGCCACATCGAGGCGTCAATCACCGGCGTGGACGTGGCCGTCGCTCAGGTGACCTCGGGACGGTGACCGCGTGATACCGAAGATCATCCTCGGCAAGGGTGTCCGCGCCGCCCGTCGTCTGATCGGCTACCTGTACGGGCCGGGCAGCGCCAACGAGCACACCGACCCCCACCTGGTGGCGTCCTGGAACGGGTTCGCCCCCGACCCCGGCCGCAGCCCCCACCGCGACCCCAAGGACGTCCAGGACCAGCTCGCCGCGCAGCTCGACCAGCCCGTGAAAATGCTCGGCGACAAGGCCCCGGCAACCACGGTGTGGCACTGCCCGGTCCGTGCCGCGCCCGAGGACCCGATCCTGACCGACGCCCAGTGGGCGGACATAGCCCGCCGGATCGTGGCCGCCGCCGGCATCGCCCCCGACGGTGACGAGGAAGCCTGCCGGTGGGTTGCCGTCCGACACGCCGATGACCACATCCACATCGCCGCCACCCTCGTCCGCCAAGACGGCCGCCGCCCCCGCCGCGACCACGACATCCGCGCTGTCCAGCGCGAAGCACGCGAGATCGAGACCGACTTCGGCCTGCGCCGACTCAAGGCCGGTGACGGCACCGCCGCCAAACGCCCCACCAGCAAGGAACACTTCAAGGCCAAGCGTCAGGGCCAGGACACCACGACCCGTGAGATCCTCCGCCGACGTGTCCGTCGAGCGGTGGCCGCAGCCTCCAGTGAGACGGAGTTCTTCGCCCTGCTGGAAGCGACCGGAGTGGACGTACGGCCCAAGACCGGCCCGTCAGGCGAAGTCCTCGGCTACAGCGTCGCCCTGCCCGGCGACCTCAACAAACACGGCGAACCGATCCGGTTCTCCGGCTCCACCCTCGCCGGCGACCTCTCCCTCCCCAAGATCCGCCGCCGCCTCACCCACACCGACCCCGAACCCGTCCCCGCTCGGATGGCCGACCCGTGGCACCAGGCCACCGCCGCCATCGAACGCATCCCCGACCACCTCAGCCACAGCAACGACCACATCGCCCAGGGCCAGCTCGTCGCCCTCGGCGGAGCACTCGACCTGCTGCCGCTCACCGCACCGGCCGAAGCCAAGCGGGAACTCGAACAGGCCGCCACCGCCTTCGAGCGCGCCACTCGCTCCCGCATCACCGCCGACCTCAACAGCACCCGCGTCCTGCGCCGTAGCATCCAGACAATCCTGCGCACCCCCACCACAACGCCCGACGGCACCGGGCTGGCCATGCTCCTGGACGTAGTCCTCATCGCCGTAGCCTTCGCCAGGCACTGGCACAGCACCCACCAGCACGCCCAGCAGGAAGCAGCCGCCCAACAGACCCTCAGCCACCTACAGGCCGCGTACACCCACGTCGCCGTCCCGGCCCTGGACGCCCTCGCCAGCCGCACCCCCAACCTCCAGACCAAGCACCGCTACGCCCGCCACGTCCAGCAGGCCGCCCCCGAACACGCCGACCGGATCCTGGAAGACCCCGCCTGGGACGCTCTCGCCACTGCCATCGCCGACGCAGAGGCCGCCGGTCACAACCCGACCACCCTCCTCGCACAGGCCCTCAGCCAGCGCACCCTGGACGATGCCCGCAACCCCGCCCGCGCCCTGACCTGGCGCGTCTATCGTCTCGGCCAACGCCACACACCCAGCCCGCGCGCCCAGGCAGCCACGGCCCGCAGCACCACACGACTCCCCGCCGTCCCGACCCAGACGCCGGCTGTCACACCGACGGCCGCACAGCAGTCCTCCCCCGTACGCCGACGTTGATCGGCCGACCTGTCACAGGGCACTTGGAAACATCGATCTAGGCCGTGTATCGAAAGTGGATCTTGGGCTGTGAATGATCACGGTCCATGGGTCGCGGAGATCTCACGGACGAGCAGTGGGCGGTGCTGGAGCCGTTGCTGCCGACGGGCGCCAGGACGGGACGGCCGCCCGTCTGGCCTCGGCGACAGCTGATCGACGGCACACGGTTCCGGGTCCGGACCGGTGTTCCATGGCGGGACGTCCCCATCGAGTACGGACCGTGGAGCCGGGTCTACGACCTGTTCCGCCGATGGCAGCGGAACGGCACCTGGCAGCGGATCCTCACCCGGCTCCAGTCCCTGGCCGACGTGAAGGGCGCGATCACGTGGGACCTGAGCGTCGACTCCACGGTGTGCCGCGCCCATCAGCATGCGGCTGGGGCTCGCAAGCGAGGCGACCTGCAGAAGGAACCACCGGGCGGCATCTTCACCGAGCCCCGTGATCACGGGCTGGGGCGGTCGCGAGGCGGGTTCACCACCAAGCTCCACCTGGCCGTTGAGCAGGGGCAAAAGCCCATGTCGATCGCGGTGACGGCAGGGCAGCGCGGGGACTCGCCGCAGTTCGAACCCGTGCTGGAGAAGGTTCGCGTGCCTCGCATCGGTCCGGGCCGACCGCGGGTCCGGCCCGATCGAGTGCGGGCCGATAAGGCGTATGCCTCCCGGAGGAATCGCGCCTACCTGCGCCGACGCGGGATCCGCTGCACCATCCCGGACAAGGCTGACCAGGTGCGCAACCGCCAAAGGCTCGGCCCCCGCGGCGGCCGGCCGCCGCATTTCGACCCGGCCGACTACCGCGAGCGCCATGCGGTCGAGTGCGGGATCAACCGCCTGAAGAGACATCGTGTCGTCGCCACGAGATATGACAAGCTCGCCGTCCGCTACGAGGCAACCGTGCCTGGCCGGCGCCCCTCGGCGAAGCGACGGCAAGCTGACCGTCTCGACGCTCGCCATTGAAGCGGGCATTCCGCGGCACCGGCTCTATGAGCACCACGCTTCCGCCGTCTCCCAGTTTAAGACCGATGCCGGAGCCGGCCCTCTCACCCCGAACCAGCAGGCACTTCAGCAGCGGCTCAAAGACGCCGGATCCTACGCGGCCCGGCTCCAAGAGGACAACCGGCTCCTCCAGCAGCGGATCACAACCCTGACGGCCGTGATCGTTGAACTCACCCATCAGGCGCATGGCGAGAACATCGTCGCCCTGCCTCCACGAGGACACAGGCCACCACGATCCCGAGAACGCTGAGTAGGCATCCCCTCCATGACATCTGCTGAGGGACGAAGAGGCATACGTGCTACCGGGCTCGGTTCTTCCTGCGGTCTCGCCACTTCCGGAACCAGTCGGCCACCATATTGTTGCTGGCCACCACAGCGATCGCGGTGACCACGGTGGTGAACAGAGGGGCGAGGGTTCCAAGCCAGTCGGTCATTGTGCTGTCTCCTCTGCCGCAGCCGCCTTCGCGCACATCCACGTGCACAACCCAGACCCCGCAACAGCCACGAGGAATGCGATCAGTGACTGTTGGCCGACGACTTCCTTGATCTTGTTCGCGTCGTCGGAGGAGGACGAGAGGATCGCAGCGAACACCATGATGACCAGGTTATTCACCGTCACCAACACCAAGGAGGCGGACGCCTTCTTCATCAACTGCATCAGCGCTTCACCGACCGATGCGATGACCAGCGACATCGCCATGGGATAGAGGTCGGCCTCGCTGCACCACTCCCAAAAGGTGAACGCAGGGGCGCCGGCAGTCTGCCGGTCATGCAGGTATTCGGTGATCGTGGGCGCCAACCCGACAAGCACCGACAGGGAAAGCCAGATGGTGAACCGAAGCCACACCGTCTGCTTGGCCTGCCGACTTGAGGAAGCTGCTGCCGTTGGGGGCGCAGGCCCCCCGCCAGCAGATGCGGCACCCTCACCATCGGAAGGTGCCACTGAGGTTGTTGTCATGCACAACTCCGCGAGACGAGTACCTGATCGGCCCCCATGCTTACCGGAAGGCACTGACAGTCGCGGGCGTTCACCCAAACTCGCGCGCATATGAGATCACTTGCACACTCCCGAATCCAACAGGTGTCGACTGGGTGAGAGAAATCCGTGCCCGTGAACCCGTATGCCGACGCGCCGATGGGAGCCGTGCCCTCGATCGGGCCGTCTCTGGTCATCGAGAGCGCGGCTGTCGGGCGGATTCGGTCTGAGGCTGCGGCCGGGCCGGCTGCCGTTCGCGCAGGCCCGTGGCCCCGCGGCCAGGACGGCTGCGGGGCCACGGTGGTGGTTCAGGGGTCAGGAGACCGTGACGGTCGCGTAGCCCTTGGTGGCCGTGATGCGGGTGTGCCGGTCGTTGTCGGCCTTCGGGTCGTGGCTGTGCTCGTGCCAGTAGCCGCCGATCTTGACCGTCTTGCTGCTGGAGTTGGAGACGGTGTAGTTGCCGGGCTCGACTTCGATGACGGTCTCGAACCGGTAGTTTCCGGAGCTGTCGAAGCTGCCGGAGAAGTTACGGTCCTTGAGGAAGCGGGTGTTACCCGACTTGTTCAGCCACAGGGTGCCGCCGTCCATGCGAGCTCTGTCGGCGTCGGTGCCGTAGTTCTTGTCGCGGTACCAGGAGACGCCAAAGTAGTATCCGGCCTCGGCCTCCCATGTGGCGATCACAGCGTGCTTGCCGTTGGACAGCTTCGCGGGGGTCAGGGAGAGGCGGTGCTTGATGGAGGACCAGCCGCCGTCGCTGTAGTCGGTGATCCACTTGGATGGGACCGTCTCGCCCTGGCTGACGACGCCCGGCGGGGGCGGCGGCGGGGGGGCGGCGCCACGTACCGGTCCACGCCCCGGCGGACCAGGAGCAGCGCCTCGCGTTCCTCTCCGGCCGGCCCGTCCTTGAAGGCGACGAGGGCGGGGGTGTTACGGCTGTCGTGTCCGTCCAGGTTTTGTACCTTGCTCCAGCCGTCGGCCTCGGTCCACGTGGCGTGGGCGAGATTGTCGGTGGTGGGACTGGGGAAGACGGCGTGGAGCTTGCCGTCGTAGGAGGCGAGGGCCGCGGTGCGGCGGGTGAGCACACCACCGGCGGGGTTGCTCCAGCTGGTTCCGTCGAACGCAGTGTGGAACAGGTAGCCCTTGGCCTGGGTGATCCGGTAGAGCAGATGGAGCTTTCCGTCGTGGACGGCGGTGGCCAGGTTGCCGGGGTAGCCGTGCTCCTCTTTCAGCCGCTTCTTGAGCACGGCATCAAAGGAGTCGTGGAGCTCTGCCGCACGGGAGCTGGCAGCATCCCATCGACCGTTCCTCCGGACCAGGTGGCAGATCCGCTGGCGCCCCACGTCCGCGTAGAGCAGGTGTACCTGTCCGTTGAAGAATGCCAGGGCGGGAGCGCTGGGGCGTTGCAGGCCGTCGCCGGCTTCATCCGTGAGTGAGTCGATGACAGTCCACTCGGGTTCGCCGTCCTCTGTGTAGCGCAGTTCCGCCTCGTACAGTTCGCTGAAGTCGGCGCCTTCGTCGGTGAACACCATCCGCAACGTGCCGTTGTCGTTGACGATGGCAGGGGTTTCCAGCTGGTCACAGGGCCGGCGGTGCTGTCCGGCGTCCACTTGCGGGCCTTGGACAGGGCGGCTGCTGCGGCTTGGCGCTTGTCCGACCACCGGGTTTTCTCGTCGTCGGTGGCTTTGTCGGGCAGCGGCTTGCCCGCCTCGTCCAGGGCCGCAATGTGGGCCCGCAGCGCGGACGGGGTGAAGCTGGTCCACTTTACGGGGAGCTGCTTCGTATCCTCTTCGCGGGCGCCTCGGTGCACGCAGTACAGGGTTCCGTTCACGTCGGCGAGAGCAGGCGCGGCGGCCGACAGGTGGTCGGCGAACGCCACCGCCGGACTCCACCCGTCGGCGGTCGTGTAGACCGCCCGCCACAGATTCTGATCGTCTTCCAGCGGATTGGTCTGGTCAGCCACACGCGCTCCAGTTCAGGCGATGCGATGCCGGGTCAACACACCGGCAGACGGGCAAGCGGCACACCTCAGATACATGCAAAAAGTAACGAACTGCTCACGGATTGTGCAAACGGGTTGATCGTCATGGCGCGGTAGGGCCGGTCAAATGACCCGGGTCCCGGCAGCTGCACAGCGCACACGACGCTCCCTACGGAACCCCCGCAGTGGATCGCCGCATGCGGATCAGCCTCGGACTTCGGCCACACCCGCACCCCTCGCCGCACAGACCACAAGTGAGGCCCCAAAGCAAGCACCCACGCGTTTCCCAGAACTCAGCGACATCACTTCCCCGTGCAACCGAGTGTTCCCGTCAATGAGCAGCAGACGTTCTCGAAACTCGCCTACGTAGCCAAGAGCTCCAGGTCCGACGGCCGCCCGACCTCAATCCGCTCGCACAGCCTCAGCAGGCTCGCCTTCCCCTGATCGACCACGTGATCAGGGAAGTGCGCGTCGTCGTGCATCTGCCGCAGGAACGCGTGTCCCGCTACCTGTTGGTTAGTGATCGGCATGGCACTTCCCTATCTCCGCGAAAGCTGACGCGCCGGTCATGCGCAGCACCACTGACAGCGACGCCCCGATGGACGCCAGACCTCACGCGACCAGGACTTTCACAACACGCCCTAGAGCTGGCCCGCATCGCAAAGGCGGAGGAAGTCCCGAGCGCCGCGCAGGTGGGTGCGCAAGGACCGTTGGGTCTTCTGACTGTCAAGGCGCACGTCGAGGGCTCCGGGAACGGTGCTCTCTGCCCGCAGGCTCGCGGGCAGACGGGAGGGGTCGATGCCGTCGCGTCTGGCGATTAGGACGCCGAGTTCATGGCGGCTCAGGGCGTCGGACCCCGCGAGGTGGTGGATACCTGCCGCACCGCTCGTCGCGAGTTCGAGCAGCGCGGCTGCCAGGTCCGAGACATGGACGGGACAGCGGATGTCGTCGGTGAACAGGGCACCGTCGACGGCTCCGGCGGCGAGTTGGTGCACCAGGCGCTCGTGGACGGAACGCCCGTGCCCGATGATCAGCGACGTACGGGCGACCACGGCCTTCGGATGCACCGCGAGGATCCCGGTCTCCGCCGCTGCCTTGGCCGCGCCGTACGGGGTGATGGGGTCGGGGAGACGGGACTCGTCGTAGTGGGCTCGGCCGACGCCGGAGAACACCGCGTCGGTGGACATGTGAACCATACGGGTTCCGTGCTTCGCGGCGACTATCGCGAGCTGGAGCGGACCTTCCGCCGTAACCGCCCAGTCAGCCCGGCCGCTTGAAGCGTTGATGACGACGCGCGGGTTCACCTCGGCCATGACTGTGTCCAGCCTTCCCGCGTCCCGCAGATCGAGGGGGCACCACGCGGTGGGGGAGGCGGTGCCCGGCTTGGTCGCGTACGTCGCGACCGTCGTGTGACCCGCCGCTCTCGCCTGCCGGACCAGCTCGGACCCCAGGAAGCCGGACCCGCCGACGATCAGAATTGTCATGCGCGTAACCGTAGCCCCGTGGGCCCCACGATGGCGGGCGGCCACTCAGTGCTCGTGTGACCGTCCGTCATCATCCGGGGAGGCGGAAGGCGACTACGTCGGCGGCTTCCAGACGTAGCGGACGTCGGGCTCTTGCTCGTCGTTGTGCTGGCCGTCGGTGCGCTCGGCCTCGGTGAAGCCGTGCCTCTGGTAGAAGCGCCGGGCTGGGCTGTTGACTTGGAACGTCCACAGCGACAGGCCGTCAGGCTGTTGCTGCTTGGCCAGGGACATGAATCTGTCGCCGAGGCCCCGTCCGCGCCATTCCGGTTCGAGGTAGAGCTGCTTCAGCTCCTTCCCTTTGAGCACAAGGAGGCCCACCACGCTGTTCCCGGTGACGGCGACCCAGGTCTCGTACTGCGGCACGAGCACGCGGGCGAACCAGTCATGCACGTCTGGTTCGTCGTGGGCGCAGCGTACGGTCGGCAGCGCCGCGGCGTACGAGCGGAGCCACACGTCCGCCGCGGCACCCGCGTCGGTTGCGGCTGCACGGCGAAGGACCACGTCATCGCTGTTCATAGCGCGGCCCGGTCTACTTTCCCGGACGCCCGAGCTGGTGGACGGTCCAGCCCACAGTGCGCCAGGGCTCGGGGTCGAGAGTGGTGCGGCAGTCCACGAGTAGGGGGTTGGCCGGGCGGTCCACCAAAGCGCGAGGGTCGGCCTGCCCGTACTCGGGCCACTCGGTAGCCAGGACGACGAGGTCCGCGCCGTCGAGGGAGCCGGCGAGGTCGTTGGTGTAGTCCAGCTCCGGGTTGCGGACCATCGCCGTGGGTACGGCCTGCGGGTCGTGGACGGTGATGACGCCGCCGGCCTGCTGGAGTGCCTGGGAGAGAGCGAGGGCCGGCGACTCGCGCACGTCGTTGGTGCCGGGCTTGAACGCAGCACCCCACACGGTGATCTGGGCGCCCTTGATGGGGCGGTCGCCCAGGGCGCGCGTGATGAGTCCGAGGGCGACATCCGTACGGTGCTCGTTGATCTCCTCGGCAGCGCGCAGGAGGGTCGCAGCCTGATCGGCGCCGAGCTGCCGGGCGGAAGCGGTGAAGGCGCGGACATCCTTGGGGAGGCAGCCGCCGCCGTAGCCGATGCCGGGCCTCATGCCGCCCGCGCCGATGCGGGGGTCGATGCCGAGGATGTCCACGATCTGGGAGACATCGCCGCCCGCGGCTTCGCACATGTCGGCGACGGCGTTGATGTAGCTGATCTTGAGTCCGAGGAAGGTGTTCGCGGCGCCCTTGGCCAGCTCGGCGGTCTGCGGGTCGGTGATGAAGATCGGTACACCCGCGTCGATGATCCCGGCGTACACCGCACGGATCGCTTTCTCACCCTCCGCGGTGGCAACTCCGGCGATGAGCCGGTCCGGCCGGAGGGTGTCCTCGACGGCGTGACCTTCGCGCAGGAACTCCGGGTTCCATACGACGTCGACCCGGTCGCCCACGGGGGCCAGGCGCTGCGCGAGGGCGGTGACCTGGGTGGTGGTGCCGACGGTGACGGTGGACTTCCCGACGATCGTGCACGCCCGGTCGAGGTGGGGGGCGAGCTGACGGATCGCGCCGAAGACCTGTGCGGTGTCGTAGGAGCGGCCGTCGGCGTCGATGGGGGTGCCGACGCCGATGAAGTGCAGTTCGGCGAAGCCGGCGGCCTCGCGGATGTCGGTGGTGAAGCGCAGACGTCCGTTCTGGGTGTGGCGGGCGAGCAGTTCCGGCAGACCGATCTCGTAGATGGGGCACTCGCCGGCGTTGAGTCGGTCGACCTTGGCCTGGTCGACGTCCACACCGATGACGCCGTGGCCGAGTTCGGCCATCGCCGCAGCGTGCGGGATGCCGAGGTGACCGCAGCCGATCACGGAAACACGCATTGCAGGTCGTCCTTGTCTGGTCGGGGGCACACCGACGTCGGTGTGCCCTCAGACGCTATCGGCGAGCAGGACCCGAGTCGGGTTGCTCGCGGGTTCGTTGGAGTTGTTCGATCCGGTGGTGCGAGTCTGGCGTCGTGCCAGCAAGCGGCCTCGGACGGTTCAGTTCAGGGCATCCAGCGCGCTGGACAGGGCGGTGGTGAGGAACTCGATGTCCTCGTCCGTCGACGTCAGCGGGGGTGCGACGACCAGCCCTTCACTCTTCGGATCCCCGGCGCCGGTGAACGGGTAGAAGAACACGCCGCGTTCCTCGGCGGCCTTCATCACGGGCCAGAGCTGTCCCGGGGCGACCTCCACGCCGTAGAGGAAGCCTCGCCCACGGATGTCCCGCACCGGCCCGACACCGTTCAGTGACGTCATGGCCTCCTGGAGACGTTCGCCGCGCGCCGCGAAGGCGGCCAAGTCCATTTCCTCCAGCTCGTCAAGGACGCCTAGGCACGCCGCTGCCATGAGGGGATGGGTGGCCATGGTGCCCATCGCGGGGAGCGAGGCGGCGTCCGCATCGCGGAGCCACCACGCCATCTCGGGCGAGACCAGCACCGCGCCGACGCTGGTGTAGCCGGCGCCCAGTCCTTTCGAGAGGATCACGATGTCGGGTTCGCAGCCGTCCCAGTGGTGGCTGGCCAGCGGTGTTCCGGTGCGCCAGAGCCCGGTCAGCACCTCGTCGTGGATCACGAGGACGTGCCTCTCCCGGCAGATTTCCGAGACCCGGCGGAGGTAGCCATCGGGCGGTACGAAGGCGCCGCCCGTGGTCCCGTTGATGGGCTCGATGAGTACGGCGGCGACGTTCTGGGCGCCGCGGCGGTCGATCTCCTTGGCGATCTCGTCGGCGCACGAGGCGTCGCAGTCGCGGTCCGAGTGGGGGTGCGTCGGCGGGTAGGGCGCCGGGAAGCCGGGCCCGAGGTCGAGCGCGTCCTCCGGGCGGGGTCGGCGGGCGTGGTTCCCGGCCAGGGCGAGGGTCAGTGCGGACATCCCGTGGTAGCTCAACGTCGAGGTCAGGATGTCGCCGCGCAGCTTCCCGTTGCGCACGCGGGTGATGTTCCGCGCGAGGCCCACGGCCACCTCGACGCCGAGCGTCCCGCAGGTGGTCAACGCCACGGAATCGTCGGGGCGGCCGACCGCGCGGCACAGACGCTCCATCAGCTCCATCTGGATGCGGGGCTGTACGACGGCCGCGCCGCCGAATGAGTAGCGGAAGAACTGATTCTCGATCCGGGCGTAGACCTTGGCACTGCTCTGGCCCACGTTGGTGCACAGCAGACCGCTCGATCCGTCGAAGATCCGGCTTCCGCCCTCAAGGTGCAGCCATGATCCTTGCGTTCCCACGACTTCGAAGTCGGGGAGCGGCCTGGACGACGTCAGCAGCCGATCACGGTTCTGCGCATACGCGTTCACTTTGGGGAGTCCCTTCTCGGGTGTGCTCACGGGGAGGGGGCCGCGCACGAGCGCCCAGCGCGGCCCCGGGGAGGACGTTCGTTCAGGCGGTGGCCTGGGCGACGGGGACGTTCACGCCGAGCTGGTTGCACAGTTGGACGAGTGTGGGGATGGCCTCGGCCTTCACGATCACGTCGTCGTCCTGCGGGCCCTCGAGCGGGTAGGGCATGTACTCGCCGAACTCCTCCAGGCCCTCGGTGTCGATGAAGAAGACCTTCATGCCGCGCTCGCGGGCTCGCTTCTCGACCGACCGCCGGTCGGCGTGCAGGCCGACGACCAGGAGTGCCTTTGCCTCGGAGTGGAACGGCACGGGTGGGATCTTCTGGTCGTAGCGGCGTACGAAGCACTCTTCGAGCCCGGCCCGCGCGGCAAGCAGGTCGAAGTTGTGCTGGAGCACGGGACCGACGAAGTGTCCGGCGTCGTGGAGGGCCTTGAGCGCGTGGTGGGCCGCTGTCGGTTCGGCGAGGAAGCTGACGCGGAACATCGTGACCAGCTCGTCCGCCTTCATCGTGGCGTCGAGCAGCATCTCCCGTACGAGCGTGTCCCTCTGTGGGCTCAGGACGAACGGGTGCGTCTGCTTCATGACGTTGTCGGTCCGCTCGGTGACCCGGTACGCCTGGTGCAGGAAGTGCAGCGGCGGCACACCGGCCTCCACGCTCGTGCCGCAGCCGATCTCGACCTGGAACGGCAGGTAGTTCTTCAGCTCGCTCAGGTCGTCGGCGTAGGTCGGGTTGCCGCGCTCGTCCTTGATACGGATGCCGCCCGCCAGGACGTTCCACGGCATCTGCCGCACGTTGCGCGTCACCTCGAAGTCCTCGGAGAGGAAGACGACGTCGAGCGAGCAGAACCCGGCCGGCGTTTCCCGTGAGGCTCGCTCGTCCTGCGGGTGCGTGTCGTACGGGGTGACGGTGACCCGCAGGTCGCCCTTCGACCACATGGCGTCGTCGACCTGCCGCCAGCCGCCTTGGAGGAGCCAGAAGCGCACATTGCTGCGGTACTCGTCGATCTCAGCCTTCGGGCCAAGGACCGACGTGTACAGGTAGAGCTCCGCGAGAACGAGCCGCGGCACCGGGAACGTGTAGTCCAGGTCGTACCGGTAGCGGTAGTGCACGATGCGGCGGCGGCCCTGCTCGTCCTCGGACCAGCCGGACTGGACGGCGTTCGCCGGGTCCTGAGTCCGGCGCCAGATACCCTCCTCGATCGCCCGGGGCCGTTCGTGTCCGGCGCCGGCGAAGTACTTCTCCCAGGTGGCTACCTGGGCGTTGTCGAGCTGTTCGATCACGGGATAGGGAAGGAACATCTCGTCCTCCTAGTCAGCGGCGTTGGAATAGCGCGTGCTTCCCGGCCGGGCGCGGCTGCCATACCGCCGCAACGCGGGCAGGCTGCTGCATGTTCGATTCGGTGGCCGCACCCGGCAGGGAAGTTGGAACCCACCCCTGTCCTGCGTAGAAGGGACAAGTCGTGTCCGGCTGCGGGCCGGGGCGGAAGTCTGGAAAGCGGAACCATCTGCTCTGGCTCGATCAGGCGTACGGCCACGGCATTCCGGAGTACCAGCGGCCCTGGACCATGAACGCAGTGATCAAGACGGCGAGGAACCAAGAAACGCTGAGATAGGTGTAGAGGCCGTGTACCAGTACGGGGTGTTCCCGGCGCAGAGCCCTGAGCGCGGCAAAGCCGGTCCGGCCGTGTGACTGCGCCCGGAACCCAAAGAGCTTGATCTCCACAGACGACGGCTGGGCAGGGCGTTCCGAGTCGTCGTCCAAGAGCATGTCGAGGAGGGTGAACGGCTCGTAGTCCTTGCGCGTGGAGCGATTCGCGCGAAGGCGGCGAAGGTTTTTCAGGACGTGCATGATCAGTCGGCTCTTTCTCGATTGTTTGGGTTGCGCAAACCACGGCAGAGGGTCGGCGAAGGAACGTGCGGGCCACGTCGGCCGAACTGCCTTCTCCGTCGCAGCGGTCATGAGGGCGCCTCCGCGAGGACGGGCCGATGTGGGGCGACAACCTGCCCGTCCGGAAGCAGCTCGCCGGTGTCCTCGAAGAACAGCACGCCGTTGCACAGCAGGCTCCAGCCCTGTTCCGGGTGATGCGCCGCACGACGCGCGGCCTCCCGGTCAGGAGCCTCAGCCGTCGGGCACGGCGGGGTGTGCGCACATGGTGCTCTTCCTCTCGGGTGCGGGCGGGAAGTTGGTCCCCTCTTCAGCGGGCTTCAGGGCCGTGGGGAAACGGTTCAGAGGTAGCTGAAGAGGGGGTCTCTGGGCGGTGCTCCACGAACGCGGCGGTCGAGTGGGGCCAGACCGCTCCCGCGTGGTGGGAGGACGGCGTGGTTTTCGGCCGCTTCTACGGCTACAGCAAGGCCGCCCCCACTCGGAGCATCTGCCAGTGGCTGGCTCCTCGGGGGCTCCTGGCCGCCCGGCACGAGCTGACGTGTCCCGCAGAGGCAATCCGCGGGCGCCGTCGCCGTACGCCGGGAAGTCGTGTGCCGAAAGTCCGATCAGGCGGACGCCGGTCGTCGTTCCATGAAGTAGGCGAGGGCTTGAGCCCTGAGACGGTTGAGGCACGGCTCGCACGCGAAGAACGGGGCGTGCTGCCCGTCCCACTGCACAGGGCCGAGCCAGATCACTCGCACGTCCGAGCGCCCGCACCCAAGCCAGCAGTCACCAGTGATCCATTGCCGCCCCACGGAAGACTCCCCCCGTTCTCGGTAGCAGGGACGGCCGCTCGGCCGCCCGACAGTTGAGCGCTGCGCAGCCCCGGGACCGGAATGACAGACCCCGGTGGCGCGCCTCCCCAAGCGTCAGGCCCTCGGGGGGATGGGCGGACGACGTCCAGAAGTGGCGGGTGCGCTGCGGAGCGGTGGTATTCACTCGTCGCCCTTGAAGCGGAGTTCGGCCCAGACCTCTTTGGCCCATGGATGCCCGGCCGAGCCGTGCAAGTCGTAACCCCAACCGTCGGCGACGGCATCGATGAGGAACAGTCCGCGACCCGACTCGTCCTCGTCATCCGCCTGGCCGAGAGTAGGCAGGCACCACGGCGCCCGGTCCACGACCCCGATACGCACCCGAGTCCCGGTCGGCCGTCCGACTATCAGGCGGATCTCATGACACGGCGTGTGCCTGACGGCGTTCGCAATCAGCTCGGTGACAACCAACGCAGCACGGTCAGCGAGGTTGTCGAGGTGCCATACGCCGAGGACTTCCCGAACAAACCGGCGGCCGATCTCGGCCGTCGACGGCTCGCACGGAAAACTCTGGCTATAGGCGGGACGGCCGACGGAAGCGGCCAGAACAGACCTACTGAGACTCGTCATTGGGGTAGAGCCTTCGCGTTGTCTCGGCGCTCGGTCCTCCGCAGGAAAACGCCAGGGCCGACCGAGCCGTCAACAGCCGCCCGCACTCACGTGACGGCCGACCAACAACCAGATAACTCCGCCTCGCCACGGACCGGTTAGGGCAATCACGGGCCCCTCCCACGGGATGACCTAGGGCGATTTGACCTTCTCTTTACCTGACGAATGGGTGACGTGAGAGCTACCGTGCGTCAATGGACATCACGCGCAACACCACTCTTGCGGTGTGGATGGCCGAACACGGCTACAGCTCCAACAGCCTTGCTGATGCGGTGAACAGGGCCCTGGAGCACCTGACCGGAAGGGCCGGCGGGCTCGACGGCTCGTCGGTCCGAGCCTGGAAGGCAGGCCGGGTGACGTGGCCGAAGTCGGCAACCCGCAGAGCACTTGAAGACGTCACCGGCCTGCCCGCCACGGCTTTAGGGTTCGTGCCACGGAGACGCCCTCCGTCCACCCCAGCCGCACCGCAGCAGGAGGACCCCGACTTGAAGCGCCGCACCCTCGTCGGTGGCCTTGCCGCGGCTGCCGCAGCGGCAGCAGCCGCCCCTGGCACCGCAACCCGCCGCATCGGCATGGGCGATGTCGACCGTCTACAGCAGCGCTTCGCCGAGATCGTCGCCAGCGACCACCGCCACGGCGGACAACTCGGCATCGAGCAGCAGGCCGCCGCGCTCGCCGAGGAAGCACTGAACCTCCAGCACGCGGGCAGCGCCTCCCAGCGCGTACGCAGCAGCCTGTATGCCTCCGCAGCCGCGTTCCGCTCCTCGGCCATGTGGGCCGCCATCGACGGCCGCCGCTACGACGTCGCGAAGGCCCACATGCGCGAGGCCCAGGCCCTAGCCGAGATGTCAGGCGACCAGGCGATCAAGTTCCGTATCTGGAGTCACGCGGGCACGATGTACCGGCACATGGGCCGACCCGCCGACGCGATCGCCGCCAACGATGTCGCCCGCAACCTGCACCTCACTCGCCGCGACCCCCTGTTCGCCTCCCTCGGCCTTGCCCGACAAGGGGCCATCCAGGGCACCGCACAGAACCGCGCCGGCACCCGCCGTGCGTTCGACCAGGCGCAGGAAGCCATGCTGCGCGCCGACCCCGCCGACTACCGACCGGTGTGGATGCGCGCCTTCTACGACCAGGCCGAACTGGACTCCCTGGCCCTCTCCGCGCACTTGGCGCTCGGTGACCACCCGACCGCCGAGTTCCACGCCCACCGCTGCCTGTCCGCGTTGCGACCCCACATGGTCCGTTCCCGGGCCATCGCCACAACCCGCCTCGCCCACGCCCAGCTCGCACAGGGCGCGCCCGACGCCGCCACGGCCACCGCGATGAAGGTCCCCATCGACGCCGCCACCCGTCACGCCCGCGTGGCACGCATGCTGCAAGAGTTCGGAGCCGCGCTGCGCGCCACCGCCCCGGGCAGCTCCACCGTGCAGACCTGGAACGAGCACGCCGCCCTCTGGAGGACTCCCGCATGACCACTGCGCCCGCCATCGAACTCCGCACATTCACCACCCTCGATATGGTTCGCGGCGACCTCCTCGACGTATACGCCGACGTACGCGCCCCACTCCTCCACCTGCCGAACTACGCGATCACGGCCTTCGGCGAACGACTGGACCGCCACGGCACCGAGCCGGGCTTCGCAGCCGTACTCGCGTACGCAGACGGACACCCGGTCGGCTACGCCTACGGCACCACCATCGAGCACGGCAACCGCTACTGGCAGCGCACCAGCCCGGAACCGGCGGCAAAGTACACCGAGCGTCCGGCCGTAGCCCTCAAAGAGATCGGCGTCCGACCGACCTGGCGAAAAACAGGCACCGCCCAGCGTATCCATGACACTTTCCTCAGCACCCGAGACGAACCGTTCGTCACGCTCATGGTCAACCCGGCGGCGGGCGACGGAAAGGTCCACGCGCTCTACAAGGCGTGGGGCTACGAAAGCATCGGACAGAGCCAGCCGTCTCCGACCTCGCCAGTCCTCACCGTCATGATCCGCGCCGTCCTCTGACCGGCACCATGACTAACCGATCGGGGCGGTTCACCCTCAGCACACGCGGCACCCTGGCCCCGCACATCACCTTCCACTGGAACGGCGTGGGCTTCTTCATCACACCCCAGCAGTCCGTCTGGGTGCGAGCAGTGCGGGAGATGATCGTCGGCAGCTGACAGTCCCTGTTACTCCGCAGAGGAGCACGCCCCCGCCGCGCTGGGGAACGGCAGCCGCAGAGCCTTAGGACACACAGGGGATGCCGCACACCGCGTTCTGCGGCTAATGTGATGACGGGCCATCAGAAGGCGGCCTGCGGTTCAAGGGGAGGGGGACCGTGAACGGCGCGCAGCGTATGTACGCGTATGTCAAGTTCATTGAGAAGCTGGCTGAGTTACACGGGGAAGCCTTCGAAGGCTTCTTCCACGACGTAATGTGCGCCCGGTACCCGGACTTTCTCGATGTACGTACCCACGGCAAACTGGGCGACCAGGGTTCCGATGGACTCAGCATGCACGACGAGAAGCTGTACGCCTGCTACGCGCCCGCCACCTTCGACGTCGCCAAGATCCGCAAGAAGTTCCACGGCGATCTGGATTCCGCGCAGCGACAGCGGCCGGGCCAGTTCAGTACGTTCGTCTTCGTCCACAACGACCTCCGCGGGATCCATCCGGAGATCGCCACCATGCTGGCCGAGGCGCGCACCGCACACCCGCCACTCCGCTTCGAGCAAATGGGTCGCAGGCGCTTATGGACCGAACTGCTGCCCCTGCCGTGTGAGACAGTCGAGTACATTCTTGGGTGCGAAATACCCATCGAGGAACAGATATACGGGGTTGGCATGGGTGACCTTGCCCCCTTGCTGGGTCGGCTGAAGGAACAGCGTCTGACCGCTGATCCACTGATGAGTCTCGCGGAAGTCAGCGACAGGAAAGTCGACTTCAACCAGATCATTGGAGAAGTACGCGACGATTTGGTCAACGGGATGCGATACACGCACCTCGTGGCCCAGTACTACGCCGGCGTGTACGACCCGTTTGAGCACGACGAAGTGGCCACCGCGTTCACCCAGGAGTATCTAGTCGCGCGTCGGCGCAGCAGCGACCCCGACCTGATCCTTCTGGACCTGCAGCACTACATCCACGGCAACCGCCTCCCCGGCTCGCGAGAATTGAGCGCCGGCTGGGTCGTCCTCGCCCACTTCTTCGAGCACTGCCACATCTTCGAGAACGCGCCAGAGGGCTGGTCACCCAACGGGCTGCCCAGTGATTGGAGCAGCTGACATGCTGACCCCAACCAAGGGCATTGCTCCCGACCGGGCCCTGCTTGCAGTCGGCGCCCAAATCCTCCAGGAACTCGACAGTCCCCTCACCGTCAGCCAGGCGTGGGCCCGGCTCAAATCACGGCGCTCCGAACTCGGTCACGGTTCGCCCGTCTCCTTCGGCTGGTTCGTGCTCGCCTTGGATGTCCTGCACGCCCTCGGAGCGGTTGAGCTCCGTGACGAGCTGCTGATGCCGAGGAGGCCCTGATGCTCCGCCGACTGAGCGCCAACGACCCGAGATTCCGCCGCATCGACTTCTCTCCCGGCCTCAACCTCCTCGTGGCCGACACAACGGACGTTTCCGGAGACAAGGACAGCCGCAACGGCACCGGCAAGTCGAGCATGGTGGAACTCCTGCACTTCCTCCTCGGTGCCCGCGCCGATAAGAGGAGCCTGCCGGCGCGCAAGGCCGTGCGGAAGATCGCCTTCAGTCTCGACCTGGACTGGCCGAGTGCCGACGCTGGGCTGCTAGCGGTCTCTCGGAGCGGGGCGCACCCAGAGGTCGTGCGGCTGAGCCAAGACATCGACGCAGACGAGCCACGACGTGAATCCCTCTTCGACATCGACATCGCAGGTCCCGTAGAGATCCCGGCGACACGGTGGACGAAATTGATCGAGGCGGAACTCTTCGGGCTGCGCGGAGAACACCCCGGCTTGAGCGGGAGGACAATGCTGTCCTTCTTGATCCGCCGGATTTCCAGTCACGCCTTCAACAGCCCGACTCGCACTTACAGCCAGCAGTCGGAGGCCGACGCAGCCACCAACCTCGCCTATCTCCTCGGCCTCGACTGGAAGCTCGCTGGTGGATACCGCGAGATCTCTGCGCGCGAGGCAACCCGACGCCAACTACGCCAGGCCGTCAACGACCCGGTGTGGGGCCGAATCGTAGGCAGCACCGCGGAACTGAGAGGCCAGATCACCATCGCCGAGGAGGAAGTGCGACGGCTTGAGGAGCAGATCAAGACATTTCGCGTCGTGCAACAGTACGAAGAGCTGAAACGGCGTGCCGACGAGATCGACCGCGAAATTCGAACCCTCAACTCCCAGGACTCAATCGATCAGCGGAACCTGTCGGACCTTCGAACCGCGGTACGGGACACCACCGACGGAGACGTGAGGTACCTGGAACCCGTCTACCGGGAGTTGGGCATTCTGCTCGGTGACCAGGTCAAGCGGCGCTTCGACGACGTCAAGGACTTCCACAAGTCGATCATCCGCAACCGGCAGCACTACCTCGCCGAAGAGGTCGAGTCCATCGAGAATCGGCTCGCAAACCGCGCAACGCAGCGGGAAAGACTGGGCGCCGAACTCCAGCAGGTCCTGCGAACTCTCAACGAGGGCGGTGCCCTGGAAGCCCTCACTGCTCTCCAGCAAGCTCTCGCGCAGAAGCAGGCGTCGGTGGGAGCACTGCGTCACCGCTACGAAGCAGCGCAGACGCTGGAAGCCAGCGCCTTGGAGATCAAGGCCAAGCGTCTAGACCTCCAACGCGCGCTAAAAGACGACCTGGATGAACGAGCTATGCAGACCAGCGAGGCTACAGTCCTGTTCTCGGAGTTCGCCCAACGCCTCTACGGGTCAGGACGCCAGGCATACCTAGAGTTCGACGCCGGCCCCAGCAGCCTCCGAATCGTCCCCCACGTCGATAGCGACGACAGCCGCGGTATCGGTAACATGGTCATCTTTTGCTTCGACCTCACCGTGGCGGTCGTCGCCCACCGGCACGGGCGCGGCCCCGACTTCCTCGTTCACGACAGCCACCTCTTCGACGGCGTCGACGACAGGCAACTCCGCGACGCTTTGGAATTGGCGGCCGAGGTCGCGGAGCGGGAAGGCATGCAGTACATCGCCACGTTGAACTCCGACGACCTGGAGAAGGCCCAGCGCCGGGGATACGACGCATCAGGGAAGGTACTACCTGTGCGGTTGGACGACGAGTACGACGACGGGGGGCTGTTCGGGTTCCGCTTCTGAGGCGTCGGCGCAGTACGGTCTCAGTCATCCCCCTCAGATGCTTCGTAGACGGTTGGTACTGTCCGCAGATTCCGAATGCCTATCGCTGCGAACGAGCAGCCGGATCTACCCACTCGATGGGCTCAGCCGTCCTTCAGAGCCGTGCTCATTCCGGCACAATCAGGTAACGTCACGCAGCCAAGGTTCGGGTGAGGGAGGCACGGTGTCCTACGAGCCAAATCTGGCAGCTGCGTTGTCCGGCGCGACCATCCGCCAGCTCGCCCACTGGCGTAACCCATCGGCTAGTAGGGGCGCCATCTTGGTGCCCGAGGTGTCGCATACCCGACCGATCCTGTACTCCTTCCGAGACGTCGTCGCCCTCCGCACTTGTGTGAAGCTCCGTCAAGAGACATCGCTGCAGAAGATCCGCCAGGCGCTGAACACCCTGCGGGAAGACCTAGGCGAGCGAGAGCACCTGTCGTCGTATGCCCTCGTGGCGGAGAACGACAGGATCTATCTGGCCGACTCGGACCACGCCGTAGACCTCATCAAGGGGGGCAACGTCGTCATCCACGAACTGGTTGACGTCCTTGCCCCGTTCTACCGCAACGGTCGGCATATCCCGGACCTTCTCAAGCCGCGTGACCACGTGGCGGTCGACTCGTCCGTCCGAGGTGGCGAACCGGTCATCGAAGGCACCCGAATCCCTGCGTCAGACGTGGCTGCCTTGGTACGTGATGGGATTCCGCCCGACCTGATCAGCGACTTCTATCCCGGGGTCAGTGCTGCGGCCGCCCGCGACGCGAAGGATTTCAGCGACTACGTGGACAGCTACACCGGCGACAGCGGCACCAGGCAGGTCGTCGCTTGAAGTTGCTTCTGGACGAGAATATGCCGAGGCCCATGGCCAACATCGTGCGTACGCTCCTGGCCGGACACAACGTATCGCACGTCCAGGATCTGCAGGGTTGGTCGGGCACGAAGGACGTTGAGCTCTACCCCAAGGCCAGGGCAGAGGGTTTCGAGGCCATCATCACCAATGACAGCAAGCAGATGAACCGCCGTCTTGAAGTGGCGGCTATTGCTGAGTCGGGCCTGCACCGCATCGAGTACCGGCAGAACAACAAGCATGGTGGGTTGGTCGGTCTGGGGACCGCGATCGCCACCGTTTGTGCTGCTCTGCCACACGCGATGGACGAGTTGGCCGAGGCTGATGGACAGCGGCTAATCCTCCTTCGAGGCATTGACCCGACCAGGGGAAGCCGCCTCCAGGTGACGATCCCCGCGCTCGAGCCCCCGCGGCTGTGGCCTGATACCCGTGTACAGAGAGCCTCCGTGGTGCGCCAACGATCTGCGGAGAGGCCAGTTGGGAAGCCGACCGCGTGATGCGCACCACGTCTTCGAGATCTCGAATGTGCGCATCCCGGGCGAATGGCGCCACCACGTCGGTGCAACGGCTACCTCCAAAGGGCAGCCCTTCCCACGCGGAAAGCGGAAGCCCGGTCCGGAACGCAGAGGGCTGCTGACGAAGCTCTGGCCCCTCCCAGCGCCTGAATCCTCTTCCCAGGCGGCGCGCCCAATACGTGCCCGATCGGACGGACAACCGGGCGTGCTCGTCCATGCTCGACGCCACAGCGTGCCCGATAGATAACAACACACAACCAGGCCACGTTCGCGCGTAGGCACCGATCATTCAGCCCTCCGGCCTAACAACGGCTAACACAATGAGGTGGATCGGGCCTGGTGGCCGTGTCTGCGTCATGGGGTCAGCGTTGTCCGGGCATGGGGGCTTCGCCGTGGATCG
>NZ_JBIUXU010000014.1:0-295286 GCF_044744165.1 Streptomyces sp. NPDC087420
GCCCCCGCCCCCGCTTCGCCGCCCCCCGCGGGGGGGGGGCGGCGGGGGGGGGGGGGGCGCGCCCGGGGGGCGGGGGGGGGGGGGCGGCGCGCCCCCCCCCCCCCCCCCCCCCCCCCCCCCCCCACCGCCCTGGGGCCGACAGTCACTCATATGCCTCCACCGCCCTGCCGACATGACCGTTTCATGCTTATTTGGTCATGACCGCGGCTCGGAACTAGGTGGAGGCAGGCGCTCATGGCAAAGGGATTGAGGAACACCCTCCTCGGGGAGATGGCCGCGGAGTTCGCCGGCACGTTCATCCTCATCATGTTCGGATGCGGCGTGGTGGCGCAGGTGCAGGCACCGAACCTGGGTGACCACGACAGCATCGCCTGGGCGTGGGGCTTCGGCGTCATGCTCGGCGTGTACGTGGCGGCCCGGGTCAGCGGGGCCCACATCAACCCCGCCGTGACGCTGGCCCTCGCGGTCTTCCGGGGCTTCTCGTGGCGCAAGGTGGGACCGTACGCCCTCGCCCAGACGCTGGGCGCGTTCTGCGCGGCGCTGCTGGTGCGCTGGAACTACACGGAGATCCTGGCGAAGTTCGACCCGGGTCACACGTTCAAGACCCAGACGGTCTTCTCCACCCTCCCCGGCAACGGGGTGCTGCCGGTCAGTGAGTGGGGCGCGTTCCGTGACCAGGTCATCGGTACGGCGCTCCTGGTGCTGGTCATCTTCGCCATCACCGACCTGCTGAACACGCCTCCCGGCGCCAACCTCGGCGCGCTGATCACGGGTCTGCTCGTGGTCGCCCTCGGCATGGCGTGGGGCGCGGACGCCGGATACGCGATCAACCCGGCCCGTGACTTCGGCCCCCGCCTCGCGAGCTTCATCACCGGGTACGACACGGCCTGGCGGGACCAGTACGGAAACTTCTACTGGTGGATCCCGATCGTCGCCCCGCTGATCGGCGGACTGATCGGCGCGGCCTTCTACAAGTTCGTGATCTCCACGTTCCTGCCCGTCGCGACGAAGCAGGAACAGGGACGGGCCCCCATCTCGGACGTCTGACCGACCGGAGCCTCCCTGCGGCGGGTGCGGACCCTCACGGGTCCGCACCCGCCGTTTTGGCCGTTGCTTTACGTGCGCCTTGCAACCGCTTTGCCATGGTTCATGTCTGTATGGGTACAGGGGCGGCCAAGGGGGCGGATGTCAGGCCTTGGGGCACATGACGGAGTGGAGTACGGAATGGGCACGCGCACGCGCAGGGGCACCGCCAGGGGCTTCGCCACGAGCAGGATCAAGAGCGGCGGCATAGGCATCGCGCTGGCCGCCACCGCGGCGCTGCTGGGGGCGACCGCCTGCGGGGCGAGCGCCTCGGCCTCGGGCTCCGCCACCGGCGCCGCCTCGGGCGCCGGCGCGGGGACCGCCACCCACGCCGCCCACGCCGCCCACCCGGCCGCCGCGAGTCCCACCCCGTCCCGGCCGGCCGGCCCACCGATGCTGCTGGACACGATCGCCCCGCGGACCGGCACCACCGTGGGCGTGGCGATGCCGGTCTCGGTGAACTTCACCGACCCGGTCGCGCCGTCCGCCCGCGCCGGGATCGAGAAGCAGCTGAAACTGACCACGTCGGTCCCGGTCCATGGGGCCTGGCACTGGTTCGGCGACAAGCGGGTGGACTGGCGGCCCGCCTCGTACTGGCCGAGCGGCACGAAGGTGACCCTGGACGCCGAGCTGACCGGCGTCACCGACGGCCACGGCCGCTACGGCACCCACGCGTACCGCCACAGCTTCACCGTCGGCAGCGACACCGAGGCCACCGTCTCCGCCTCCGGCCACACGATGAAGGTGACCCGCGACGGCAAGACCGTCCGTACGCTGCCCATCGACGCCGGCAGCAAGGACTGGCCCTCCTGGGACGGGACGATGGCCGTGATGGGCAAGGCGAAGACGGTCCGTATGACCTCGTGCAGCGTGAACATCACCTGCGACAAGAAGGACCCCGACTTCTACGACCTGACGCTGCCCTGGGACGTCCAGCTCACCGCCTCCGGCACGTACCTCCACTACTCCACCGGCGACCCCCAGCCCGGTCACAGCAGCGGCTCGCACGGGTGTGTGCACCTGTCGCTGGCCGACGCCAAGTGGTTCTACGACTACGTCAAGCAGGGCGACCCGGTCACCATCACGGGCTCCCCGCGCGGCAACGCGGCGGCCGACAACGGCTACGCCGACTTCAATCTGACCTGGACGCAGTGGCTGGCGCGGAGCGCGACCGGCGCGCACGTGACGCCGGTCGCCCTGTAGGGCCTGTCGTTCGGATCTCCGTGGCGTCGCGGTGCGCTGATGCGATGACCACAGCGTCCTGACAGGTTCCTCATAACTTCACGCCAGCCTGGGAGCGAGCCAGGGACCCCGGCCACCGGGGCCCCCGGCTCGACCGAGTTCCCGCTGGAATGGAGCCACTCCCATGACTCACCGTCCCTCCGCGCGTTCCGCCGTGCTGGTCGCCGCGACGCTCTGCGCGGTCCTCGCGCCGTCCGCCGCCGCCTTCGCGTCCGACGCGCCCTCCGCCCGTGCCGAGCGGCCCACCGCCCGCGCGGCGGCGGGGACCGCCACGCCCGTCCCCGCACGGCCCGGGACCGCCAGGCCCGTTCCCGCACCGGCCGACGGGCGCCCCTCCGCGGTGCCGCGCGGCGGGGTGGCGGCCGGCGAGCGGCCCGCGTCGGGCGGCGGCGACACCGCCGCACTGGCCGGCTCGGCCGCGGGTCTCGCCCTGCTCGCGGGAGCGGGCGCGTACGTGATCCGCCGCCGTACGACCACCGCCCACCGCAGCAGCTGACCGACTTCCGAGGGGCCCCCGTCCGGCCGGGCGGGGGCCCCTCGGTGCGCCGCACCGCCCAGGAGACCCTCCATGCCCCGTCCGCAGCAGGACCCGCGACAACGCTCGCACCGCCGCCGCGCGCGCGCCCGCCTCACACTCGCCCCGGCGGCCGTCCTGGCCGTCCTCGCCGTCCTCACCGCCGGATGCTCGTCCGGCTCCGGCTCCGGCTCCGGCCCCGACACCAGGGCCGCCGCACCGCCCTCCGCGCCGGCCGGCTCCTCCGCCGCAAAAGGCTCCGGGGGTACGACCCCGCCCGCCGCCGACCCCGCCCGCGTCACCATCCCCTCCCTCGGCGTGGACAGCTCCCTGATGGCCCTCGGCCTCAACAAGGACGGCACGGTCGAGGTGCCCCCGGCGGACCGGGGCATGACGGCGGGCTGGTACACGGGCGGAGCCGTACCGGGCGAGCCCGGCGCCGCCGTGATCATCGGCCACAACAACACCCGCCTCGGCCGGGCCGTCTTCCACGACCTGAAGGAGATCCGCGAGGGCGCGGACATAGCCGTACGGAACACCCGGGGCGCGACCGCCCACTTCACCGTCACCGGCACCGAGACGGTCGGCAAGAAGTCCTTCCCGTCGCAGAAGGTCTACGGCCCCACCGACGCGCGGGCGCTGCGGCTGATCACCTGCGACGGCGCGTTCGACGCGCAGGGGCACCCGGTGGACAACCTCATCGTGTACGCGACCCTGAGCTGACGTCGCCGTCCTCAACCCGCCCCGGAAGCCTGGGCGTTGGTGTGGCAGGATGCCTCGGGGCGGTGGTGGTCCGCGGCGGGGGACAGGTCGGCACACATCTCAGCCCCGTGGCCCGGCCAGACACCCTTGGAGCCCTTCATGACGCCCGGTACGCCGAAGTCCCAGGTCGACACCAGCAAGCCGCACCCGGCCCGGATCTACGACTACCTGCTCGGCGGCAAGGACAACTACGCCGTCGACCAGGCGCTGGCCGACCAGCTGACCCCCGAGGCACAGGAAGGCGCCCGGCAGAACCGCGCCTTCATGCACCGGGCGGTCGGCTGGGTGGCCCGCAGCGGCATCGACCAGTTCCTGGACATCGGTACGGGCATCCCGACCGAGCCGAACCTCCACCAGGTCGTCCAGGAGGTCGACCCCAAGGCGCGAATCGTCTACACGGACAACGATCCCATCGTCCTGCGGCACGCCGAGGCCCTGCTCATCAGCACCCCCGAGGGGCTCACCGACTACATCGAGGCCGATGTACGGCGCCCCGAGGAGATCCTCGACCACGCCCGCTCGCTGCTCGACTTCCGGCGCCCGGTGTCGCTGTCCCTGATCGCCCTCATGCACTTCGTGCCGGACGAGGACGACCCGTACGGCATCACCCGTACCCTGATCGACGCCCTGGCGCCCGGCAGCTGCCTGGTGCTCTCCCACCTGACCGGGGACTTCCTCACCCCGGAGCAGAACCGGATCTCCGAGTACCGGTCCAGCGGCATCAACCTGCGCCCCCGTACCCGCGCGGAGGTCGAGCGGTTCTTCGAAGGGCTCGACCTCATCGACCCGGGCCTCGTCACCCACTGGTACAAGGACACACCCGCGCCCGCCGACAGCACGGGCACGGACCTCCTCTACTCCGGGATCGCCCGCGTCCGCTGAGTCGGTCCGGTGAGCCAGTCCGGTGAGTCCGCCGGTCCCGCCCGCCCGGCGGACTCATATGCGCCCCACAGGTTCGCCACACTGAGGTGACAGCGGCCGCCGCGACTGTCGGAGCATGCGAACCGACACTGTGTGGGGCGCCCTCCCGGCCCGGGAGCATCTCCTGGCCGACGCGACCGTCGCCCCCTTGCTCGACGTGACGATCCCCGTCCACAACGAGGAGCGGGACCTTGAACCGTGTGTGCGGCGCCTGCACGATCACCTGACCGCCACCTTCCCGTACAGCTTCCGGATCACCGTCGCCGACAACGCCTCCACGGACGGCACCGCCGAGGTGGCCGCGCGGCTGGCCGCCGAGATCCCCGAGGTGCGCGCGTACCGCCTGGAGGAGAAGGGGCGGGGGCGGGCGCTCCGTACCGTCTGGACCGACTCGGACGCGCCCGTCCTCGCCTACATGGACGTCGACCTGTCGACCGACCTCAACGCGCTGCTGCCGCTGGTCGCCCCGCTGATCTCCGGGCACTCGGACCTGGCGATCGGGTCGAGGCTCTCCCGGTCGTCGCGGGTGGTGCGGGGTCCCAAGCGGGAGTTCATCTCGCGGTCGTACAACCTGATACTCAAGTCCTCGCTCTCCGCGCGGTTCAGTGACGCGCAGTGCGGCTTCAAGGCCATTCGCGGTGATGTCGCCGAGCGGCTGATGCCCATGGTCAAGGACAGCGGGTGGTTCTTCGACACCGAGATGCTCGTCCTCGCCGAGCGGGCGGGACTGCGCATCCACGAGGTGCCCGTGGACTGGGTCGACGACCCCGACAGCCGGGTGCACCTCGTGAGCACCGCCGTGGCCGACCTCAAGGGTGTCTGGCGGGTGGGCCGGGCCCTCGCGGTGGGCGCGCTGCCGCTGGACCGGCTCGCCCGGCCCTTCGGCGACGACCCGCGGGACCGGCAGATCTCGGGCGTGCCCCGGGGGCTGGCCCGGCAGCTGGTCGGTTTCTGCGTGGTCGGGGCCCTGTCCACGCTGCTGTATCTGCTGCTCTACTCCGGCTTCCGTACGGTCGGCGGACCGCAGATCGCCAACGGCGCGGCGCTGCTGGTGTCGGCGGTCATCAACACGGCGGCGAACCGGCGGCTGACCTTCGGTGTACGGGGGCGGCGGAGCGCGGTCCGGCACCAGGCGCAGGGTCTGGTGGTGTTCGCGATCGGGCTCGCGCTGACCAGCGGCTCGCTGGCGGCCCTGGACGCGGCTTCCGGAGATCCCGCGCACTCCACGGAGCTGGCGGTGCTGATCGCGGCCAACCTGGCGGCCACCGTGGTGCGCTTCCTGCTGCTGCGCGCGTGGGTCTTCCCGGACCTGCCCGACCCGCGAGACCGCTCCGAAGTGTCCGACCCGCACGACCGCTCCGAAGTGCCCGACCCGCACGACCGCTCCGAACTGCCCGACCTGTCCGACCCGTACGACCCGAGGACGGCCCGATGACCACGACCCTGCACCCCGGAGTCCCGGCGGAGGCCGCGGACGGACACCGCCGTACCACCGGAGGCGCCCTCGGACGCTTCTGGCGGGGCAGGCCGGAGGACTCAGCCGCCGTACGGCCGGCTCTGTTCGCCGTCCTCCTGGCCGCGCTCGTGCTCAACCTCTGGGACCTGAACGCGTCCGGCTACGCCAACTCCTTCTACTCCGCCGCCGTGCAGGCGGGCAGCGAGAGCTGGAAGGCCTTCTTCTTCGGTTCGTCCGACGCGGCGAACTCCATCACGGTCGACAAGCCCCCGGCCGCGCTGTGGCCGATGGCGTTGTCCGTACGGCTCTTCGGGCTCGGCGGCTGGCAGATCCTGCTGCCCCAGGCGCTGATGGGCGTCGGGACCGTCGCGGTGCTGTACGCGGCCGTACGCCGCCGGTTCAGCGCCTCCGCTGGGCTGATCGCGGGTGCGGTGCTGGCGCTGACGCCCGTCGCCGCGCTCATGTTCAAGTTCAACAACCCCGACGCGCTGCTGGCGTTGCTGATGACCGCCACCGTCTACTGCGTGCTCCGCGCGCTGGAGCGCGGGCGGACGAAGTGGCTGGTGTGGGCGGGGGTCGTGATCGGGTTCGCGTTCCTGACGAAGACGCTCCAGGCGTTCCTGATCCTGCCGCCGCTGGCGGTGGTGTACGCGGTGTGCGCGCCGGCGTCCCTGCGGCGCAGGTTCGGCCAACTCGCCCTCTCCGGGCTGGCCGTGGTGGTCGCGGGCGGGTGGTGGGTGGCGATCGTGGAGCTGTGGCCCGCCTCTTCGCGTCCGTACATCGGTGGTTCGCAGGACAACTCGTTCCTTGAACTGACCTTCGGCTACAACGGCCTGGGCCGCCTCAGCGGCGACGAGGCCGGCAGTGTCGGCGGGGGCGGTGGCGGGAACAGCGCCGGCGAGACCGGTATCGGCCGGATGTTCAGCGAGTCGGTGGGCAGCCAGATCGCCTGGCTGCTGCCGGCCGCGCTGCTGCTGCTCGTCGCCGGGCTCGTGGTGACGCGGCGGGCGGCCCGTACGGACGCGACCCGTTCGGCGTTCCTGGTGTGGGGCGGGTCGCTGCTGATCACCATGGGTGTCTTCAGCTTCATGGCGGGGATCTTCCACCAGTACTACACCGTGGCGCTCGCGCCGTACCTCGCCGCTCTGGTCGGCATGGGCGCGGCCGTCCTGTGGCGGGAACGCGCGCACCTCCTCGCCTCCCTGGCGCTCGGGGTGACGGTGGCGGTGACGGCGGTGTGGTCGTACGTCCTGCTCGGCCGGACCCCGGACTACCTGCCGTGGCTGCGCTGGGCGGTGCTCGTCGGCGGTCTGCTCGCGGCGGTCGCGCTGCTGGGGGTGGGGCGCTTCGGACGGCGACTCGCGCTCGGGGCCGCCGGGCTGGGGATCGCGGCCTCGCTGGCGGGACCGTTCGCGTACACCCTGACGACGGTCGGCACCCCGCACTCGGGGTCGATCATCACCGCGGGTCCGTCCGGTGGCCGGTTCGGCGGCGCCGGTGGGCGTGGCGGTGGGGGTGGCGCCAGGTTCGGCGCCGGTGGCGAGGCGCCTCCCGGCGCCGTACCCGGGCAGCAGGGGCAGGGCCGGCCCGCCCAGGGCGGCGGTCAGGGAGCCGGACAAGGCGCGGGCCAGGGCGGCGGACAAGGAGCCGGACAAGGCGGCGGTCAGGGCCAGGGCCAGGCCGGGGGCGCGATGCCCGGTGGCGGTACGGCTCCGCAGGGCCGGGCCGGCGGCGGCGCGACCGGTGCCGGTGCCGGAGCCGGCGCGGAAGCCGGGGGCGCGGCCGGGATGATGGGCCTGCTCAACGGCACCACGGTCAGCGACCAGGTCGCGGCGGCGGTGAAGAAGAACGCGGGGGACTACACCTGGGTCGCCGCCACCATCGGCTCGCAGAACGCCGCGGGCTACCAACTCGCCACCCAGCAGCCCGTGATGGCCATCGGCGGCTTCAACGGAACCGACCCGTCGCCCACCCTCGCCCAGTTCAAGCAGGACGTGGCCGACGGCAGGATCCACTACTTCGTCGCCGGGGGCCGGGGCTCGAACGGGGGCAGCAGCGGGCAGATCACCGCGTGGGTCGAGGCCGGGTACAAGACGGTCACCGTGGACGGCACGACTCTCTACGACCTGACCGCTCCGAAGGCCACGACGGGCTGACGGGCTGACGGGCTGCCGGGCTGCCGGGCTGACGGGCTGACGGGCCGACGGCCCGACCGCGCCGGGTCACCGCTCCGCGGTGTCGGCGGGGGCCGCGGTGACCAGGAGGACGGCGGCGTCGTCGGCGAGCAGTTCCCCCTCGGAGTGCTGGACGAGGGCGGTGCGCAGGCGCTCCAGCAGTTCGCCGGGCGGGAGCCCGGCCAGCTCCCGCAACGTGTCCGTCAGGGGGAAGAACACCCCCTGGCGGTCACGTGCCTCCGTGACCCCGTCCGTGCACAGCACGAGCACACAGTCCGCCGTGATGGTCGAGTCGAGCGGTGTGCGCGGTACGCCGATCAGCGGGCCCAGCCCGAGCGGGAGACCGGGCTCGCTCATCGCGACCTCCGTCACCCGGCCGTCGGACACGACGTAGTGGGGCACGTGCCCGCACACCACCGTCGTGGTCCGCCCGTCGGGCCCCGCCTGGATGACCGTGGCGGTGACAAACCGTTCCATGTCGGCGCCGTCGACCGACGCGGTCGCGTTGTAGCGCAGGAGCGCGCTTTCCATCTGCTCCGTCAGCCGGACGACGTCCGGCTGGTGGAAGGCGGCCTCCCGGTACGCGGTGAGGACGGCGTGCGCGGCTCCCAGCGCGGCGAGGCCGTGGCCCTGGACGTCCCCGATGAGGATCCGTACCCCGTACGGCGAGTCCACCACCTCGTAGATGTCACCGCCGACGCGGGCGCCCTGCTGCGCCGCGAGGTAGAACCCGGTCGCCGTGAGGGGCCCCGCGGTCAGCGGGAACGGCTGCAACAGGGTGTTCTGTACGGCGTTGGCCACCGCGCGGGTCTCCGCGAGGAGGTGCTCCCGCTGGATGCGGACCCGGGAGATCAGCAGGGTCGCGAGCACGAACAGCGCGGTGGTGACCAGCGACAGGGCTTCGAGGACGGGCCGCCCCAGGGGGTCGTTCACCGCCTCGGCGACACTCACCGCCGCGACGGCCGCGGCGGAGATCAGCGACTGGCGGCGGGTGCCGAGCAGGGCGGTGGCGAGCAGCCCCAGACCTGACAGGCCGGCGAGCCGGATGTCGTTGCTGACGACCACGTCGGCGAGGAACAGGCCGACCGACAGGACGACCGACACCACACACGCCCAGAGACCCCAGGCCGGGGACGGTTCGTCCAGGTCGCGGATCTCGGCCGCCAGCCGCGCCCGCGCACGGCGGAACGGCTTCCACGTCACGGGTGGCACCGGGCCCGGACGTCCCCCGGCGGACAAATCGTATGGTCGCGCACCGGATCAGTGTCACCGACGCCACGGCGCGGGCGCCGAATGCCACGCCGTCCCGCCCGGCGGCGGTGCACGGCGCGGGCACCCCATGGCGCACCAAAAAACAGGCAAAGGACCAGGAAATAAATCGGCCCCGCGCGCCCCCCGGACCCTGTCCGATATGTAGTCCAACCGCCACTCCGCACCGGATGTAACTTTCTCATTAACTTGCCGCGTGCTCTTTGTCTATTTGGCCTGGTCGACGTCCGGGGTGTGCGCAGACGAATCGGCGGACAATTTCTTCCGGTGGCCGCCGCCGCCAAATCTTTCAACCTTCTGTTTGATTTCCTTTGGCCTTCTTTCTGTCGTGTTCGTTGTCTGTGGACGCCTCTAGTAGCGTTGTTGGCGGCAGAGCGGTCCACGTAGGGGGACCGCCAAAGGAAAAGGAATTGGACATGGCAGTTTTTGAATCTTCGGCGGCGGCCGAGGAAATCTTCGGACGGCTTTTCGGAATTCTGCTGGAGGACGAGGCATTCACGTCCCAGCTGCGCGCGCACGATTTGAGCATCCGGCTGACCCAGACCGGCCCGGACTGCCACATTCACGTCTCCGCCGACAAGCTGATCGTCGGCGCGGATGCTCCCGAGGACGCGACCATAAAGATCAAGATGTCGAGTGACACGGCTCACTCCCTCTGGCTCGGCAAGCTGATGATGCCCACCGCCATAGCCACCGGAAAGGTGCGCATCCGGGGAAAGGTGTCCCGTGTTCTGGAGCTGGTTCCCATCCTGCGTCCCGCATTCGACGAGTACCCGGAGATCGCGGCGAAGGCGGGCCTGCCTGTCTAGGCCGGGTCCCGGCCGCGCATTCGGCCGCGCCGGAACCCTCGTACACCAGCACCCCCGTTTACCAGCCTTGGAGGATATGCGATGTCCGATGTGTACGACAACACGCAAGAACTGAACTTCGACGTGCTCCCCGGCGAGCTGGAGAAATTCCGGCTGCGTGTCCGTGAGTTCGCGCAGGACGTGGTGGCGCCCCGCGTGCAGGACCTCGACGCGGCGCCGGCGGACGACTTCGACTGGGACATGGTCACCCAGGGCCACTCCATCGGCCTGACGCGTGTCGCGATCCCGCGGGACTACGGCGGGCTCGGATTCGGCATGCTCGGCGCGGCGGTCGCGCTGGAGGAGGTGGCCACGGTCTGTGCCGGCACCGCCCTGATCTTCGGCGCCGCCATGCTCGGCCAGGCCCCCGTCCTGCTGTCCGGCGACCCCCGTATGCAGGCCCGTTTCCTGCCGCTGTTCTCGGGCGACGCGCCCGTACTGGCCTGCAACGCGGTCACCGAGGAGGAGGCCGGGTGCGACCTGATCATCCCTGACAACGCTGTCCACGCCCGTGACGTCATGACCGCGCGCCTCGACGGTGACCACTACGTCCTCAACGGCCGCAAGCGCTTCATCACCAACGCGCAGGTCGCCACCTTCGCCTCGGTGTTCGCCAACATGGAGGGATCACCCGGCGCGACCGGCCTCACCTCCTTCATCGTGCCGCTCGACGTGCCCGGCGTGGTGCGCGGTCCTGTCGCCGACAAGCTCGGCTACCGCCTCTGCCTCGGCAGCGAGCTGACCTTCGACAACGTCCGCGTACCGGCCGAGAACATGATCGGCGGGGAGGGCGACGGCATGGCGATCAACATCGCGCAGAGCAACATGGCGCGTGCCTCCGTCGCCGGTATCTCCACCGGAGTCGCCCGGGGCGCCCTCGCCCTGGCGATCGACTGGTGCGACACCCGGGTGCAGGGCGGACGTCCGCTGCGGGAGCACCAGTTCACCGCGGCCAAGCTCGCCGAGATGACCTCCAAGGTCGACGCCGCCCGGCTGCTCTACCTGCGCGCCGCCCACAAGGTGGACAACGAGCTGCCCGCCCCGCAGTACGAGCCCGCCGTGGCCAAGTACTTCGCCGACCGGGTCGCCATCGACGTCGCCGACATGGCGATGTCCCTCGCCGGGGCCCGCGGCTACCTCAAGTCCTTCGGGCTGGAGAAGCGCCTCCGCGACGCCTACGGCGCCCGCATCTACGAGGGCACGCCCGAGGTGCTGGCGCTCGCGATCACCGAGAGTCTGTACGACGAGGAACGCGCATGACCCGAGCGGCCGTGGCCGACGGCGGTACCAGACACGAGGGGTCGCCCACCGGCCCCGTCTGGGAGGCACCGGAACTCCCGAAGGATCCGGAGAACCGATTCGTCAGGGACATCGTCCATCTGCACTCCACGATGGACTTCCGCGATCTCCCCCAACACCTCTCGGGCGCCCCGCTCTACCACCGCCACGACGAGCGGGACCACCTGATCACCCTGACGGTCACGGACGACCAGCTTCCCCTGCGCTACCTCAACGGGATCATGGGCTTCCGGCTCGTCCAGTACCTCCGCCTCGGCTGGATCTCCTCCCAGCTCGTCTACCGCCGGGCGGTCTTCCGCGAGACGGTCACCCACCCGCCGGGCGTGCAGAACATCCACACCATCAGCCTGTGCACCAGGACCGGCAGGATCCGCGGCTACATCAGCCTCGCCTGCACGGCCGACCGGCTGCCGTTGCCGCTGGACCATCCGCGCCGCTACCGCTTCTCCACCGAGACGGCCCACCGCATCGACCTGCTGGGGCAGTTCGCCGCGCCGGGTCTCGGGACCCACCAGGTCTTCGAGATCAAACGTTTCGTACGCGACCTCCACATGCCGCAGGGCCGGATCGCGGAGCGCGTGCCCTGGCACCTGCTGCTCGGCCTCGGACAGACCATGGTGGACCTCGGTGACCAGGTACGGGTGGTGTTCGGCGACGCCAAGGAGCACGTGGCGCTGCGGCACTTCCGGCTCACCGGCTTCGATCTCCAGGTGCCGCGCGGGACGACCCCGAACCTGCCGGAGTCGGACCTGATGGCGCCCATCTACCACCAGGACGTCGTGGCCGTCCCCTTCGTGGCGCCGGTGCCGCCCGATCTGGGGGACTACATGGACCTCATCCGGGGCCACCTCGACGAACGCCAGGATCTCCTCTCGCTCAAGGACATGGTCACCTCCATGAACGCGCGCAAGGTGGCGTCGCGGCGACAGGCACGACAGAACGCGGAGCAGCTCGGAAAGGGCGGCACAAGTGATCACCGAGAATGACGTCACCGAGGACACCACGGGCGGGACCCCGCAGGCCGGCCCCGCGGGCGGTCTGAGCCCCGACGACTTCTACGCCGAACTGACCACCCGTAACCGGGGAGTGGTCAGCGCCGCCGAGCAGGACGCCCTGCGCACGTCGACGATTCTGGTCGCCGGCTGCGGATCGATCGGCGGGGCCGCGGTGGAACCACTGGTCCGCCTGGGTGCCCGGTCGTTCCTGCTGGCGGACCCGGGCGAGTACGAGGTGAACAACCTCAACCGGCAGAGCGCCACGGCCGCCGACACGGACCGCAACAAGGCCCTCGTCGCGTCCGAGCGGATCCTCGGCATCAATCCCCATGCCAGGACAGCCGTCTTCACCCAGGGCGTCGGCGAGGACACCATCGAGCGGCTGACGGCGGACTGCCAGGTCATCGTCGACGGCATCGACGTGACCACCATGTCCGGCTGGCGGGCCAAGCACCTGCTGCACCGCACCGCCGTGGCCCGCCGGCTGCCGCTGGTCACGGGCTGGGACATCGCGGGCGCGCAGTACGTGCGCTGCTACGACTACCGGACCGTACGCAAGCCGTTCGACGGAGCCATCAGCGAGGCCGACATCGAGAACCTCACCTCGTGGCAGTTGCTCCTCAAGGCGATCCCGCTGCGGTACGTCCCGGTCGAGATGCTCACCGAGGTGAAGGACAACCTCGGCCGCCCCGACTACAGCTTTCCCCAAGTCACCTACGTGGCGCTGACGTTCGGTGCGATCACCTCCCACATGGTGGTGAAGCTCCTCGCCGGCGAGCAGGTACGTCCCGAGGTCTACATCGACGTCCACCAGGAAATCCGGTCGAACTGGGGGCAGTTGCTGACGCGCCTGCGGTGGGTCGGCGAGCTTGCCTCGCTCGCCCCGAAACTCCTCAAGCTCTCCCGGGGCGCCCAGGCCTGACCCGCGCGGCGGACCCCGGCGCACGCGTCACGTACACCCCCACTACAGCGGAGCACCCCTTCATGGCTGAACTCCACGATCTGACCGCTCTCGAACAGGGAGCGGCCGTCGCCGGGGGCGAGTTGTCCTCCGTCGCGCTGACGGACCACTACCTCGACCGCATCGACCGGGAGGACGGGTCCCTCGGCGCGTACCTCACCGTCACCGCGGACCTCGCCAGGGAACAGGCGGCCGAGGCCGACCGGGACACGGCCGCCGCCAGGAGGGACGGCACGCGGCTGTCCCCGCTGCATGGCGTCCCGCTGGCGGTCAAGGATCTCGTCCAGGTCGCCGACGTGCGGTACACCGCCGGCTCCCGGGCCTTCACGGACCGCGTCGGGGACCTGGACGACCACGTCGTCACCCGGCTGCGCGCCGCGGGCACGGTCCTGCTCGGGAAGACCAACCTCCCCGAGTTCGCCCTGCCGTGCTACACCGAGAACCGGCTCGGTCCGCCCACCCGCAACCCGTGGGACCCGGAGCGTTCCCCCGGCGGGTCCAGCGGCGGGTCCGCGGCGGCCGTCGCCGCCGGGCTCGCCCCGCTGGCGCACGGCACCGACGCCGGCGGATCCGTCCGCATCCCGGCCTCCGCCTGCGGCCTCGTCGGGATCAAGCCCAGCAGGGGCCGGGTGAGCAACGGCCCCTCACGGCCCGACATCACCGGCCTGTCCACGCACGGCGCGCTGGCCCGTACGGTCGCGGACGCGGCGGCGCTCATCGACGCGATGGCCGGCCGCATGCCGGGCGACGTGTACACGGCTCCCGGCTATCCGGGCGGCGGCACGCTGCTCGACCACGCCGGCAGGGAGCCCGGCCGGCTCCGGATCGCGGGCCTGCGCGCCCCGATGGTGCCGGACGCCGAACTCCACCCCGACTGCGCCGCCGCGTACGGCGCCGCCGCCGGGACTTTGGCCGCCCTGGGTCATACGGTCGAGGAAGTGGAGATGCCCGCCGACGGCGGCATCGTCGAGGCGTTCACCCACGTGTGGTCGGTGGAGGCTGCGAGCTACGAGCTGGAGCCTTACGAGGAAGGGGAGTTGATGCCGTTCACCGCGTATCTGCGTGACATTGCGGACACGGTCACCGCCCGGCAGTACCATCAGGCTCTCCGCACGTTCCGCGGGGTCGGCCAGATGCTCACCGACCTGCTGTTCAGCGCGTACGACGTGATCCTGACCCCGACGCTGGCCGAACCTCCCGTCCTCACCGGCGAGTTGTGCGAGGACAAGGATCCGGCGGCGGATTTCGCGCGGATGACCGCGTTCATGCCGTACACCACCGTCTACAACCTCACCGGACTCCCCGCCGTGAGCGTCCCGTTGAGCTGGAACCCCGACGGGCTCCCCACCGGCGTGATGCTCGGTGGGCGCTACGCGGACGAGCCCTCCCTGGTCTCGCTCGCGGCGCAGCTCCACGCCTCGGCGTCGCTGACACCGCGTCACCCGGCCATGTGGTGACCGTATAGGGAGAGCGCGTCTTCACCGCGTATTGCTGAACAGGCAAGGCCCGCATGCGTATTCATGTGCGGGCCTTGCCCTTTCACGAGTTCCGGAGAAAATTGATCGAGAAAAGTAGGTACCATGCAGGACGTGCAGGTTGTCCGCTGGCCGACCGAGCTGACGAGGCTGGCCGCTCTGCGACGTGAGGGAATTCCCTGTGTTCTTCTGGTGGCCCCGGGCGTCTCCGTTCCGGAGCTGAAGGGGACGGGCGAGGACTGGATCCGGGTCCCCGTCGATCCGCTGGAACTCAAGGCCCGGATATCATCCCTGCGGGCCAAGGTCGGCCACTATCCGCAGCCTTTGGTGGACGAGGACGGAATACTGCGGTTCGGCACGTCCCTCACCCCCCTGACCGCCACGGAGACCGTGGTGGTGCGCTTCCTCGTCGAGCGGATGTCCAAGGTGGCCGGCCGCCAGGAACTGGCGGCCAGGCTCTCCTCGGCCCATCGCTCGACGAGCAGGAACGCGTTGGACCTGCACATCATGCGGCTCAGGCGCAAGCTCTTGTCCGTGGGGCTTTCGCTGGACACGATTCATGGCCGGGGATATCTGCTGAACAGAATGGACGCCTGATCCCCGCCGACCGGTCTCAGGTGGCCGGGGTGTTTTCCTCGCGTACCGGTTTCCGTACGGGCTTCCCGGGACCTTCCGTTTCCCCGGCCGCGCTGTCGCCGGCCCGGCCCGGCAGCCAGACCGCGGCCACCACGGCGGCCACGGCGAGCGCGCTCGCGGCGATCGCGAAGGAGAAATGCATCGCGGCCATGTACGAATCCTGGGCGGCGCCGAGCAGGTGGGGAAGCGCCTCCTTGACCGGGGCCGATCCGGCCGTGCCGCTCTCCTGGATCCGCTGGGCCACGGTGAGTGTGCCGCCCAGTGATTCGGATGCGGACTCCCTCAGATCCGGCGGGAGCACGTCGGTCGCGGCGCCCAACTCGTCGCGGTAGCGCACCGAGAGCACCGAGCCGAGGACGGCCACGCCCAGCGCGGCGCCGACTTGACGCAGCGTATTGTTCACGGCCGCTCCGACCCCGGCCTTCTCCGGCGCGACCACCGCCATCGTGACCGTGGTGGAGGTGCCCATGACGAGCCCCAGCCCCAGGCCCGACAGCCCGAGGTTGATCTCGAACAGCCACAGCGCGGTGTCGGCCTTGACCCACGCCTGCCAGGTGAAGGCCAGCGCGAGCAGGAGAAGACCGCCGGTGACGGTCGCCTTGGGGCCGAACTTGCCGGCCAGGGTGTTGCTCTGCGTCGCGGAGACCACCGTACCGACGGCGACCGGAAGGAGGATGAGGCCCAGCTCCAGGGGGCTGTAACCGCGTACACCCTGGATGTAGAACACCATCAGGAACGTGCCGCCGGTGAGGGCGAAGAAGGACAGGGCCAGGGAGGCGGTCCCGGCCGCGAACGCCTTGTTGCGCAGGAGTTTCACGTCGAGCGCGGGCAGCGCGGCGCGGCTCTCGAACCGGATGAACAGGGCGAGCAGCGCCACACCGCCCAGAATGGAACCGAGGACTTCGGGGCTCGTCCAGTGGTTCGTGTCGCCGCCGCGGATCACTCCGTAGATCAGCGCACCGATGCCGACGATCGACAACAGAACGCCCGGCAGGTCGAGTTGAGGCTTCGCGGCGGCGCGGGACTCGGGGAGGATCAACAGGAGCAGCACCGCGCAGCCGACCACGACGGGCACGTTGATCAGGAAGACGGATCCCCACCAGAAGTGGTTCAGGAGGAAGCCGCCGATGATCGGGCCCAGCGCGATGGACAGGCCGCCGAGCGCGGACCAGATGCCGATCGCCTTGCCGCGCTCCTCGCGGGGGAAGATGTCGTTGATGACCGCCAGTGTCGCGGGGGGTACGACCGCGCCGCCGACGCCCATGACGGCCCGCCAGAAGATGAGCTGGTCGGGGGTGTCGGCCCAGGCCGCGAAGCCCGACGCCACCCCGAAGACGACCAGGCCGATCAACAGCACCCGGCGGCGGCCGAAGGCGTCGGCGAGGATGCCGGCGGAGAACATGAGCGCCGCGTAGAAGAGGATGTACGAGTCGAGCGCCCACTGGAGCTCCGCGTTGGAGGCCCCCAGCTCGGTCTGGAGCGTCTGGAGCGCGACGTTGAGGATGGTGTTGTCCATCATCACGACGAGGAAACAACCGCCCAGGACAGCCATCACCAGACCTCGGTTGACCTGAGCGCCTGCTCCTCCGGTGTCAACGGGTAGCGAACTCATGGGACTTCCTCCACAGCTGTCGATGACTTGTCTCGCGCGGACGGACACCACGCATCTACTACGTGTGGATAGTAGTTGGGGTGGGGGTGCACGGGTCGGCGATTGAAAGATTTCCGACAGACGTGACGCCGCCCGGCCGGACGGCAGGGGTCAGGCCCCGGGCCCTTCCACCATCAACCGCTTCAGGCGGGCCAGCAGATCGGGGGAGTTCTGGGCCTCGGTGATGAAGTGCGCCACGGCGTCCACCCCGAAGTCGCGGATGACCTCCCGTACGGCCATCGCCGCCTCGTCCGACACAGCGGCCGAATAGCAGTAGCAGCGACCGGATTTGACCCGGTCGGCCGCACCCTTGTCCGACAGCCGGTTCATGACCGTCATCACCGTGGTGTACGCGAGGGGCGTCTCGCGGGCGCGGTTGAGCCGCCCGAGGACGTCCCGGACCGTCAACGGCTCCGGCGCGTCCCAGAGCACGTCCATGATCTCGCCTTCCAACGGCCCGAAGACGATGCAGTTCTGCGCTTTGACGGACGTCACCCGGCGAATTCTACGTTGCCCACGGGCCGGTGTCAGAGTGCTGTGTGATGATCACGAATGACTGTCGGCCCTGGGGAGGGGCCGGGCGTGTGCGAAGAGAGACGGGGAGCGCGTCGTGGGTGAGGGGTCCATACCGGACGAGGAGTGGGAGCGGTTCCTGCGCGAGGCCGAGGCCGGGACGCCGGGCGCGCCCGAGGAGCCGTCGGCACGGGCACGGATGGTGACGCGGCGGCTGGCGGAGCAGACCGGCCCCCCGGCGGGGTGGCGGACCCACACACCGGCCCGGCGGCGCCGGGGCAGGGGCTGGTACGTGCTCGGACTGCTGGTCGCGATCGGTGTGCTGGTCGTGGCACTGCTGCCGGGCCGGGTGACCGGATGGTGGGGGAACGGGGACGCCGTCGCCGACAGCGCGCCGCCCGCCGCCGAGACGGTACGCCCCGACCAGCCGCCGCCGACGGAGGCGGCGGCCGGACTCCCCACCGTCGACGACCCGTTCAGGGGGTCGCCCGCACGGCTGTGGAGCGACGGGGCGACGGGTCTGGGCCTGCCCGCGGCACGGGCGACCGGCTGGATGACCAAGGCGGAGGTCGCGCGGGCACTCGACCGGAGCCGCGACTTCCTGATCGCGTCCAGCCTGGACCCGGCGGTCCTGCGCGGAGAGCGGCCGGCGAAGGCGATCGCGGCGGTCAACCCCCGTCAGCAGGACGTCCGGGACTACCTGGCGACCACGTTCACCGCGCCCACCCGGGAGAACGACCCTCTGCTGCTGTTCAGCCGGTTCGACAGCGCGAAAGTGCGGCTCGCCGGTGACGTGGTCAAGACCCGGGGGCTGATCACGTACCGGGAGGGCGAGCGCGGCGCGGTCGAGGTGAGCACGGATGTCACGTACGTCTATCCGCTCGTACGGGCCTCGTCCGGCAGCGACGAGGTCGCGCGCACGATCGTGCGCCGCGAGGTGGTGATGAGCTGGGACGACCCGGCGAAGGTGTTCATCGAGCCGGGCACGTTCTCGCTCGTCTCGTACAAGGTGGACTCCGCCAATGGCGGCTGCTCCACGTTCACCGGCTACTTCACCCCCGCGTTCAGCGCCGAACGCGCGGTCGCGGACCGGGGAGAGGGCGCCGAGGCCGACCCGTACGACCGCAGCACCCCGATGGACACCCGCATGCGGGACGCGGACGGCGTGGGGTGCGGAAAAGCCAGCCGGCTGTGAGATGAGTCCGGTGGCGGTGGCAGGCACAGGGTGCCGTGTTCGAGATCGAGTCGCTGGACGTCACCGCCGGGGACGAGGTGGCCTTCCCCACACCTCCGACGCCGGGGCCGCCCCCGCCGCCGCCGAGCAGGAGGTGCGCGCGGTCCACCATCGGTGGTACGACGGCACCGCCGCGAACGATCTGGACGGGCTGATGTCCCACATCGCCGAGGACGTCGTCTCGTACGAACACAATGCGCCGCTTCAGTACCTCGGCAGGGAAAGCATCCGGGAGGAGTGCGAGCGGGGGCTCGAAGCGGCTGCCGGAGCCGTCGACTGGGACGTCCCGGACCTCAGGATCCTGGTCCGGGAGGACGTCGCCGTCGCTTGGGGCCTCAACCGGATGCGGGCGGAGCGGCCTGACGGAGAGACAGCGGAAAGCTGGTCACGGGGCACGCGTGTGTTCCGGCGGAGGGACGGCGAGTGGACGATGGTCCACCAGCACGTCTCCTTCCCCTTCGACCCGGAGACCGGCCGGGCGAAGTCCGGCCTCCGTCCGTAAAAGGTACGTACGCGCCCGCCCGGCGGTCTCGTCCTAGCACTCGATGATGTTCACCGCGAGGCCGCCGCGGGCCGTTTCCTTGTACTTGACGGACATGTCGGCGCCCGTCTCCTTCATCGTCTTGATGACCTTGTCCAGGGAGACCTTGTGGCTGCCGTCGCCGCGCAGGGCCATCTTCGCCGCCGTGACGGCCTTCACCGCCGCCATGCCGTTGCGTTCGATGCACGGGATCTGGACCAGGCCGCCGACCGGGTCGCAGGTCAGGCCCAGGTTGTGTTCCATGCCGATCTCGGCGGCGTTCTCGACCTGTTCCGGGCTGCCGCCCAGGACCTCGGCCAGGGCGCCCGCGGCCATCGAGCAGGCCGAGCCGACCTCGCCCTGGCAGCCGACCTCGGCGCCGGAGATGGACGCGTTCTCCTTGAAGAGCATGCCGATGGCGCCCGCGGAGAGGAGGAAGCGGACGACGCTCTCGTCCTTCTCCGCCGCGGTGGCGCCGCCGGCCGCGAAGTTCATGTAGTAGTGCAGGACCGCCGGGATGATGCCCGCGGCGCCGTTGGTGGGGGCGGTGACCACCCGGCCGCCGGCGGCGTTCTCCTCGTTCACGGCCATCGCGTAGAGCGTGATCCACTCCATCGCGTGCGCCTGCGGGTCGCCGTCCGCGCGCAGCTGGCGCGCGGTGTTCGCGGCCCGCCTGCGGACCTTGAGGCCGCCGGGCAGGATGCCCTCGCGGGACATGCCGCGCGAGACGCAGGCCTGCATGGCCCGCCAGATCTCCAGCAGCCCGGCCCGGATCTCGTCCTCCGTGCGCCAGGCCTTCTCGTTCTCCATCATCAGCGCGGAGATCGACAGGCCCGTCTCGCCGGCCAGCCGCAGCAGCTCGTCGCCGGTGCGGAAGGGGTGGGTGAGGACCGTGTCGTCCAGCTTGATGCGGTCCTCGCCGATCGCGTCGTCGTCCACGACGAAACCGCCGCCCACCGAGTAGTACGTCTTCTCCAGGAGCAGGCCGCCGTCGGCGTCGTACGCGAGGACCGTCATGCCGTTCGCGTGGTACGGCAGGACCTCGCGGCGGTGCAGGACCAGGTCCTCGTCCACGTCGAAGGCGATCTCGTGCATGCCCAGCAGGTTGAGGCGCCCGCCGGTGCGGATACGTTCCGCCTCGGCGTCCGCGCGCTCCACGTCGACCGTGCGCGGGGAGTTTCCCTCCAGGCCGAGGAGGACGGCCTTGGGGGTGCCGTGGCCGTGGCCGGTCGCGCCGAGGGAGCCGTACAGCTCCGCCCGTACCCTCGCGGTGTGGGCGAGGAGCCCCTCGTTCTTGAGCCGGCGGGCGAACATGCGCGCCGCGCGCATCGGGCCGACCGTGTGGGAGCTGGACGGGCCGATGCCGATCGAGAAGAGGTCGAAGACCGAGATGGCCACGGGAGGGACTCCTAGCTGGTTGGTAGACGCCGTTGTCTGCCGGGGTGGTGCAGAGATCACGGGTGTACGGGGTGCGGGGCACCGCGCTCACGGTCCAGTGTGCGCGGTGCCTCACGAACGCGGGCCGTACGGAGAGCCGTACGGTCGATGACGATCCGCTGAGGCGGCGGGGGCCCGGGTGGGGCCCGGTGCCTACAGGCCGGGGTAGAGCGGGTGCTTCGCGGCCAGCGCGGTGACCCGCGCCGCCAGTGCCTCGCGGTCGAAGTCCGGCTTGAGCGCCGCGGCGATGATCTCCGCGACCTCGGCGAAGTCCTCGGTGGTGAAACCGCGGGTCGCGAGCGCCGGGGTGCCGATCCGCAGGCCCGAGGTGACCATCGGGGGGCGCGGGTCGTTCGGGACGGCGTTGCGGTTGACCGTGATGCCGATGCCGTGGAGCCGGTCCTCGGCCTGCTGGCCGTCCAGCTCCGAGTTCCGCAGGTCGACCAGGACCAGGTGCACGTCCGTACCGCCGGACAGGACGGACACACCGTGCTCGGTGACGTCGGCCCGGACCAGGCGCTCGGCGAGGATCCGGGCGCCGTCCAGGGTGCGCTGCTGGCGCTCCTTGAACTCGTCCGAGGCCGCCACCTTGAAGGAGACCGCCTTGCCCGCGATGACGTGCTCCAGCGGGCCGCCCTGCTGACCGGGGAAGACCGCGGAGTTGATCTTCTTCGCCAGCTCCTGGGTGGAGAGGATCACTCCGCCGCGCGGGCCGCCGAGGGTCTTGTGCGTGGTCGTGGTGACGACGTGGGCGTGCGGCACCGGGTTCGGGTGCAGGCCCGCCGCGACCAGTCCGGCGAAGTGCGCCATGTCGACCATCAGGTAGGCGCCGACCTCGTCCGCGATGCGGCGGAAGGCCGCGAAGTCCAGCTGACGGGGGTACGCGGACCAGCCGGCCACGATCAGCTTCGGACGCGACTCCTTGGCGAGGCGCTCGACCTCGGCCATGTCGACCTGACCGGTCTCGGTGTCGACGTGGTACGCGACGACGTTGTAGAGCTTGCCGGAGAAGTTGATCTTCATGCCGTGGGTCAGGTGCCCGCCGTGGGCGAGGTTGAGACCCATGATCGTGTCGCCGGGGGAGAGCAGCGCGAACATCGCGGCCGCGTTCGCCTGGGCGCCGGAGTGCGGCTGCACGTTGGCGTGCTCGGCCCCGAAGAGCTCCTTCACGCGGTCGATCGCGATCTGCTCGATCACGTCGACGTGCTCACAGCCGCCGTAGTAGCGGCGGCCGGGGTAGCCCTCGGCGTACTTGTTGGTCAGGACGGAGCCCTGCGCCTCCATGACGGCGACCGGAGCGAAGTTCTCCGAGGCGATCATTTCGAGGGTGGACTGCTGACGGTGGAGTTCGGCGTCGACAGCGGCGGCGACGTCCGGGTCGAGCTCGTGGAGCGGGGTGTTCAGAAGCGACTTCGAAGACATCACAGTCCCTGGGGTGTCTAGTTGCCGGAAAATTCCGTGTACTCGTCAGCGGTGAGCAGGTCTCCCGGCTCCTGCGTGACGCGCACCTTGAACAGCCAGCCACCCTCGAAGGGGGCGGAGTTCACCAGCGAGGGGTCGTCCACGGCGTCCTGGTTGGTCTCCGTGACCTCGCCGCTCACCGGCGAGTACAGATCGCTGACCGACTTCGTCGACTCCAGCTCACCGCAGGTCTCACCGGCGGTGACCGTGTCACCGACGTCGGGGAGCTGGACGTACACGACGTCACCGAGGGCGTTGGCCGCGAACTCCGTGATGCCGACGGTCGACACACCGTCCTCGGCGGCCGTCAGCCACTCGTGCTCCTTGCTGTAGCGCAGCTGCTGGGGGTTGCTCATGGGCTGAATTCTCCTGTACGAGGGGGAGTGGTCCGGACGGCCGTCTTGAGGATCGAGACGGCCGGGAGGGGCGGTCGGGCCGCCCGGCCGGTTCCGGCCGGGCCGTGGAGTCGCGGGACTGTGACGTCCGAGACGTCCGTATCACTTCCGGCGCTTGTAGAACGGGAGCGCCACGACTTCGTACGGCTCGTGGGACCCGCGGATGTCGACCCCGACACCCGCCGTCCCGGGCTCGGCGTGCGAGGCGTCGACGTACGCGATGGCGATCGGCTTGCCCAGGGTGGGGGAGGGGGCGCCCGAGGTGACCTCGCCGACGACCGCGCCGCCGGCGACGACCGCGTACCCGGCGCGGGGGACGCGGCGGCCCTCGGCGACCAGGCCGACCAGCTTGCGCGGCGGGGCGGCGGCGGCGCGCTCGGCGGCGGCCTCCAGGGCCTTGCGCCCGACGAAGTCGCCTCCGTTGGAGGTCTTGTCGAACTTGACGACCCGGCCCAGGCCCGCGTCGAAGGGGGTGAGGGCCGTGGACAGCTCGTTGCCGTACAGCGGCATGCCCGCCTCCAGGCGGAGGGTGTCCCGGCAGGACAGCCCGCAGGGCACCAGGCCGACCGGGGCGCCGGCCTCGGTCAGCGCCTGCCAGAGCGTCTCCGCGTGCGCGGGCTCGACGAACAGTTCAAAGCCGTCCTCGCCGGTGTAGCCGGTACGGGCGATGAGCGCGGGGACGCCCGCGACCGTGCCGGGCAGGCCCGCGTAGTACTTCAGGCCGTCCAGGTCGGCGTCCGTGAGCGACCGCAGGATGCCGGGGGACTCCGGGCCCTGGACCGCGAGCAGCGCGTACGCGTCCCGGTCGTCCCGTACCTCCGCGTCGAAGCCCGCCGCGCGGGTGGTCAGCGCGTCCAGGACCGTCTGGGCGTTCGAGGCGTTGGCGACGATCATGTACTCGTCCTCGCCGAGGCGGTAGACGATCAGGTCGTCGAGGATCCCGCCGTCCTCCTGGCAGATCATCGTGTAGCGGGCGCGGCCGACGGCGACCGCCCCGATGTTGCCCACCAGCGCGTGGTCCAGCAGCTGGGCCGCCCGCGGCCCGGTGACGGTGATCTCGCCCATGTGCGAGAGGTCGAACAGGCCGGCCTTCGTACGGACGGCGAGGTGTTCGTCGCGCTCGCTCCCGTACCGCAGGGGCATGTCCCAGCCCGCGAAGTCGGTCATGGTCGCGCCCAGCGCGCGGTGCACCGCGTCGAGGGCGGTGAGGCGGGGGGTGCTGCTCGGGGCAGAGTTCATGGTGGTGACTCCCAGGGCATGACGACGAGGACGGTCCTCCCCATCTGTCATCGGAACCTGAGAGGTTCACCACGACCGTACGGAACCACGGACGACTTTCCGTACGTGCTCACGGTCGTGACTTGCACCTTGGGTGGGACCGCGACGGCGGCCCGCTTTTCAGATCTGCCTCATCCACGCGGTACGGGGCCTGAGAGATTCAAGGGGAGAACTTGCTCCTTCGGCGCCCGGCGCACACGGTGAACCGGGACTCTCCCGCGTGGATTCAAACGGCCTGTATGCAGTTGGCGCCGTCATCATCGCACGCATCGCACGCGGGTGGGGGAGAGAGGCCCTGAACGTGGCGACGACCCGCCACGCCCCGTGAAAGGCTTGCGTGGCATTACCAATTCTTTACACTTTATTGGGCAAGGGTCTGGCAGGGGTCGAGGGCCAGTCAAGGGCCAGGGTGTCCGACCTGACAGGGGGACGGCGATGACGTCGCAGGGGTCCGGTGCGTATGTGACAGCGACAGGGGTGGCGGCGTCGGGGGCGGCGGGCGTGTCGGCGTCCGGGGTGCCCGTCCAGCCGGGTGTGACCGCGGCCCGGGACGTCCCGGCGCGGCCCGCACCGGTGGTCCGTGACCTGCGCGGCCGGGACGGCAGGGTGCCGGGCACCCTCTTCTTCGCGCCGGGGGACGTCGTGGTCGTCTCCGGCCTGCCGGGCAGCGGCAAGTCCACGTTGATACGGAGGACGGCCGCGGGCGGCGGCATCGACTCGCAGGACACCAGGGACCGCTGGGCGGGCCGGCTGCCCCGCCGCCTGCCGTACGCGGTGTACCGCCCGCTGGTGCGGATCGCCCACTACGCCGGGCTGTGGCGCGCGCTGCGCTCCGGCGAGAGCGTGATCGTGCACGACTGCGGTACGCAGACCTGGGTACGGCGCTGGCTGGCCCGCGACGCCCGGGTGCGCGGCCGCCGCCTCCACCTCGTCCTGCTGGACGTCACGCCCGGGGTGGCCCGCGCGGGCCAGCGCGAGCGCGGCCGGGGCGTCTCGGGGTACGCGTTCGCCCGCCACCGGCGCGCGGTCCGCCGCCTTCTCAAGGACGCCGAGTCGGGCCGCCTCCCGGGGGGCTGCGCCTCGGCGACCCTGCTGGACAGGCCGGCGGCCAGGACCCTGTCCGCCATCGCGTTCACGGGCGGCACACCCTAGGGTGCTGCCGCAGGGAAGCAGGTGAGTGGAGGGGTGGAGCGCGTGGACACAGCATGGCCCGGCAACGAGCTCGAAGAGGTGCTCGCGGCCTCGCTCGGGAACGACGCCGCGGGCGGACGGCTCGTGGAGGTGCTCGGGCGCAGCCAGGTCTGGGTGCCGCTGCCCCAGGGCGGCGGCCCCGACAGCCAGAGTCTCGACCTGCCGACGATCGAGATCGAAGGCGCCCCGTACGTCCCGGTGTTCAGCTCCGAGCAGCAGTTCATGGGGTGCGTCGGTGCCCACATGCCCTTCACCGTGGCCCCGGCGCGCGAGTTCGCCCGCGGGCTGCCCCCGCAGCTCGGGATCGTCGTGAACCCCGGCGGCGCGGTCGGCATGCCGCTGCCGCCGCTCGCCGTCGCCGAGCTGTGCCGGGTGGGCCGCACCCCGCTCGACGGCCCCGCCACCGGCGGCCGGGTCAGGCTCTTCCAGCCGGACTGGCAGGAGGACCCGGTCGACTTCCTCGCCGCGGCCTCCGCCGAGTTCGAGGCGTCCGGGGTCGTCGTCTCGGCCCGCCGCGCCCTCGCCAGCGTCGAGGGCGAGCCGCCCGTGCTCTTCGTGGGCGTCCAGCTCTCCTCCTGGGAGGCCACGGACCCCACGGACCGCAACGCGCCGATGGACGCCCTCGGGCGCGCGCTCGGCCGGGTCCAGGTGCCCTGGCCGGTCAACCTCGTCCTCCTGGACATGACGCAGGACCCGGTCGGCGCCTGGATGCTGGCGCGCGTGCGCCCGTTCTACCGGCGCGGGTAGGGGTGGGCCGGGCCGGCCGGGCCTGGGGCGCGCGGACGACCCGGGTGGGTACCCGCGTGGCCGCGTCCCGGGACGTACGCCCCGGGACGCGCGGCCATGCGGTCGGGGCGCTGTCATAAGCGCCGCTTAAGCTGGTTTCATGACGGGCCGCGCCGCGTTGCGGGGGGAGACGGTCGAATGGTGGATCGAAGAGGGGCGGGACCCAGGGTGAGCGCGTCAGGTACCGCGGCGGCCGGCCGGGCCGAGCAGCTGCTCCGCCAGGTGACGCCAGGACGCTACGACGCGTACGAGGCGCTGCTCCAGGCCCTGGCGGAGGACCGGGTCTGGATGCTCCTCTGGCAGGGCCGCGCGGGCTCGCCCGACGCCCAGTACGGCAACATGCAGGTGGAGGGCCTCGGTTACGCGCCCTGTGTGACCTCCGCCCAGGAGCTGGCCGTCAGCGGCTGGACCCGTACGCACGAAGTGGTCACGGGCCGCGACATCGCCCGTGTCCTGTATCCGGACCGCTGGGGGATCTGGCTCAATCCGCACACCCCCGGCGGCGGCCTCGGCATCCCCTGGCTCGACCTGCGCCGGATCGCCACCGGCCTCGACCGGATGCCCGCGGGACCGCTGCGGCTGTCCGAGCCGGCCATCGAGATCCCGCAGTTCTACGCCCAGCTCACCCAGAACGCGCACCGCACCCCCGCGGTCCGGGCGCTGCGCCGTGCCTGGGTCCAGCCGGCGCTCGGCGCCCCGTACCTGGCCATCGGCCTGGACCTGTACGACACGAGCCCCGGTTCCGTCGACTCCGTCCGCACGATGATGCGGCAGTCGGTCGGCGCGGTCCCGGACGGGCTGCCCGTCTCGACGGTCGCGATGTCCGACGAGTACGACCCGGTGACGATGTGGCTGCGGGCCAACACGCGGCCCTTCTACGACCGCGAGGCGCACGCGTCCCCGGCCCCGGCGACGGGGTACGGATATCCGCCACCCGCGTCCCGCGCTTACTGAGGGTCGCGCGCTCACTGAGACGGAGCGCTCCGCACGGAGCGTGCACACTACATCCACCCGTGTCCGGCAAAACAGGCATTGCGGGCGGAAGGTCGGGCCGGACGCGCGTAGAGCCGCCCGGGTCGTGAGCTTGAGGGCGGAATGTCCACTATTCGCCGGAAGGTGGGGGCTTGGCGCGCTTGGTGGTCATATCGCCGCCAATGGCAGTCGTCCGCCCATGGTTACCCGCAGTCCGGATAACGGAACACCTCTAACAGCATCACGGTTAGGCATCCATTCCCCTGGGGGGCTGGCGGGTGATCACAGCGGCAATGAAGACTCCCCGCATGCATGGCCTTTCGGGCCTGTGTGCGAGTAGCTCGGCCCGCGTGACGGAGTCAGACCACTGCTCGCGCTGCTTAAGGGAACGGGCCGCTACAGCGGCAAGTGCGGGCCGGTCACCGCCGGTTGAGAGAGGGTTTCTGCCACGATGACGGCACCATTGCACGAGCCGACCACCGAAACGGCCCCGAGCGCGACTGAAGAAGTCGCCGCCGTTGCGGGGAAGTCGGTCCAGGGGCGTTCCCTCAGCCGGATCGCCTGGGGGCGCCTGAAGCGGGACAAACTGGCTCTCGCCGGCGGCACCGTCGTGCTTCTGCTGATCCTGGTCGCGATCCTCGCGCCCCTGATCACCCACCTGGCAGGGCAGTCGCCCGACGACTACCACGAAGACCTGATCGACCCTCTCTTCTCGACCCCGACGGGATCCTTCGGCGGCATCAGCGGTGACCACTGGTTCGGCGTCGAGCCGGTCAACGGCCGCGACATCTTCGCCCGGATCGTCTACGGCGCCCAGGTCTCGCTGCTGGTCGGCTTCCTCTCCGCCCTCGTCGCGGTGGTCTTCGGCACGATCCTCGGCGTCCTCGCCGGCTACTTCGGCGGCTGGCTGGACTCGCTCATCAGCCGCGTGATGGACATGCTGCTCTCGTTCCCGCAGCTGCTGTTCATCATCGCGCTCGTCTCCGTCATGCCGAACGACATGCTCGGCCTGAGCGGCAGCGGTGTGCGGCTCCTGGTGATGATCCTGGTGATCGGCTTCTTCGGCTGGCCGTACGTCGGCCGTGTCGTCCGCGGCCAGACGCTCTCCCTGCGCGAGCGGGAGTACGTCGAGGCGGCCCGCAGCCTCGGTGCCGGGCAGACGTACATCCTGTTCAAGGAGCTGCTGCCCAACATCATCGCGCCGATCATCGTCTACACCACGATGATGATCCCCACGAACATCCTCACCGAGGCGGCCCTGAGCTTCCTGGGTGTAGGGGTGAAGCCCCCCACCGCTTCATGGGGGCAGATGCTCTCCTCCGCGGTGAGCTATTACGACTCGGATCCGATGTACATGATCATTCCGGGTCTGGCCATCTTCATCACCGTGCTCTCCTTCAACCTCTTCGGCGACGGCGTGCGTGACGCGCTCGACCCGAAGGGTTCGCGCTGAACTGCGGTACATCAAAGCCCGTCCATTCCACACGGGCAGTTACTCACACGGAGGATCCGAGATCGTGACATCCCTACGCACCAGAGGTCGGCGCAAGCAGGTCTTCGCCGCTGCGTTCGTGTCCGCGGCACTGCTGGGCACCGCGGCGTGCGGCGGCGGCAGCGACACGAAGGACGAGGGCGGCAAGAGCGCCGCCGCCGGCTTCGACGCGGGCAACAACAAGATCGCCAACGCGTCCGCCAAGAAGGGCGGCACGCTCAAGTTCGCGAGCGTCCAGGACACCGACTCCTGGGACACCACGCGCGCCTACTACGGCGTCGTGTGGAACTTCATGCGGTACTACAGCCGCCAGCTGGTGACGAACAAGGCGGAGCCGGGCAAGCCCGGCGCCGAGGTCACCCCGGACCTGGCGACGGGCCTGGCGAAGGTCTCCCCCGACGGGAAGACCTACACGTACACCCTGCGTGACGGCATCACCTGGGAGGATGGCAAGACCATCACCTCCGAGGACGTCAAGTACGGCATCGAGCGCCAGTGGGCGCAGGACGTGCTGTCCGGCGGTCCGGTCTACCTGAAGGACGTCCTGGACCCGAAGGGCAAGTACAAGGGCCCGTACAAGGACACGTCCAAGGACGGCCTGAAGGCCATCGAGACGCCGGACCCGAAGACGATCGTCTTCCACCTGCCGACGGCGAACTCGGACTTCCAGGAGATGCTCGCCCTGACCTCCTCGTCCCCGGTCCGCAAGGACAAGGACACCAAGTCCAAGTACGGCCTGCACCCGTTCTCCTCGGGCCCGTACAAGTTCGAGTCCTACACGCCCAACAAGGGCACGGTGCTCGTCCGTAACACCGCCTGGAAGCAGTCCTCGGACCCGGTCCGCAAGGCGCTCCCGGACAAGATCACGATCACGCTCTTCACCAACGCGGACGAGATGGACAACCGTCTCCTCGCGGGCGACTACGACCTGGACTTCTCGCAGACCGGTCTCTCCCCGCAGGCGCGCATCAAGGCGCTCAAGGAGCACAAGAACAACCTGGACAACCCGGTCTCGGGTTACATCCGGTACGCCGTGTTCCCGCAGAGCGTGAAGCCGTTCGACAACATCCACTGCCGCAAGGCGGTCATCTACGGGGCCGACCACAAGTCGATCCAGACCGCGCGTGGCGGCCCGCTCGCGGGTGGCGACATCGGCACCAACATGCTGCCCCCGTCGGTCCCGGGCTCCGAGGGCCAGCAGTACGACCCGTACAACGTGCTCGCCAACGACGGCAAGGGCGACATCGCGAAGGCCAAGGAAGAGCTCAAGGCCTGCGGTCAGCCCAACGGCTTCAAGACCACCATCGCGGTCCGCAACAACAAGCCCGTCGAGGTCGCCAGCGCCCAGTCGCTCCAGGCGTCGCTGAAGAAGATCGGCATCACCGCCGAGCTCGACCAGTACGACGGTGCGCAGACCTCGGGCATCATCGGTAACCCGACGATCGTCAACAAGAAGAACTACGGCATCATCATCATGGGCTGGGGCCCCGACTTCCCGTCGGTCCAGGGCTATGGCGTGCCGCTGTGGGACAGCAAGTACATCCTGCCCAGCGCCAACAACAACTTCGCGCTGATCAAGGACCCGAAGATCGACGCCAACTTCGACAAGTTCACCACCGAGCTCGACCCCGCGAAGAAGGCCTCCATCGCGACCGAGATCAACCACCAGGTGAGCGAGGGCGCGTACTACCTGCCCTTCACCTTCGAGAAGTTCATCAACTGGCGTTCCAGCCGGCTGACCAACGTCTACACGACGGACGGGTACAGCGGTAACTACGACTTCACCAGCCTGGGCGTTGTGAAGTAACCACCACCGGTACACCCGCCGTACGGCACGAAAGGCAGGTGAAGGCCGGCGTGGCGTGATCGCGGGCCACCGGACGAACTCCGGTGGCCCGCGGTCCCGCCGCAGGGCCGAGAGCAGTGCTCGCATACCTCATCAGGCGGCTCATGGCCGTCGCAGTGATGCTGGTGGTCATCATGTTGGTGGTCTTCTGCATCTTTTTCCTTGTCCCCAAGTGGGCGGGCGTCGACCCGGCCACGATGTACGTGGGCAAGACGTCCGACGCCGCGGCCGTGGAGGCCATCCGGCAGAAGCTCCAACTGGGCGACCCGATCTTCGTCCAGCTCTGGGAGTTCTTCAAGGGCATTTTTGTCGGGCGCACCTACTCGGCCGGCGGAGACGTCACCAACTGTGCCGCTCCCTGCTTCGGTTACTCGTTCCGCAGCGAGCAGGCCATCTGGCCGGTGCTCACCGACCGTCTGCCGGTGACCCTGGCGCTGGCGCTCGGTGCGGCCGTCCTGTGGCTGGTCTTCGGCCTCGCGGCGGGTGTCCTGTCGGCGCTCAAGCGCGGTTCCTTCTGGGACCGCGGCGCGATGCTCGTCGCGCTGAGCGGCGTCTCGCTGCCCATCTACTTCACCGGTCTGCTCTCGCTGGCGATCTTCCACTACAGCCTGGGCTGGCTGGACGCCTCGTACGTACCACTGGCGGACAGCTTCACCGGATGGTTCGGCGGCATGATCCTGCCCTGGGTCACGCTCGCCTTCCTGTACGCGGCGATGTACGCCCGCATCACCAGAGCCACCATGCTGGAGGTGATGGGTGAGGACTACATCCGCACCGCCAGGGCCAAGGGCCTGAGCGAACCCGTCGTCATCGGCAAGCACGCCATGCGCTCCACGATGACGCCGATCCTCACCCTGCTCGGCATGGACCTCGGCGCCCTCATCGGCGGCGCGATCCTCACCGAGACGACCTTCAGCCTTCCCGGCCTCGGCCAGGCCGTGCTCAAGGCGATCAACGACCGGGACCTGCCGGTGATCCTGGGCGTCACGCTGATCACGTCCCTCGCGGTGATTCTCGCGAACCTGGCCGTGGACATCCTGTACGCCGTGATCGACCCTCGAGTGAGGCTCGCATGACCGACCTGAGCAGGACGGGCTCCGCCATCGGCGAGCCCGTCGCCGGGGGCGCCCGCCCCTCCGAGGCGTTTCTCGACGTACGAGACCTCCGCGTCCACTTCCCCACGGACGACGGTCTGGTCAAGTCGGTCGACGGCCTCAGCTTCCAGCTGGAGAAGGGCAAGACCCTCGGCATCGTCGGTGAGTCCGGCTCCGGGAAGTCCGTCACCTCGATGGGCATCATGGGGCTGCACACCACCGGGCAGTACGGGAAGCGCAAGGCGCAGGTCTCCGGAGAGATCTGGCTGAACGGCGAGGAACTGCTCACCGCCTCACCGGACCGGGTGCGCAAGCTCCGCGGCCGGGACATGGCGATGATCTTCCAGGACCCGCTGTCCGCCCTGCACCCGTACTACACCATCGGCAAGCAGATCATCGAGGCCTACCAGGTCCACCACAAGGTGGACAAGAAGGCCGCGCGCCGCCGGGCCATCGAGATGCTCGACCGCGTCGGCATCCCGCAGCCCGACAAGCGGGTGGACTCCTACCCGCACGAGTTCTCGGGCGGCATGCGGCAGCGCGCGATGATCGCGATGTCGCTGGTCAACAACCCCGACCTGCTGATCGCCGACGAGCCGACCACGGCTCTCGACGTGACGGTCCAGGCCCAGATTCTGGACCTGATCCGCGACCTCCAGAAGGAGTTCGGCTCGGCGGTCATCATCATCACGCACGACCTGGGCGTCGTCGCCGAACTGGCCGACGACATCCTCGTGATGTACGGCGGCCGGTGCATCGAGCGCGGGCCCGCCGAGAAGGTCTTCTACGAGCCCCGGCACCCCTATACCTGGGGTCTGCTCGGTTCCATGCCGCGCATCGACAGGGAACAGACCGAGCGCCTCATCCCGGTCAAGGGCTCCCCGCCCTCCCTGATCAACATGCCGACGGGCTGCGCCTTCAACCCGCGCTGCCCCTACGCCGACGTACCCAAGGGCAACATCACCCGCACCACGCGGCCCGAGTTGACCCAGGTCGAGAGCGGGCACTGGGCGGCCTGTCACATGTCGGAGCAGGACCGGGACCGCATCTGGACCGAAGAGATTGCGCCCAAGCTGTGAGCGAGGACAAAGACGTGACGATTCCCGCCCAGAGCGCCGGCGCCGGCCTCCTGACCAAGGACCCCGCCCCGGGCGAGACGCTGCTCAGGGTCACCGGGCTCCAGAAGCACTTCCCCATCAGGAAGGGCCTGCTCCAGCGGCAGGTCGGCTCGGTCAAGGCCGTGGACGGCATCGACTTCGACGTGCGCTCCGGTGAGACGCTGGGCGTGGTGGGCGAGTCGGGCTGCGGCAAGTCGACCATGGGGCGGCTGATCACGCGTCTGCTGGAGCCGACCGGCGGCCAGGTCGAGTTCCAGGGCCGTGACATCTCGCACCTGGGTGTGCGCGGGATGCGCCCGATGCGGCGCGACGTCCAGATGATCTTCCAGGACCCCTACTCGTCGCTGAACCCGCGGCACACGATCGGCACGATCGTGTCCGCGCCGTTCAAGCTCCAGGGCGTCGAGCCCGAGGGCGGCGTCAAGAAGAAGGTCCAGAGCCTGCTGGAGCTGGTGGGGCTCAGCCCCGAGCACTACAACCGGTACCCGCACGAGTTCTCCGGCGGCCAGCGCCAGCGCATCGGCATCGCCCGCGCGCTCGCGCTCAACCCGAAGCTCGTCGTCGCCGACGAGCCGGTGTCCGCGCTGGACGTGTCGATCCAGGCGCAGGTGGTCAACCTGCTGGACGACCTCCAGGACGAGCTGGGCCTGACGTACGTGATCATCGCCCACGACCTGTCGGTCATCCGGCACGTCTCGGACCGGATCGCGGTCATGTACCTCGGCAAGATCGTGGAACTGGCGGACCGTGAGTCGCTGTACTCGGCTCCGATGCACCCGTACACGAAGGCCCTGATGTCCGCCGTGCCCGTCCCGGACCCCCGGCGGCGCGGTGTGAAGAGCGACCGCATCCTGCTCAAGGGCGACGTCCCGTCGCCGATCTCGCCGCCGACCGGGTGCCGCTTCCACACGCGGTGCTGGAAGGCGACGGAGATCTGCAAGACGATCGACCCGCCCATGCAGCTGCTCAAGCCGGGCCAGCAGGTGGCGTGCCACCACCCGGAGAACGCGCCCGACCAGGCGCCGCAGGACACGGTGCTGCTGGCGGCGGCGCGGGACGCGATCGAGCTGGTGGACGTGACGGGGCCGGCGTCGCAGGCTGTGACCTCTGAGGCTCCTGCCACCGCTCCCGAGGCGGGCGGCGCGCAGAGCACCACCAAGGAGTAGGCCGGGGGCAGGGCGGAGAAGAGGCGGGCCGGGAGCCTTCTGGTACCCCGGCCCGGGGCGCCCGGCACAATGACCGGGTGCTCCACGACCTCATCACCCCCTCCGTCCAGCACGCCCTGGACCTCGCCGGGATCTTCGTCTTCGCGATATCCGGCGCCCTGCTCGCCGTCCGGAAGAACTTCGACGTCTTCGGCATGGCGGTGCTCGCCGAGATCACCGCGCTGGGCGGGGGGCTGTTGCGCGACCTCGTCATCGGGGCCGTACCGCCGGCGGCCTTCACCGACCTCGGCTACTTCTCCACCCCGCTGGTGGCGACCGCGCTGGTGTTCTTCCTGCACCCCCAGGTGGAGCGGATCCAGGGCGCGGTCAACGTCTTCGACGCGGCGGGGCTCGGACTCTTCTGTGTCACCGGTACGACCAAGGCGTACGACCACGGCCTCGGCCTGACCGCGTCGGCGGCGCTGGGCCTGGCGACGGCGGTCGGGGGCGGGGTGCTGCGTGACGTACTCGCCAACGAGGTGCCGTCGCTGCTGCGCTGGGACCGCGATCTGTACGCGGTGCCGGCGATTGTCGGCGCGGCCGTGGTGGCGTTGTGCATACGCTTCGACGCGCTGAACGGGGTGACGAGTGGCCTCGCGGCGGTGACCGCGTTTGTGCTGAGGCTTTTGGCGATGCGGTTTCATTGGCGGGCGCCGAGAGCGTTGCGCCCGGTGTCTGGCGCGGGTCACTGATGTCCTCAATCGCCGGACGGGCTGGGTTTGTCGTGGTGGCGGGGGGCGGGGCCTCCGGAGGTACGTGTGTCCGGACTGCTATCCTCACCGCGCTTCGCGCGAGTTGCGACGCTTTACGTCCGGACACACGCACCTCCTCCGACCCCGCCCCCCTCACGCCGCCGGGGAGACTGAACGACCCCGCCCGCCCGGGTGGGCCAACGCCTCAACGCGGGCCCGGTAGCGGAGATGACTTCCCCCGCACCGGGGTGGGCCGGGTTTTGACGCGGGCCTGGAAGGGGGACGGGCAGGGGTCGTGTCCGGAACGTAGAGCGTGTTTTGTGTCGCATGGCGATCGTCACGCAATTCGGAGTCGTTGAACGCGACGTAAAACATGCAGTGCAGGACACGACCCCTGCCCGGCCCCCGGCGACAACCCGCACCAGGCCACCGGGCCGCAGCGGCACACCCAAGCCCGTCCGGCGATTGAGGACAAGCAGTAACCCGCACCCGGCACCCGCACCCGCACCGGCCCCGGCGGCGAGCGCTCGCTCCAACGGCTCGTAGAATCGAGCACATCATGGCTTACCTCGACCACGCCGCGACCACCCCGATGCTGCCAGAGGCGATCGACGCGATGACCGCCCAGCTCGGCCTCGCCGGCAACGCGTCCTCGCTCCACGCCCCCGGCCGCCGCGCCCGCCGTACCGTCGAGGAGGCCCGCGAGGCGCTCGCGGAGGCCCTCGGTGCGCGGCCCAGCGAGGTGGTCTTCACCTCGGGCGGCACGGAGGCCGACAACCTCGCCGTGAAAGGGCTGTACTGGTCCCGCCGCGACGCGGACCCGGCCAGGACACGCGTGCTGGCCAGCCCGGTGGAACACCACGCCGTCCTCGACGCGGTCGACTGGCTCGGCACGCACGAGGGCGCCACCGTCGAGTACCTTCCGGTCGACGCGTACGGCAGGGTCCGCCCCGAGACGCTGCGCGAGGCCATCGCGCGCGACCCCGACGACGTGGCCCTCGCCACCGTCATGTGGGCCAACAACGAGATCGGCACCCTCACCCACGTACCCGAACTGGCCGAGATCGCGGCGGAGTTCGGCATCCCGCTGCACTCCGACGCCGTCCAGGCCGTCGGCCAGACCGAAGTGGACTTCGGCGCGTCGGGACTCGCCGCGATGACCGTCTCCGGCCACAAGATCGGTGGCCCGTACGGCATCGGCGCGCTCCTCCTGGGCCGGGAGTACACCCCCGTGCCCGTCCTGCACGGCGGCGGTCAGGAACGCCATGTGCGCTCCGGCACCCTCGACGTGCCCGCCATCGCCGCCTTCGCCGTCGCGGGCCGCCTCGCCGCCGAGAGGCGCGCGGACTTCGCCCGGGAGATCGGCGCCCTGCGGGACGAACTGGTCGACGCGGTACGGAAGTCCGTCCCCGACGCGGTCCTCGGCGGCGACCCCGTCGACCGCCTGCCCGCCAACGCGCACTTCAGCTTCCCCGGTTGCGAGGGCGACTCGCTGCTCCTCCTGCTCGACGCCCAGGGCATCGCCTGCTCGACGGGCTCGGCGTGCACGGCGGGGATCGCCCAGCCCAGCCACGTTCTGCTGGCCACCGGCAGCGATCCCGACCTGGCACGCGGCACCCTGCGCTTCTCGCTCGGCCACACGTCGACCCGCGAGGACGTCGAGGCGCTCGCGGCCGCGATCGGCCCGGCGGTCGAGCGGGCCAGAAGCGCGGGCCTCAGCTAGGGATGCCCGGCGGATCTTTTGGTTCCTCCGGGGCGGTGTGGTCTTCCGTGAGCAGCGCCGCCACCGCGTCGGTCAGCACACGTCGCCGGTGGCTGCGCGAGTCCCTCTTCAAGTGGCCTTGGAGTTCGGGGAAGACGAAGGCCCACAGGAACGACAGGTGGAGCACCAGGTTCAGCAGATCGGCGGGCCGGTACCGCGAGGGCAGCACCCCCGCGACCTGAGCCTGGCGGATCGCTTCCAGCTCGTCGTGAATGGTGTCGGCCAGCACCTCGATCTGGTCGGTCGTGACGGTGCGCTCCAGGCGGTACCAGGTGGCGAGCCGGGCGACCCGCGGATTTTCCTCGTAACGGTCGAAGAGCTTCCCCGCGTAGTCCGGCAGGTCATGGACGTCGATGGGAATCTGGCTCGCGGTCTTGGCCACGAGGTCGTTCATCACCGCGTCGAACAAGAGGTTCTTGCTGCCGAAGTAGTGGTAGATCTGGGCCTTGTTGCTCTGAGCGGCGAGGGCGATCCTGTCGACCCGCGCCCCGGCGATGCCGTACTGGGAGAACTCTTCTGCGGCAGCCTCCAGCAGCCGCTGCTGGGTGGCCTGAGCGTCTCGTATCATCCCCCCAGAGTATCTTACTAACTGGTTGGTTGTCTCTGAGGACGGCCGGCCGGGGCGCTTCGAGGGCGGTCGGCCGTCGAAACGGCCTCGCGCGAGCTCGCGTACCGCGTCCGCGACGGCCGGCGAGGCCTCCGCTCAAAAACCCGAAGACACCCGCGGCTGAGGCCGACGGCTGTCCGGATGCGGCCGTCTTCGACTGAATGGTTGGAAAGATGCATGCATGTGGACTCTCTCAAATCAACCGTGCGGTTAGTTAACTGCAAGTGCATAGTCGCCTGCCGCAAGGGTTCTGGCTCAGTCATCGACTAACCGGATGGTTGACAGTGTGATTTGGCGCTGCTTCAATCAACTATCTGGTTGGTCGAAAGCGGCCGACCGTGCCGAAGGGTGATGTCTGTCATGGCAAGGTTCGCGGGCAAAGTGGCGCTGGTGACCGGCGCCGGGAGCGGTATCGGTGCGGCCACGGCCGAGCAACTGGCGCGCGAAGGCGCGGCGGTGGGGTTGGTCGGGCGGCGTCCGGCCCCCCTGAAGGAGGTCGCCGGCCGGATAGCGGAGGCCGGCGGGCGGGCGCTGGAGATACCCGCCGACGTGAGTGACGCGGAGCAGGTGCGCGCTGCGGTGGCGGCGACCGTCGAGGAGTTCGGCGCGCTGCACCTCGCCGTGAACAACGCCGCCGTGACGGGCGGCATCAGCGATCTGGGCGACCTCACCGTGGAGGCGTGGGACGAGACGATCGCGATCAATCTCTCCGCGGTCTTCTACGGGCTGAAGTACCAGATCCCCGCGATACGCGCCGCCGGTGGCGGGGCCGTCGTCAACGTGTCGAGCGTCTACGCGGACCGGGGCCTCACCGGGTACGGGGCCTACTCCGCGAGCAAGCACGGTGTACGGGGGCTGACCCGGTCGGCCGCCGTCGAGTACGCGGAACGCGGTGTACGGATCAACGAGTTGCAGCCCGGTGTGATCGCGACTCCCATGTCGGACACCGACGCCGAGTCGACCCGCCGTATCGCCGAGGGCATTCCCGCGCGGCGGGCAGGGCGGCCCGCCGAGACGGCCGAGGCGATCTGCTTCCTCCTGTCCGACGCCGCCTCCTACGTCACGGGCACCCACTTCTCCGTCGACGGCGGTTTCCTCGCCTGATCCGGGCCCGGCGCCGAGCGCCCGCCGTCACCGTCCCGGATCGCTTCGACTCCCCCTGAACTCTCCGTCCGGAAAGGACGATCCCCGTGACTCGCTGCTCCTCCTCGTCTCCCTCCCCCCTTTCCTCCCCGGTGTCCTTCGACGGCACCGTCGTCACCGGTCTCGACGCGAAGCTGATCGACGCCCAGAAGGAAGCCAATCTGGTACTCGCGCGGATGCCGGTGGTCGACGTCACTACCGCGGAGGGACTGGCCATGCTGCGGCTGATGACCACGCCCGCGCAGCCCTCGTCCGTCCTGCCGCCCGAGGACATCACCATCGCGGGCCCGGGGGGCGGCGATCTGCGCCTTCGTGTCTTCACACCGGACGGCCCGGTACGGGGGGTGTTCCTGCACATCCACGGCGGCGGCTGGGCCGCCGGGGCGCCGGAGGACGACGAAGCCTTCAACGACCGCATCGCCCGGGCGTGCGGGGTGGCCGTCGTCAGTCCGGACTACCGGCTTGTCCCCGAGGCGACCATCGCCGAACAGATCGACGACTGCCTGGCCGCGGCTCGCTGGGCCGCCGCCGAGGCCCGGACGCGGTTCGGCACCCGCAGCCTTCTGATCGGGGGCATTTCGGCCGGCGGACACCTTTCGGCCACCGTCACCCTCCGCCTGCGCGACGCGGCCGAGCCCGCCTTCGCCCTGCTCGACGGGGTCCTTCTCGACTGCGGTGCGTACGACCTGTCGTTCACACCCAGCGTCCGCCGCGCGGACGACACCACCCTTGTCCTGCCGCGCAGTTGGCTCGACGGCCTGACCGCCCTCGGTCTGCCCGGGCTGGACTCCGACGCCCGCAGGGATCCGTCCCTGTCCCCCCTCTACGCGGACCTCACCGGGCTGCCGCCCGCCCTGTTCACGGTGGGCGCGCTCGATCCCCTGCGCGACGACTCGGTCTTCCTCGCCGGACTCTGGCAGCTCGCCGGCAACCGGGCCGACCTGGACGTGTGGCCGGAAGCGGCGCACGCCTTCACCAACATGGGCACCCCGCTGGCCGACGTCGCTTTCGGGCGCACCGCCTCCTGGATCAACTCGCTGTACGAGAACGGCTCAGCGGCTCAGGCCCGCTGACGAGCGCCGACGCCCCACCCGTACGCCCCACCCGTACGCCTCACCTCCCTCACCGAAGGAGAACTCCCATGTCCACGTCCACCTGGACCACCGCCGACATTCCCTCCCAGCGCGGCAAGCTCGCCCTCGTCACGGGCGCCAACTCCGGCATCGGCTACCAGACAGCGCTGGAACTCGCCCGCGCGGGGGCCGCCGTCATCCTCGCCGGACGCTCCGCCTCGTCGATCGCGGACGCCGCGTCCGCCGTCGCCCGGGAAGTCCCCTCCGCCGAACTGATACCGCTGCAACTCGACCTCGCGGACCTCACTTCGGTGTCCGACGCCGCGGGGAAGGTGCTGTCCCACGGCCGGCCCCTCGATCTGCTCATCAACAACGCCGGCGTGATGGCCGTACCCGAACGCCGCACCACCAAGGACGGCTTTGAGCTCACCTTCGGCACCAACCATCTGGGGCACTTCGCGCTGACCGGCCACCTGCTGCCCGCCCTGCTGGGCGCGGACGCCTCCCGGGTCGTCACCGTCAGCGCCCGGGTCGCCCGCAGCCGGGGGACCACGTTCGACGATGTGGCGAGCGAGCGGAAGTACACCCCCATGGGCGCCTATACGAAGTCCAAGCTGGCCAATGTCGTCTTCACCCAGGAACTGGTGAGGCGCGCCGGCGGTACGAGCCTGAGCGCCGTCGCCGTCCATCCCGGCGCGGCCATGACCGGCATCCAGCGGCACGTGCCCCGGGTCGTGAAGGCCATCGTCTCCGGCGTGATCCAGCCCCTCATGATGCAGGCGCCCGACCAGGCGGCCCTGCCGTCGCTGTTCGCGGCGACCGACCCGGCCGTCTCCGCGGGCGACTTCGTCGCCCCCACGGGGCCGATGGAAGGACGCGGCACACCCGGCATCGTCGCCCTCCCGCCCGCCGCGGCCGACCGGGCGACGGCGAAAGACCTGTGGGAGCTGTCCGAACGCCTCACCCACGTCACCTACACCTTCCAGTGATCCAAGGAGCAGCGCTGTGAGCACACAGGAGAACCAAGCAGAGCCGGCAGAGATCGTCCACCGCTTCATCGAGGAGTGTGTCAACGGCGGTGACCTGGACGTGGTGGACGACCTCTGGGCCGAGGACATGATCTGGCGGGGCGGCAGCCTCGGTGAGATCCACGGCCGCGCCCCCTACAAGGAGATGCTGGCCGCCAACGTCGGGCGGGCCTTCACCGGGATGCACCTGGAGATCCTCAGGACCGTCACCGACGGCGACACCGTCGTGCTGCTGTTCACCAACAGCGGCACGCACGAAGGGGAGTTCCTCGGCGTCCCCGCGACCGGTGGGAGCGCCCGCTGGCACGGAGTCGGCTTCTACCGCGTCAGCGAGGGGCGGATCGCCGAGGCACTCTTCGTGGAGGACATCCTCGACGCACTCGTACAACTCGGTGCGATCGACCTGGCCCCCCGGGGCTGAGGGTCCCGCCTGCCTAGGCCTTCCGCGGTTTCGCCGTGGTCGGAGTCGGAGTCGGAGTCGGTGTGGGAGCGAGGGGCGGGTCCGGCGCGTCCCTCGCTTCCCGTACGAGCTTCAGGTACCGGCCCCAGTCCCAGTGCGGGCCCGGGTCCGTGTGGTCCGTGCCCGGGACCTCCACGTGGCCGATGATGTGCCGGCGGTCCACCGGGATGCCGTACCGCTCGCATATCCCGGCCGTCAGCCTCGCCGACGAGCGGTACATCGCCGTCGTGAACGAATCCCTGTCGTCCACGAACCCTTCGTGCTCGATGCCTATGGACCGTTCGTTGTACGACCGGTTCCCCGCGTGGAAGCCCACGTCCAGCTCGCGGATCATCTGCGCCACATGACCGTCCTTGCGCACCACGTAGTGCGCGGCGGCGGCGTGCCCCGGATCCCGGAAGACCTTCAGCGCCGTCGCGTAACTGCCCTGGACGACATGGATCACCACCCGGTCCACCCGGTAGTCGTCCGGGCGGTCCGCCCGCCGCCAGTTCGCCGAGGAGGCCGCGACCCACTCCGCCGCCGCGTAGTCCAGCTCGCCCTCCTTGCGCGGCTTCTCGATGCCGGGCACCCGCCACCAGTACGGCGCCAGCCTGTCCCGCGCCAGGACGCCCGCGCCCAGCACCGCGGCCGCGCCGCCGATCAGCACCGCCCGCCGCCCGGGTCTGCCGGTGTCCCCGCCGGTCCCGCCCGCACGCCGGCTGCCCTTTTTCTCGCCCATGTGATCGTCAACGCATACTCACGCGACTGTGGTTCCCCGGTCCACGTACTCTGGTGGAGCTATGACTCAGACAACCCAGCGTCCCCTCCGCGTGCTCGCCGCCATGTCCGGCGGTGTGGACTCCGCCGTCGCCGCCGCGCGCGCCGCCGAGGCGGGACACGACGTGACCGGCGTCCACCTGGCGCTCTCCGCGAACCCGCAGTCGTTCCGCACGGGCGCGCGGGGCTGTTGCACGATCGAGGACTCCCGCGACGCCCGCCGCGCGGCCGACGTGATCGGCATCCCGTTCTACGTGTGGGACCTCGCCGAACGCTTCCGCGAGGACGTGGTGGACGACTTCGTGGCCGAGTACGAGGCGGGCCGTACGCCCAACCCGTGCCTGCGCTGCAACGAGAAGATCAAGTTCGCGGCGCTCCTGGACAAGGCACTCGCCCTCGGCTTCGACGCGGTCTGCACCGGCCACTACGCGACGGTCGTCACCGGCCCCGGCGGCGCGCGCGAGCTGCACCGCGCGAGCGACATGGCCAAGGACCAGTCGTACGTGCTGGGGGTCCTGGACGAGCGCCAGCTCGCCCACGCGATGTTCCCGCTGGGCGACACCCTCACCACGAAGGACGAGATCCGCGCGGAGGCCGGGCACAGGGGCCTGGCCGTCGCGAAGAAGCCCGACAGCCACGACATCTGCTTCATCGCGGACGGCGACACCCAGGGGTTCCTGGCGAAGCGCCTCGGCAAGGCCGAGGGCGACATCGTCGACGAGTCCGGCGCCAAGATCGGCAGCCACGAAGGCGCGTTCGGCTTCACCATCGGCCAGCGCAAGGGCCTGCGGATCGGCCACCCCGCCGCCGACGGCAAGCCGCGCTACGTCCTGGACATCTCGCCGGTCGACAACACCGTCACCGTCGGCCCGGCCGCCGCGCTGGACGTCACCGCCCTGACCGCGATCAAGCCCCGCTGGTGCGGCGGTACGGCTCCGGAGGGGCGGGGCACGTACACCGCTCAGCTCCGCGCCCACGGCGACGAGACGCCGGTCGAGGCGGAACTGATCGACGGCACCCTGAGCGTCACGTTCGACGCCCCGGTCCGTGGTGTGGCCCCGGGCCAGGCGATCGTGCTCTACGACGGCACACGTGTGGTCGGTTCGGCGACGATCGCGACGACCGAGCGGCGCCGTACGGACGCGCTGGCGGGCTGACGGCCGCCTCGAACCTCCTAAGGAAGGGCTCACAGACCGTGGCCGAACACCGGCTGGACTCCGTGCCCGGCACGGTCACCAACGTCTTCTCGCGCGACCTGCCCCCGGTGCTGACCGTCGACCCGGGGGACACCGTCGTCGTCCACTCCCTGGACGCGTCGGGCCACCTGGAGCGGCAGCGCACCCCGGGGGAGAAGCGGCCCAAGATGTTCGACGGCCGGCCGGGGCACTGCCTCGCCGGCCCCATAGCCGTGCGCGGCGCCCGTCCGGGGACGGCGCTCGCGGTCCATGTGGAGTCGCTGCGGCCCGATCCGTGGGGCTGGACCGTGGCCGCCGCCGCGGACACCCCGCTCAACCGGCGGCTCGGCCTCACGGACACCGAGCCCTCCTGGCTGCTGTGGGAGCTGGACGCCGACGCGGGCACGGGGACGGACCAGTACGGGCACACCGTGTCGCTGGCCCCCTTCCTCGGCGTCATCGGCCTGCCGCCGGCGGAACCGGGCGAGCATCCGACCGTCCCGCCCCGGGTGGCGGGCGGCGGCAACATCGACTGCCGGGAGCTGGTCGCGGGATCCACGCTGTTCCTGCCGGTCACCGTGGACGACGCGCTGCTGTGCGTCGGGGACGGCCACGCGGTCCAGGGGGACGGCGAGGTGTCCGGTACGGCGGTGGAGTGCGGCATGACCACCCGGCTGACGCTGGACCTGGAGACGGCGCCGCCGGTGCCGACCGTGCACGCGGTGACGCCGGCGGGGCGGATCACGTTCGGCTTCGACGCGGACCTGAACGAGGCGTCGGCGCAGGCCCTGGACGCCATGCTGACGTGGATGGGGTCGCTGTTCGGGCTGGACCGCGCGACCGCCCTGGCGCTGGCGAGTGCGACGGTCGACCTGCGGGTCACGCAGGTCGCCAATCAGGTGTGGGGCGTGCACGCGCTGCTGCCGGCGGGCGCGGTGCGGTGAGCCCGGGCATGGAGCCGGGCAGGGGACGTCACGCCGTGAAGAAGTCCGTCAGCACCGGCGCCAGCACGTGCGGCGCCACCTCGTGCGTCTGACCCGTCAGGGTGCGGTGACGGCCGCGAGGCAGGGCCGAGGCCACTGCCTTCGCGGCCGTGCGTAACGCTCTCGTACTGGCTCCCCCGTCCACCACCATGCCCCGGGTCCCGATCGTCGCCAGCCGGTCCAGGGGAACCGGCTCCAGGCCCACCAGGGCGTTGTCGTACGCCAGGGTGTGCGCGAGCGCCCTCAGCCCTGGCCAGACCGCCGACCGGCGCATCCCGGCGATCAGGTCGTGCGGCGTGCCCACCATCGACAGGAACAGCTCCACCGCGCCGTCCCGCCGCCCCTGGGCCAGCAGGTCGGTCAGCCGCTCGGTGAACGCCTTACGGCCCGGCAGGACCGACGTGTCGGTGGCGTACGGGGGCTCGTACAGCGCGAACTGCGTGATGGGCAGCCCGGCCGCCGCCGCCTCCAGTACAAGAATGGCCCCCGCGGAGACGCCGTACACGGAAGCGCTGCCGCCCGCCTCCGCGATCAGGCTCGCCAGATCCTCGATCTCGCGCCGCACCTCGTACGGGCGGGTGTCACCGCTCGCGCCGCGTCCCCGGCGGTCGTAGACGAACACCTCGAAACGCGGCGCGAGCAGCTCGGCGAGCCGGGTCTCCGTCTCGGCGGTGCCGAGGGTTCCGCTCACCAGGATCAGGGGCGGTCCGCCGCCCGTGCGCCGGTACGCGATGAGAGTGCCGTCCCCCGACTTCGCCTTGCACGCAATGTTCATACCGGGGAGACCGGCGGGGCCGGCACAACTCATCGCTCTGGGGCGCACATTCTTTTCGCGGCCACGCCCACGCCCCTGACCGGCCCGCGCTCAGGCCGCGAGGACCTCGGTGTCGTAGAAGCAGAAGTGCCCCTTGATCTGCGCGACTTCCTCCTTCGGCTCCTCGTACCCCCAGACGAGGTCGGGGGCGTCGGGGAGCGACCAGTACGAGGCGTCGCCCTTCCACGGGCAGTGGGTGCTCGTGTCCGAGGAGGTCAGCAACTCGGTCCTGACGTCCTCCGGCGGGATGTAGTAACGGACCGGCAGGCCCGTCTCGTGCAGGAGCAGCGGACGGCGGCTCTCGGCGAGCACCTGCCCGTCCCGGACGACGCGTACGTGGGTGGTGCCCTGCTCGATGGTGATGGTGTGCCCTGCGGCCATGATCATCTGTCCCTTCGGGATGTACGGCGGGATGTACGGCGCTGTGTACCCGCCCACACCTTTCAGCACCGGAGAACCGCGTGGTCTTCCCGACACCCCGACCTTTACGGTGGTCGAATGAACATCTGTGTCTTCCTCTCCGCCGCCGACCTCGACGAGCGCTACACCCGCCCGGCCCGTGAATTCGCCGAACTGATCGGCAAGGGCGGTCACACGCTGGTGTGGGGCGGTTCGGACAGGGGGCTGATGGGGGTCGTCGCCGACGGGGTGGAGCGGGCCGGCGGCCGGCTGGTCGGCGTCTCCGTCGGATTCCTGGCCGACTCGGCCCGGGCCAAGGCCGACGAGATGGTCGTCGCCCGCGATCTCGCGGAGCGGAAGGCGCTGCTCCTCGCGAAGGCCGACGCGATCGTGGTCATGGTCGGCGGGCTGGGCACCCTGGACGAGGCGGCCGAGATCCTGGAGCTGAAGAAGCACGCCCTGCACAGCAAGCCGGTGGTGCTGCTCAACACGGCGGGCTTCTACGACGGGCTCAAGCAGCAGCTCCAGCGGATGGACGCGGACGGCTTCCTGCCGGTGCCCCTCCTCGACCTGGTCTTCTTCGCCGAGGACGGCGTCGGGGCGCTCGCGTACCTGGAGGAGTCGCTCGGGGTGCAGTGAGCCGGAGGAGGACGCGGGCGCGTGGGTGCGGGGCGGTGTTCCCGTGATGCGACGATGACCCCATGGCTACACATCTGATCACCGGGGCCGGCTCCGGCATGGGAGCGGTGGTCGCCCGCCGGCTCCACGAGCGCGGCGACGACCTGCTGCTGATCGCCCGCGACGCGGGCCGCGGCAAGGAACTCGCCGCCCTCTACCCCGGCTCCCGCGCGCTCGTCGGCGACCTCGCCGTCCCCGACCGGCTCGCCTGGGCCATGTCCCACCAGGTCCTCCCGGACCGCCTGGACTCGCTCCTGCACTTCGCCGGGGTGGTCGACCTCGGTCCCGTCGGGGACTTCTCGCCCAAGGGCTGGCACCACCAGCTCAACGTGAACCTGATCGCCCCGGCCGAACTGACCCGTCTCTTCCTGCCCCAACTGCGGGCCGCCAAGGGGCAGGTGATCTTCGTCAACTCGGGGTCCGGCCTGCGGGCGAACGCCGAGTGGGCCGCGTACGCCGCGTCGAAGCACGGGCTCAAGGCGCTCGCCGACGCGCTGCGCGAGGAGGAGCGGCCGAACGGGGTCCGGGTGACGTCCGTCTACCCGGGGCGTACGGCGACCCCGATGCAGGTCAAGATCCACCAGCACGAGGGCAAGGAGTACGACGCGTCGAGCGTGATCGACCCCGAGTCGGTGGCGACGGCGTTCCTCACCGCGCTCGACCTGCCGCGCGACGCGGAGATCCACGACATGACCATCAGGCCGGGCCGATGAGCGACGACCGGCGCGGCGACAACAGCCACGAGGACGGCGACGCGCCCGCCACCGTCCCGTGGGGCCCCGCCACCGGCGTCGGGTCCATGCCCGGCGGGGACGCGCGGGAGACGGCCCGTCAGGTCACCGGGACCTTCGAGGACTTCCCGTACCTGCCGGAACTGCCCGCCCGGGGGCCGGGCGCCGACATGATCGGACGGACGGTGGGCCTGCTCGCCGAGGTCTACGCGCGCGTGGAGCCCAGCGGCTGGCGCATCGGCGACCGGCCGGGGCGGGACACCAAGCGGGCCCGGTCCTGGCTGGGGGAGGACCTCGACGCGCTGGAGGAGTTCACCCAGGGGTACGAGGGCGCGCTCAAGGTCCAGGCGGTGGGGCCGTGGACGCTGGCCGCCTCCCTGGAGCTGCGCAACGGCGAGTCGGCGCTCAGCGACCCCGGCGCCTGCCGGGACCTCACGGCGTCCCTGGTCGAGGGGCTCACGGCCCACCTCGCGGACGTACGCCGCCGCATCCCGGGCGCGCGCGTGGTCCTCCAGCTCGACGAGCCGTCCCTCACCGCCGTCCTGCGCGGCCACATCCGGTCGGCCAGCGGCTACCGCACGCACCGCGCGGCGGACCGGCAGCTGGTCGAGGACGCGCTCCGGCAGGTCGCCGGGGTCGACGAGGGGGCGGTGGTCGTGCACTCCTGCGCGCCCGACGTGCCCTTCGCCCTGCTGCGCCGGGCCGGCGTGGCCGGTGTCTCGTTCGATTTCGGACTCCTCACGGAGCGTGACGAGGACATCATCGGTGAGGCGGTGGAGGCGGGCACCAAACTCTTCGCCGGGGTCGTGCCGGGCACCGACGCCGCATTGTCAGACCCTGCCGGTAGCGTCATGGGTGTCAGGACGCTGTGGCGCAGGCTGGGGCTGAATCCGGGGACTCTCGCCGAGTCCTTGGTGATCACCCCGTCGTGCGGTCTCGCGGGGGCCTCCCCCGCGTACGCACGCGAGGCGCTCGCTCACTGCGTCCGGGCGGCGAGATCACTCGCGGACAACCCAGAGTAACGGTAACGGGAGGACAAGACGGTGGCCGGCGAAAAGCACGCACAGCCCGCATCGGTGCCCGCGCAGGCGCGCGACCAGCACGCGCAGCTCGCTGAGCAGATCGAGGAGCACCGCTTCCGGTACTACGTGAAGGACCAGCCGGTCGTCAGCGACGCCGACTTCGACCGGCTGCTGCGCACCCTGGAGGGGCTGGAGGAGGAGTATCCCGAGCTGCGGACGCCGGACTCGCCCACCCAGAAGGTCTCGGGGGCGTACGAAACGGAGTTCACGGCCGTCCAGCACCGCGAGCGGATGCTGTCGCTGGACAACGCGTTCGACGACGAGGAGCTGGCCGCCTGGGCCGACCGGGTCGCCAAGGACGTCGGCACGACGGACTACCACTTCCTCTGCGAGCTCAAGGTGGACGGCCTCGCGGTCAACCTCACCTACGAGCACGGCAGGCTGACCCGCGCCGCCACCCGCGGCGACGGGCGGACGGGCGAGGACATCACGCCCAACGTCCGGACGATCCAGGAGATCCCGCACCGGCTGGCGGGGGAGCGGATCCCGGCCCTGGTCGAGATCCGCGGCGAGGTCTACTTCCCGATGGAGGGGTTCCAGGAGCTGAACGCACGGCTGGTGGAGGCCGGGGACAAGCCCTTCGCCAACCCCCGTAACGCGGCGGCGGGTTCGCTGCGCCAGAAGGACCCCAAGATCACCGCCACCCGCCCGCTGCACATGGTCGTGCACGGCATCGGCGCGCGCGAGGGCTTCGGCATCGACCGCCTCTCGCACGCCTACGAGCTGCTGCGGGAGTGGGGCCTGCCGACGGCCCGGCACAACCGGGTGGTCGACGGCCTGGACGGGGTGCGGGAGTTCATCACCACCTTCGGCGAGAGACGCCACTCCGTGGAGCACGAGATCGACGGAGTGGTCGTCAAGCTCGACGAGATCTCCCTCCAGGGGCGCCTCGGCTCCACCTCGCGCGCCCCGCGCTGGGCGATCGCGTGGAAGTACGCGCCGGAGGAGGTCAACACCAAGCTGCTGAACATCCGCGTGGGCGTCGGCCGCACGGGACGGGTCACGCCGTACGCGCAGGTGGAGCCGGTCACGGTCGCCGGCTCCGAGGTCGAGTTCGCCACGCTGCACAACCAGGAGGTCGTGAAATCGAAGGGCGTCTGGATCGGCGACACGGTGGTCCTGCGCAAGGCGGGCGACGTCATCCCGGAGATCCTCGGCCCGGTGGTGGACCTGCGTCCTGACGACGCGTACGAGTTCGTGATGCCGGCGGAGTGCCCCGAGTGCGGTACGGCGCTGCGCGCGATGAAGGAGGGCGACATCGACCTCCGTTGCCCCAACGCCCGCTCCTGCCCCGCCCAGTTGCGCGAGCGGCTGTTCTACCTCGGCAGCCGCAAGAGCCTGGACATCGAGAACTTCGGCTATGTGGCCGCCGCCGCCCTGACGAAGCCGCTGGAGCCCGCCACCCCGCCGCTGCTGGACGAGGGCGACCTCTTCGACCTCACCGTCGAGCAGTTGCTGCCCATCAAGGCGTATGTCCTGGACCAGGACAGCGGATTGCCCAAGCGCGACGCGAAGACCGGCGAGGACAAGATCGTCACCGTCTTCGCCAACCAGAAGGGCGAGCCGAAGACCAACACCCTGGCCATGCTGGAGCACATCGCCGCCGCCAGGCAGCGCCCGCTGGCCCGGATCATCACGGGTCTGTCGATCCGTCATGTCGGCCCGGTCGCCTCGGAGGCGCTGGCCCGGGAGTTCCGCTCCATCGACCGGATCGAGCAGGCCTCCCAGGAGGAGCTGGCGGCCGTCGAGGGCGTCGGCCCGACCATCGCCGCGTCCGTCAAGGAGTGGTTCGAGGTCGACTGGCACCGCGAGATCCTGCGCAAGTGGCGGGCCGCGGGCGTCCGTACGGAGGACGAGGGCGGCGGCGAGGACGAAGGCCCGAGGCCGCTGGCCGGCCTCACGGTCGTGGTCACGGGCACCCTGGAGAACTTCACGCGTGACGGCGCGAAAGAGGCGCTCCAGGCCCTCGGCGCGAAGGTCGCCGGGGCCGTTTCGAAGAAGACGGCCTTTGTGGTGGCGGGGGAGAACCCCGGGTCCAAGTACGACAAGGCCATGCAGCTCAAGGTGCCGGTCCTGGACGAGGCGGGGTTCGGGATCCTGCTCGAACAGGGCCCGGAGGCGGCCACGGAGGCCGCGGTGACCCCCGAGGTCACCGTCGGGACCCCGGCGGGCACCACGGCCGGAACGGCCCCTGAGCAGGCCCCTGAGCAGGTCCCTGAGCAGGCCGCCGCGTCGGACCCCCCGTCAGACCCCGGGAAGTAGCGGGCCGCGGGGGCCGGATCGGGGCCTCAAGCTCACCCGTTCGGCGCAAATCCGTTGGATACGGATGGGCGGGTTGCATTCGGGCAACAGCTGTAGAGCGCTGCCCGCCAGGGCACTTGGCGGCCTACTGTTGAGTCGTGCGCCTGTCGTGCACGGCTGCGTGGAGGGATGCCGGCCGTGGTGGCATGACAACGTGCCATCGCGTGGCATCGGCTCCGCCGGCTGTGAGAGGGACGGGAATGAAACCGACCGAGAGCGCCGCCCCGGTCTCACCCCCGCGCGGTTTCGCGGCATTTGCGGGGATGACGGAGAGATTCCCCGCCGCTGTCGTCGGAATCGCCGTGGTCGTGCTGACCACCGGCATCGTCCGCACGGTCCAGGAGGACCGGGCGCTCTTCCCCGGCGGCACGGAAGGCTGGTCGCTGGCCGTCCTCACCGGCATCATCGTCGGACACCTCGTCGCGCTCGGCCGTGACCGCTGGTGGGGCGGCACGGGTTCCGGCGCGGCCCTGACCCTCGCCGTCCTGCTCCTGTACGGCTGGGTGCCGGCCGGACTGGTCAGCCTGGCCGTCGTGGTGCTGGTCGGCGTCGCCCGCCGCCACCGCTGGCGCCAGGGCGTCCTGAACGGCGCCGCGGACATCCTGGGCATCGGCTCCGCCGCGCTGGTCCTCGCCCTGTTCGGGGACGTCCCGACCGTCGCCAGACCCTGGCAGCCGCTCGACTGGGGCATCGGCGGCGTCGCCGAGATCGTGCTGGCCGCCTGCGCCCATCTCGTCGTCATGCGCGTCCTGCTCTGGTACGCGCTCACCCCGCAGGGCGGCGGCCTGCCCCACCTCGCCCGTACGGCCCTGATGCGCCAAGGCCTGGTCGCCGCGGCGCTGCTCGGCATCGCCCCGCTGATCTGCGTGGTCGCGGTGTCGCTGCCGGTGCTCCTGCCGCTCTTCTCCATCCCGCTCATCGCCCTCGACTCCACGCTCTGGATCGCCCGGGCGCGGGCCGAGGAGCAGCTGCGCGACCCGCTCACCGGGCTGCCCAATCGCCAGTGGCTGCTGGAGCGCACCTGGTCGGCGCTGGAGGAGGCCGAGTCGCTGGGCGCCAGGTCCGCGCTGGTCCTGATAGACCTCGACCGCTTCCGTTCGGTCAACGACACGCTGGGCCATCTCGCCGGTGACCGGCTGCTGTTGCAGATAGCGGACCGGCTGCGCCTCGCCCTCCCGCAGGGGGCGGAGGCGGCCAGGCTCGGCGGCGACGAGTTCGCCGTCCTGCTCCCCACGTGCGACTCCACGACCAGCGCGCAGCGCGTGGCCCGCCACCTGGTGGCCGAGCTGTCCTCACCGCTGGACCTGGACGGCCTCACGCTCGTCCTGGAGGCCAGCGCCGGGGTCGCCGTCTACCCCGAGCACGCGCTGGACGCGGAAGGGCTGCTGCGCCGCGCGGACGTCGCGATGTACCAGGCGAAGCGGGACCGCACGGGCGTCGAGGTCTACGAGTCCAAGCGGGACTCCAACACCCCGGACCGGCTGGGCCTGCTGGGCGACCTGCGCCGGGCGCTGGACGCCGGCGAGGTGGAGCTGCACTACCAGCCGAAGGTCCGCTTCGACGGCCAGGTGGCGGGGCTGGAGGCGCTGGTCCGCTGGGTGCACCCGGAGCGCGGGCGGGTCCCCCCTGACGAGTTCATCGCCATCGCCGAGTCCTCGGGGCTGATGCCGCACCTGACCGAGTACGTCCTGGACACGGCCCTCGCCCAGGTCGCCCGCTGGCGGGCCCAGGGACTGATGACCCCGGTCGCGGTCAACGTGTCGCCGCGCGACGTCCACACCCCCGGCTTCGCGGGTTCCGTCGCCGCCCGCCTCGCCCGGCACGGCGTCCCGCCGGGCTCCCTCCAGCTGGAGATAACGGAACACGTCCTGCTGGAGGACCCCCAGCGGGCCGCGGACACCCTCGCGGGCCTCACCGGGCACGGCGTGAAGATGTCGCTGGACGACTTCGGTACGGGGTACTCCTCGCTGGTGCACCTGCGCCGCCTGCCGGTGAGCGAGCTGAAGATCGACCGGTCCTTCGTGGCCCGGCTCGCCGTCGACAACGAGGACGCGGAGATCGTCCGGTGCACGGTCGACCTGGCGCACTCCCTGGGCCTGGTGGTCGTCGCGGAGGGCGTCGAGGACGACGAGACGTGGGAGCGGCTGCGGGACCTGGGCTGCGACGCCGTCCAGGGCTGGCTGGTGGCCGCCGCGATGCCGCCCCACGAGGCCACGGCCTGGCTGCGGGCGAGGAGCGAGCACGGCTGGCAGCGCCCGGCGGAGCTGGCGGCGGCCGCGCGCCGCGAACAGTCCGGCCAGGCCGTCCCGTAACGGATCAGGCTGTTCCGTAACGGATCGGGCCGTCCGGCGACCCGGTCCGGAGGCGCCCCTCGCGCTCACCCGGACGGGTCAGCGGCAAACCGTTTCGTGGGGAGGGGGCTCCGACCCATAGGATTGGGCCCGAAACCACTCTCACTCACCCCTGAGGATCGCCGCATGCCTGGCATCACGCGCGAGGAGGTCGCTCACCTCGCACGGCTGGCGCGTCTGGAGCTGAAGGCCGAAGAGCTCGATCACTTCGCCGGACAGCTCGACGACATCATCGGCGCGGTCGCCCGCGTGTCCGAGGTCGCCGACCAAGACGTACCGCCGACCTCCCATCCGCTGCCGCTGACGAACGTCATGCGCGCGGACGAGGTCCGTCCGTCGCTCACCCCCGCGCAGGCGCTCTCCGGCGCCCCGGCCCAGGAGCAGCAGCGTTTCAAGGTGCCGCAGATCCTGGGGGAGGACTAAACAGCCATGACGGACAGCAACACGGATGGCGGCACGACCATCAAGACCGACATCATCAGGCTCACCGCGGCCGCGATCGCCGAGAAGATCGCCTCGGGCGAACTCACGGCCGTCGAGGTCACCGAGGCGCACCTCGCCCGGATCGAGGCCGTGGACGAGAAGGTCCACGCCTTCCTCCACGTCGACCGGGAGGGCGCGCTCGCCCAGGCCCGCGCGGTGGACGCGCGGCGCGCGGCCGGCGAGGAGCTGGGCCCGCTCGCCGGGGTCCCGCTCGCGCTCAAGGACATCTTCACCACCGAGGGCGTGCCGACCACCGTCGGCTCCAAGATCCTCGAAGGCTGGATCCCGCCGTACGACGCGACGGTCACCAAGCGGCTCAAGGCCGCGGGCGTGGTCATCCTCGGCAAGACCAACATGGACGAGTTCGCCATGGGGTCCTCCACGGAGAACAGCGCGTACGGCCCCACCGGCAACCCGTGGGACCTGACCCGGGTCCCCGGCGGCTCCGGCGGCGGTTCGTCCGCCGCGCTGGCCTCGTACGAAGCACCCCTGGCCATCGGTACGGACACCGGGGGCTCGATCCGCCAGCCCGCCGCGCTCACCGGCACGGTCGGCGTCAAGCCGACCTACGGCGGGGTCTCGCGGTACGGCATGGTCGCCTTCTCGTCCTCCCTCGACCAGGGCGGCCCCTGCGCCCGTACGGTCCTGGACGCGGCCCTGCTCCACGAGGTGATCGCCGGACACGACCCGATGGACTCCACGTCCATCGACGCGCCGGTCCCCTCGGTGGTCGAGGCGGCCCGCAACGGCTCGGTCGCCGGGATGCGCGTGGGCGTTGTCAAGCAGTTCTCCGGCGAGGGCTACCAGGCCGGGGTCGTCCAGCGCTTCGACGAGGCGGTGGAGCTGCTCACCAAGCTCGGCGCCACCGTCGTGGAGCTGGACTGCCCGTCCTTCGACCTCGCGCTGTCGGCGTACTACCTGATCGCGCCGTCCGAGTGCTCCTCGAACCTCGCGCGGTTCGACGCCATGCGCTACGGCCTGCGGGTCGGCGACGACGGCACCCGGTCGGCCGAGGACGTCACCGCCCTGACCCGCGAGGCGGGCTTCGGCGACGAGGTCAAGCGCCGCGTCATCCTCGGTACGTACGCGCTCAGCTCCGGCTACTACGACGCGTACTACGGCTCGGCCCAGAAGGTCCGCACCCTCATCACCCGCGACTTCGAGAAGGCCTTCGAGCAGGTCGACGTGATCGTCTCCCCGACGACCCCGACCACCGCCTTCCCGATCGGCGAGCGCGCCGACGACCCGATGGCGATGTACCTCGCGGACCTGTGCACCATCCCGGCCAACATGGCGGGCAACGCGGCCATGTCCCTGCCCTGCGGCCTCGCGCCGGAGGACGGCCTGCCGGTCGGGCTCCAGATCATCGCCCCCGCCCTGAAGGACGACCGGCTGTACAAGGTCGGAGCCGCCGTCGAGGCCGCCTTCGTGGAAAGGTGGGGGCACCCGCTGCTGGAGGAGGCACCGTCACTATGAGTAACACGATCAGCAAGGCCAAGGGCTTCAAGAAGTCCAAGTCCGCCAAGTACCTGTCCATGGTCACCACGGCCGCCAGCGCCGTCACCGTCGCCAAGCAGTTCAAGAAGGCGCGTGCCGAGCAGGACACGCTCCGCCTCGTCGATGCCGCCATCTCCGCCGCGGCCATCGTCACCGGCCTGGCGATCGTGTACCGCGAGCTGAAGCGCCTGGGCGACGACGACGTCCTGCTGGGCTGAGAGGGAATGTTTCAACCGTGACCGTCACTGAACTCGTGCCGTACGAGGACGCCCTCGCTACGTACGATCCCGTCATGGGCCTGGAGGTCCATGTCGAGCTCGGCACCAGGACCAAGATGTTCTGCGGCTGCTCGACCGAGCTGGGGGCCGACCCCAACTCGCAGACCTGCCCCACCTGTCTGGGTCTGCCCGGCTCGCTCCCGGTCGTCAACGCGATCGGGGTCGAGTCGGCGATCAAGATCGGCCTCGCGCTCAACTGCGAGATCGCCGAGTGGTGCCGCTTCGCCCGGAAGAACTACTTCTATCCGGACATGCCCAAGAACTTCCAGACCTCGCAGTACGACGAGCCGATCGCCTTCAACGGCTACCTGGACGTCCAGCTCGCCGACGGCGAGGTCTTCCGGGTGCAGATCGAGCGCGCCCACATGGAGGAGGACACCGGCAAGTCGCTGCACGTCGGCGGCGCCACCGGCCGTATCCACGGCGCGTCCCACTCCCTGCTCGACTACAACCGCGCCGGGATCCCGCTCATCGAGATCGTCACCAAGCCGATCGAGGGCGCGGGCGCCCGGGCCCCCGAGGTCGCCAAGGCGTACGTCGCGGAGCTGCGCGAACTCATCAAGGCGCTCGGGGTCTCCGAGGCGCGCATGGAGATGGGCCAGATGCGGTGCGACGTGAACCTGTCGCTGCGCCCGCACGGCCGCGAGGAGTTCGGCACCCGCTCCGAGACGAAGAACGTCAACTCGCTCCGGAGCGTGGAGCGCGCCGCCCACTACGAGATCCAGCGCCACGCCGCGGTGCTGGACTCGGGCGGCACGATCGTCCAGGAGACCCGCCACTTCCACGAGGAGGACGGGTCCACCACGGCCGGCCGCATCAAGGACAACGCGGAGGACTACCGGTACTTCCCGGAGCCCGACCTCGTACCGGTCGCCCCCGCCCGTGACTGGGTCGAGGAACTGCGCGCCGGGCTGCCCGAGATGCCGCGCGCGCGACGGAACCGGCTCCGCGAGGAGTGGGGCGTCACCGAGCACGACATGCAGTCGATGCTGAACGCCGGCGCGATCGAGCCGATCGTCGCGACGATCGCCTCGGGCGCCCCGGCCGACCAGGCCCGCAAGTGGTGGATGGGCGAGCTGGCCCGTAACGCCAACGAGTCGGGCCGCGCGCTGGACGAGCTGCCCATCACCCCGGAGCAGGTGGCCCGGGTGGCGGCGCTGGTGGTGTCCGGCGATCTCAACGACAAGCTGGCCCGGCAGGTCCTGGACGGCGTTCTCGCCGGCGAGGGCGACCCGGACACCGTCGTCGAGAAGCGCGGCCTGAAGGTCGTCTCCGACGAGGGCGCGCTGGGCCTGGCCGTGGACGAGGCGATCGCGGGCAACGCGGCGATCGCCGACAAGATCAGGGCGGGCAAGGTCGCCGCGGCGGGCGCGCTGGTCGGCGCGGTCATGAAGGCCACGCGCGGCCAGGCGGACGCGGCGCGGGTGCGCGAGCTGATCCTGGAGAAGCTGGGAGCCGAGGGCTGATCCTCGGTCGGGGCGGGGGCTGACCCCGCGCTGTACGTGTACGTATGCCACCGGGGGTGGCGCACCTGACGGGTGCGCCACCCCCGAGCCATGCCGGGTGCCTTCAGGAGTGCGCTCTGAACGTCGTTGTCGCGGAAACCGTCTCCGTCGCGCTGCTGCTGGCCGTGCTGGCGTTCGCCGTCGTACGCCCCCGCGGGTGGCCGGAGGCGGTCGCCGCCGTACCCGCCGCGCTGCTGCTCGTCGCCCTCGGTGCCGTATCGCCGCACGAGGCGTGGCAGCAGACGCACAGCCTGCTGCCGGTGGTCGGCTTCCTCGCGGCGGTGCTCGTCCTGGCCCAGCTCTGCGCCGACGAAGGGCTGTTCAAGGCGGCGGGGGAGCTGGTGGCGCGGGTGTGCGGGCGCCGGCCCCGGCGGCTGCTGGGCGGGGTGTTCGCCGTGGCCGCCGTCATCACCGCGATCCTCAGCCTGGACGCGACGGTCGTGCTGCTCACACCGGTGGTGTTCGCGACTGCCGCCAAGCTCGGTGCCCGGCCCCGGCCGCACGTCTACGCGTGCGCCCATCTCGCCAACTCCGCCTCGCTGTTGCTGCCGGTCTCCAACCTCACCAATCTGCTGGCGCTCACGGCGAGCGGGCTGTCGTTCACGCGGTTCGCGCTGCTGATGACACTGCCGTGGATCGCGGCGGTGGGGGTGGAGTACGTGGTCTTCCGGCGGTTCTTCGCGGCAGACCTCGATGCGGATGCGGATGCGGACACCGGCGTGGGCACCGATCCGGTACGCGAAAAGACCACCCCCGTCCCCGTGTTCACCCTCGTGGTCCTCGGCCTGACCCTCGCCGGGTTCGTGGTCACCTCGTTCGCCGGGATCGAGCCGGTCTGGGCGGCGTTCGCCGGTGCGGTCGTCCTCGCCGTCCGCGCCCTGGTGCAGCGCCGTACGACCGTGCCCGGTCTCGTCCGCGCGGCCTCGCCGCTCTTCTGCCTCTTCGTCCTCGCGCTCGGCGTGGTGGTCAAGGCCGTCGTGGACAACGGCCTCAACACCGGGATCGAGCGCCTGCTCCCGGACGGCTCGTCGCTGGCCGCGCTGCTGGCGATCGCCGCGGTGGCCGCCGTCCTGTCCAACCTGATCAACAACCTCCCCGCGATCCTGGCCCTGTTGCCGGTCGTCGGGCCCGCAGGGCCAGGCCCGGTCCTGGCCGCGCTGATCGGGGTCAACCTCGGTCCGAACCTCACCTACGTCGGCTCCCTGGCGACCCTGCTGTGGCGGCGCATCATGCACGAGCACCACACCGAACCGGAGTTGGGCCTCTTCACCAGGCTGGGCCTGCTGACCGTGCCCGCCACGCTCCTGGTCTCGACGGCCGGGCTCTGGCTGTCGCTGCTCGCGTTCGGAAGCTGAGCCCGCGACGGCCCCCCTGGTTGTCCCGGGACGGTAAACAGCCGTCAAAAACCCGGTCTGCAACTCCTGTGGTCGGTGGACAAGCCATTGACGCACCGTTGGTCTAGTCCTTTACTCGTTCCCATACCGGCCGGTTCACATGAACGGTCTCCGTTCTTTCACCTGAACCACGACGGCCGATCCCCGTCCGCTCATTTCGGTACTTGTCTGCGCTCCACCCCCACGTGTGTATTGATGCGTCCATGACAGGAGTTTCCGTGTTCCGATCCTGTACGAGAGCGCTGGCCGCGGTTCCGGCCGTCCTCGCCCTGGCCGCCACCGCGGTAGTCGCCACCGCCGGCGGCGCCAGCGCCGCGGCCAACCCGGGCCCCGGCTTCCCCGCCCAGTACGCGGCGCCCTACATCGAGACCTACGCCTCGCCGTCGGCGATGGCCAACGCCCGCAACGCCACCGGGCTCAAGTACTTCACCCTCGCCTTCATCATCGACGGCGGCGGCTGCAACGCCACGTACAACGGTGACACCCCCATCACCGACGCCGGCTGGACCTCGGCGATCAACGCCAACCGCGCCGCGGGCGGCGACGTCATCGCCTCGTTCGGCGGCGCCGCGGGCACCGAGCTGGGCCAGGCCTGCACCTCGGTGGCCGCCCTCAAGACCCAGTACAAGCGTGTCATCGACGGCCTCAACCTCACCCGGGTCGACTTCGACATCGAGGGTGACGGGGTCATCGACGACGACGCGGCCAACGACCGCCGCAACAAGGCGCTCGCCCAGCTCCAGCAGGAGTACGCGGCGGCGGGCCGGAAGCTGGACGTCCAGTTCACCCTGGCGACCGACCCCACCGGTCTGCCCCAGGACCAGCTCGACCTGCTGACCAACGCCAAGAACAACAACCTCACCGTCAACCTCGTCAACCTGATGACGATGGACTACGGGCCGGCGATGGACATGGGCAAGGCGGCCACGGACGCGGCCACCGCGCTGCACGCGCAGCTCGGCCGGATCTGGACCACCAAGACCGACGCGCAGCTGTGGGCGATGGAGGGCAACACCCCGATGATCGGGGTGAACGACACCACGGCCGAGGTGTTCAGCACGGCCAACGCGAACACCCTCACGGCCTTCGCCAAGGCCAAGGGCATCCAGGAGCTGGCCTTCTGGGCGCTCGGCCGGGACAAGGCCTGCGCGACCAACGGCACCCTCTCCGACACGTGCAGCGGCACCTCGCAGAGCGCCTGGCAGTTCTCCAGCACGTTCAACGGCGTCACGGGCGGCGGCGGCACCACCCCGCCGCCCACCGGCGCCACCGGCAAGATCACCGGTCTCGGCGGCAAGTGCGTCGACGTGAACGCGGCGAGCAACGCCAACGGCACAGCGGTGCAGCTCTACGACTGCAACGGGTCCACCGCCCAGCAGTGGACGGTGTCCACGGACGGTACGGTCCGCGCGCTCGGCAAGTGCCTCGACCTCGCCGCGGCGGGGACGGCGAACGGCACCAAGGCCCAGTTGTACGACTGCAACGGCACGGGCGCCCAGCAGTGGCAGAAGGGCAGCGGCAACACGCTGGTGAACCCCGTGTCCGGCAAGTGCCTGGACGTCGTGGACAAGTCCACGGCCAACGGCGCGCGGCTCCAGATCTGGACCTGCGCGGGCGGCACCAACCAGCAGTTCCTGCTGCCCGCCTGACGACCGGCCGCCGATTCCGATCGGTGGAGCCGGACCCGCGTGGCCCCGGGGTGACCTCACCCTCCGGGGCCACGCGCGGGTCGGGGGCCGGGGAGGCAGGGCCCGGTGGCCCGGGTCAGGACCAGCGGTAGCACACGTGGGTCTGTTCCTCCGAGTCCGTCCACAGGGTCGCCGCCAGCCGGGCGTCGGACGCCGCCGCCGGGAGCTTGGCGGGCTGCGGGGTCTCGGGCGCGCCGCGCCTGCCGCCCGGCTCGTAGTAGCCGCCGGGGGTCACGTCCCGGGCGGTCGCCGCGTACAGCGAGGGCAGCGCGGCCTCCTCCGTACTGGAGCCGACGACCCGGCCGAGAGCGAGCTTCGACAGGCGCCGGGTGAGGCCGGAGCCGTGCTGCTGGAGCCCGGTGAAGGCCGAACCCGGGTGGATGACCACGCTGGTCAGGGGCACACCCGCCGCGTCGGCGCGGCGCTGGAGCTCCTGGGCGAAGAGGATGTTGGCGAGCTTGGACCTGGCGTACGAACTCATCGGCCGGTAGCGCTTCACGCTCTGCGGATCCTCGAGGTCGCCGGTGAAGGCCCTGGCACCGGCGATCACCGCGCTGACCGTCACCACCCTCGGCGCGGGCGCCTTGAGCAGCAGCGGCAGCAGGCGTCCGGTGAGCGCGAAGTGGCCGAGGTGGTTGGTGCCGAAGGTCAGCTCGAAGCCGTCCTTCGTGACGCGGCGCTCGGGGATGGCCATCACACCGGCGTTGTTGACCAGCAGATCCAGCGGGCGGCCGCTCTCGGTCAGCCGGCCGGCGAAGGCCGCGACGGAGGACAGGTCGGCGAGGTCGAGCACCTCGGCGCGGACCGTGGCGCCGGGGACGGCCCCGGTGAGCCGGTCGGCGGCGGCGCGGACCTTGTCGGCGGAGCGCCCCGCCAGCACCACCTCGGCGCCCGCGCGCGCCAGCTCGACGGCGGTGACCTCGCCGATGCCGGTGTTGGCGCCGGTCACGACGGCGAGGCGGCCCTGCTGGCGGGGAAGGTTCTGTGGGGACCACTCGGACATGGGGCGGATCACTCCTCGGGACGGACAAGTGCCTGGTGAGATAAGCGCGTAAGTAAGTAACTGACTGTCCAGTTACTTGACTGTAGACCCTGCTCTCCGGCGGATGCAAGGCCGACGCAACCGACCGGTTGGTCAGTTGTACGGTGGATCCATGCCGAGAGACCCGCACGCCACGAGGAACCGCCTGCTGGAGGCCGCGACGGAGGAGTTCGCCGCGTACGGGATCGCCGGTGCCCGGGTGGATCGCATCGCGGTCGGCGCGGGGGCGAACAAGAACCTGATCTACGTGCACTTCGGCAGCAAGGAGGGGCTGTTCGCGGCCGTGGTGGAGCGGGCCGTCGGGGAGCTCCTGGAGACCGTTCCGATCACGCCCCACGACCTGCCCGGCTACGCGGGCGCCCTCTTCGACTTCAACATGAGCCATCCCCGCCTGGTCAGGCTGGCGCGCTGGTACGGGATGGAGCGGCCGGGCCGCCAGGCCGAGCTGCCGCTCGCGGCCGAGTCGACGCGCGCCAAGCTCGACGCGGTGGCCGCGGCGCAGGCGGAGGGCGCGGTGTTCGCGGGGCTGCCGCCCCGGCTGCTCCTGCCGCTGCTGTTCTCGATCGCCATGACCTGGTCGGACGGCGGGGTGGAGCCGTCGGCGCGGGACGGCGCGGACGGCGGGGCGGACGGGGCGGACGGCGGGGCGGACGGGGCGGACGGGGGCGTGGAGGGCGAGCGCGAGGACCGGGCCGCGGCCGTCGCGCTCGCCGCGCGCCGGCACGCGGTGGTGGTCGCGGTGGACCGCCTCGTCCGGCCGTAACGCCACGGGTGACTGACCATTCAGTTACGGACCGCCCCGCACCGCCTGTCCTTGTCTACGATGAGGCGGTGCCCCGAGACTCCCGTACGACCAAGGCCGGCCTCCTGCGCGCGGCGACGGACGAGTTCGCCGAGCACGGCATCGCCGGTGCGCGGGTGGACCGGATCGCCGCGGCCGCCGGGTACAACAAGAACCTGATCTACGTGCACTTCGGCAGCAAGGACCAGCTCTTCGACGCGGTGTACGAGGCCGCCGTCGCGGACATCCTGGCCGCCGCGCCCTTCGACGCCGACGACCTGCCTGGGTACGCGGGCGCGCTCTTCGACTTCCACTTCTCCCACCCCCACCTCATGCGGCTCGCGCGCTGGCACAGCCTGGAGCGTCCCGGCGAGGTACTGCCGCTCGCCGAGCGGGCCAACGCGGAGAAGCTGAGGCTGCTGTCGGCGGCCCAGGGCGACGGCCGGGTGGACGCGGGCCTGCCGCCCCAGGCGGTGCTCGCGCTGCTGGTGGGCATGGCCACGACGTGGGGCGAGGGCAGCCCGGAGCCGGGGGGCGCGGCCGGGAGCGCGGCGGAGATCGCCGCGCGCCGGCACGCGGTGGTGGTCTCGGTCGGCCGCCTGACCCGGCCGTACGGCGCGGGTCCCGCCGACGCGGCTCCCGTGGAAGTTCCCGGCCGGCGCACACTGTGAGTAACCCCACGAAGCGGACAATTGATCATTATCGGCTGCGAGAGTGGCTCTCCGTAGGTCACGCGCTCTTCACCCCGGATTCCCCCGCCGCACGACGGGTGTTCACGGTGCGGAGCCACGAACCCCTGGGAGCACCCTCTTGGCAGCCCTCGCGCGATGGTGCGTCAGGCATCGCCTGCTCGCTGTCCTCCTGTGGCTGACCACGCTCGGCGGCGTCACGGTGGCGGCCCAGGTGATGGGGTCCTCGTACTCGAACGACTACGACACCTCAGGCAGCGAGTCCGGTCACGCGGCCCAGCTCCTCACCGAGAAGTTCCAGGGGCTCGGCGGCGACAGTGACTCCGTCGTCTGGCACACGGACCGGGGCTCGGTCCGTACGGGCGAGGTCCGCCAGGACATGAGCAGGACGCTCGCCACGATCGCGAAGCTTCCCGGAGTCTCGTCCGTCGTCAGCCCGTACGCGCCCGACGGCGACGGCCGGATCAGCCAGGACGGCCGTACCGCCTACGCGACCGTCACCTTCGACCGGCAGGCCGACGACCTCCCGAAGGCGCGGGCCCAGGCGGTCGTCGACACCGCCAAGTCCGCTGCCACGGACACCCTCGACGTGGACCTGGGTGGTGACGCCGTCGCCCTCACCGAGGGCTCGACGGGCGCCCACCGGACCGAGATCGTGGGCGTGGTCGTCGCCGCCGTGGTCCTCTTCCTCGCCTTCGGCTCGCTCGCCGCCAGCGCGCTGCCCCTCGCCACCGCGCTCGTCTCGGTCGGCACGGCGTACGCGGGCATCGTGCTGCTCGGCCATGTGATGACCGTCGCCGACTTCGCGCCGATGCTCGGCCTGCTGATCGGGCTCGGCGTCGGGATCGACTACGCGCTGTTCATCGTCACCCGCCACCGCAAGGGCCTCAAACGCGGGCTCACCGTCACCGAGGCCGCCACGAACGCCGTCGCGACCACCGGCAGAGCCGTCGTCTTCGCCGGGGCCACCGTCTGCATCGCCCTGCTCGGCATGCTGGTCCTCCGGCTCGGTTTCCTCAACGGCGTCGCGATCGCCGCGTCCCTCACCGTCGTGCTGACGGTCGCCGCGTCCGTCACCCTCCTGCCGTCCCTGCTGTCGTTCACGGGGATGCGCGCGCTGAGCCGGCGCGAACGCGCGCGGCTCGCCACCCGTGGCCCCGAGCCCGAGGTCCCCGGCGGCTTCGCCGTCCGGTGGTCGCTCTTCGTGGAGCGCCACCCCAAACTGCTGGGCGCGGTCGCCGCCGGGGTGATGCTGCTCCTGGCCCTGCCCACGTTCTCCCTCCACCTCGGCACCTCCGACCAGGGCAACGACCCCGCCGCGACCACCACCCGGCAGGCGTACGACCGGCTCGCCGAGGGGTTCGGCCCCGGCGTCAACGGGCCGCTCGCCCTGGTCGCGCACCTCGACGGCGCGGACGACCGGCTCGCCATGGACCAGCTGCCCGACCTGCTCCGTACGACCAAGGGGGTGGCGTCCGTCGGCCCGATCATGTTCAACGGCAGCGGCGACACCGCGTCGCTCACCGTCGTACCGACCTCGGCCCCGCAGTCCCGGCAGACCAGCGAGCTGGTCGACCGGTTGCGTACGGACGTGGTCCCACGCGCCGAGACCGACACCTCCTTGGAGGTGTACGTCGGCGGCGTCACCGCCAGCTACGACGACTTCGCCGGCACGATCGTCGGCAAACTCCCGCTCTTCGTCGGGGTGGTGATCACCCTCGGCTGTCTGCTCCTCCTGCTCGCCTTCCGCTCCCTGGGGATCCCGCTCAAGGCGGCGGTGATGAACGTGGCCGCCGTCGCCTCGTCCTTCGGGGTGGTGGTCGCGATCTTCCAATGGGGGTGGGGGAGTGGGCTGCTGGGGCTCGGCGGGGGCGGGCCGATCGAACCCTTCCTCCCCGTGATCATGGTGTCCGTCCTCTTCGGGCTCTCCATGGACTACCAGGTCTTCCTGGTCAGCCGGATGTACGAGGAGTGGCTGGAGACCGGCGACAACAGACGGGCCGTACGGGTGGGACTCGCCGAGACCGGACGGGTGATCAACTCGGCGGCCGTCATCATGATTTCGGTGTTCCTGGCGTTTGTCCTCAGCGGCGACCGGGTCATCGCGATGTTCGGCATCGCGCTGGCCGCCGCGGTCGCGCTGGACGCGTTTGTCCTCCGTACACTGCTGGTGCCGGCGCTCATGCACCTGCTCGGCGGCGCCAACTGGTGGCTCCCGAAGCGGCTGGACCGGTGGCTGCCACGGATCAGCGTCGAGGCACCCGAGTACGGCTCCCGTTCGACGGTCCCCGGACAGCGCCCCTCGGCGCGGGCACCGCACGAGGCACGGCACCGGGTGACGGCCGTGAAGAGAGAGTCCGCCGTGAAGAGAGAGCCTGCGGTGACGAGGGAGTCCGCGGTGACGAGGGAGTCGGATGTTCGCGACATCACTGGGTGACGGTGCGGAGCCGCGCCCCCCGGAGCCCTGGCAGGAAGTCCGCCGGGGGTTGAGCCTCTTCCGGTCAGTTTCGGCGTTCTCAGGAAGTTCTCAGACTTCGCCCCTAGCGTGCGCCGTATGAACCCCACCTCCAAGACCCAGACCCCCGAGCCGGAGTCGTCTCAGGACCCCACGCCTGAGAACGCCGCGGCCACCGCGCCCACGGCCGGGGAGAGCGACGTGCGTGACGAGGCGGTGCCCGCGGCCCGTAAGGCGGACTCCTCCGAAGGGCCCGACGCGGCGGACGGCGCGCTGGTCGTCGAGTTCGACGACGAGGAGTCCGACGAGTCCGACGACGACTTCGCGGACGAGCTCGCCGCCGAGCGCGGCCCCTCCGGCCTGGGCTCGATGGCCGGGGCCTTCCTCGCGCTGGCCCTCGGCATCGTCGGCCTGACCGGCACCTGGTTCGGCAAGGTCCTCTCCGAGCGCGAGGCGCTCTCCGGGCAGGTCAAGCTGGACCAGAGCGCCACCGCCGCCAAGCAGATCTCCGAGGGGTACGCGGACGCGTGGCACGCCTCCGCCGCCGCCAACGGCGTGGTCGCGCTGATCGCCCTGCTGGTCGGCGCGATCGTGGTGGCACTCCCGCAGCGGACCGGCTGGGTGCGTCCCGTCGCCATCGCGGGAGCCGTCCTCGGTTTTGTGGGCATCCTGGTCTCGGTCGGCATGTACTTCGACATCTTCGCGTCGATCCCGGTGCCGCCCGCGCCGCCGGCCGCCCCGGCGGCTCCGTAAGCACCCGGCGGACGACCCGTTTCCCGCCCGGCTCTTCCTCTCGGCCTAAGGCCCTCGCGCGCTTCGCCGCCGGGGCCTTAGGCCGTACCTATGCATCCGCGTCCGCACCCCCGCGCCCGGCCCCGCGCCTAAGGCCCCGGGGGTCCGGAAATGCGGCACTCTCCCGATGCGGGCGGACCCCGTGGGAGACGAAGGTGGAGGCATCACCAGACGCCGGAACCTTCGCCTCAGGGGGAACACCATGTTCGCGTACGAACTCCAGAAGATCCACACCGACGAACTGCTGCGCCGGGCCGCCCGGGGGCGGCTCGTCCAGGAGGCCCGCGCCGCCCGCCGTGAGGCGCGGCGAGCCGCCAGGGACGCCGGGGAGGGGCCGGTGAACCCCCTTCGCGAACGCTTCGCGCGCGCGGCATGAGGCCGCCGGCCGGACCGCCGCCCGTACCGGCGGCTCCAGCGGTGGCCGCTCCAGCGGTGGCCGCTCCAGCGGTGGCCGCTCCGGCGCGGGCCCTCGTGCCCGCGCCGGAGCGCGCGCCCGTCCACACGCGGGCGCGCACACGCGTCCCCGCGCCCGGCGCGCACGGACAAACCGGTACGCCGGGCTCGGGCAGTTGTGCGATGCTCGGCCGTGTGGATACCAGGTCCGTCAGCCCTGTGTTCGTCGGCAGAGCCGGCGAACTGACCGCTCTCACCGAAGCGCTCGCCCGCGCCGACGCCGGCGAGCCACAGGCCCTGCTCATCAGCGGTGAGGCCGGGGTCGGCAAGACCCGCCTGGTCGAGGAACTGCTCGACACCGCCTGCTCGGAGAAGGCCGTCGTCGCGGTCGGCGGCTGCGTCGAGATCGGCGCCGACGGGCTGCCGTTCGCCCCCTTCTCGACCGCCCTGCGCTCCCTGCTGCGCCGGCTGCCCGACGAACTGATCGCGGCGGCCGACGGCCAGGAGGGCGAGCTGGCCCGGATCCTGCCCGAGCTGGGGCAGTCGGGGCGGGAGGCGCTCGGCGAGGACTCCACGGCGCGCCTCTTCGAACTGACCGTCCGGCTGCTGGAACGGCTGGCGGCCGACCGTACGGTGGTGCTCGTCCTGGAGGACCTGCACTGGTCGGACGCCTCGACCCGGAACCTCCTCGCCTACCTCTTCCGCGCGCTGCGCCGGGGCCGGCTCGTCGTGATCGCCACCTACCGCGCCGACGACATCCACCGCCGTCACCCGCTGCGCCCGCTCCTGGCCGAGCTGGACCGACTGCGGTCCGTCCGCCACCTCGAACTCTCCCGCTTCACCCGCGCCGAGGTCGCCACGCAATTGGCCGGCATCCTCGCCGCCGAACCCGACGCGGCCCTGCTGGACGAGATCTTCACCCGCTCCGACGGCAACGCCTTCTTCGTCGAGGAGCTGGCCTGCTCGTACGGCACCGGCTGCCGCCCCGGCCTGAGCGAGTCCCTGCGCGACGTCCTGCTCGTCCGGGTCGAGGCGCTGCCGGAGAACGCCCAGCGGATCGTACGGATCGTCGCCGAGGGCGGCACCACCGTCGAACACCCGCTGCTGCTGACCGTGTCGCGGCTCGCCGAGGACGACCTCATCGAGGCGCTGCGGGCCGCCGTGGGCGCGAACATCCTGCTCCCGGTGGACGACAACAGCTACCGCTTCCGCCACTCACTGGTCCGCGAGGCGGTCAGCGACGACCTGCTCCCCGGCGAGCGCTCGCGGCTCAACCGCCGGTACGCGGAGGCCCTGGAGGCCCATCCCGCGTACGTCTGCGCCGATGTACGGACCACCCGCCTCGCCGGGTACTGGTACAACGCCCACGACGCGGCCAAGGCCCTGCCCGTCGTCCTGAGCGCCGCCGTCGAGGCACGGCAGCGGTACGCCCACTCCGAGCAACTGCGCCTGCTGGAGCGGGCCATGGAGCTGTGGGACGACGCCCCGCCGGAGGTGCTCGCCACGCTGCGGCCGCCGGACGACGCCGAGGTCTACCCCGCGTGCGCCGGCGGTACGAAGACCACCGCGCTCTCGTACCTCGACCTGATGGCGGAGGCGACCGTCGCCGCCCGCTTCGGCGGCGACCGCGAACGGGCCCTGGCGATCTCCAAGAAGGCCATGCGGGTCCTGGAGCGGGACACCGACCCGCTGCGCGCCGCGTGGTTCTGGACGCAGCGCTCCCGGCTCATGCAGGACCTCACCCGCGGCGACGGCTGGCAGGAACTCGCCACCGCCCAGGAGCTGGTACGCGGCCTGCCGCCGTCGGCCGTGCACGCCGACATCCTCGTCAACATCGCCAGCTGGGGCGCCCTGCACCGGCCCGGTCCCGAGGCCCTGGCCGCCGCCACCCGCGCCGTCGAGTACGCCGAGCTGGTCGGCGCCGAGTTCATCGAGCTGCACGCCCGGCTCACCCACGGCTGGCTCACCGCCGACGCGGGCGGCATCGAGGAGGGCCTCGCCGAGATGTACGCGGTGCGCGACCGGGCCGCCGAGATCGGCGCCGTCGGCATCATCGGCCGCGCCGGCACCAATCTGCCCTCCACGCTGGAGGCCGTGGGCCGCTCGGCGGAGGCCGTCGCCGCCGCCGAACTGGCGATCGCGGTCTGCCACCAGCGGGGGCTCGCCAACTCGGAGAGCTGGGTGCGCGGCAACCTCGCCCAGTCGCTCACGTCGCTGGGCCGCTGGACCGAGGCGGACCGGGTCCTCGACGAGGCGGCCGGGCTCGCCCACTCCCGCAAGACCCGCGGCCTGATCGCCGACCGCCGCGCCGAACTGGCCCTGCGCCGGGGCGACCTGGCCGAGGCGCGGGCCCAGGTGGACGCGGCCCGCGCGTTCTACGGCACCCACGACCCGCAGCCGCAGCACTCCATCTCGCTGTCGAGGATGGCGATGAGCGTGGCCGCGCGGCAGGGCAGGCTGGCCGACGCCCGCGCGGAGTTCGAGCAGGCCGTCGGACGGGGCTTCCCGCCGGGCACCCAGCGCTACGCGCTCCCGCTGCTGTGCGCGGCGGTGGCGATGGAGGCCGGGGCGCTGGGCCTGCCGGGCGCGGCGGGGGGCCGGGCGCGGACCCTGGCCGCCGTACGGGCCGAGGCCAAGCGGCTGCCGGCGATCGTGCCCGTCTGGCAGGCGTACGGTCTGCTGCTCGACGCCGAGCTGGCGCGCGCCGAGGGCCGTACGACGCCGGAACTGTGGGGGCGCGCGGCCGTCGCCTTCGAGCAGGTCGGACGGCCCTACGAGACGGCGCTGGCGCAGTGCGGCTGGGCCGCCGCCCTGCTGGACGCCCACGCCGACCGGTCCGCGGCGGCCGGCCCGCTGACCCGCGCGCACGCGCTCGCCGTCGGCCTCGGCGCCCGCCCGCTGGCCGAGGAGACCGGGCAGCTCGCCGCCCGGGCCCGTATCGCCCTCGACGGCGCGTCCGGCGCGGCCGCCCTCACCGGCGCGGCCACCGATCCCGTACGGGCCCTGGGCCTGACCCCGCGCGAACAGGACGTCCTGCGCCTGGTCGCCGCGGGCCACAGCAACCGCCGGATCGCCGAGGAGCTGTACATCTCGCCGAAGACGGCGAGCGTGCACGTCTCCAACATCCTGGGAAAGCTCGGCGTCTCCGGCCGCACGGAGGCCGCCGCGACGGCCCACCGGCTGCGCCTCTTCAGCGACCCGGCCGCCTGAGGTCCGTGGAGCCGGGCCGTTCCGTACCGCGGACCGTACTCCGGCTCACTTCTCGGGCGACGAGGCGGGCGGGGTGGGTGGCTCTGCGGAGGGGGCGGACCCGTCGGACGCTTCGGACTGGCCGGACTGCTCCGACGACCCGGTCTGCTCGGTGGGCACCCGTATCGTCACCTTCCCCGAGGCGAGGTCTATCGGTCCCCGCCCCGGGTCGTTCGCGTCGACGTCGACGCGGCTCAGCTCCAGCCGCTTCTGCTCCTCGGTGGTGTGCTTGCGGCCGGGGGCGAAGAGCTGCTCGATCATGTTGAACACGGACGGTCCACCTTCTCGCTACGGCTGGTCATGAGACCTCCAGCTGGAGAATCCTGTCGTCCCCCGGCTCCGGTGTTCCCCTGGTGTCCGTTTCGCTGGTCACCAACCACACTTTGTCGCCGCCCACCGCGAGAACCGTGCGCAGACGGCCGTACTTCCCCTCGAAGAACGCCTGGGGCGCCGCCGCGGATTCCCGTCCGTCCAGCGGGATCCGCCACAGCCGCTCGCCGCGCAGCCCGGCCATCCAGATGGACCCCCGCGCGTAGGCGATCCCGCTCGGGGACGCCTCGCTCGTCCGCCACTGGACCACCGGGTCCACGAACCCGGCCTTCCCGGCCTTCCCCTCGACGTCCGGCCAGCCGTAGTTCTTCCCCGGCTCGATCAGGTTCAGCTCGTCCCAGGTGTTCTGCCCGAACTCCGCCGCCCACAGCCGGTTCCCGGAGTCCCAGGCCAGGCCCTGCACATTGCGGTGGCCCGGTGAGTACACCAGCGAGTCCGGCACCGGATTGCCGGGCGCGGGCGTCCCGTCCGGCGTCATCCGCAGGATCTTGCCCGCCAGCGACTTCATGTCCTGCGCGAGCCCCGTCTCGCCCGTCTCACCCGTGCCCGCGTAGAGCATCTTGTCCGGGCCGAAGGCGATCCGGCCGCCGTTGTGGATGGTGCCCTTGGGGATCGACCGCAGGACCGTGTCCGGCGCGCCCAGCTGCTCCCCGGACGGCCTCGTGTCGTCGTAGCGCATCCGCGCGATGCGGTTGTCGGACTCCGTCGTGAAGTACGCGTACACCAGGTGGTCCGAGGCGTACGCGGGGGAGAGCGCGATCCCCAGCAGACCCCCCTCGCCCTCGGGCGAGACGCCCGGCACCGAGCCGATCTTCGTCTGCTTCCCGCTGTCGGCGGCGACGCGCGTGATCGTGCCCTCGTCCCGCGAGGACACCAGCAGGTCACCGTCGGGCAGGGCGGCCAGGCCCCACGGCGACTTGAGCCCCTCGGTGAGCGTGCGCACCACCTTCGCCGAGCCCTTCGCGGGCGCCGCGGACCCGCTCGCCTCCGCGCCGGTGGACGGCGCGCCGGCCGACGCGCCCCCCGTACTCCCCGTACCCCCGGTGCCTTCCGTGCTCGACGCGGGGAGCGGGATCCGGCCGGTCCGCGCTCCGTCGCCGTCGGACGAGCACCCGGTGGCCACGAGAAGCACGGCAGCGGCCCATACGGCCGTCACTGCTGAACGTTGCACGGTTCTGATCCCTTCGGCGGGTGAGCGCTGCGGTTCCTACTGTTCTTACACCGCCGCCCCGTGCCAGGTTCCCACCGTCGGCCCATGGATTCCCGAATCCCACGACCCGCGCTCAGTCCCAGGACCCCCGCGCCGCCGGAAGGTCCGCCAGCTCCGCCAGGTCCGCCGCCGTCAGCGCCAGCCCCGCCGCGCCCGCGTTCTCCACCGCCCACTCCACCCGCTTGGTCCCCGGCACGGGCACCACGTGCGGCCCCCGGCCCAGCACCCACGCCAGCGCCACCTGCGCCGGGGTCGCGCCGTGCCGCTCCGCGACCCTGCGTATCCCCGCCACCAGCGGCTGGTTCGCTGCCATCATCTCCGCCGTGAACCGCGGATGCCTGGCCCGCGCGTCGTCCGGCTCGAAGCCCTGCCCCGGCGTGAGCGTCCCGGTCAGGAAGCCGCTGCCCAGCGGCATCGCCGCCAGGAACCCCACCCCCCGCGCCTCGCACCACGGCAGCAGCCGCTCCAGCGCCTCCGGCGACCACAGGGACAGTTCGGCCTCGACCGCGCTCACCGGGAAGACCTGCTGCACCCGTTCCAGCTGCCGGACGGTCGCCTCGTACGGCCGCGTCCGCGCACTCCGGCGGAAGGCCCGCGACGCCGTCGGCCCCGCCTCCACCGCGCACAGCCCGAGCGCCCGTACCTTCCCCGCGCCCACCAGCTCCGCCATGGCCCCCCAGGTCTCCTCGACGGGTATCTCGGGGTCCGCGCGGTGGAGTTGGTACAGATCGATCACCTCGGTCCGCAACCGCCGCAGCGAGGCGTCACAGGCCCGCTTCACATACCGGGGGTGGCCGTTGGCGACCAGATGCCGGTCACCCACCAGCAGACCGCACTTGGTCGAGACGAAGATCTCGTCCCGCCGCTCCCCGACCACCCGCCCCAGCAACAGCTCGTTGGTGAACGGCCCGTACATGTCGGCCGTGTCGAGCAGGCTCGTGCCGGCGTCGAGCGCCGCGTGCACGGCGCGCAGCGACCGGTCGCCGCGCTGCTCCGAGGCGGTGTACGCCCAGCTCATCGGCGCGCAGCCGAGCCCGATCGCGCCCACGTCGAGGGCCGCCGCACCGATGGTCCTGCGCTCCAACCGCCGTACCCCTTCTCGTTCCGCCCACAAGCTAACCCCATCGGCCGCCCGGCCCGCCGGGGGGCGGACCCCGCCGGCGGCGGCTCCGGACGGCCGTCGCATAGCCTCCTGGCCATGACTTCAGACATCTGGCTCCCGATACCGGCGGCCGAGATCGAAGGGCTCCCCGCCGGACCGCGCTACGTCCACTGGGACGGCGCGGAGGACTTCCCGGCGGATCCCGCCGACTGCGCCTTCTACGTGGTCCCGTACATGAAGGGCGCGGAGGTGGCGGTCCGGCCGCTCGCGCGGATGACGTCCGTACGCGTCGTACAGACGCTGTCGGCCGGCACCGACCACGTGCTGCCCGGCCTCGCGCGGCTGCCCGCCGGCATACGGCTGTGCAACGCGAAGGGCGTCCACGAGGCCAGCACCGCCGAACTCGCCCTCACCCTGATCCTCGCCTCCCTGCGGGGAGTTCCCGGATTTGTCGCGGGCCAGGAGCGTGAGGAGTGGCGCTCCGGTTTCTACCCCGCGCTCGCCGACAAATCGGTACTGATCGTGGGGTACGGGTCGATCGGCGCCGCCATCGAGGACCGGCTCACACCCTTCGAGTGCGCGCGGGTGGCGCGCGTCGCGCGCTCCGCCCGTGCCACGGAGCGCGGTGAGGTGCATCCGCTCGACGCTCTGCCCGCGCTGCTCCCCGAGGCGGACGTCGTCATCCTCTCGACTCCGCTCACCGAGGAGACGAAGGGCCTGGCAGGGGCGGAGTTCCTGGCCCTGATGAAGGACGGCGCGCTCCTCGTGAACGTGGCGCGCGGCGCCGTCGTCGACACCAAGGCGCTCCTCGGGGAGCTGGAAACCGGAAGGATCAGGGCCGCACTTGACGTCACCGAGCCTGAACCGCTCCCCCCGGGGCATCCGCTCTGGCATGCTCCGGGTGTTCTCATCAGTCCCCACGTGGGCGGGTCCACCTCCGCCTTCCTGCCCCGTGCCAAGCGGCTGCTCGCCGGACAGCTGACCCGGTTCGTGGCGGGGGAGGAACCTCACAACGTGGTGCACACGACAGGCCACTGACCCGGACCGGCCGCGTCGTGGATACACCCGGTACTCGCAACTCCCCCGCTGGTGACGGAGAGTAGAAGTGCTATGTCCCTGAGTGACGAGACTGGTGTATCGTCCCGATCTGGGGGTCGCGACGTGCGCAGGTGCGACGCGGGGAGAGATCAGACAGCGAGGGGGGCGACGGGCGATGTACGGCCGATGGACCGACCATCCGACGCGGCAGGGCCGCCGACGGCGACCTCCGGACGCCCCGCTGCGTACCGAAGGCCCGATCCCCGCCCCGCACGGCCCGGGATCCGCGGTGGTGACAGCGACGCTCGCCGGGACGCTCCGGTGAGCGCCGAGAGCGTGCTCCCCGCCCACCGGCCCACCCCGGGCGGTCTCGGTACGGGGCTGGTCGCCCAGCTCCTCCTCGCCCTGATCTGCGGGGGCTACGCCGCGGGCGCGGCCCTCGGCTGGGGATCCCCGGAACTGGCTCTGATAATGGGCGACTTCGGGCTGAGCCTCGCCGCGGGCCTCGCGGCCGTCTCCTGCTTCCTCTACGCACGCGGCCGCGACCGGCGCTTCCGCCCCGCCTGGCTGCTCTTCTCGCTGTCCTCCGCCATGGCCTCCTGCGGCAATGCAGTCTGGGGCTGGTACGAAGTGGTCCTCGACCGCCCCGTGCCGGGCCTGTCCCTCGCCGATCTCTTCTTCCTCTGCTTCGCGCCGCCCGCCATCGTCGGCCTGCTCGTCCTCGCCAAGCGCCCCGTCACGAAGGCCGGCTGGGTCTGCCTGGCCCTGGACTCCTGGCTCATCGGCGGCTCGCTGCTGACCCTCTCCTGGAGCCTCGCCCTCGCGCACAACGCGCACTTCCGCGGCGAGAGCGTCGCCCAGGCCGCCCTGTCCCTCGCCTACCCCCTGCTCGACATCGTGCTCGTCAGCATGGTGCTCGCCCTGCACTTCCGGCGCTCCACGGGCAGCCGCTCGGCGGTGAACACCGCCATCGCGGCCCTCGCGCTGACCGTGCTCTGCGACGCCCTGTTCACCTCGCCGCTGCTGCGGGCCACGTACCGCTCGGGACAGCTCCTGGACGCCGGCTGGTTCGCCGGCTCCCTCCTCCTCGCGTACGCGCCCTGGGGCGTGCGCCGCGGCGCGGACGCGGCACCGGACCCGCCGCCCCCGGTCCCCGCCCTCGCCCCGCCCGTCCGTCCCTCCAGCCGCCCCATCGCCGGCTCCCTGGCCGCGCTCACGCCGTATCTCGCCGCCGCCGTCTGCACGCTCGGGATCCTCTACAACGTCATCGAGGGCCGCCGGGTGGACCGGGTGGTGGTCCTCACCGGTTGTACGGTCGTGCTCGCCCTGGTCGTACGGCAGGGCATCATGCTCCTCGACAACATCGCGCTCACCCACGAACTGGCCCAGAAGGAGAACCACTTCCGCTCCCTGGTCCAGGGGTCCAGCGACGTCATCATGATCGCCGCGCCCTCCGGGACCCTGCGGTACGTCAGCCCCGCCGCGACCGGCGTCTACGGACGCGACGCCGAGGCCCTCGTCGGCGCCGAACTGGCCACGATCATCCACCCGGACGATCTCGGCCGGGTGCACCACGAGGTACGGCGATTTCTGGCCGCGCCTCCCACGGAGGAGCCCACGACCCGGATCGAGTGCCGCTTCAAGTCCGGCACCGGCGACTGGCTCAACGTGGAGTCCACCGTCAACCGCCACCAGGGCGGACTGATCTTCAACAGCCGTGACGTCACCGAGCGGGTCCGCCTTCAGGCGCAGTTGCAGCACAACGCCGAACACGACCCGCTCACCGACCTGCCCAACCGCGCCCTGTTCACCGAGCGCGTCCGGCTCGCCCTCTCCGGCCGCCGGGCGAGCGACCCCGGCACGGCCGTGCTCTTCATCGACCTCGACGGCTTCAAGAGCGTCAACGACCGGCTGGGCCACCAGGTCGGCGACGAACTGCTGATCCAGGCCGCCCGCCGGCTCCAGGACTCCGTCCGGGCCGAGGACACCGTGGCCCGGCTCGGCGGCGACGAGTTCGCGGCGATCGTCCTCGGCGACGGCGGCGACGACCAGACCGCCCGCGAGTACCTGGTCCACGAGATCGCCGACCGGCTGCGCCTCCAGCTCTCGCAGCCGTACCGCATCGAGGGCAACGACGTCCGGGTCGCCGCCTCCATCGGCGTCGCCTTCGCGGAGCCCGGCATCACCCCCACCGACCTGATGCGCAACGCCGACCTCGCCATGTACCGCGCCAAGGCCGGCGGCAAGGACCGCGTCGAGCTGTACGCCCCCCAGATGCAGGCCGACGTCGTCCGCAGGACGGAGCTGGCGGCCCGGCTGCGCACCGCGCTGCACGACGGCGAGTTCGCGCTCCTGCACCAGCCCGTGGTGCACCTCACCACCGGCCGGGTCTGCTCCGTGGCCGCCCAGGCGCGCTGGCGCACCGCCCAGGGCATCCTCTCCACGCCCGCCGAGATCCTGCGCGTCGCCGACGACAGCGACCGCACCGCCGAGCTGGGCCGCTGGCTCCTCGAAGAGGCCGTCGCCCAGGCCGCCGAGCGCACCGCGCTCGGCCATCCCGCCCCCGTCGTCGTACGGCTCCCGGCCCGCAGGCTGCTCGACCGGTCCCTGCCCCTCGGCTCGGTGGAGACCCTCCTCGCCCGCCACGGCCTGCCCTCCGGGGCGCTGGTCATCGAGCTGGCCGACAGCGACCCCCGCAGCTCCCTGGACGAGCTGGAGCACCGCCTCCTCGCGCTGCGCCGGCTCGGCGTACGGATCGCGCTCGACGGCTTCGGCAGCGGGTACGCGGCCCTCAACGCCCTGCGCCGCCTGCCCGTGGACATCCTGAAACTGGACCGCGGGCTGGTCGACGGGGTGGTGGAGTCCGCCCGGCTGCACAAGATCACCACCGGGCTGCTCAAGATCGCCGGGGACCTCGGCCTGGAGTCCGTGGCGGAGGGCGTGGACCTCCCCGAGCAGGTGGTGGCCCTCCGCGCCATGGGCTGCACACACGGACAGGGCATGGCCTTCTCCGGGCCCCTCGACGAGTTCCGGCTGCGCCGCGCCCTGGTGCGCGGCTCCTACCCGCTGCCCGGCGGCGCCCCGGGCACCCCCGGCGTCCCGCGGCCCGTCCTGAGCGGCGGCTCCCTGCCCGTCCGCTACACCCGCCCGCCGGGTGCTGACCGGATCCCGTACCCCTCCATCCCCGCCAGCCGCTCAAATAATGAGACGCCCGTCCCACCCACTTGACAGCCGTGGCGGGCCGGAGGGAGGGTCAATGCCATGCGCACCCGAATTCTCGTACTTGGCAAGCGCGTCGGCTGAAGCAGAGCCCGTACCGGCTCCGCAGACCGCACCCGACGCGCTCCCCTCGCTTGCCTCCCGGCACGAGGGGTTTTTTGTTGCACCGATACACCCCAAACCCTCGCGAACACCCTCAGCTTCGAGAAGAGAATGCCGATGACCGACCAGGCCACCGGGGCCCACCATCCGCAGCCGCGGGCCCGTACCGGCGGACCGTCCCCCGCCACCGTCGAGCACGTCACGGGCGCGCAGTCCCTCATCCGATCGCTGGAGGAAGTGGGGGCCGACACGGTGTTCGGCATCCCCGGCGGCGCCATCCTCCCCGCCTACGACCCGATGATGGACTCCACCCGCGTCCGTCACGTCCTGGTCCGCCACGAGCAGGGCGCGGGCCACGCGGCCACCGGGTACGCCCAGGCGACCGGCAAGGTCGGGGTCTGCATGGCGACCTCGGGACCCGGCGCCACCAACCTGGTCACCCCGATCGCCGACGCGCACATGGACTCCGTGCCGCTCGTCGCGATCACCGGCCAGGTGGCCAGCGCGGCCATCGGCACGGACGCCTTCCAGGAGGCGGACATCGTCGGCATCACCATGCCGATCACCAAGCACAACTTCCTGGTCACCAAGGCCGAGGACATCCCGCGGACCATCGCGGAGGCGTTCCACATCGCGTCCACGGGACGCCCGGGACCCGTCCTGGTCGACATCGCGAAGGACGCGCTCCAGGCCCGTACGACCTTCAGCTGGCCGCCCGTCCTGGACCTGCCCGGCTACCGCCCGGTCACCAAGCCGCACGCCAAGCAGATCCGTGAGGCCGCCAAGCTGCTCACCGCGGCCAAGCGCCCGGTCCTGTACGTCGGCGGCGGGGTCATGAAGGCCGGCGCCACCGCCGAGCTGCGGGTCCTCGCCGAGCTCACCGGAGCCCCCGTCACCACCACCCTGATGGCGCTGGGCTCGTTCCCCGACAGTCACCCCCTGCACGTGGGAATGCCGGGCATGCACGGTGCGGTCACCGCCGTCACCGCGTTGCAGAAGGCCGACCTGATCATCGCCCTCGGAGCCCGGTTCGACGACCGCGTCACCGGCAAGCTCGACAGCTTCGCGCCGTACGCCAAGATCGTCCACGCCGACATCGACCCGGCCGAGATCGGCAAGAACCGCCACGCGGACGTGCCCATCGTCGGGGACGCCCGCGAGGTCCTGGCCGACCTCGTGCAGGCCGTCCAGGCCGAGCACACCGAGGGCAACACCGGTGACTACAGCGCCTGGTGGAAGGACCTCTCCCGCTGGCGCGACACCTACCCCCTGGGCTACACCCAGCCCGAGGACGGCAGCCTCTCCCCGCAGCAGGTCATCCAGCGCATCGGCCAACTGGCCCCGGACGACACCATCTACGCGGCGGGCGTCGGCCAACACCAGATGTGGGCCGCGCACTTCATCGACTACGAGCAGCCCGCCACCTGGCTGAACTCGGGCGGCGCCGGGACGATGGGGTACGCCGTCCCCGCCGCGATGGGCGCGAAGGCCGGACAGCCGGACCGTACCGTCTGGGCGATCGACGGCGACGGCTGCTTCCAGATGACCAATCAGGAACTGGCCACCTGCGCCGTCAACAACATCCCCATCAAGGTCGCGATCATCAACAACGGCGCCCTCGGGATGGTCCGCCAGTGGCAGACCCTCTTCTACAACGAGCGTTACTCCAACACCGTCCTGCACTCCGGCAAGGACTCCGACGGCGAGGTCTGCCGGGGCACCCGCATCCCCGACTTCGTGAAGCTGGCGGAGGCCATGGGCTGCGTCGCGATGCGCTGCGAGTCCCCGGACGAGCTGGACGCGGTGATCGCCAAGGCCAACTCCATCAACGACCGTCCCGTCGTCGTGGACTTCATCGTGCACGAGGACGCCCAGGTCTGGCCGATGGTCGCCGCGGGCACCTCCAACGACGAGGTCATGGCCGCCCTCGGCGTCCGCCCCGACTTCGGCGAGAACCTGGACGACTGACGCCGGGACAGCAGGCGTCACACAGGAAGACGACCGAGCCGAGAGCCCCAGAGAGAGCCCGAGAGAGACAGACATGTCCACCAAGCACACCCTCTCCGTCCTGGTCGAGAACACGCCCGGCATCCTTGCCCGGATCGCCGCGCTGTTCTCCCGCCGCGGCTTCAACATCGACTCGCTCGCCGTCGGTGTCACCGAACACCCCGACATCTCCCGCATCACCATCGTGGTGAATGTCGACGGGCTGCCCCTGGAACAGGTGACCAAGCAGCTCAACAAGCTGGTGAACGTCCTCAAGATCGTCGAGCTGGAGCCGAACGCGGCGATCCAGCGCGAACTGGTCCTGGTCAAGGTCCGCGCCGACAACGAGACCCGCTCCCAGATCGTCGAGATCGTCCAGCTGTTCCGTGCCAAGACCGTGGACGTCTCACCCGACGCCGTGACGATCGAGGCCACCGGTTCGAGTGACAAGCTCGACGCGATGCTCAAGATGCTGGAGCAGTTCGGCGTCAAGGAGCTGGTCCAGTCCGGGACGATCGCCATAGGGCGTGGCGCCCGGTCCATCACGGACCGCAGCCTGCGCGCCCTCGACCGCAGCGCGTAGCGCCCGGTAGCCGAGGGCCCCGGCCGTGGTTCGCATCGCGAGACCGGGACCCCGCCTCACCCCACCCGTCGTACGGTGGGAAGGCAAGACGAACCACCACGCAGAAGCAGAAGTGCAACCAAGGAGAAAAGCCAGTGGCCGAGCTGTTCTACGACGACGACGCCGACCTGTCCATCATCCAGAACCGCAAGGTCGCGGTCATCGGCTACGGCAGCCAGGGCCACGCCCACGCGCTGTCGCTCCGTGACTCGGGTGTCGACGTCAGGGTCGGTCTGCACGAGGGCTCCAAGTCCAAGGCGAAGGCCGAGGAGGAGGGTCTGCGCGTGGTGTCGGTGGCGGAGGCCGCCGCCGAGGCCGACGTCATCATGATCCTGGTCCCGGACCCGCTCCAGGGCAAGATCTACGAGGAGTCCATCAAGGACCAGCTCCAGGACGGCGACGCGCTGTTCTTCGGCCACGGTCTCAACATCCGTTACGGCTTCATCAAGCCGCCGGCCAACGTGGACGTGGCCATGGTGGCGCCGAAGGGCCCGGGCCACCTGGTCCGCCGCCAGTACGAGGAAGGCCGCGGCGTGCCCTGCATCGCCGCCGTCGAGCAGGACTTCTCCGGCAAGGCGTTCGCCCTCGCGCTCTCCTACGCGAAGGGGATCGGCGGCACCCGCGCGGGCGTCATCAAGACGACGTTCAAGGAGGAGACGGAGACCGACCTGTTCGGTGAGCAGGCCGTGCTCTGCGGTGGTACGGCCGCGCTGGTCAAGGCGGGCTTCGAGACGCTGACCGAGGCCGGCTACCAGCCCGAGATCGCGTACTTCGAGTGCCTCCACGAGCTGAAGCTGATCGTGGACCTGATGTACGAGGGCGGCCTGGAGAAGATGCGCTGGTCGGTCTCCGAGACCGCCGAGTGGGGCGACTACGTCACCGGCCCCCGCATCATCACCGACCAGACCAAGGCCGAGATGAAGAAGATCCTCGCCGAGATCCAGGACGGTTCGTTCGCCCAGACCTGGATGGACGAGTACCACGGCGGTCTGAAGAAGTACAACGAGTACAAGCAGGCCGACAGCGACAGCCTGCTCGCGACCACCGGCGCCGAGCTGCGCAAGCTCATGAGCTGGGTGGACAACGACGCGTAACCCAGCCGCCGGCCGGGGTCGTTCCCGGGCGCCGGACGGGCCTGGAGCCCGCCCGGCGCCCGGGGCGCGTATGGGTTTTCGCATGTGCCTCAGGCCGCTCCCGTACGGGATTCCCGTACGGGTGACGCAGTCGCCGAAGGCGGAAGTCCACACCCGGTGACAGCACTACACTGCTCAACACAAACGCGTCAGGCCCACAGCGTCGTGCGTCTTCGCGGTCAGACCTCCACCGCATGCGGCCGTCGGGACGGCCGTCCGCAATGGGACTTGTGAGGACTCACGTGAGCTCGAAACCTGTCGTACTCATCGCCGAAGAGCTTTCGCCCGCCACGGTCGACGCGCTCGGTCCGGACTTCGAGATCCGGCACTGCAACGGCGCCGACCGCGCGGAACTGCTGCCCGCCATCGCCGATGTGGACGCGATCCTCGTCCGCTCCGCCACCAAGGTCGACGCCGAGGCCATCGCCGCGGCGGGCAAACTGCGTGTGGTCGCCCGCGCGGGGGTGGGCCTCGACAACGTCGACGTCTCCGCCGCCACCAAGGCCGGCGTGATGGTCGTGAACGCGCCCACCTCGAACATCGTCACCGCCGCCGAGCTGGCCTGCGGTCTGCTGATCGCCACCGCGCGGCACATCCCGCAGGCCAACACCGCGCTCAAGAACGGTGAGTGGAAGCGCTCCAAGTACACGGGCGTCGAGCTGAGCGAGAAGACCCTCGGGGTCGTCGGCCTCGGCCGCATCGGGGTGCTGGTCGCGCAGCGCATGTCCGCGTTCGGCATGAACATCGTCGCGTACGACCCGTACGTGCAGCCGGCCCGTGCCGCGCAGATGGGCGTCAAGCTCCTCACGCTGGACGAACTGCTCGCGGTCGCGGACTTCATCACCGTCCACCTCCCCAAGACCCCCGAGACGCTGGGTCTGATCGGCGACGACGCGCTGCACAAGGTCAAGCCGTCGGTCCGGATCGTCAACGCCGCGCGCGGCGGGATCGTGGACGAGGTGGCGCTCGCCGCCGCCCTCAAGGAGGGCCGCGTCGCCGGCGCCGGTCTGGACGTGTACGCGAAGGAGCCCTGCACGGACTCCCCGCTCTTCGAGTTCGACCAGGTCGTCGCCACCCCGCACCTCGGCGCGTCCACCGACGAGGCGCAGGAGAAGGCGGGGGTCGCGGTCGCGCGTTCCGTACGCCTCGCGCTCGCCGGTGAGCTGGTCCCCGACGCGGTCAACGTCCAGGGCGGCGTCATCGCCGAGGACGTACGGCCCGGCCTGCCGCTCGCCGAGAAGCTCGGCCGTATCTTCACCGCCCTGGCGGGCGAGGTCGCGGTCCGGCTCGACGTCGAGGTGTACGGCGAGATCACCCAGCACGACGTGAAGGTGCTCGAACTCTCCGCGCTCAAGGGCGTGTTCGAGGACGTCGTCGCCGAGACGGTGAGCTACGTGAACGCGCCGCTGTTCGCGCAGGAGCGCGGTGTCGAGGTACGGCTCACCACCTCCAGCGAGTCCCCGAACCACCGCAACGTGGTCACCGTCCGGGGCACGCTCTCGGGCGGCGAGGAGGTGTCGGTCTCCGGCACCCTGGCGGGCCCCAAGCACCTCCAGAAGATCGTCGCCATCGGCGACTACGACATCGACGTCGCGCTCGCCGACCACATGGTCGTGCTGCGCTACGAGGACCGTCCCGGTGTGGTCGGCACGGTCGGCCGCATCCTCGGCGAGGCGGGCCTGAACATCGCGGGCATGCAGGTCTCCCGCGCGGAGGAGGGCGGCGAGGCGGTGGTGGTCCTCACGGTGGACGACAACGTCCCCGCCGCGGTTCTCACGGAGATCGCCGAAGAGATCGGCGCGGCCTCGGCCCGCACGGTGAATCTCACCGACTGACGCGGCCCCCGCGGTTCACGTCGTCCTCAAGCGCCGGACGGGCTTCTTGCCCGCCCGGCGCTTGTGCGTCCGGACGAGGTCACGGGGCCGGGGTCCGCGGCCCGTGCGCGACCGAGTAGCGCGCCATGCCGACTGAACGTCACCGCTGCTCATGATCACGCGGAAATGCTCACGAAACTGCGGAACCTACAAGGAGTCAGAGCCGCGCCGCCTTCAACCCCATGTGCAGCAGCAGGCGGTCCTCGCCCGAGGTCAGGTTCAGGCCCGTCAGGTGTTCGATGCGGGACAGGCGGTAGTAGAGCGTCTGGCGGTGGATGCCCAGGGCCGCCGCCGTGCGGCCCGCCTGGCCCGCGCAGTCGAGGTAGACCTCGGCCGTGTGGGCCAGTTCGGTGTGGGCGGGGGTCAGGAGGGGGCTGACCGCCGGGTCGGGGGTGGGCGGGAGGGTGGTGAGGAGGCGGTACGGGCCCATCGTCGGCCACTGGGCGACCGGGCCCAGGCGTGGCTGGGCCACCGCCGTACGGGCCGCCGCGACCGCCTCGTGCCAGGCCGCGGGCAGGTCGGACGGGCCGCGCCGGGGGGCCGAGGCGCCGGCCGCCGTGTCCTGGTCCGCGCTCTCGCGCAGCCGGGCCACCGCCGCCAGCGCCGGGGTGAGGGCGTCCGGCGAGCGCAGCCGTACGAGCAGGGCCAGCGCCACCTCGCCGCCGTACGGCAGACCGTCGTGGGGCAGGGTGCAGAGCGCCGCCGTGCCCGGCACCGCCCGTACCGAAGGCTCCTCGTCGCGCCACGGTGCCACGCACACCACCACGTGCGGCCCCTCCGCGCCCGGGCCGAGCGCCGTGCGCAGCGCGGTCAGCGCCGTGTCGCGCTGCCAGCCGGGCCCGGCGGTCAGCACCGCCCGCAGCTCGCGCGCCAGGTCCGTGCCGGCCTTGACCTCCTCGGCGAGCAGGTCGCCGATCCGGGCCGTCACCTCCATGGCCGTCGCCAGCCGGGCGGTGCCCGGGCCAGGGTCGGAGTCGTCCAGCAGCCATACGTACCCCAGCACCATGCCCCGGTGCCGTACGGGCAGGCAGATGCGGCCCCGGTAGACCCCCGCGTCCGGGGCCGCCGGGATCCGGACGGGGCCGGTGGCCCGCGTGATGCCGAACCCCTCGAACCACGCGCGGACCGCCGGGGTGGACTTCCTCGTCACGATCGACCGGGTCCTGACCGGGTCCATCGCCGTGTCGTCCTCCGTGTCGTGCGCGCCGAAGGCGATCAGCCCGAAATCGCGGTTCTCCAGCGTAGCGGGGACGCCGAGCAGCGCCGAGATCTCATCCACCAGGTCCTGGTAATCGCCCTTCATCCGGACATTCTCGCACCGCTCTCAGACAGATGTATGAGATCCCGCCCACGGATGCGTGACAGCTGTCGATGGCAGAGGATCGGACCGCTCCCTAGATTTTGAGCCGACGCCCGAACGCACCGGGCGCTCGTACTCACCGTGGAGGTGCCCAGTGCTGGGTCCCGTGATCCTGGCCGCCTCGCGCAGCGGCTCCCTGCGCCGCGCCGTCTCGGCCGCTCCGGTCACCAAGCCCGTGGTGGAGCGTTTCATCGCCGGTGAGTCGATCGAGGAGACGGCCCCCGTCATCCGGTCCATGGCGGCCCGCGGCCTGGAGGTCACCCTCGACGTCCTCGGCGAGGACATCACCGACCCGGCGGAGGCCCTGCGCGCCCGGGACGCGTACCTGCGGCTGGTCGAGGCCCTGGAGCCGCTGGAGCTGGGCGCCCGCGCCGAGATGTCGGTGAAGCTCTCCTCCTTCGGCCAGGCCCTGCCCGGCGGCCACGACCTCGCGCTCAAGAACATCACCGCCGTCGTCGAGGCGGCCGCCGCCATCGGCACCACGGTCACCCTCGACATGGAGGACCACACCACCGTCGACTCGACCCTCGCCATCCACGCCGAGGTCCGCCGCGACTTCCCGCAGACCGGCGCCGTCGTCCAGTCGTACCTCTTCCGTACGGAGGACGACTGCCGCGCGCTGTCGGCCGCCGGCGCGCGCGTACGGCTCGTCAAGGGCGCCTACAAGGAGCCCGCCTCCGTCGCGTACCAGGACAAGGCCGACGTCGACAAGGCGTACATCCGGAGCCTGCGGATCCTGATGGAGGGCGGCGGCTACCCGATGGTCGGCTCCCACGACCCCCGGATCATCGCGATCGCCCAGGACCTCGCGCACCGCGCGGGCCGCAAGCCCGACGAGTACGAGTTCCAGATGCTGTACGGCATCCGCGAGGCCGAGCAGGTGCGGCTGGCCGCCGAGGGCCACCGGATGCGTGTGTACATCGCGTACGGCACCGACTGGTACGGCTACTTCATGCGCCGCCTCGCCGAGCGCCCCGCCAACCTCGCGTTCTTCCTGCGCTCGATCGTCAGCCGTGGCTGACCCCGCCCGACCACACCGCTGATGAGGCTGCTGAAGCTGAAGCTGAAGCGGATGAAGAAGCCGATGAAGGAGATCCGCCACCCATGGACGCTGTGACACAGGTTCCGACGCCGGTCAACGAACCGGTGCACGGTTACGCCCCAGGATCGCCCGAGCGCGCCCTGCTGGAGGCGAAGCTCAAGGAACTGGCCGAGAACCCCGTCGACCTGCCGATGACCATCGGCGGCGTGAAGCGGATGGGCGGCGGCGCGCGGGTCGACGTCGTACAGCCCCACCACCACGAGGCGGTGCTCGGTACGTTCGCCGGCGCCACGGAGCAGGACGCCCAGGACGCGGTCGACGCGGCCCTCGCCGCCGCCCCGGCCTGGCGCGCCATGGCCTTCGACGACCGCGCGGCGATCATCCTGCGCGCGGCCGAGCTGCTGGCGGGCCCCTGGCGCGAGACGCTGGCCGCCGCGACCATGCTCGGCCAGTCGAAGACCGCGCAGCAGGCCGAGATCGACTGCCCCTGTGAGCTGGTCGACTTCTGGCGCTTCAACGTGGCCTACGCCCGTGACCTGCTCGCCGAGCAGCCGCCGGCCAACTCGCCCGGCGTGTGGAACCGGCTCGACCACCGCCCGCTCGAAGGCTTCGTCTACGCGATCACGCCGTTCAACTTCTCCGCCATCGCGGGCAACCTGCCGACCGCGCCCGCGCTGATGGGCAACGTCGTCGTCTGGAAGCCGTCGCCCACCCAGACCCTGGCGGCCGTGCTGCTGATGGAGCTGCTGGAGGAGGCCGGGCTGCCCAAGGGCGTCATCAACCTGGTGACCGGCGACGGGATCGCCGTGTCCGAGGTGGCGCTGCGCCACCGCGACCTCGCCGGCATCCACTTCACCGGCTCGACCAAGACCTTCCAGCACCTGTGGAAGACGGTCGGCGAGAACATCGAGACGTACCGCTCGTACCCCCGGATCGTCGGCGAGACCGGCGGCAAGGACTTTGTCGTCGCCCACCCGAGCGCCGATCCCGCGATCCTCAAGACCGCGCTGACCAGGGGCTCGTTCGAGTACCAGGGCCAGAAGTGCTCGGCGTCCTCGCGGGCGTACGTCCCCGCGTCGATCTGGAACGACGGCTTCAAGGAGCGGTTCGCCGCCGAGGTCGACTCGCTCACCATGGGCGACGTCACCGACCTCGGCCACTTCATGGGCGCCGTCATCGACGAGCGCGCCTTCGCGAAGAACAAGGCCGCGATCGACCGCGCCGCCGCCGACCCCACCTGCACGATCGTCGCGGGCGGGACGTACGACGACTCCGTGGGGTACTTCGTCCGGCCGACGGTCATCGTCTGCACCGACCCGGAGAACGAGGTCTTCACGACGGAGTACTTCGGCCCGATCCTCGCCGTGCACGTCTACGACGACGCGGACTACGAGAGCGTGCTCACGCAGCTGGAGTCGGTCTCGGCGTACGCGCTGACCGGCTCGGTCATCGCCAACGACCGCGCGGCGGCGGCCCGGACGATGGAGAAGCTGCGGTACGCGGCCGGCAACTTCTACATCAACGACAAGTCCACCGGCGCCGTCGTCGGCCAGCAGCCCTTCGGCGGCGGTCGCGCGTCCGGCACCAACGACAAGGCGGGCGCCCCGCAGAACCTGATGCGCTGGACGCTGACCCGCGCCATCAAGGAGACGCTGGTCCCGCCGACGGACTACCGCTACCCGCACATGGGCTGACGGCACCGGGCCCCGTCGTACCCCCGGACCCCCTCGTCCCCCCGGGGCCCCTCATACCCCCGGGGCCCCTCATACCCCCGCCCCCGCACCGGCGCCCCCCTCCGGAGCGGGGGCGGTGTTGTGCCTCCGTACGGGAGAGGGGCGCCGGTGCGGAGGCGGGGGACGCGGGGGACGCGTTCTGGGGTCGGCGGGCCGTCACACCCGGCGCCACCGGGCCATCGCGAACGAGAAGACACCGAACAGCACCAGCCCCGTCGCGACGAGCGCCAGCAGCCACGGGCCCGCAGGGGTCTCCGTGAACGAGCGCAGGGTGTCGTCGAAGCCCTTGGCCTTGTCCGGCTCGTACGTCACCGCCGCCTGGATCACGAACCCACCGATCGCGGCGAACAGGATTCCGCGCCCCGCACCCCCGCCGACGCCCGTCACGTCGACCAGCTGCCGGGTCCTGCGGGACATCTCACCGAGCTTCAGGTGCTTGTGGTACGAGCGCATCACCGCGCGCGTACCGACCCACAGACCGGCGACGACTATGCCCACGCCGGCGATCCCCACGATCCACTGGCCGCCGGGCCAGTCCAGCGCCCTCGCGGTGATGTCCTGCGACTGCTGGTCGCCGGACCCGCTGCCGCTGCTCTTCTCCCCGGCGGCGAACGCCAGGACCGAGTAGGCGACAAAGCCGTAGAAGACGAAGCGGCCCGCCGACATCAGCCGCTTGCCCGGCTTCCGGCCGTCGGGGCCCGCCGCGCCCACGATCGCCTCCGAGAGCCGCCACAGCGCCATCCCGACCAGTCCGATCCCGAGGACCCAGAGCAGGACCGATCCCATCGGCTGCTTCGCCAGCTCGGCGAGCGCGCCCCCGCGGTCGGCCTGTTCACCGCCCCCGCCGAACGCGATGCGCAGCGCCAGGACCCCGATGAGCAGGTAGATCACGCCCCGCGCGGCGAACCCCCAGCGGGCCGCCCCGTCCATCGCCGAGCTGTTCGCCGCCTGCCGCGCCTTGCCCTGGCCACTGTGTGAAACCGTCTGTGCGTCCATGGTGAAACCTCCGCTGTCCGGGTGCCCCCGGCCGCACGGCGGAAACGGCTGTCCAGGGGCGTCCACCCGGTAGTGGTCCCAGCACGCACCCGGCAGCTGTCCCGGCACTCACCCGGCACCGCACCGGCGCTTTCCCATGATCACCGTCTCAGATAGTAGGAAGTCCGAGTAAATAGAAGACAGGGCGGCCCCGCTCGCCTAGCTTGGAATGAGCCGAACGTCTCGCTTCATCGAGCGAACGCGGTAGATGGCACGCGCCCCCACGCAGGCAACCCCTGCCGCGTATGCCGCACCGCCCCTTCCGGCGCCTCGTAGACGCATCATGCGGCCCTCGTGCCGCATGTCTCCGCTCTCCGCTGCCTCAAGGAGTCGATCAACATGGCCGAGACCACTGTCCGCCGCGTCCGTCACACTCCCCGTACGAGCGAGTCCGAGCGCAAGAACGCCGCCGCGGCGCTCCAGCGCGCCCTCGACCGCAGGGACAACGGCGGCTCGACGGGCCACTGAGCCCCCAGTCAGGACCGCGGTATCCATGGAGATTGGCATCCGTGTCCACGGAATGGACACGCGATGTCAATCCATGGGACGCGGAGTAGGGTGCCGCTATGTCTCGCAGCATCAATCTCGCAGTGATCCCCGGTGACGGCATCGGTCAGGAGGTCGTCGCCCAGGGCCTCAAGGTCCTGCGTGCCGTCCTCCCGCAGGATGTGAAGCTGGAGACCAAGGAGTACGACCTCGGCGCGGGTCGCTGGCACCGGACCGGGGAGACCCTCCCGGACGCGGACCTCGAAGCCCTCAAGGGCCACGACGCCATCCTGCTCGGTGCGATCGGCGACCCGACCGTGCCGTCCGGCGTCCTGGAGCGCGGGCTCCTCCTCAAGCTGCGCTTCGCCTTCGACCACTACGTGAACCTGCGTCCGTCGAAGCTCTTCCCGAACACCGCGACCCCGCTGGCCGGCCGCCCCGGCATCGACTTCGTCGTCGTCCGCGAGGGCACCGAAGGCCCGTACACGGGCAACGGCGGCTCGCTGCGCACCGGTACGCCCGCCGAGGTGGCCACGGAAGTGAGCCTCAACACGGCCTACGGCGTGGAGCGGGTCGTCAGGGACGCGTACGCGCGCGCCGCCGCCCGCCCCCGCAAGAAGCTGACGCTGGTCCACAAGAACAACGTCCTCGTCTACGCAGGCCACCTGTGGAAGAACATCTTCGACCGGGTGGGCGAGGAGTTCCCCGAGGTCACCACCGACTACCTGCACGTCGACGCCGCGACGATCTTCTTCGTCACCCAGCCCGAGCGCTTCGACGTGATCGTGACCGACAACCTCTTCGGTGACATCCTCACCGACCTGGCCGCCGCCATCAGCGGGGGCATCGGCCTGGCCGCGTCCGCGAACATCAATCCGGACCGTACGTTCCCCTCGATGTTCGAGCCGGTGCACGGCTCCGCGCCGGACATCGCGGGCCAGGGGAAGGCCGACCCCACCGCCACCGTCCTCTCCGTCGCCCTCCTGCTGCGCCACCTCGGCCTCGACGCCGAGGCCGTCCGGATCGAGGAGGCCGTCGCGGCCGACCTCGCCGGGCGTGACGGTTCCGCGGCCGCGCGGACGACCGACGAGATCGGTGACGCGCTCGCCGTACGCGTAGCGAGCTGACCCGCCGCGACTTCTGACAGCCGCCGGGTCCTGTGACCCGGCGGCTGTGCTTTTGCGGCCTCCGGGTGACACCATCATCCCAGGACCGCATTCACTCGTTCCGGTTACGCCCCCGTCCTCTGTCAACGACGGGGGCGGTCGCCCGCCCGCATACTCGGACGTCCTAGTAGAGCCGTAACGGCGTGAACGCGGTCCGTCACACACAACCGGTGAAGGACGAGAGTATTCATGACCACGCCCACGACCACCCTGGAGCTCAAGCCCTCCGCGCACCCGCTGTCCGACGCCGAGCGCGAGCGGATCCTCGCCAACCCCGGGTTCGGCCGCTACTTCACCGACAACATGGTGACGGTGAAGTGGACCGAGGGCCGCGGCTGGCACGACGCGGAGCTGGTGCCGTACGCCCCGCTGTCGATCGACCCGGCGAACATGACCCTGCACTACGCGCAGACCATCTTCGAGGGGCTCAAGGCGTACCGGCAGGTGGACGGCTCCGTCGCCACCTTCCGCCCGGAGGAGAACGCGCGCCGCTTCCAGCGCTCCGCGCGCCGGATGGCGATGCCCGAGCTGCCCGTGGAGACGTTTGTCGCCGCGGTGGACGCGCTCATCCACCAGGACCGCGCGTGGGTGCCCGGCGTCGGTGAGGAATCCCTCTACATCAGGCCGTTCATGTTCGCGACGGAGGTCGGGGTCGGCGTGCGGCCGGCCAACGAGTTCCTCTTCATGGTCATCGCGTCCCCCGCCGGGGCGTACTTCGCCGGCGGCGTGAAGCCGGTCTCCGTCTGGCTGTCCGAGGAGTACGTGCGGGCGTCCCCCGGCGGCACGGGCGAGGCGAAGGCCGGCGGCAACTACGCGGCGTCCCTCATCGCCCAGGCCGAGGCCACGAAGCACGGCTGCGACCAGGTGGTCTGGCTGGACGCGACCGAGCGGCGCTGGATCGAGGAGATGGGCACCAACAACCTCTTCTTCGTGTACGGCGACAGGCTCATGACGCCCGAGCTGACCGGCACCCTCCTCGCCGGGGTCACCCGCGACTCGGTCCTGCGGATCGCCGCCGACCTGGGGTACGAGGTCACGGAGGGCCGCCTGACCGTCGACGACTGGCGCACCGGCAACGCCGACGGCTCCCTCACCGAGGTCTTCGCGTGCGGCACCGCCGCCGTCATCACCCCGGTCGGTACGGTCCACTCGGCGCGCGGCGGCTGGACGGTGGCGGACGGCCGACCCGGCGAGGTCACGATGAAGATGCGCAAGGCGCTGCTGGAGATCCAGTCGGGCGCCGCGCCGGACGCCCACGGCTGGCGGCACACCGTCGCCTGAGGTGGCCGTACGCACGTACGAGGACCCGCGTCCCGCGCCACCGGGGTGCGGGTCCCGCTACGGCGGCGGCCGAAAGTGATCGACCGCATCGTGAGACAGGGCTCCGTAAAGTGACCAGACGTGCGAAAATCGGCTCGTGCTCTCGTTCGTCATGATTATTGGCAGCAAGCGCGCCGGTCCGCAGTGACCGCCCCGTAGACCAGTACGGAGCGGACATCGAGCCTCGGACCCGCGCGCAGACCTCTCGCATCCGCGAGGGGTTTTTTCGTTTTCCGGCCCCACCCCGGCCGGAGACGGACCGCGCGTGGCGAGGGGGGCAGGTGGAGCCAGACCATCCACTCAACAGGAGCAGGACACCATGACCACAGAGTCCACGGGGCCCACGGGGAACGACGGTTTTCACGTCTTCGACACGACGCTGCGGGACGGCGCCCAGCGCGAAGGCATCAACCTGACCGTCGCCGACAAGCTGGCCATCGCACGGCACCTGGACGAATTCGGGGTGGGCTTCATCGAGGGCGGCTGGCCGGGGGCCAACCCGCGCGACACCGAGTTCTTCGCCCGGGCCCGGCAGGAGATCGACTTCCGGCACGCCCAGCTCGTCGCCTTCGGCTCCACGCGGCGCCCCGGCGCCAAGGCATCGGAAGACCCGCAGGTCAGGGCGCTCGTGGAGTCCGGCGCGCCGGTGGTCACCCTGGTCGCCAAGGCGCACGACCGCCATGTCGAACTGGCGCTGCGCACCACCCTCGACGAGAACCTCGCGATGATCCGCGACACCGTGTCGTACCTGCGCGAGCAGGATCGCCGTGTCTTCGTCGACTGCGAGCACTTCTTCGACGGCTACCGCGCCAACGCCGAGTACGCCAAGTCCGTCGTACGCGCCGCCGCCGAGGCCGGCGCGGACGTCGTGGTCCTCTGCGACACGAACGGCGGCATGCTGCCCGCCCAGATCCAGGCCGTCGTGGCCACCGTCCTCGCCGACACCGGCGCCCGGCTCGGCATCCACGCCCAGGACGACACGGGCTGCGCCGTCGCCAACACCCTCGCCGCCGTCGACGCGGGCGCCACCCACGTCCAGTGCACGGCCAACGGCTACGGCGAGCGCGTCGGCAACGCCAACCTCTTCCCGGTCGTCGCCGCGCTGGAGCTCAAGTACGACCAGCGGGTCCTGCCCCCCGGCGCGCTCGCCGAGATGACCCGGATCTCGCACGCCATCGCCGAGGTCGTCAACCTCGTCCCCTCCACCCACCAGCCGTACGTGGGGGTCTCGGCCTTCGCCCACAAGGCCGGCCTGCACGCCTCCGCGATCAAGGTCGACCCCGACCTGTACCAGCACATCGCCCCCGAGCTGGTCGGCAACACCATGCGGATGCTGGTCTCCGACATGGCGGGCCGCGCCTCCATCGAGCTCAAGGGCAAGGAGCTGGGCGTCGACCTCGGCGGCGACCGCGACCTGGTCGCGCGGGTGGTCGGCCGGGTCAAGGAGCGCGAGCTCAAGGGGTACACGTACGAGGCCGCGGACGCCTCCTTCGAGCTGCTGCTGCGCGAGGAGGCCGAGGGGAAGCCGCGCGTCTACTTCCGTACGGAGTCCTGGCGCGCGATCGTCGAGGACCGCCCCGACGGCACCCACGCCAACGAGGCCACCGTGAAGATCTGGGCGAAGGGCGAGCGGATCGTCGCCACCGCCGAGGGGAACGGCCCGGTCAACGCGCTGGACCGGGCGATGCGGGTCGGCCTGGAGCGGATCTACCCGCAGCTCGCCAAGTTCCAGCTGGTGGACTACAAGGTCCGCATCCTGGAGGGCAAGCACGGCACCGACTCCACCACGCGCGTGCTGGTCACCACGTCGGACGGCACGGCCGAGTGGGCCACGCTCGGGGTCGCGGAGAACGTCATCGCGGCGTCCTGGCAGGCGCTGGAGGACGCGTACACGTACGGCCTCCTACGGGCCGGGGCCGAGCCGGCCGAGTGAGACCCGGCGGAGTGACCGGGCATGACGCCGGACGGGCTGTTTCCAGCCCGTCCGGCGTTTTCCGTGCGGTCGATGGCCTGACAGCGATCCGGTCCGGCTACTGGAGGCGCCACTTCTGATTGGCGGCCCCGGTGCAGGCCCAGATCTGCGCGCGGGCTCCGTTCGCCGACGAGTTCCCCGTCACGTCGAGGCACTTGTTCGCCCCGAGGTTGACGATGTCGCCCGATCCGGAGTTGTACGTGAACTGCTGGGCCGTGGAGCCGTTGCAGTCGTACAGCTGCACCTTCGCGCCGTCCGCCGTGGAGGCCGCCGTCACGTCCAGGCACTTGCCGAGCGTCCTGATGGTGTTGTCCGTGCCGACGGTCCAGTTCTGGGCCGTCGAGCCGTTGCAGTCGTAGAGCTGGACGGCGGTGCCGTTGGCGCTCGAACCGGACGCCGCGTCCAGGCACTTGCCGGCGAGGCCCCGGAAGGTGCCCGTCGAACCGGTGCCGCCCCCGCCGCCCGCCTGGGTGCCCGACCAGGTGAACGTGGCCGAGGTCTTGCCGGGGAGCGAGTAACTGAAGTTCTGGCCGCCCCAGTTGACCCGCAGGGTCTGCGCGCCGGTGCCGTCGTTGTACGCGATCAGCGCCTTCGAGCCGTCCGTGTTGCGCCAGGCCACGTTCGGGACGGTGCCGCTGGCGGTGGAGGAGATCCGCGAGGCGCCCGGCTTCACGAACTTGGTCAGGTGGCCCATCGTGTAGTACTCGATGTTGTAGTCGACCTGGCCGTGCCGGCTGTCACCGTTGTGGACCGTGATCAGACCGTCGCAGGTGCCGCAACCACCGTTGTGGGGACCGCGGTTCTGGTCCACCGCGAGGGACCACTTGGTCACCGACTTCGCCCAGTTACGGGTGTAGTCGATGATGTTGTTCATGTCCTCGCGCTGCTGGTTGGCGATCCACGTGCCACCGGAGTGCTCCGTCTGGAACGCGTCCATCGTCGGGTACTGGTTGTGCACGGTGGTCTGCTTGGCGATGTCGCCGCCGTAACCGTGCCAGGCGACCCCGCCGAAGTTCGGGTGGTTGCGGACCGCCGGGTCGTTCACGGTCTCCGCGGCGTACGCGTCGTACGTGTCCCAGTTCCAGTCGTGCGCCAGCACCTTGGTGGGCAGGCCGGCGGCCTGGAGCTTGGGCAGCAGGTTGCTCTTGGTGAAGAACGCCAGGCCGGAGCCGTTCCAGCTCATCGACGGGTAACTGGAGCAGCACGTCGGCTCGTTCTGCGCCGTGACGTAGTCGATCGGGATGCCCTGGTCGCGGTACGCCTGGAGGTACTTGACGAAGTAGTCGGCGTACGTGCCGTAGTTCTCCGCCTTCAGCCAGCCGCCATTGAGCTGCCCGTTGTCCTTCATCCAGGCCGGGGCGGTCCAGGGCGACGCCACGTTGGTCATGGCCGGATTGAGCTGCTTCGCCTGCTTGGTCAGCGGCAGCACGCCCCGGAGGTCGTGGGCGATCGAGAACTTCGACAGCGTGGGGTCGGTCTGACCCGCCGGCACGTCGTCGTACGTGTAGCCGAAGCGGGCGAGGTCGGAGCCGCCGATCGGGTTCCGGTTGAAGGAGAGCCCGATGCCGTCGGTGGGGGAGAACAGCTTCCTCATCGTGGCGTCGAGGGTCGCCTGCGAGAGCGCGCCGCTCTCCTTCATCAGGTACGCGGCGGTGTCGGTGAAGGACGCGCCGCCGCCCGTGAAGGTCTGGTAGCGGGTGTTCTCGTCGACGGTCACGTTCGTGCCGCTGCCGCCGTTGCCCGACTGGAAGTTGACGGGAGTCTGCTGCTGGAGCCCCCGGGTGACGACCCGGCCCCCGGCGTCGCTCGTCGTCGTCAGATAGATGTTGACCTGCTCGCCCGCGGCCTGGGCCGGCCCGGCGGACAGGCCGGTGAGCCCGGCCGTCGCCAGGGCGCCCGCGAGGAGGACCCTCGTCAGACGCCGTCCTTGAGCACTCGATCTCGCCATGTGACTGCTGCCCTTCTTGGCACAGAGGTGGGGGGTTACGCGATGGTGCCTGCGGCGTGAGTGAACTGCTGTTGCGAACTCCCGTCAAGAGGCGGCGCATTCACAACCTGAACGCATAACTCCCTTGGCCCGCTACTGGCCTGCTATGCACCAAAGGTGCGGACCAATCTCGACGTGAAGTATTGACGGCAGTGTTGCCTCCCGGTTAACTCACCGCCCAACGCCCGGTACCGGTTCCGGAAGCGGTTGCGGTACCGGTTCCACACCTCGACGCGGAGGCCCCCGATGCGTGTCACGATCGCCGACGTCGCCCGCCAGGCGGGCGTCAGCAAGACGACCGTGTCCCGCGTCATCAACACCAAGGGCGAGGTGGACGGCGGTACGGCGGCCCGTGTCCGCGCGGTCATCGCGCAGCTCGGGTACGTACCGAGTTCGGGCGCCGTCGGACTGGCGCGCGGGAGCAGCCGTACGGTCGGCATGCTGGTGCCCTCGCTGACCTGGCCGTGGATGGGCGAGGTCCTCCAGGGGGTGGTCGACACCGTGGAGGCCGCGGGGTACGGGCTGCTGCTGTTCACCTGCAACCGGGGTGCCGAATCGGTTCAGCGGTTCACCACCCAGGTCTCGGCCCGCGCCTTCGACGGACTGCTCGTCGTCGAACCGGAGAACACCCTCGACACCATCATCGGCCTGCACCGCCAGGGCCTGCCCGTCGTCCTGATCGACGACCGCGGCAGCCACCCCGAGGACTTCCCCTCCGTCGTGACCACCAATTTCGAGGGAGGCGCGTCCGCGGCCCGCCATCTGCTGGCCGACGGACGCACCAAGCCGCTGGTCATCACGGGCCCCGCGCATTTCGGCTGCGTACGCGACCGGCTCGCCGGCTTCCGGCACGTCCTGCCCACCGACCGGGTCGTGGTGGGTGACTTCACCGAGCTGTCCGGACGGCTCGCGGTGGAGAAACTCCTCAACGGCCGGGTCGCGTTCGACGCGGTGTTCGCGCACAACGACATCAGCGCGGCCGGCGCCCTGCGGGCCCTGCGGGCCGCCGGGAGGACCGTCCCCGACGACATCGCCGTGGTCGGCTTCGACAACATCCCGATGGCCCGGCACACCGAGCCTCCGCTGACGACCGTCCGCCAGCCCGCACGGCAGATGGGCGAGACGGCGGCGCGGATGCTGCTGGAACACCTGGGAGGGGCGGCCGCCCCCGACGAACCGGTCGTCCTGCCCACCGAACTCGTCGTCCGGCAGTCGGCGCCGTAACGACAGCGCACCGCATGCACGCAACGCCCTGTACCCCACGCACCGCCTTGCACCCCACGCACCGCAGCGCAGTTGTCCGCCAGATCTCGTAGTCCTTCCTGGAGACCCCCATGTCCGCACACCGCAAGCTCCGGGCGCTGGCCGCCGCCACCGTCGTGGCCGCGCTCGCCGCCGGATGTTCCTCGGCCAACTCGGATGCCAACCGGAAGGCCGGCGGCGCGTCGGGTGTGCTCACCGTCAGCATGCCGAACGGCCCCCAGACCAACAACAGCAACCCGTTCCTGGGCACGTCGGCGGGCGCCTCGCTCGGCTACCGCTACATGATCTACGAGCCGCTGGCGATGACGAACCTCATCCGGCCCAGCGAGAAGGCGAAGCCCTGGCTGGCGACCGGCTGGGAGTGGGAGTCCAACTTCACGAAGGTCACCTTCACGATCGACCCCAAGGCCAAGTGGTCCGACGGCAAGCCGCTGACCGCCGAGGACGCCGCCTTCACCTTCGAACTGCTGAAGAAGTACCCGGCGCTCAACGGCAACGGCCTCCAGTTCGACGGCATCGAGGCGCAGGGCGACAAGCTCGTCCTGACCTTCAAGGAGAGCCAGTTCGTCAACCAGAACAAGATCCTCCAGACGTACGTCGTGCCCAAGCACATCTGGGAGACCGTCAAGGACCCGGCGACCTGGCCCAACCGGACGCCGGTCGGCTCGGGCCCGTACAAGCTCAAGACGTTCACCCCGCAGACCACCACCCTCACCGCCCTGCCCTCCTACTGGAAGGGCACGACGCAGGTGAAGGAGCTGCGCTACACGTCGTACAACGACAACAGCGCGCAGACCACGGCCCTGGCGAGCGGCCAGACCCAGTGGTCGTTCGTCTTCATGCCGAACTACAAGCAGCTGTACGTCGCCAAGGACCCCAAGAACAATAAGCTCTGGTTCCCCTCCGGGCTCGGCATCCACGGCCTGTGGTTCAACACCACCCGGGGCCCGCTCGCCGACAAGGCGCTGCGCAAGGCCATGGCGATGGTCGTCGACCGCCGCGCCATCCACGTCCAGGCCCAGGCCACGCTGTACCCGGAGATCACCAATCCGACCGGCATCCCGCTGCCCGCCGGTGACGCGTTCCTCGCGCCCGAGTACAAGAACGCCACGACCAAACCCGATGTCGCGGGGGCGAAGAAGCTCCTCGCCGAGGCCGGGTACAAGCTCGACGGCGGGGTGCTCAAGGACCCCAAGGGCAAGGCGGTCTCCCTGACCTTCACGGACCCGGCGGGCTGGAACGACTACATCACCGGGCTCGCGATCATCAAGGACAACATCAAGCAGCTCGGCATCGACGCGAAGGTCAAGACCCAGACCGCGGAGTCCTGGACGTCGGACGTCACCAACGGCAACTTCGACGCCACGCTGCACTGGACCAACAGCGGTCCGACGCCGTACGACATGTACCAGAACATCATGGACGGGGAGCTGCTCCAGCCCGTCGGCAAGCCCTCCCAGCTCGGCAACTTCGGCCGCTTCGACAGCCCCGAGGCGACCAAGGCGCTGCGGGAGTACGCCAACGCCACCGAGGACGCGGCCCGGACGACGGCCATGAACACCCTCCAGAAGGTCATGGTCGAGGACGTGCCGATGATCCCGACGGCGGCCGGCCCGATCGGCGCGGAGTACTCCACCAAGTACTGGGTCGGCTGGCCCACCGAGGAGAACCCGTACGGCCCCCCGCAGCCCACCCAGCCCAACTCGCTGGACGTCGTGCTGCACCTCAAGCCCGCGGCGAAGTGACGGCGGGACCGGCCATGACCCCCCAGAACACGACCGCCCAGGACGACCCCACCGCCACCGGCCAGGACGGACCCGACGGCCACGACCACGCCGTCGTGCTCGAGGCCCGCGGTGTCACCAAGCACTTCCCCGTCCGGCGCACCGGCGGCGACCTGCTCGCCGGCCGTCACCGCAGCGTCCACGCCGTGGACGACGTGTCGCTGTTGCTGCGGCGCGGCACGGTCACCGCGCTGGTGGGGGAGTCGGGCTCGGGCAAGTCCACCGTCGCCCGGCTGCTCGCCCAGCTGTACCCCCTCACCGAGGGGGAGATACGGCTCGGCGGCAAGCCCGTCAGGGCGGGGCGCGGCCGGTCCTTCCGCGCGTACGTCAAACAGGTCCAGCTGATCTTCCAGGACCCGTTCGCCTCGCTCAACCCCGTACACACCGTGCGCTACCACCTCACCCGCTCGCTGCGGATCCACGGCAAGCGGGGCACGGAGGAGGAGTCGTCCGCGCTGCTGGAGCGGGTGCAACTCACCCCGCCCGGGCAGTTCTTGGACAAGTTCCCGCACGAACTCTCCGGCGGGCAGCGCCAGCGCGTGGCCATCGCCCGCGCGCTGGGCGCCGACCCGCAGGTGCTGCTGGCCGACGAGCCGGTCTCGATGCTCGACGTCTCCATCCGGCTCGGCGTGCTCAACCTCCTGCGCGACCTCAAGGAGCGGCTGCGGCTGGCGATCCTCTACATCACCCACGACATCGCCTCCGCGCGGTACTTCGCCGACACGACGCTGGTGATGTACGCGGGCCGGATCGTCGAGGGCGGGGACAGCGAGACCGTCACCCAGCGCCCCGCGCACCCGTACACCCAGCTGCTGATCGCCTCGGCGCCCGACCCCGACCGGATCGTGGCGGAGGAGCGGCAGGAGGAGACCGGCACCGGCGAACCCCCGTCGCTCATCGCACCCCCCGCCGGGTGCCGCTTCCACCCCCGCTGCCCGCGGGCCATGGAGCGCTGCCGTACGGAGCTGCCGCCGCGCTTCGAGCTGGCGGACGGCCAGTGGGCGGCCTGCTGGCTGTACGAGGACGGCGCCGACGCAGGGAAGGGCCCGGACGCCGGGGGCGCTTCCGCCACCGGGGGCGCGGGCGCCGCGCCGGAGGTGACCGCACCGTGAAGTACGTCCTCCAGCGGCTCACCTTCTACGCCGTCACCGCCTGGGCCGCGATCACGATCAACTTCCTGATCCCGCGGCTGATGCCCGGCGACCCGGTCCAGGCCCTGATCGCCCGCTTCCAGGGGCAGCTCGACACCAGCGCCGTCAACTCCCTCAAGGCCCTCTTCGGCCTCGACAAGGAGCGCTCGCTCTGGCAGCAGTACACCGACTACTGGTCGCAGCTCCTCCAGGGCGACCTCGGGCTGTCGTTCACCTTCTTCCCCACCCCGGTCAGCGAGGTCATCTCCCAGTCGCTGCCCTGGACCCTGGCCCTGGTCGGCACCACCACCCTGATCAGCTTCCTGCTCGGCACCGGCATCGGCGTCTACAGCGGCTGGCGGCGCGGTTCCTGGCTGGACGGGCTGCTGCCCGTCACCACCTTCATCTCGTCCATCCCCTACTTCTGGCTCGGCCTGATCGCCATCGCGCTGTTCGCCGTGAAGTGGCCGCTGTTCCCGGCCTCGGGCGGTTACGACGGCTCGCTGGTGCCCGCCTTCGACGTGCCGTTCCTCTCCAGCGCGCTCTACCACTCGGTCCTGCCGGGCATCACGATCGTGCTGAGCGCCGTGGCGGGCTGGATCCTCGGCATGCGGAACATGATGGTGACCGTCTCCTCCGAGGACTACGTGATGGTGGCCCAGGCCAAGGGCCTGTCGGAGCGGCGCGTGATGTTCTCGTACGCCGCGCGGAACGCGATCCTCCCCAACATCTCCGGCTTCGCCCTCTCCCTCGGGTTCATCGTCGGCGGGACGCTGCTGGTGGAGATGGTCTTCTCCTATCCGGGCATCGGCTATCAGCTCTTCCAGGCCGTCGGCGCCAAGGACTACCCGCTGATGCAGGGCGTCTTCCTGATCATCACGCTCTCGGTGCTGGCCGCGAACCTGCTGGCCGACATGGTCTACCTGCTGCTCGATCCGCGTACCCGGAAGGAGGCCTGAGCCATGGCCGTCACCGCAACCGAAGTCGCCGTCCTGGACGCGGCTCCCGCCCCGGCGCCCGCCCGGCGCACGCGGCTGCGTTTCCTGCGCGGCGGCAAGACCGTCACGGGTCTGGCGATCCTCGGGTTCTTCGTCGTGCTGGCGGTCATCGGCCCGTGGATCGCGCCGTACGACCCGGACAAGATGAGCGACGACATCCTGCGGCCGCCCTCCGGGGCGCACTGGTTCGGCACCACCCAGACCGGCCAGGACGTGCTCTCGCAGATCCTCGTCGGCACCCGCGGGGTGCTGATCGTCGGCTTTGTCGCCGGATTCTTCGCGACGGTCCTCGCCGTGCTGATCGGGGTCAGCTCCGGTTTCCTCGGCGGGGTCGCGGACGAGCTGCTCTCGGCGCTCTCCAACATCTTCCTGGTCATCCCCGCGCTGCCGCTGATCATCATCATCGCCAGCTTCGTCTCGGACGCGGGCGACCTGCTGATCGCCGTGGTGATCGCCTTCACGTCCTGGGCTTGGGGCGCCCGGGTCCTGCGCGCGCAGACGCTCTCCCTGCGCCGCCGCGACTACGTGGAGGCGGCGCGGGCCACCGGGGAGCCCACCTGGCGGATCATCTGCTTCGAGATCATGCCCAACCTCACCGCCGTGATCGCGTCCGGCTTTGTCGGGACGGTCATCTTCGCGGTCCTGCTGGAGATCACCCTCGCCTTCACGGGGGTCGCCGACATCTCGAACTGGAACTGGGGGACGGTCCTGTTCTGGGCGCAGTCCAACCAGGCGCTGGCGCAGGGCGCGTGGTGGTGGTTCGTCCCGGCGGGGCTCTGCATCGCCCTGCTCGGCGCGGCCCTCTCGCTGATCAACTTCGGGATCGACGAGTTCATCAACCCCCGGCTGCGTACGGAGACGGGCGCCTCCCGGAAGGTCAGGATGCGGGTCGGCTTCACGCCGGTGGCCCGCAGGGACCGTACGCCCGACGCCCGTACGCCCGACAAGGAGCCGCGCGCATGACCGGCCGTCCCGTCCTGACCATCCGCGGCCTCGATGTCGACTACGGCACCGGCACCCACGCCGTGCACGCCCTGCGCTCCGTCGACCTCACCCTGCACCGGGGCGAGGTGCTCGGTCTCGCCGGCGAGTCCGGCTCCGGCAAGTCGACCCTCGCCTACGCGGTGACCCGGCTGCTCTCCCCGCCGGGGGTGATCACCGGGGGAGACGTCCACTACCACCCGCCCGGCCGGGACCCGGTGGACCTTCTCGCCCTCACCGCACGGGAGTTGCGGGCCTTCCGCTGGCAGGAGCTGTCGATCGTCTTCCAGGGCGCGATGAACTCCCTCAACCCCGTGCACACCGTCCACAGTCAGCTCACCGACGTCCTCCAGGCCCACCGCCCCCAGATGCGCGCGGCCGAACGCACCGCCCGCGCCGAGGAGTTGCTCACGCTCGTCGGCATCTCCAAGGACCGGCTCTCCGCCTACCCGCACCAGCTCTCCGGCGGCATGCGGCAGCGGGTGATGATCGCGATGGCCCTCGCCCTGGAGCCCGAGATCGTCATCATGGACGAACCGACCACCGCCCTCGACGTGGTGATGCAGCGTCAGATCCTGCGCAAGCTCGTCAGCCTCCGCGAGGAGCTGGGCTTCTCGGTCGTCTTCATCACCCACGACATCTCCCTGCTGATCGAGTTCTCCGACCGGATCGCGATCATGTACGGGGGACGGATCGTCGAGGAGGCCGCCTCCGCCGACATCTACCGCGACCCCCGCCACCCGTACAGCGACGGCCTGTTGCACTCCTTCCCCGCCCTGCACGGCCCCCGCCGCGAGCTGACCGGGATCCCGGGATCGCCCCCGCACCTGACCGCGATGCCGGCCGGCTGTGCCTTCCACCCCCGCTGCGGCAAGGCGTTCGCGCCCTGCTCGTCCCACGTCCCGGTCCTCGCGGGGCCGCCCGGCGAACCCGACCGCACGGTGGCCTGCTGGCTGCACCACACCCCGCCCGCCCCCGGCCCCACCGACCCCGGCTGATCCCGACCGCTTCCGCCTCCGCCCACCCGCGCACTCGTGTGCTTTCCCCTGACCCAGGAGACCCATGAACGCCATCACCCCCCAGGGCCTCACCCGCCCCGCCGTGGCGATCCCCGGCCTGCCCGCGGACTTCCGCTGGGGCGTCGCCACCTCCGCCTACCAGATCGAGGGAGCGGCTGCCGACGACGGCAGGACCCCCTCGATCTGGGACACCTTCTGCCGGGTGCCGGGGGCGGTCGCCGGAGGGGAACACGGTGACGTGGCCTGCGACCACTACCACCGGATGCCGCAGGACGTGGAGCTGATCGCGGGTCTCGGGGTCGACACCTACCGCTTCTCGCTCGCCTGGCCGCGCGTCCAGCCCGGCGGGACCGGACCGGCCAACGCCAAGGGGCTGGACTTCTACAAGCGCCTGGTCGACGAGTTGCGGGACCGGGACATCACCCCGTGGATCACGCTCTACCACTGGGACCTCCCGCAGGAGCTGGAGGACGCGGGCGGCTGGCCGGCCCGCGACACCGCGTACCGCTTCGCCGACTACGCGGCCCTCGCGTACGACGCCCTCGGCGACCGGGTCGAGCACTGGACCACGCTCAATGAGCCCTGGTGCTCCGCGATGCTCGGGTACGACGCCGGGGTGCACGCCCCCGGCCGCACCAACTTCGGCGAGGCCATCCACGCCGTCCACCACCTGCTCCTCGGCCACGGGCTCGCCGCCCGGCGGATCCGGGACGCCGCCGGGGACCGGCCGCTCGAACTGGGCATCACCCTCAACCTCGGCACCGCCACCCCCGAGACGGCCAGCGAGGCCGACGCCGAGGCGTGCCGCCGCGCCGACGGCCTCGGCGGCCGCCTGTACCTCGACCCGCTCGTCCACGGCCACTATCCCGAGGACACCCTCGCCGACCTGGCGGCGCGCGGCGTCGAGATCCCCGTCCAGGACGGCGACCTCAAGACCATCTCCACCCCGATCGACATCCTCGGGGTCAACTTCTACCGGGGCACCCTCTTCTCCGGAGTCACCGAGGAGGGGTCCCCGGTGGGCGCCGACGGGCTGCCCGTCACCCGTGGCGTCCCCCGTGATCTTCCCCGTACCGCCATGGACTGGGAGATCACCCCGACCGAACTGACCGATCTGCTCCTGCGCCTCCAGCGGGAGTACGCCGTACCGACGGTGATCACCGAGAACGGCGCCGCGTTCGACGACGCCGTGGCCGCCGACGGTTCCGTCCCGGACGCCGACCGCACCGCGTTCCTCGCCGACCACATCGAGGCCGTCGCCGCGGCCCGGGAGGCGGGAGCCGACGTACGGGGCTACTTCGCCTGGTCGCTGATGGACAATTTCGAGTGGGCGTACGGCTACGACAAGCGCTTCGGGATCGTCCGTGTCGACTACGACACCCAGGTCAGAACCCTCAAGGACAGCGCCAAGTGGTACCGCGACACGATCGGCCGCACCCGGGCCGCCAAGCGGTAGCACGCACCGCACCCACCCGCACTCCCCCCACCACGGAGGCAACGATGCCCTCGCGCACCACACTCCTCGCCACCACCGCCGCACTGGTGGCCCTCTCCGCACCGCTCGCGTTCGCCGCACCCCCGTCCGCCCCCGGCGCGGTCCCCGCGAAGGCCGCCGCGGTGGCCGCCGCGCCCTGGAACGCCGACCAGGCCGCCGCCTCCTACGCGATCAGCCCGGCCCGGGTCACCTCCTCCGGCAGTGAGAACCCCGGCGTCGGCCCCGGCAACGCCTTCGACGGCAACGCCGCCACCCGCTGGGGCAGCGAGTTCGCCGACAACGCCTGGATCCAGGTCGACCTCGGCAGCTCCCTGCGCATCAACCAGGTCAAGCTCGAATGGGAAGCCGCGTACGGCAAGCAGTACGTCCTCGAAGTGTCCAAGGACGGCACCAACTGGACCAACTTCTACACCGAGACCGAGGGCACCGGCGGCACCGTCACCGCCCACACGTATCCCCAGGAGGTCACCGGCCGGTACGTCCGGCTGCGCGGCGTCCAGCGCGCCACCGCCTGGGGCTACTCCCTCTTCTCCTTCCAGGTGTACGGCGGTGAGCAGGCGCCCGCCTCCACCACCCGCACCAACCTCGCCCTGAACCACCCCGCGTACGGCAACCTCTACCAGCACGCGGGCAATTCACCGGCCTACGTGACCGACGGCGGCTGGCCGGCCGACCTCAAGGCCGACCAGACCCGCTGGGCCAGCGACTGGAACGCGGACCGCTGGGTCGGGGTCGACCTGGGCGCCTCGTCCCGCATCGAAGCGGTCGACCTGTACTGGGAGGCGGCTTACGCCGTCGACTACGAACTCCAGGTCTCCGACGACAATCGCACCTGGCGCACGGTCTACCGGCCCTCCGCCGCCGACATCGCGGCCCGCCGCGCCGACGTCAAGTCCCCGGGGGACGCCGTCGGCAGACGCGACACGATCAACCTGCCGACCCCGGCGACCGGCCGTTACGTACGGATGCTGGGCAAGGAGCGCCGCTCGTTCTACAACCCGGCGCCGGCCACCGCCCAATTCGGCTACTCGCTCTACGAGTTCCAGGTCTGGGGGACCGGCGGCAGCGCCAACGCGGCCTACCCGGCCCTGCCGAAGAACTCCACCGGCGCCTACCGCACCACGTTCTTCGACGACTTCACCGGCTCCGGGCTCGACCGCAACAAGTGGCGCGTGGTGCGCACCGGCCAGGAGATGGGCTCGGTCAACGGCGAGTCCCAGGCGTACGTGGACTCGGCCAACAACATCCGTACGGAGAACGGCACTCTGGTCCTGGAGTCCAAGTACTGCAAGGGCTGCACCACCGTGCCGGGCGGCGGGACCTACGACTTCACGTCGGGCCGCGTCGACACCAACACCAAGTTCGACTTCACCTACGGCAAGGTGAGCGCCCGTCTGAAGCTCCCCGTCGGGGACGGCTTCTGGCCGGCGTTCTGGCTGCTCGGAAGTGACGTGGACAACCCGTCCGTCTCCTGGCCCGGTTCGGGCGAGACCGACATCATGGAGAACATCGGCTACGGCGACTGGACCAGCACCGCGTTGCACGGGCCCGGTTACTCGGCCGACGGCAATATCGGCAAGACCCAGACCTTCCCGGGAGGCGGCCGCGTCGACCAGTGGCACACGTACGCCGTCGAGTGGCTGCCGGAAGGCATGCGCTTCACCGTCGACGACCGTGTGGTGCAGGAGACCTCCCGGCAGAAGCTGGAATCGACCCGCGGCAAGTGGGTCTTCGACCACAACCAGTACGTGATCCTCAACCTCGCTCTGGGCGGCGCCTATCCGGCCGGCTGGAACAAGGTCACCCAGCCCTACTGGGGCCTCCCGCAGTCGAGCGTCGACCGCGTCGCGCAAGGCGGGATCAAGGCCGAGGTGGACTGGGTGCGGGTCGAACAGAAGTAAGACCAGCCGGCGCCCGGGGAGGGGTGACACCCTCCCCGGCGCCGGCCGGTCCGCTACGCCCCCGGGGACACCAGAGTCACCGGGGGCACCAGGGACACAAGGAGCACCATGCAAGGCACACGTGTCAGACCGAGACCGGGCACCAGGACGGCGGCGCTGCTCGCGGCCGCCGTCCTGGCGGGGCTGCTGCCCCTCGCGGGAACCGCGTCGTCCGCCACCGCGGCGGACGACCCGGCCCCCGTGGCCGTCGACCGCTTCGAGGGCGAGATCCCGTTCGCGAACCCACCCGCGGAAGGCATCTTCACCTGGGGCGGGGACGCCGACGACCCGCCGACCCTGAGCATCGCGGACCGCGCCGACGCCCCCGAGGGCGCCAAGGTCCTCGAAGGCTCCTACAACGTCAGCGGGTACGGCGGGTTCAGCCACGACTTCGCCTTCGACAAGCCGTCGCACGACTGGTCGGCCCACCGGGGCATCCGCTTCTGGTGGTACGGCCAGAACACCGCGCCGCTGCCGCCCGGATCCGGCAAGAAGATCGCCTTCGAGATCAAGGACGGCGGCGCCAACGGCGAGGCCTCCGAGCTCTGGAACACGTCCTTCACCGACGACTGGGAGGGGTGGCACCTGGTCGAGATCCCCTTCGCGGACTTCCAGTACCGCACCGACTACCAGCCCGTCGGCGGTATCGACCACGTCCTCGGCCTGACCGAGATGTGGGGTTACGCCTTCACGATGCCCACCGGTGCTCCGGGTCGGTTCGCCCTGGACGGCGTGGAGTTGTACGGCAAGGCCGACCCGAGTCTCAAGGCGAGCGTCGTCACCGACGCGGCGGTGTACCCGGTCAAGGAGGGCGCCACCGCCAAGGTGAAGGTCTCCGTCGCGACCACCGGCTCCGTCCCCGTCGACGAGCCCGTGACGGTCGACTACACCACCGAGGGCGGCACCGCCGAGGCGGGCAAGGACTACACCCCCGTCTCCGGCTCGGTCACCTTCCCGGCCGGCAGCGCCTCGGGCACCTCGCAGACCGTCGAGATCCCGACCCTCAAGGACCGGGCCGGTGAGAGCGCGGAGACCGTACCGCTCAAGCTCACGGTCACCGGTGCCAAGCCCCCGGTCGAGAACCCGCAGGTCGTCGTGGACGCCCACGGACTGCCGTACCTCGACACCAAGCTCCCCGTGAAGAAGCGGGTCACCGACCTGGTCTCCCGGATGTCCCTCGCCGAGAAGGCCGGCCAGATGACCCAGGCCGAGCGCAACGCGCTCACGGCCCAGGGCGACATCGCCACGTACGACCTCGGCTCGCTGCTCTCGGGCGGCGGCTCCGTGCCGACGCCCAACACCCCCGCCGCCTGGTCGAAGATGGTCGACGCCTTCCAGCTGAGGGCGCAGGCCACCCGCTACCAGATCCCGCTGATCTACGGCGTGGACGCGGTGCACGGCCACAACAACGTCGTCGGCGCGACGATCATGCCGCACAACATCGGCCTCGGGGCGACCCGTGACCCGGCGCTGGCGGAGAAGACCGGCGCGGTCACGGCCAAGGAGGTGCGGGCCACCGGCGTCCCGTGGGACTTCGCGCCCTGCGTCTGTGTCGGCAGGGACGAGCGCTGGGGCCGTACGTACGAGACCTTCGGCGAGGACCCCGCCCTGGTGACCTCCCTGGACACGGTCGTCAACGGCATGCAGGGCTCCGCGTCCGGCAGTGACCTGGACCGCAACGACAAGGTGCTGGCCACGGCGAAGCACTTCGTCGGCGACGGCGGCACCGAGTACGGCTCGTCCACGACCGGCTCGTACACCCTCGACCAGGGCGTCACCAAGGTCACCCGCAAGGAGCTGGAGGAGGTCCACCTCGCGCCGTTCAAGGACGCCGTGAAGCGGGGCGTGGGCACGGTCATGCCCTCGTACTCCTCGCTGGACATCACCGACGACAACCTGGCGCCGGTCAAGATGCACGCCGACGGCGCGATGATCAACGGTGAGCTCAAGGACAAGATGGGCTTCAAGGGCTTCGTCATCAGCGACTGGCAGGCGATCGACCAGATCCCCGGCGACTACGCGAGCGACGTCCGTACGTCCGTCAACGCCGGGCTCGACATGATCATGGTCCCGACGCAGTACAAGACCTTCACCCAGACGCTCCAGGCGGAGGTCACGGCCGGCCGGATCACCCAGGCCAGGATCGACGACGCCGTCTCCCGCATCCTGGAGCAGAAGTTCAAGCTGGGCCTCTTCGAGAAGCCGTACGCGGACACCACCCACCAGGCGGAGATCGGCTCGCCCGCCCACCGCGCGGTGGCCCGCCAGGCCGCCGCCGAGTCGCAGGTGCTGCTGAAGAACGACGGCGCGGTCCTGCCGCTCAAGCCGTCGCAGAAGGTGTACGTGGCCGGCTCCAACGCCGACGACCTCGGCAACCAGGCGGGCGGCTGGACCATCAGCTGGCAGGGCGCCTCGGGGAAGACCACCACGGGCACGACCATCCTGGAGGGCATGAGGAAGGCGGCCCCGGACGCCACCCTCACCTACTCCAAGACCGCCACCGAGCCCACCACCGGCTACGACGTCGGTGTGGTCGTCGTCGGCGAGAAGCCGTACGCGGAAGGCATCGGTGACGTCGGCAACGGCCACGACCTGGCGCTGAGCGCCGAGGACAAGAAGGCCGTCGACACGGTCTGCGCCGCCATGAAGTGCGCCGTCCTCGTCGTCGCGGGCCGCCCGCAGCTCATCGGCGACCAGCTCGGCGACATCGACGCGCTCGTGGCGTCCTGGCTGCCGGGCACGGAGGGCGACGGTGTCGCCGACGTCCTCTACGGCAAGCGGGCGTTCACCGGTCAGCTCCCGCTGACCTGGCCCAAGTCGGTCGAGTCGCTGCCGATCAACGTCGGTGACGCGTCGTACGACCCGCAGTACCCGTACGGCTGGGGTCTGACGACCCTCAAGGCGCCCCCGAAGGGCGGCCAGGCCACGCTCGCCGCGATAGGCCTCGCGGCGAAGATCCTCCAGAAGGCCGGGCTCGGCAAGTCGGCGCAGGGCAAGGAACTGGTCGGCCAGGCCAGGCTCCTCGTCCAGCAGAAGATCGGCCAGTCCGTCACGGCCGCGTCGGCGAAGCCCTTCGCCGAGGCGGACCACCTGCTGCTCACCGGTGACCTGACCGGTGCGGTGGCGAAGCTGACGGCGGCGTACAAGGCCGCCTGACCGGAGCAGTACACCCCCCAGGTACGAGGCACCCGAGCCGGCGGGCTCGGGTGCCTCTCCCTTTGCCGGGACGCTTGGGTTTTTGTCGCTGTAAGCACCACTTTGGTGTGATTCGGGTAGCGTCGACCGTATGAGGACCAGGCTCTTCACCGCGCTGTCCGGGTTGCTGCTCGCCTCGGCCGCCGCCCTCACGGCGGCACCCGTCACGCCACCGGCCGAGGCGGCCACCGGCCCCGGGACCGCCGCGGACGCCCTCAGGAAGAACCCGGTGTACGTGGACCCCCGCGCCACCGGCCAGCTGTCGCTGCCGCAGGCCGACGCCCTGGCGAAGAAGATCCGGGACGCGGACAAGCCCCTCTTCGTGGCGGTCCTGCCGCAGAACGCGCAGTTCCCGGCCGACAGCGTGCTCCGTACGATCCGCGCCGAGACGGGTGTGACCGGCCTCTACGCCGTCCGCCTGGGCGACGGCTTCAACGCGGGCGCCGACGCGTCCGTGCTGTCGGAGCGCGCGGTACGGAACCTCACCGCCGCGGTCAAGGTGGGTTCCCCGGACGCCGCGACCGAGCTGAACAACTTCGTCGACCAGGCACTGCCCCAGACGCGCGGCCACGCCCCGGATTCCTGGGGCTCCACCGGCAACGGCGACGGCAACGACGGGAGGGAGGGGCTGATCGCGCTCGCCGGGCTCGTGGTGGTGGGCGGCGGGGGAGCGTACGCCGTCATGAGCAGGAACCGCCGCCGGCGGGACGAGAAGCGGCGGGAGGCCCTGGAGAAGCTCCGGGTCGTCGTGGACGAGGACATCACGGCCTTCGGCGAGGAGCTGGACCGCCTGGACTTCCATCCGGCGGAGTCCGGCGCGGACGAGTCGATGCGTACGGACTACGAGCGGTCCCTCGACGCGTACGAGAAGGCGAAATCCCTCATGGGGTCCGCGCAGCGGCCGGAGGACGTGCGCGAGGTGACCGAGGCGCTGGAGGACGGCCGCTACCACCTGGCGATGCTGGACGCGCGCAGAAAGGGCGCCCCGCTGCCGGAGCGCCGTTCGCCGTGCTTCTTCGACCCGCGGCACGGGCCTTCGGTGACGGACGCGGAGTGGGCGCCGCCGGCCGGGGTGGTCAGGACCGTGCCGGTCTGCGCGGCGGACGCGGCGCGGCTGGCGGACGGGGAGGACCCGGCGGTCCGTACGGTCGGTACGGAACAGGGCCCCCGTCCCTACTGGGAGGCCGGGCCCGCGTACGGGCCCTGGGCCGGCGGGTACTTCGGCGGCGGGCTGCTGCCGGGACTGCTGGCCGGCACGCTGCTCGGCGCGGCCATCGCCTCACCGGGCTATGCCGCTGATTACGGCGGCGGCGAGTACACCGGCTTCGACGGCGGGGACACCGGCGGAGACACCTCGGGCTCGGACTTCGACCCGGGTGACTTCGGGGGTGGTGGGTTCGGCGGGGGAGGGGACGGGGGCGGTGGCGGCGGGTTCGACGGCGGGGGCGGCTTCTAGCTCCTGGCTTCTGGATCCTGCCGGGAACAGGGCCGTACCGAGGCTGGTGCCTCGCCCCCGCCGGTCGCGTACCGACGCTCGTCCGTGCCCCTCGGGGCGCGACGGGTCAGACGGCCTCGGGGGCCTTCTTGATCGCGCTGATGTCGAAGAGCAGCTTGACCTTGTCGGAGACGACAACGCCGCCGGCCTCCAGCGCCGCGTTCCAGGTCAGGCCCCAGTCGGAGCGCAGGATGGTGGCGCCGCCCTCGAAGCCGACCCGCTCGTTGCCGTAGGCGTCGGTGGCCGCGCCGTTGAACTCCAGGTCGATGGAGAGCGGCTTCGTGACGTCCTTGATGGTCAGGTCGCCGTTGATGCGGTACGACTCGCCGCCGAGCTCTTCGGCCGAGGTGGACGTGAAGGTCATCTTCGGGAACTGCTCGGCGTCGAAGAAGTCGCCCGTGAGGAGGTGGCCGTCGCGGTCGGGCGCGCCCGTGTCGACGCTGGAGATCGTGACGACGATCGAGGCCGTGGAGTGGGCGGGGTCGGTGCCGTTCAGGTCCAGCGAACCCTCGAACTCGGTGAAGGCGCCGTGGACGTTGGTGACCATCGCGTGGCGCACCGAGAAGCCGATCTTGCTGTGGCTCGGGTCGATCGTGTACGCGCCGGTCAGGGCGGCCAGGGCGGGGTCGATCTCGCGGGTGGCGGTGGCGCCGTCGTTCTTGCGGCCGAAGAGAGCCATTTCTATCTCCTGTGCGTAGTAGTTCAACATTCAATGAGTGTCGGACGAGCGCAACCATAGACCCATCTCGTTCGGATTTCAACTATGTCCCTCGATCGAGGGAACTCCTTTACCCGCGGCCTCCACGACCCCTTCACGGGCCGGTCCCGCACGCCCTCTGGCGGACGCGCGTAGACATCGGGCAGGATCGGCCTGCGCCACCCGCACCGCCTGCATCGCCGTCCCACCGGCCCGACATCACCGTCACAGCAGGAGGAATCCCCCCATGAAGCTCCGCTCCGTCCTCAGCGCGCTCGCGCTTGTCCTGGGCGCGCTGTTCGCCCCCGGCTTCGGCGTCCTCACGGCCTCCACCGACGCCCAGGCGGCCACGAAGATCACCCACGCCACCGCGACGTCGATGTTCAGCTCGCGCGGCATCACGTGGTCGTCGTCCGGCGGCTGCTCGAACCGCAACAACGCGACGTGTACGTCGTTCGACCAGCTCAACCAGGCGACCGCGCAGGGCGCGCAGACCCTGCGGAGCGCGACGGGCTGCGCGCTCAACATCACGGGCGGCACGGAGACGGGCCACGCGAGCGGCACGTACTCGCACTGGAACGGCTACAAGCTCGACTTCGGCAAGTCGACGTGCCTGACGAACTACGTCAAGAACACGTTCACGTACATCGGCGTGCGCGGCGACGGCTATCCGCAGTGGCAGGCGGGGTCGGGCAACGTGTACGCGGACGAGGGGAATCACTGGGACGTGACGTTCTACAACTGCGGCGGCTGCTGACGCGCGCCCGAGCCCGCGCGGGCCTTGTCCTCAAGCGCCGGACGGGCTGCATGGTGCTCGTCCGGCATGGCCCGTGAACGCCTACGGGGTCACCGCCTGTCCTCAATCGCCGGACGGGCTGAATTGGGCTGCTCGGCATGGTGTGGCCCCTGCGGGGTCCTGATCGCGGCACAATCAGGCGGACCCCGGCCCCATCAAGCCCGTCCGGCGATTGAGGACAAGCCGCGCGCGTTCGTGGAGGTACGCATGACCTGGGCCCGACGCCACCTCCTCGCGGCCACCGCCGCCACCGTCGGCCTCGGACGCGCCGAGCACGCCGGCACAAACGACACCGCCCTCGACACCCTCCGGCACCGCTGGGCCGCCCTCCACCTCGGTACCGCGTACGACGCGAAAGAAGAGCCGTACGCCTCCCGCCTCGCCCGCACGGGCACCCGCGCCGCGCACCACCAGAAAACCATCGCCCCCACCCCCACCTCCCTCTGGCCCGATCACCCCTTCGACCCGCCGGCCGGCGTCACCGCCAGCTACGGCCGGCTCCTGACCATGGCCGAGGCCTACCGGCGGCCCCGCACCGGCCTCACCGGCGACCCCGCCCTCCTCGCCGTCGTCCTGCGCGGGCTCGACCACCTCGCCGCGACCGTCTACCACCCCGGCACCACGCCGTACGGCAACTGGTGGGAGTGGCGGATCGGCAGCCCCCGCCACCTCCTCGACACCGTCGCCGTGCTGTACGACCACCTCACCGAACAGCAGCGGGGAGCCGCCTTCGCCGCCGTCGACCACTTCGTCCCCGACACCCTCCTCACCGACTACTCCGGCGTCAGCACCGGCGCCAACCGCGTCGACCTCTGCCGCTCCGTCGCGCTGCGCGGCATCCTCGGCCGGGCGCCGCAGAAGATCGCCCTCGCCAGGGACGCCCTCTCGCCCGTCTTCCCGTACGTGACGAAGGGCGACGGCCTCCACGCCGACGGATCGTTCGTCCAGCACACCTGGGTCGCCTACTCCGGTACGTACGGCCAGGTCCTGCTCGACGGCCTCGGCCGGCTCTTCACCCTCCTCGCCGGATCCCCCTGGGCCGTCACGGACCCGAACCGGCAGATCGTCCTCGACAGCGTGGAGCGGGCCTACGCGCCGCTGATCCTGGACGGTCTGATGATGGACAGCGTCAGCGGCCGGGCGGTCAGCCGCGGCTGCCTCAAGGACGACGACCTCGGCGTCCTGCGGAGCGACCACTTCCACGGCCAGGCCCTGATCGCGGCGATCCCGCTCCTGATGGGCGTCGCGAGCGCCGCCGAACGGACCCGCTGGACCGCCAGGACCAAGGGCTGGATCGAACGCTCCGCCGCCCCCGGCGCCCCCTCCCCGATCCTCACCGCCCCGCAGTTCGACGTCGCCGACCTCGCCCGGCTGCACACCCTCGCGGACGCGGAGGTCCCCGCCGCCCCCGAACCGGTCGGACACACCCTCTTCCCCGGGATGGACCGGGCCGTCCACCGCCGCCCCGGCTGGACCGCCAACCTCGCCATGGCCTCCGAACGCATCGCCTCCTACGAATGCGGCAACGGCGAGAACCCACACGGCTGGCACACCGGCGCCGGAATGCTCTACTGGTGGACGCCCGGCCCGGACGAATCGGATAAAGGCGACCGTCCCGACGCCGCCCACCGCCTCAACGACCAGTACACCGACTGGTTCTGGCCCACCGTCGATCCCTACCGGCTCCCCGGCACCACCGTCTCCACCCGCCGCCTCCCGGACCGCGCAGGCGGCGAATGGGGCGCGCCCAAACCCGCCGTCCGCTGGGTCGGCGGTGTCACCGACGGGGATTTCGCCTCCGTAGGACAGCACCTCAAGGGCCTCGGCTCCACCCTGGAAGCCCGGAAGTCCTGGATCTTCACCGCCGACACGGTCGTCTGCCTCGGCGCCGGCATCACCGGCACCGACGGCGTCCCGGTGGAGACGGTCGTCGACAACCGCAACCTGGGCGAGCCCGACTCCGGGACCGGGCGCCACCGCTTCACCCTCGACCCCGCTCCCCGCCCCCGCTGGGCCCACCTCGCCGGCCACGGCGGCTGGGTCTTCCCCGGCGGCGCGCCCCCGGGCACCCTGCGGACCCTCGAAGAGGACCGCACCGGCTCCTGGAACGACATCAACACCACCAGCACCACCGCCCGCCGCACCCGCCGCTACCGGACGCTCTGGCTCGACCACGGCACCGACCCGGTGGCGGCCTCGTACCTCTACCTCCTGATGCCGGGCGCCTCCCGCCGTACCGTCGCGGCCCGCGCCGCCGACCCCCACTGGCTGTCGCTCCTCGCCCATACCGGTCACGTCCAGGCCGTGGCGGTCCGCTCCCTCGGCCTGACCGCCGCGAACTTCTGGCGGGCCGGTACGGCGGGCCCGCTCACCGTGACCGCCCCCGCGAGCGTGCTCGTGGTGGAGCGGGGGCGTAACGCCACGATCCACCTCAGTGAGCCGGTACGCTCCGGGCAGCCGGTGGACGTCGTCTGGGACCGGCCGGTACGGCGGGTGGTGGCGGCGGACCCGTCCGTGGAGGTGCTCGCGGCGGGGCGCGCCGTGCGGCTGCGGATCACCCCGGGGACGCTGGGCGGAAGCCACCGCTGTGACGTCACTCTGCGCGGACACACGGGATGACTCTGTGCCGACATCTATGGAAACCCTACAAGTACTAGGTGTTCCGAGCTATGAGGTCGCGCCCATTCGGGTCGGGTTCTGTCCAGCTCCACCAGGAATCGGGGCAGGAGACTGTGTGGAGTCTACGGAGCTATTTACCCCTCCGTGTTCGTAGGGTTGGAACATGACCGTAGTGGACGAGAAGCCGAGCGAGCCCGCCGACGCCCGTGGCCGGGTGGCCGAACTGCACGCCCTGCGCGAGCAGGCCCGCCGGGGGCCGAGCGACCGGGCCACCGAGGCCCAGCACGCCAAGGGCAAGCTGACCGCCCGTGAGCGGATCGACCTGCTGCTCGACGAGGGATCGTTCAAAGAGGTCGAGCAGCTGCGCAGGCACCGGGCGACCGGATTCGGCCTGGAGACGAAGAAGCCGTACACGGACGGTGTGATCACCGGCTGGGGCACGGTCGACGGCCGTACGGTCTTCGTGTACGCGCACGACTTCCGGATCTTCGGCGGCGCGCTGGGCGAGGCCCACGCCACCAAGATCCACAAGATCATGGACATGGCCATCTCGGCCGGTGCCCCGCTGGTCTCCCTGAACGACGGCGCGGGCGCCCGTATCCAGGAGGGCGTCTCCGCGCTCGCCGGCTACGGCGGCATCTTCCAGCGCAACACCCGCGCGTCCGGCGTCATCCCGCAGATCAGCGTGATGCTCGGCCCGTGCGCGGGCGGCGCCGCCTACAGCCCCGCCCTCACGGACTTCGTCTTCATGGTCCGCGAGACCTCGCAGATGTTCATCACGGGCCCGGACGTGGTGAAGGCCGTCACGGGCGAGGAGATCACCCAGAACGGCCTCGGCGGCGCCGACGTGCACGCCGAGACCTCCGGCGTCGCGCACTTCGCGTACGACGACGAGGAGACCTGCATCGCCGAGGTGCGCTACCTCCTGTCGATGCTCCCGCAGAACAACCGCGAGAACCCGCCCACGGTCGACTCCGAGGACCCGGCGGACCGCCGGTCGGACGTCCTGCTGGACCTGGTCCCCGCGGACGGCAACCGCCCGTACGACATGCACAAGGTGATCGAGGAGCTCGTCGACGACGGCGACTTCCTGGAGATCCACGAGCGCTGGGCCCGTAACATCATCTGCGCGCTCGCCCGGATCGACGGACAGGTGGTCGGCATCGTCGCCAACCAGCCGCAGTCCCTCGCCGGGGTCCTGGACATCGAGGCGTCGGAAAAGGCCGCGCGATTCGTCCAGATGTGTGACGCCTTCAACATCCCGATCGTCACCCTCCTGGACGTACCGGGCTTCCTGCCCGGCGTCGACCAGGAGCACGGCGGGATCATCCGGCACGGCGCGAAGCTGCTGTACGCGTACTGCAACGCGACGGTGCCGCGGATCTCCCTCATCCTGCGCAAGGCGTACGGCGGTGCTTACATCGTCATGGACTCCCAGTCCATCGGCGCCGACCTCACCTACGCCTGGCCGACCAACGAGATCGCGGTGATGGGCGCCGAGGGTGCCGCCAACGTCATCTTCCGCAAGCAGATCGCCGAGGCCGAGGACCCCGAGGCCATGCGCGCGCGCATGGTCAAGGAGTACAAGGCGGAGCTGATGCATCCCTACTACGCCGCGGAGCGCGGCCTGGTCGACGACGTCATCGACCCGGCGGAGACCCGCGAGGTGCTCGCGAGCGCCCTCGCGATGCTCCGCACGAAGCACGCCGACCTGCCCTCGCGCAAGCACGGCAATCCCCCGCAGTAGAAGCCCCCGCAGTAGAAGCCCCGCGCCAGAAGCCCCGGCAGTAGAAGACGGAGACCGACTCCATGAGTGAGCCCACCAACGATTCCCTGCTGCGTGTCGAGAAGGGTCAGGCCGACCCCGAGGAACTCGCCGCGATCACCGCGGTCCTGATGGCCCGCGCCGCCGCCCGCTCGGAGGCCCCGGCCGTCGGCCGCGGCCGCTCCACCGCGGGCTGGCGCCGCCTGGAGCGCAGCTCTGGCTTCCGCGCCCCGCACAGCTGGCAGGGCTGACCCGCCCCGCCCACACGGCGTGTACGTACGACAACGGCCCCCGCACTCATCGAGTGCGGGGGCCGTTGTGCGTGACCAGTGGGGTGTGGTTTAGCGCAGTCGTGCCATGAGTGCGTGTTCGACGAGGGTGATGAGGCCGCTTTTGGCGTCGGCGCGGTGGCGGGCGTCGGTGGTGATGATGGGGGTGTCGGGTCCGATCTGGAGTGCTTCGCGTACTTCGTCGGGGGTGTAGGGCTGGTGTCCGTCGAAGCCGTTGAGGGCGATGACGAAGGGGAGTCCTGAGTTTTCGAAGTAGTCGACGGCGGGGAAGCAGTCGGCGAGGCGGCGGGTGTCGACGAGGACGACGGCGCCGATGGCGCCGCGGACGAGGTCGTCCCACATGAACCAGAAGCGGTCCTGTCCGGGGGTGCCGAAGAGGTAGAGGATGAGGTCTTGGTCGAGGGTGATGCGGCCGAAGTCCATGGCCACGGTGGTGGTGGTCTTGTCTCCGGTGTGGGTGAGGTCGTCGATGCCGGCTGACGCGCTGGTCATGACGGCTTCGGTACGCAGCGGGTTGATCTCCGAGACGGCGCCGACGAACGTGGTCTTGCCCACGCCGAAGCCGCCCGCCACCACGATCTTCGCGCTGGTGGTTGAGCGGGCTGCTCCTCCGCCGCTAGAGCTTCCGAAGTCCACTGAGCACCCTTTCGAGCAGTGTCACGTCTGGCTGACCGCCGGCGGTCTCGTCGCCGCCGGGCTGATGGATGGCGACAAGTCCGGCCTCCGCCAGGTCGGCTACGAGGATCCGGGCGACGCCGAGGGGGATGGAGAGAAGTGCCGAGATCTCGGCGACCGACTTGATCTCGAAACAGAGCTGGCAGATCCGCTGGTGCTCGGGCAACTGCCCTTGCAGCCGGGACGGATCGGCCGTCGTACTGACCAGTGCCTCGATGGCGAGCTGGTATCGCGGGCGGGTCCGTCCGCCGGTCATGGCGTACGGGCGCACCAACGGGTTGTGAGTGTCCCTGGACGGGTCGGGCGCGGAGGAGCGCCGGGGCTGCTGCACCGGTTGGATACGGGGCGTCCGGGGCTGGTTGTACTGGTGTTGCGGCGGGTAGGGCTGGTGTTGACCGCCCGGTCCGCCGTAACCGCCGCCCTGACCGCCCTGACCGCCCTGATTTCCCTGACCGCCCTGACCGCCCTGTCTGCCTTGATCGCCCTGACCGCTCGGCGCGGACGGGAAGTTGAAGCGGTTCCGGGCCTGCTCTCCCGTGGGCTGCCGGACACCGTCATAGGGATGTCCGCCTGGGGGTGTAGCCACGTTTCCTCCTCCGACTGCCGGTCGCCGGTCCTTGGTGTGCCTGTGGAGCCGCGCGCCACCGCACCCTATGGTGCGGTGGCGAGAACTGCACTGTCTGTCAGTTGAGCAGACTTCCCTGGAGTTCGGCGCGGAGGTCCGGTGTGAGGACCGTACCGGCGCGATCGACCAACAGGGCCATCTCGTAGCCCACCAGGCCGATGTCGGCCTCCGGGTGGGCGAGCACGGCCAGCGAGGAGCCGTCCGAGATGGACATCAGGAAGAGGAAGCCGCGCTCCATCTCCACGACGGTCTGGTTGACGGCGCCCCCTTCGAAGATCCGGGACGCCCCCGCGGTCAGCGAGGTCAGCCCGGACGCCACGGCCGCGAGCTGATCGGCCCGGTCGCGGGGGAAACCGTCGGACATGGCGAGCAGGAGTCCGTCGGCGGAGACCACCACCGTGTGGGACACCCCGGGGGTGTTGTCCACAAAGTTGGTGATCAACCAGTTCAGATTCTGCGCCGCCTGGCTCATCGGGCTCACACTAACGCTCCTGGTTGTAGGTACTGCCCGGGCCGTGGCCCGGTCCGTTCGTGTCCGCTCCCGCGTTGCGTCCCCGCAGGACCCCGCGCCGCAGGTTGCTCAACCTGCCGCGCACGTCCTCCGGAGCACGGGAGACCTGGGGGCCGCCCTGCGGGGTGCTCTCCGCCGTTCCCTCGACCAGATTGGCCTTGGGCACCCGGCGGGGAAGACCGGACGGGGTGACCCCGCCCGCCTTCGGCTCGCGGAGCTTCTCGGCCCGCTGCCAGCGATCGTCGTTCTTGGAACGCCAGTCCTCGGTGTCCGCCGCCCCGGAGTCCAACTCGCCGGTGACCGGGGGAGTCTGGCCCTGTCCGTCGCTCTGACCGGTGGGCTGCCACTCCTGGGCCTGGCGGCCACCGCCCCGGCGCGGCAGTCCCGCGCCGGTCAGCGCGTGACTGGTGCTCGGAGAAGGACCCGGACGGTCGAAGCCTACGCGGTCGGCGGGGATCTCGGGTGCGACCTGTGAAGATTCCGGTTCGGCGGGCGCCACCGGAGGGTACGCGCCCTGATCGGCCCACTCACCCTGGTGGGGTTGGCCGTCAAAACCGTTCTGGTACGGGACTTCGGCATTCGGCAGGTCCGGGTAACCGGCCTCCGCATAGGCGGGTGCCAGGGGCTCCTGGTATCCGTCGGGCGTGCCGTAGGGCTCGGGCGCGCGGTACTCCTCGTACCCGGCCGGCTGGTACCCGTCCGCGGCCGGTGCCTCCGCCGTCGCCTGCTGGGGGGCGAAGTTCGGGTCGTACGGGGCCTCCTGAGGCGCGTACGCGGCCTCGGAGCCCTCGCGGTACTGCCCGTCGACCTGGTCGCTGAAGAGCGGTCCCTCGGCGCTCTCAGGGCCACCCAGGGCCGCACGCCGTTCCTCGCGCCGCAGGGTGCGGTTGACGGGGTCGAGCCGGCGGCTCTCCTGGACGGGGCCCGGCTCCTCGGCCGCCGTCTCGTACTTCGAGTCGTCGAAGCCGAGTTCGGCCGCCGTCAGCATGGGCGCCGTCGGGAAGGACCGCACCTCGGCGGGCGGTTCCTGGTCCGGGATGATCTGGGAGACCGTGAAGTCGTCGGTCTGGACGGTCGGTTCGCCGCCACCGCCGTGCGTGATCGCGTCGGGGAGCATCACCAGCGACGTCGTGCCCGCCTGCTCGCCCGAGGGGCGCAGCTGGACCCGGATGCCGTGGCGGTCGGCCAGCCGGCCGACCACGAACAGGCCCATGCGCTGGGAGACGGCGGCGTCCACGGTCGGCGGGTTGGCCAGCTTGTGGTTGATGTCCGCGAAGTCCTCGGCGGTCAGGCCGATGCCCTTGTCGTGGATCTCGACCATCACCCGGCCGTCGGGCAGCCGCGTGGCGGTCACCCGGACCTTGGTCTGCGGCGAGGAGAACGTGGTGGCGTTCTCCAGCAGCTCGGCGAGCAGGTGCACGAGGTCGGTCACGGACTGGCCGTGGATGTCCGTCTCGGGGACGCCGGTGAGTTCGATACGGGCGTACGACTCGACCTCCGAGGAGGCGGCGCGCAGCACGTCCACCAGCGGCACCGGCTGGTTCCAGCGGCGGCCCGGCTCCTCACCGGCGAGGACCAGCAGGTTCTCGCCGTTGCGGCGCATGCGGGTCGCCAGGTGGTCGAGCTTGAAGAGGCTCTCCAGCTGGTCCGGGTCGCCCTCGTTGTTCTCCAGGTCCGTGATGAGGGTCAGCTGGCCCTCGATCAGGGACTGGTTGCGGCGCGAGAGGTTCGTGAAGATCGCATTGACGTTTCCGCGGAGCATGGCCTGCTCGGCGGCGAGCCTGACCGCCTCGCGGTGGACCTGGTCGAAGGCGCGGGCGACCTCGCCGATCTCGTCGCGCGAGTCGATCGGGATGGGCTGGACGCGGGTGTCGACCCGGCCCGGTTCGGTACGGGACAGCTGGTCGACCAGCATCGGCAGCCGCTGCTCGGCGATGGAGAACGCCGCCGTGCGCAGCTCGCGCATCGAGCGGCTCATCTGGCGGGCCATCATCCCGGCCAGGATGAAGGCGATGAGCAGGGCGACCACGACGATGGCGCCGTTGGTGATCGCGTCGTTCCTGGCGTTGGTGGAGATCTGCGCGGCGTCCGCGACGGCCTTGTCGACGAGTTCCTTCTCGACCACGGTGTAGCCGTCGAACTTGGCGGTGGCGGCGGCCATCCACACGTCCGGGGTGACCCCCCGCTCCGCGAGCTGCTCGGGGCTGGCGCCGGTGGCGATCGCGGCGACCATGCCGTCGAAGACGGAGCCCTCCTGGCTGGGGGGCGGGGTGAAGTCCTGGCCCGCGGCAGCGGCCTGCTGGCCGGCGGCGGCGAGCTTCTTCGCCCCCTCGGCGGCCTTCTGCTTCATGACCTGCTGGAGCCGGACCGTGTCCGCGGCGGTGCCGCCGGAGACGTACTCGGCGACGGAGACGCTCTCCAGGTAGGCGTACGAGGAGAAGGCGATGGTCTGCCCGCCTCTGACCTGGTCCTTCTGGCTCGGCCTGACCAGCAGGTGCATGCCGATCGAGCGCTGGAGCGACTCGGCGGCCTTGGCGAGCTGGAGGGCGTAGACCGTACGGCCGTAGCTGGTGATGTTGCCGGTGCCGAGGCCCAGCTCGTTGGCGAACTCCATGAGGGAGTGCTGGACCAGCACGTATCCCTCTTCGGTCGCCACGGGGCCGCCGTTGTTGCCGGTCTTGTCCGGGGTCTCCACCGCCGCGGTGTACGCGGTCTTGCGGATGGCGGCCAGCTTGGGCTCTTCCCCGCGGAAGATGCTGAGGCGGCGTTCGAGGCCCTGCTTGGCGGGCATGTCCTGGACCGCGACGTCGAACTTCTTCTTCGCCGCGTCGGTGGCCGCCCTGGTCCGTACGACGATCTGCGCGTCGCGCTTGTTCGTCAGCAGGGGCTGGGCGGTGAGGTCGCGCTCGTTGAGCAGGGCCTGGCCGTACTCGGAGGCGGCCCGCACGATGAGCGCCGTCTTCTCGGCGTCCTGGGCCTCCTGCCAGGTGTCGATCGACCCCTTGACCTGGAAGCCGCCCATCACCAGCCCGACCAGCACCGGGATCAGCAGAATGGCGTTCAGCCGGGTGGCCACACGCCAGTTGCGCGGCGAGAGCCGACTGGAGCTGCCGGGCGCGGAGGGCGCGCCGGCCGGGTCCGCGGACGGCGCCGCCGACCGTGGTGGCGGGGTGAAGTTGCCCCGCGCCTGTTGCTCCGCGGAGCTCGCCTTGCTTCGCCTCACTCGACCAACAACCTCTCGGCGCCGGCACCTACGCTGTGCCGTTTCTCGTTCAGGGCCGTACAAACTCGGGAGTCGCCGAATTCCAGCACGGGGAGTGGTCCCACTCCAAACAGTGGGAATCAGCCGTTCCGAGTGATCCACGCCTCAAATAAAAGGGGCATAAAGGCCGAGCGGGAACAAAAAGGGGTGGCGATGTGAGCGCAGTGATACCAGTTGAGTGCGTCGGGTGTCCGCAGCCCGTCAATTCTCTGTCTAAACGTTATGAAGGGCGAGGCGGGCCGTGTCGGACGACACAGCCCGCACCCTGCGCGGCCTACAGCAACTGCCGTAGCCGTCCGTCTACTTGAGTCGTGCCATGAGTGCGTGTTCGACGAGGGTGATGAGGCCGCTTTTGGCGTCGGCGCGGTGGCGGGCGTCGGTGGTGATGATGGGGGTGTCGGGTCCGATCTGGAGTGCTTCGCGTACTTCGTCGGGGGTGTAGGGCTGGTGTCCGTCGAAGCCGTTGAGGGCGATGACGAAGGGGAGTCCTGAGTTTTCGAAGTAGTCGACGGCGGGGAAGCAGTCGGCGAGGCGGCGGGTGTCGACGAGGACGACGGCGCCGATGGCGCCGCGGACGAGGTCGTCCCACATGAACCAGAAGCGGTCCTGTCCGGGGGTGCCGAAGAGGTAGAGGATGAGGTCTTGGTCGAGGGTGATGCGGCCGAAGTCCATGGCCACGGTGGTGGTGGTCTTGTCTCCGGTGTGGGTGAGGTCGTCGATGCCGGCTGACGCGCTGGTCATGACGGCTTCGGTACGCAGCGGGTTGATCTCCGAGACGGCGCCGACGAACGTGGTCTTGCCCACGCCGAAGCCGCCCGCCACCACGATCTTCGCGCTGGTGGTTGAGCGGGCTGCTCCTCCGCCGCTAGAGCTTCCGAAGTCCACTGAGCACCCTTTCGAGCAGTGTCACATCCGGCGCGCCGCCGGCCTCTCCGTTGCCCGGCTGGTGGATGGCCACCATGCCGGCTTCCGCCAGGTCCGCCACCAGGATCCGGGCGACGCCGAGCGGCATCGTCAGCAGGGCCGACACCTCAGCCACCGACTTGACCTCACGGCAGAGGTGGCAGATCCGCTGGTGCTCGGGGAGCAGGGTGGCGAGATGAGCGGGGTCTGCTGTCGTACTGACCAGCGCCTCGATGGCGAGCTGGTACCGCGGCCGGGTCCGTCCGCCGGTCATGGCGTACGGGCGTACCAGCGGCTGATCGCCCTCAGGTCCGTACGACGCGTCGACTGAGGCGCCGTACGGATCGTGAGAGGCGGGTGGCGGGGTCATGAATCCTCCGGGCGTGACAGCAAGATGTCTGCGTGCCGTCTGACTTGGCCGGTGGGGGGCCGGTTGGGCGGCCTGACGGGGTTGGAGCTGGTGGCGGCGGTGCCGAAGCCTCAGTGCAACAGACTTCCTTGAAGCTCGGCGCGCAGGTCCGGCGTGAGGACCGTACCGGCGCGGTCGACCAGGAGGGCCATCTCGTACCCCACCAGACCGATGTCGCACTCGGGGTGGGCGAGCACGGCCAGGGAGGAACCGTCGGAGACGGACATCAGGAAGAGGAAGCCGCGCTCCATCTCCACCACGGTCTGGTTGACCGGGCCGCCTTCGAAGATCCGGGACGCCCCCGCGGTCAGCGAGGTCAGCCCGGACGCCACGGCCGCGAGCTGGTCGGCTCGGTCGCGGGGGAAGCCCTCGGACATGGCCAGCAGAAGTCCGTCCGCGGAGACCACCACCGTGTGGGACACCCCAGGGGTGTTGTCCACGAAGTTGGTGATCAACCAGTTCAGATTCTGAGCGGCCTGACTCATCGGACTCAACTAACGCTCCTGCTGGTGAGAGGGGCCGAGGTTGAAGCTGTTGTTCGCCGGACCGGCTGTGCCCGCCTGACGACCCTGCTGAATACCCCGGCGTAGATTGGTCAGTCGGCCGCGTACGTCTGCCGGCGCACGCGAAACCTGCGGACCGGCCTGGTTGTTCTGTTCCTGCGCGGTACCGGGCACCAGGTTGGCACGCGGCACCCGGCGGGGCAGACCTGAAGTGGTGATACCGCCCGCCTGGGGCTTTTTGACCCGTTCGGCCTGGCGTACCAGCTCGTCGTTGGGTGACGTGCGCCAGGAGGACGTGGCACTGGAGCCGTTCGCCCCCGAGCCGTTGGTGGCCGGGCTGTTCGAGCCGGCACCGTTGGTGCCGAAACCGTTGCCGCTCGGCGCGCCCGCGCCCATCAGACCGGCACCGGGCTCACGCTGCGGCATCGGGTCACGCCGGGGCGCCGGCGGCAGCGGGGCCGGAGCCTGCTGCTGCGGGGCGACCGGCGCCGGGGGCTGCTGGGGCGGGGGCGGCTGCTGCTGTCCGCCCGGCTGCTGACCGTGGAACCAGTTGGTCTCCAGGTTGTCGAACAGCGGGGTACGGCCGTCGCCGGGACCGGCCGGCGGCAGTGCCTCGTGCTGGGGCTGCGGCGGCAGGCTGGGCTGGCGCGGGGCGCCGTAACCCGGTCCGTCCTGGCCACCCCGCCCGTTGAGCGGCTGACCGTACTGGTCGAGCTGCCCGGGGCCGCGGCCCTGCGCACCCGGCGCCGCAGAGGGAGCCGGGGGACGCGGGGCGTTGAAGTCCTGCTGCTGGCCGTAGTTCGGCGGCGCGGCGTAGTTCTGCTGCTGGCCGTTGCCGTAACCCTGCTGGTAGCCGCCCTGCTGGGCGCTGTGGTCGGGCTGGTAGCCGGTCGGCGCGGGCGCGTTGAAGTCCGGCCGGGGGAACTGGGCCGTGGCAGCCGCATCTTGGTGGCCTTGCTGCTGCCCCCCGCCCCGCTGGCCGTTGTCGGCCCCGGGACGCGGCGCGTCGAAGTCGGGCCGGGGGAACTCCGAGGTGCCGGGACCCTGCTGCGAGGCCTGGGGCCGCGCGTACTGGCCGGTGTTCTCGTGCTCCTCGTGACCGCGCGGGGCGTCCTGCGCGGGCTGCTGCCCGGTGCCCCAGCTGGTGGTCTCGGGGCGCTGCTGGCGGTTCTGCGGCTGCGGGTTGCCGCCCGGCAGCTCGGCGCGCGGACCACCGGGAGGCGGCAGCTGTCGGCTGCGCTCCGGTACGCCGCCCTGCTGGAAGGCGTTCTGGGCGTGGCCGCTGAAGCCGTTCTGGCCCTGCGGTCCGTTGGGCGCGCCGGGACCGTCGTTACGGCCCTGGCCCTGGCCGGGGTTCTGGCCCTGGCCCTGGCCCGCGAACGCGTTCTGGCCGCCGAAGACACTGTTCTGACCGGTCTGGCCCGTCTGGGCCGAGCCCTGGCGCTGCGGGTTCTGCGGCGCTCCGTTCCCGCCCTGCTGGCCGCCTGGTCCACCCTGTCCGCCGTCCCGGCCGGGCAGTGCGGCGCGCGGGCTCGCACCGGCGCCGACCTGGCCGCGCGGGGTGCCCGCGGCGATGCGGCCGGGCGGCGGCGAACCGGGGCCCGCGGTGAGACCGGGGGCGGGCGCTCCGCCGGGACCGGCGGTGAGGCCGGGGCCCGCGGGCGGCCGGCCAGCCACCGGGGCCTGGCCGTTCTGGAGGTTCTGGCCGCCGATGTTCATCCCGGGCTTGCCGACCGGGCCCTTCTTGCCGCCGTGGGCGACGTCGACCGGCAGCATGACCAGCGCGGTCGTACCGCCTGAGTCGGAGGGGCGCAGCTGGATCCGGATGCCGTGGCGCAGGGACAGCCGGCCGACCACGAACAGACCCATGCGGCGCGAGACCGAGACGTCCACGGTGGGCGGCGACGCGAGCCGCTCGTTGATCGCCGCGAGGTCCTCGGGCGAGAGGCCGATGCCGGTGTCGTGGATCTCGACCAGCACCCGGCCGTCGGGCAGCGCGTGACCGGTGACGCGGACCTTCGTCTGCGGCGAGGAGAACGACGTCGCGTTCTCCAGCAGCTCGGCGAGCAGGTGCACGAGGTCGTTGACGACGCGTCCCGCGACCTCGGTCGCGGGGACCGAGGACAGTTCGATGCGCTCGTACTGCTCCACCTCGGAGGCGGCGGCGCGGAGCACGTCGACCAGGGGCACGGGGCGGGTCCAGCGACGGCCAGGCTCCTCACCCGCGAGGACGAGGAGGTTCTCACCGTTACGGCGCATACGGGTCGCGAGGTGGTCCAGCTTGAACAGCGAGGACAGCTGGTCCGGGTCGGCCTCGCGCGACTCCAGCTCGGAGATGAGCGAGAGCTGGCGCTGGATGAGGCCCTGGCTGCGGCGCGAGAGGTTGGTGAACATCGCGTTGACGTTGCCTCGCAGGAGGGCCTGCTCGGCGGCGAGGCGGACGGCCTCGCGGTGCACGTCGTCGAAGGCCGCGGCGACCTGGCCGATCTCGTCCCTGGAGTGCACACCGACTGACTCGACGGAAGTGTCGACGTCCTGCGGGTCCGACTCGGAGAGCGCCTTGACCAGCTCGGGCAGGCGGTCCTGGGCGACCCTGGTGGCCGTGTCCTGGAGCCGGCGCAGCGAGCGGATCATCGCGCGGGCCACCACGAAGGCGCCGACGAGCGAGACCCCGAGGACGAGCAGGATCAGCGCGGCGTTGATGTACGCGTCGCGCTGGGCCTGGTCGCGCAGTTCGCGGGCCTTGCCCTCCATCTCGCCCAGCAGCGTGGCCTCGATGGTCTTCATCGCGTTGATACGGGTCGAGGCCTGGTCGGTCCAGTCCAGGTACGAGCGGTGGGGCTCGTTCTTCAGGCCGTCCTGCTGTCCGAGGACCCGGTCCGCGTACTTCTCGGCGGCCTGGATCTCGGGGTTTCCCTGGCCGTTGAGCGGTGCGGTCAGCTCTTCGGCGTTGCCGCCCATCGACTCGTACAGCGAGTTGAAGGACGTGAGGGAGTTCTTCTCCTTGGTGAGCGCGTTCTGACCGTAGAGACGGTCGTTCTCGCTCAGCGTGCCGTCCTTCTTCGGGTCGGCGGGGAGCGCGGCGGCGATGATGGCCCGCTGGATGGAGGCGTACTCCTTGGCGGACGAGAACGCGGCCAGCGCGCGGGTCCGCTTGATCATGTCCGGGTTGCTGGTCGCCTGCGCCATGTCCTGCGAGAGGCTCAGCAGGGACTCGATCAGTCCGCTGTAGGCGTCGACGGTGAGGGAGTCGGCACCCTTGGACTGGTAGGCGCCCTGGCGGATCTTGTTGATCTGGTTGACCTGCGTGGCGATCTGGTTGACGTTGGAGCGGATGGACTCCAGCGCCTGGTCGCCGTCGGTGTTGCCGATGTCGACGGTGGCGTCGAGGAAGGCCTTCTTCGCCCGGTCCGTCTTCGTACGGCGGTCCTGAACCTTGAAGTCCGACGCGGTCGCGCCGTTGGTGAGCGGACCCGCCGACTCGTCCCGCTCGGCCTGGAGTTGAGCCGCGAGGTTGGTCGCTTCCTTGGTCATCTTCGTCAGCAGCTGCATGTGCTCCAGCTGCTGGATCTCGTTCAACGACTCGTTGATCCGCAGCCCGCCCAGGGTGGTCGCCGCGACCACCGGGAGGGTCAGCAGAGCGACCAGGCGGGTACTGATGCGCCAGTTGCGCAGAAGTATTCGTGAGCCGGCGTCGGTCGGCCCCACGGGTTTCGGCGCGGCCGTCTTGCCGTCGCCGCCCGGAGCCGCCCCGGGGCGTGCGGCCCGCGGGCCGCTCTCGCCCGTCGGTGCCTGGCCCGGGTTCTGGGTGTGCTGGGGCGAGGCACCGCGGTCGGTTCCGCTGCGGGGCTCCTGCTCCGCCGCAGCGCTGCTATCCCTCTTGAAACGTCCCTGCACTAGCGTCGCAACCTCTGGACCAGGCGTCCCACCGCGAAACGGCAGGACGGTGTCGGCGTCGTGGGGCGCAGAACGCTCCCCATGGTGGTCTTGAGTGACCGGCGCTTTACCCCTTCCCCACCGCCACGCGGCGCTGCGATGCGCCCCTGCGCGCCGGCTTGAAACCCGCGGCGGTGGGGGGAATTCCAGCACAGTGCAGGATCTCCAACAAGGGCCGCGTACCGGGCTGTGACCTGTATGACACCGAGTGAGCACCATGTCACAAGCCGTAGAAAGAGTTCATGGAGGAAAGGGGGCGATTGCTGACAGGCTGCTTACGGGTGGGGGGTGTCCCAGTCCTGATGATCAGGAGCGGAATGCAACGTTCAGTAGCGCAATGTCCGTTTCGGTGATCTTGAGACCCCGCCCGGAATGCCTCGAATGCCCGCCCCGTCGTGAGCAAACTCACATGGAGATCGCGAAGGGATCCCCGCTCCGCCGGGGAATCGCGTGTTTAGCCTGACGTTTTACAAGGACGGCACGTCCGACAACCGGCGCTCCGGCGCCCCGAACACGCGACAGGGTCTGACACACAGATGAAGACGACGATGCTGTTCCGCAACACCGCCAATCCCCGGCGCACCACGCTGGCGCACCTGAAGGACGCCACGGGACTGGTACCCACGGAGCGCCCGGAACATCCCGTCACTCTGCCGAACCGCACGGCCAACCCGCGCCGTACGATTTTGATGGACGCTCCGGCCCCCCACAAGGTTCCCGACGCCGAGCCCGCCCAGTAGACCGAGCCCGCCCAGTAAGGGGTACGGCCCCGGCCCCCGGCGGGACCGGGCGGCCCCCGGCGGTCGCACGCGAGCGCGCCACCCCGCACCGGCTAGCCTGGAGTGTCAGTCTCCAGCAGGCCAGCAAGTGACAGTGAGGGGCGACAGCACCCGTGCGCATCGCCAGATTCTCCATCGACGGCAATGTCGCCTTCGGCGCGGTCGAGGGCGACGGCGGCGACCCCGCCGGCCTCGTCCTCGACATCATCAGGGGCATTCCGTACACCGACTTCGAGCTCTCCGGCACCAAGGTGCCGCTGAGCAAGGTGCGGCTCCTGCCGCCGGTGCTCCCCAACAAGGTCGTGGCCATCGGCCGCAACTACGCGGAGCACGCGGCGGAGCTCGGCAACGAGGTTCCCGAGGTGCCGGTGGCGTTCTTCAAGCCCACCACCTCGGTGATCGGCTCAGGTGACGCCATCGAATACCCCTCCTTCTCGAACGACGTGCACTACGAGGCCGAACTGGCCGTCGTGATCGGCCGGTTGTGCCGTGAGGTCCCGCGCGAGCGCGTCAAGGACGTCATCTTCGGCTACACCTGCGCCAACGACGTCACCGCCCGGGACACGCAGAAGACCGAGAAGCAGTGGGCCCGCGCCAAGGGCTTCGACACCTCGTGCCCGCTCGGCCCCTGGGTGGAGACCGAACTGGACCCCTCGGACCTCACGATCCAGTGCACGGTCAACGGCGAGCAGCGCCAGCTCGGCCGTACGAGCGAGATGGTCCGCTCCATCGAGGACCTGATCGTCCACATCACCGAGGCCATGACACTGCTCCCCGGAGACGTCATCCTCACGGGCACCCCCGCCGGGGTCGGCCCCCTCAGCGTCGGCGACGAGGTCGCCGTCTCCATCGAAGGCATCGGCACTCTCACCAACAGGGTGATCAAGCGTGGTTAACGGCCCCGTCCGTGTACGTTTCTGTCCCTCGCCGACCGGCAACCCGCACGTGGGCCTGGTCCGCACCGCCCTCTTCAACTGGGCCTACGCCCGCCACACCGGCGGCACCCTGGTCCTGCGCATCGAGGACACCGACGCGGCGCGCGACTCCGAGGAGTCGTACGAGGCGCTGCTCGACTCGCTGCGCTGGCTCGGGCTCGACTGGGACGAGGGCCCGGAGGTGGGCGGCCCGCACGCGCCGTACCGCCAGTCGCAGCGCATGGACCTCTACCGCGACATCGCGGAGAAGCTGCTGGCCGCGGGGAACGCGTACCCCTGCTACTGCACCACCGAGGAGCTGGACGAGCGCCGCGCGGCGGCCCGCGCGGCGGGCAGGCCGTCCGGGTACGACGGCCACTGCCGGGACCTGAGCGCGGAGCGGAAGGCGGCGTACGAGGCCGAGGGCCGTACGCACATCGTCCGCTTCCGGATGCCCGACGAGCCGATCACCTTCACGGACCTGGTCCGCGGCGAGCTGACCTTCACCCCGGAGAACGTCCCGGACTACGGCATCGTCCGTGCCAACGGCGCCCCTCTCTACACGCTCGTCAACCCGATCGACGACGCGCTGATGGACATCACGCACGTCCTGCGCGGCGAGGACCTGCTGTCCTCCACCCCGCGCCAGATCGCGCTCTACCGGGCGCTGATCGAGCTGGGCGTGGCGAAGGGCGTCCCGGCGTTCGGACACCTCCCGTACGTGATGGGGGAGGGCAACAAGAAGCTCTCCAAGCGCGACCCGCAGGCCTCCCTCAACCTCTACCGCGAGCGCGGCTTCCTCCCCGAGGGGCTGCTCAACTACCTCTCGCTGCTGGGCTGGTCGCTCGCCCCGGACCGCGACATCTTCTCCATGGACGAGATGGTCGCCGCGTTCGACATCGCGGACGTCAACGCCAACCCGGCGCGCTTCGACCTCAAGAAGGCCGAGGCGGTCAACGCGGACCACATCAGGCAGCTGGACGTGAAGACGTTCACCGAGGCCTGCGGTCCCTGGCTGCGCGCGCCGCACGCGCCGTGGGCCCCGGAGTCCTTCGACGCGGCGGCCTTCGAGGAGCTGGCGCCGCTGGCCCAGACCCGGCTCACGGTCCTCTCGGACATCACGGCCAACGTCGACTTCCTCTTCCTGGACGAGCCGGCGGAGGACCAGGCGTCCTGGGAGAAGGCGATGAAGCCGGGCGCGGACGCGCTGCTGGCGACCGCCCGTACGAACATCGCCGCGTCGGAGTGGAACGCCGAGGCGCTCAAGAACGCGGTCCTGGCGGCCGGCGAGGAGCACGGCCTCAAGCTGGGCAAGGCCCAGGCGCCGGTGCGCGTCGCGGTCACGGGCCGCACGGTCGGGCTGCCGCTCTTCGAATCACTGGAGCTGCTGGGCCGCGAGCGGACGCTGGCGCGGATCGACGTGGCACTGGCCAAGCTGACGGCGTAGGCCGTGGGCAGGCCATGCCCTCGGATCGCCGGACGGGCTTTCGGGCCCGTCCGGCTCCCCGGCCCCCCGGGCGCTGATACTCGTTTTGGAGCGCTGCCCGCTGTCGGGTAATGTTCTTCCTGCGCCGCCCGGGAAGGCCGAAAGGTCCGACCAGGAGACGCAAGCCAAGCAAACCCCCGTAAGGGGGTTGAGTTTTGGTGGGCTATGGTGTAATTGGCAGCACGACGGTTTCTGGTTCCGTTAGTCTAGGTTCGAGTCCTGGTAGCCCAGCGCAGACACCATTCTGCAACGCCCCCGTTGTGTAGCGGCCTAGCACGCTGCCCTCTCACGGCAGTAGCGCCGGTTCGAATCCGGTCGGGGGTACAGATCCTTCTCTCCGACGCTTTCGGGTCGCACCCGGACGCGTCGACGCTGGATCGCTAAGGCCCCCGTTGTGTAGCGGCCTAGCACGCTGCCCTCTCACGGCAGTAGCGCCGGTTCGAATCCGGTCGGGGGTACGGTAAGACGTAAATCACCATGGGCTATGGTGTAATTGGCAACACGACGGTTTCTGGTTCCGTTGTTCTAGGTTCGAGTCCTGGTAGCCCAGCTGGACCTCTTGGTCCTCGCCCCCGTTGTGTAGCGGCCTAGCACGCTGCCCTCTCACGGCAGTAGCGCCGGTTCGAATCCGGTCGGGGGTACGTGGATACGCGGAAGGCCCTCCCCGGTGGGGAGGGCCTTTTCCGTATCCCAGCTCCCCAGCTGCTCAGCTCGTACGGCGCAGCGCCTCGCTCAGCCGGCCCGCCGCGTCGATCACGGCCTGGGCGTGCATCCGGCCCGGGTGGCGGGTGAGCCGCTCGATGGGCCCCGACACCGAGACCGCCGCGACCACCCGGTTCGACGGACCCCGGACCGGCGCCGACACCGACGCCACCCCGGGCTCGCGCTCGCCGATCGACTGGGCCCAGCCCCTGCGCCGTACCCCGGAGAGCGCCGTCGCCGTGAAGCGGGCGCCCTGGAGACCCCGGTGCAGGCGCTCCGGCTCCTCCCACGCCATCAGGATCTGGGCCGAGGAGCCCGCCTTCATCGTGAGCGTCGAGCCGACCGGGACCGTGTCCCGCAGCCCCGACAGCCGCTCGGCGGCGGCCACACAGATCCGCATGTCCCCCTGGCGCCGGTAGAGCTGCGCGCTCTCGCCCGTCACGTCCCGCAAGTGCGTCAGCACCGGTCCCGCCGTCGCCAGCAGACGGTCCTCGCCGGCCGCCGCCGCCAGCTCCGCCAGCCGCGGGCCCAGGATGAACCGGCCCTGCATGTCCCTCGCCACCATCCGGTGGTGTTCCAGAGCCACGGCCAGCCGGTGGGCCGTGGGTCGAGCGAGCCCGGTCGCCGCGACCAGCCCGGCGAGGGTGGCCGGACCGGACTCCAGGGCGCTCAGTACGAGAGCAGCCTTGTCGAGAACGCCGACGCCGCTAGAGTTGTCCATGCAACGATACTCGCGTCTCACTCTGTGAAACGCAAGTTCCTTTTCCCAGGGTATTTGCCAACCTGTAGGGACAGGCCCGCGGACCACGGGTCCCCGCCGGCGTCCGGCACGAAGGGGTACGGACGCGGGCCCACGTCTCGAAAAGTGCCGGCGCTCCGCCGGCCGGAGGGAAAGCGATGGGTAGGACACTCGCGGAGAAGGTCTGGGACGATCATGTCGTCCGGCGGGCGGAGGGCGAGCCCGACCTCCTCTACATCGATCTGCACCTGCTGCACGAGGTGACCAGCCCCCAGGCCTTCGACGGCCTCCGTCTCGGCGGCCGGCAGGTCAGGCGACTCGACCTCACCATCGCTACCGAGGACCACAACACCCCCACCATCGACATCGACAAGCCGATCGCGGACCCCGTCTCGCGCGTCCAGTTGGAGACGCTCCGCAAGAACTGCGCGGACTTCGGCGTACGGCTGCACCCGCTCGGCGACGTCGAGCAGGGCGTCGTCCACGTCGTGGGCCCGCAGCTGGGGCTCACCCAGCCCGGTACCACCGTGGTCTGCGGCGACAGCCACACCTCCACGCACGGCGCGTTCGGCGCGCTCGCGTTCGGCATCGGCACCAGCCAGGTCGAGCACGTCCTCGCCACCCAGACCCTGCCGCTGGCCCGCCCCAAGACCATGGCCATCACCGTCGAGGGCGAACTGCCCCCCGAGGTCACCGCCAAGGACCTGATCCTCGCCATCATCGCCAAAATCGGCACCGGCGGCGGCCAGGGCTACATCCTCGAATACCGGGGCTCCGCCATCGAGAAACTCTCGATGGAGGCCCGGATGACCATCTGCAACATGTCGATCGAGGCCGGCGCCAGGGCGGGCATGATCGCCCCCGACGCCACCACCTTCGACTACCTCAAGGGCCGCGACCACGCCCCCGAGGGCGCCGACTGGGACGCCGCCGTCGCGTACTGGCGCACCCTGCGCACCGACGACGACGCCGTCTTCGACGCCGAGGTCGTCATCGAGGCCGCCGAACTGGCCCCGTTCGTCACCTGGGGCACCAACCCCGGCCAGGGCGCGCCGCTCACCTCGCACGTCCCCGACCCGGCTTCGTACGAGGACGCTTCGGAGCGCCACGCCGCCGAAAGGGCCCTGGAGTACATGGGGTTGACCGCCGGACAGGCGCTGCGCGACATCAAGGTCGACACCGTCTTCGTAGGTTCGTGCACCAACGGACGTATCGAAGACCTGCGCTCGGCGGCCTCGATCCTGGAGGGTCACAAAGTCGCGGACGGCGTACGGATGCTGGTCGTCCCCGGGTCCGTACGGGTCGCGCTCCAGGCCGTCGCCGAGGGACTGGACAAGGTCTTCACCGGCGCGGGGGCCGAATGGCGGCACGCGGGCTGCTCGATGTGCCTGGGCATGAACCCCGACCAACTCGCGCCCGGCGAGCGCTCCGCGTCCACCTCCAACCGCAACTTCGAGGGCAGGCAGGGCAAGGGCGGCCGTACGCACCTGGTCTCCCCGCAGGTCGCCGCCGCCACGGCCGTACTGGGCCATCTGGCCTCGCCCGCCGACCTGTCCGACGCCGACGCCGCCCGTACGCCCGCTGGAGCGCGATAACCATGGAAGCCTTCACCACCCACACCGGCCGTGCCGTGCCGCTGCGCCGCGGCAACGTGGACACCGACCAGATCATCCCCGCCCACTGGCTCAAGAAGGTCACCAGGGACGGGTTCGAGGACGGGCTCTTCGAGGCCTGGCGCAAGGATCCGGAGTTCGTGCTCAACCGGCCCGAGTACGCCGGGGCCACCGTCCTGGTCGCCGGACCCGACTTCGGCACCGGATCCTCCCGCGAACACGCCGTCTGGGCCCTCCAGAACTACGGTTTCAAGGCCGTCGTCTCGTCCCGGTTCGCCGACATCTTCCGGGGCAACTCGCTCAAGAACGGTCTGCTGACCGTGGTTCTGGAGCAGTCCGTCGTGGACGCCCTCCAGGAGATCGTGGAGAAGGACCCCACGGCCGAGGTCACCGTGGACCTGGAGCGGCGCCAGGTGCGGGCCGGCTCCCCCGATGGAGCAGTGCTGACGGCTGATTTCGACCTTGACGAGAACGCCCGCTGGCGTTTGCTGAACGGGCTCGACGACATCAGCCTCACCCTTCAGAACGAAGGCGACATCGCCTCCTACGAGGCCTCCAGGCCGTCCTTCAAACCACGCACCATTACCGCCTGATCAGCGCTTTTCCCCTCCTGCACCCCCTGCCTCCCGGCAGGGGGTGCAGTTGCTTGTTGAGCCCCCGTCGGGCGACAACTCGCCCCAGATGGCACAATCGGTGCATGGAACGCGACAACCAACTCAAGCTTTACGGGTTGGTCGCCGAACAACTGAAAGAGGCACACGCGAAGGTGCGTGGACTGCAAGTCCCGGAGGGCGTACGCATGGCGCTCACCCGGAAGCTGCTGGTCATCACGGCTGCGGCGAAGCACGATCTCCCGGATGCGGCAAGGCGTCTGGACCGCTTGACGAAGGACCTCGACGAGGGTCGATTTCCGGAAGGCGACTGACCTCTGCGGAACTCCGCCGGGCCGACTTCGTTGCGGCACTAGGGTGATTAGCCCGTTTCGTGTTTGATTTGCGGTATATATCTGCCTAACGTGCGAAAAAGCTTGAACACTTTCGTTCTGGCAATGTCTCCGAAGGGGAAGACGTGAACAAGGCGCAGCTCGTAGAAGCGATTGCGGACAAGGTCGGCGGCCGCCAGCAGGCCGCGGACTCGGTCGACGCGGTACTCGACGCGATCGTCCGTGCGGTCGTCGCAGGCGACCGGGTCTCGGTCACCGGCTTCGGTTCGTTCGAGAAGGTCGACCGCCCGGCGCGTTACGCGCGTAACCCGCAGACGGGTGAGCGGGTCCGGGTCAAGAAGACCTCGGTGCCGCGCTTCCGCGCGGGTCAGGGCTTCAAGGACCTGGTCAGCGGCTCGAAGAAGCTCCCCAAGAACGACGTGGCCGTCAAGAAGGCCCCCAAGGGCAGCCTCTCGGGCGGTGCTTCCACCCGTACGACGGTGAAGGCCGCGGCCAAGAAGGCCACCGCCAAGAAGGCCACGACCGCCAAGACGGCGGCCAAGCGGACGGTCGCCAAGAAGACCGCCGCGAAGAAGACCAGCGCCGCCAAGAAGACCACGGCGAAGAAGACCACGTCGTCGGCGGCGAAGACCACCGCCAAGAAGGCCACCGCGAAGAAGACCGCGCCGGCCAAGAAGGCGACCGCCAAGAAGGCGCCGGCGAGGAAGGCCGCGTCCCGCACCACCACCGCGAAGAAGACCGCCGCCAGGGGGAAGTAAGCGACAACAGGGCGACTCACGCGCCGGGCCGGGCTCCCCTCGGGGAGCCCGGCCCGCGGCGTTGGTGCGGGACCGTGCGCCAGGTCCTCAGAAGGTCTGGAGCGTCACCAGCGTGATGCGCCGGGAGGGGCCCTCGCCCTCGGTCTCGATCCGTACCCGCTGGCCCGGCCGCAGCAGCCGCAGGCCGCCCGCGTCGAAGGCCGGGGCGTCGAACTCCACCGGGGTGCCGTCGTCCAGCAGCACACTCCCGCTGCGGGTCTCTGACTCGTACGTGTAAGCGGTCGCCTGCATGCCCGCAGCGTAGCGGTCGGCGTACCGCGCGGCCGTCCGAGGGCCGAGCCCCAGCGCCGCCGCCACCAGCAGGTCCGCGCCCGTGTCGACGTCCCGCCGTACCGAATCCACCCCGGTCAGGAGAATTTCCACCGCGCCCGACGACAAATGCCGGGCCCGGGAAGGACCGCCGAAAGCCGGATTCAATTCCGCGCCCGGGGCCGCCGCCAGCAAAGTGGTGCCGATTCCGGCGGCGTCCGCGAGAAAGGCCCGCGGAAAAGCACGCGCGGCGCCCAGCACCCGGGCCAGCTCCGCGGGCCGCAGCGCGGGCAGATCCGCGTTGAGCGCGGCCACCGGCGCGCGCGGATCCGCGGCCCGCGCGACCCCGGCCCCGTGCGCCAGCGCCGCGTTGAGACCGGCGGCCGGCGCGTCCGGCACGACGCGCGCCCCCAGCGCGGCCAGCTCCGCCCCCGCCGTGGGATCGTCCGTGACCACCACGACGTCCCGTACCGCGGGACAGGCCAGCGCGGCGGCCACCGTGTCCTGGGCGAACGCCAGGGCCAGCCGTGGGCGCAGAGCACCGCCCATGGCCCCGGCGAGCCTGCTCTTGGCCAGCCTGAGCGGCTTGAGCGGGACGACCAGGGACCAGCGGGCGGTCGGGTCGGTGTCCGTGGCGAACTCTCCCTCGGTACGTGCGGGGTGGGTACCTGTGTGTACCGGCCCCCTATTGTTGCCCGGCCGTGTCCGGCTCGCAGGCCCGCTCCCCGGGCCGGGGCGTACGGTGTTCTCGACAGCGCACGACCCCGGGGCGAGACGTGGCCCCGGCCCGCCGGATCGCGATTCGGCTCCCGAGGAGGAAGGTGTCACGAGTGTCCCGCCGCAGAATCGGCTTCTGGTACCGCCTGGCGGCCGTCATCGCAAAACCGCCGCTGATCGTTCTGTTCAAGCGGGACTGGCAGGGCATGGAGCACATTCCGGCCGACGGCGGATTCATCACCGCGGTCAACCACAATTCGTATCTCGATCCTCTGTCGTACGGTCACTTCCAGTACAACACCGGCCGCGTCCCGCGATTCCTGGCGAAGGCCGCGCTCTTCAGGGGCTCCTTCGTCGGCATGATGCTCCGCGGCACCGGCCAGATCCCCGTCTACCGCGAGAGCACCAACGCCCTGGACGCGTTCCAGGCCGCCGTCGACGCGATCGAGCAGGGCGAATGTGTTGTCTTCTACCCCGAGGGCACTCTCACCCGCGACCCCGACCTGTGGCCCATGGCGGGCAAGAGCGGCGCGGCCCGCGTCGCCCTGCTCACCAAGGCCCCGGTCATCCCCGTCGCCCAGTGGGGCTCCCACCTCGCGCTCCCGCCGTACGCCAAGGACCGGCCCGTACGGCTCTTCCCGCGCAAGACGCTGAAGGTCCTCGCGGGCCCCGCCGTCGACCTCTCGCGGTTCGAGGGCCAGGAGCCCACCCCCGAGGTGCTGCGCGCGGCGACCGAGGTCATCATGGCCGCGATCACGGAGCTGCTCGCGGAGGTACGCGGGGAACCGGTGCCCGCGGAGTTGTACGACCCCCGCAGGGCCAGGGCGGAACAGCGGCGCAAGGCCGCAGAAGCGGAAGAGGGGTCGAAGTGACGCGGGTCGCCGTTTTCTCAGCGGGTTCGTGGGGCACGGCGTTCGCCATGATCCTCGCCGACGCGGGGTGCGAGGTGACCCTCTGGGCCCGCCGTCCCGAGGTCGCCGAGGCCATCAACACCACCCGCACCAACCCCGACTACCTGCCGGGCCTCGAACTGCCCGAGGGCGTACGGGCCACGACGGATCCGGCGGAGGCCGCGTACGGCGCCGAGTTCACCGTCCTGACCGTGCCTTCCCAGACCCTGCGCGAGAATCTGGCCCGCTGGGCTCCCGTCCTGCCCTCCGACACGGTGCTCGTGTCCCTGATGAAGGGCATCGAACTGGGCACGGCCAAGCGGATGAGCGAGGTCATCGAAGAGGTCGCCAAGGCGCCCGCCGAGCGCGTCGCGGTGATCACCGGACCCAACCTCGCCAAGGAGATCGCCGACCGGATGCCCGCCGCGGCCGTCGTCGCGTGCCGGGACGAGGCCGTCGCCCAGCGCCTCCAGTCCGCCTGCCACACCCCGTACTTCCGCCCCTACACCAACACCGACGTCGTCGGCTGCGAACTGGGCGGCGCCGTCAAGAACGTGATCGGGCTCGCCGTCGGCATCGCCGACGGCATGGGCCTCGGCGACAACACCAAGGCCTCGCTGATGACCCGCGGCCTCGCCGAGACCACCCGCCTCGGACTGACCATGGGCGCCGATCCGCAGACGTTCTCCGGCCTGGCCGGCATGGGCGACCTGATCGCCACCTGCTCCTCGCCGCTCTCCCGCAACCACACCTTCGGCACCAACCTCGGCCGCGGGATGACCCTCCAGGAGACCATCGCGGTCACCCGGCAGACCGCCGAGGGCGTCAAGTCGTGCGAGTCCGTGCTGGATCTGGCCCGGCGTCACGGCGTGGACATGCCCCTCACCGAGACCGTCGTCGACATCGTCCACAACGGCAAGCCGCCGCTGGTCGCGCTCAAGGAACTGATGTCGCGCAGCGCCAAGGCGGAACGCCACTGAGCCCGCACGCCGCCGAGCCGCACGCCACCGGGCCGGCACGCCACCGAGTCGGCCGCTGACGAGGCACTGTCCACCGGGTACGCTCATCGCGATATGAGCAGCGAGAACTCCTCCCAGAGCCCTGAGCGGCAGCTCCGTAAGCCGCGCGTGGCGGTCGTCTTCGGCGGCCGTAGCTCCGAGCACGGCATTTCGGTGGTCACGGCCGGCGCCGTCCTGCGCGCCATCGACCGTACGAAGTACGACGTCCTGCCCATCGGCATCACCACGGACGGCCGCTGGGCCCTCACCGCGGACGCCCCCGAGCGGATGGCCATCACCGACCGCGTCCTGCCGAGCGTCGAGACCGTCGCCGAATCGCTGGACGGCGGGGTGGTCCTCTCCGTGGACCCGGCCAACCGCGAGGTCGTCTACAGCGAGCCGGGCTCCGTGCCCAAGGTGCTGGGCGAGGTCGACGTCGTCTTCCCGGTGCTGCACGGTCCGTACGGGGAGGACGGCACGCTCCAGGGCCTGCTGGAGCTCTCCGGCGTCCCGTACGTCGGCGCGGGTGTCCTCGCCTCGGCCGTCGGCCAGGACAAGGAGTACATGAAGCGGGTGTTCACCTCCTTCGGGCTGCCCGTCGGCCCGTACGTGGTGATCCGCCCCCGCGAGTGGGAGCAGGGCCCCGAGGGCGCCAAGGGCGCCGCCGCCCGCAAGAAGATCGTGGACTTCGCCGCCGAACACGGCTGGCCGCTCTTCGTGAAGCCCGCGCGCGCCGGCTCCTCCATGGGCATCACCAAGGTCGACGACCTCTCCGGCCTGGACGACGCGATCGCCGAGGCCCAGCGCCACGACCCCAAGATCCTGGTGGAGTCGCTGCTGCGCGGACGTGAGATCGAGTGCGGGGTGCTGGAGTTCGAGGACGGCCCGCGCGCGAGCGTGCCCGCCGAGATCCCGCCCGTCACCGCCCACGACTTCTACGACTTCGAGGCCAAGTACATCGACTCCGCCGCCGGGCTGGTGCCCGCGCCGCTCACCGAGGAGCAGACCGCCGAGGTGCGGCGGCTCGCGGTCGAGGCGTTCGAGGCGGCGTCCTGCGAGGGCCTGGTCCGCGCGGACTTCTTCCTCACCGAGGACGGGGGGTTTGTCATCAACGAGATCAACACGATGCCGGGCTTCACCCCGATCTCGATGTACCCGCGCATGTGGCAGGAGACCGGCGTCAGCTACCCGGAACTGGTCGACCTGCTGATCCAGGCGGCCCTGCGCCGCCCCACCGGCCTGCGCTGAGGTCCCGCCGCGGCCTCCGCCCCTCCGGGAGGCCGCGCTCGCGGGGTCCCGCCGGGGCCGGGGCCGTACCCCTCAGAGACTGCTCGGGATCGTCCTCGCCACCGGCGCGGCCAGCGCGGCCAGGGGTGTCGCGTCGTTGGCGAAGCGCGGGCCCATGGTGACCTCCACATACGCCTCGCGGTACGTGGTCGTGAAGCGCGCCCCCGAGCCGAGCTGCTCCAGCATCCAGTTGACGCCGTCGGCGTCCACCGCGTTCGCCCGAGGATCGTCCATCTCCGCGGGGCGGGGGACACCGCAGCGCAGTACGATCGCGTCGTCCCCCCACCCGGCGGTCAGTTCGGAACGCGGCCGGGGATCGTCCCGGTCCAGCCCCCCGAGCGTCTTCGGCAGTGCCCGGTGCAGAGCCCCGCACAGCTTCGCCGCCTCGGCGGAGGGACGGGGAACGGTGACCGGAGAGCCCTCGTCCGTGGACGAGCAGCCCGCCGCGGCCAGGAGCAGGGCGACGGCGGGCAGGCACAGCAGCGGACGGCCGGATAGCCTGCGGCGGAAGAGCCGGCGGCGGGTAACGGTCACCGGCCAAGCGTAGACGGGGGCTACAGGTGAACGACGGGGCAGGTCAGGGTGCGGGTGATGCCGTCCACTTGCTGGACCTTGGCGACCACCATGCGGCCCAGCTCGTCGACGGTGTCCGCCTGGGCGCGGACGATGACGTCGTAGGGGCCGGTCACGTCCTCGGCCTGTATCACTCCTGTGAGCTTGGCGATGGTCTCGGCGACGGTTGTCGCCTTGCCCACCTCGGTCTGGATAAGGATGTACGCCTGTACCACGGAACCTCCAGGGCGGCCACGAGGATCATGTGGGGGGAAAGAGACGCCACGGTATCGCGTCGTCGCGGGCCACGGGGAGACCCGGGGGCCCGATGGCGCCCCCGGGTGGCGTACGGAAAACATAAGTTGACGTGTCTCTTGACGGTACCGACAGCAGTGACGGCCCGCGACCGCAGGCGCGGCCGGCGATGAGAGGGGAGTCTCGGTGAAGGGAACCGTGGGCGAGTTGGGGGAGTTCGGCCTCATCAGGGAGCTCACCTCCCGGCTGACCACCACCCCGGCGGTCCGGCTCGGTCCTGGCGACGACGCCGCGGTCGTGGCCGCGCCCGACCGCAGGGTCGTGGCGAGTACGGACATTCTGCTGGAGGGCCGGCACTTCCGCCGCGACTGGTCCACGGCGTACGACGTCGGCCGCAAGGCCGCCGCGCAGAACCTCGCCGACATCGCCGCGATGGGCGCCGTACCCACCGCGCTGCTGCTCGGCCTGGTCGTCCCGGCCGAACTCCCGGTCACCTGGCCCACCGAGCTGATGGACGGCATCCGCGACGAGTGCCAGGTCGCGGGCGCGGCCGTGGTCGGCGGTGACGTCGTACGCGGCGACACCATCACCCTGGCCATCACGGCCCTCGGCGACCTGCGGGGCCACGACCCGGTGGTCAGGTCGGGCGCGCGGCCCGGTGATGTGGTCGCGTACACCGGCTGGTTGGGGTGGTCGGCCGCCGGGCACGCGGTGCTCTCCCGCGGCTTCCGCTCGCCCCGCGCCTTCGTGGAGGCCCACCGCAGGCCCGAACCGCCGTACCACGCGGGCCCCGCGGCGGCCGGACTCGGCGCCACCGCCATGACCGACGTCAGTGACGGACTGGTCGCGGACCTCGGGCACATCGCGGACGCCAGCAAGGTCAGGATCGACCTGCGGTCCGGACTGGTCGACATCCCCCAGCAGATGCACGACATCGGCCAGGCGGTCGGGATCGACCCGCTCCAGTGGGTGCTGACCGGGGGAGAGGACCACGCGATCGTGGCGGCCTTCCCGCCGGACGTGAAGCTCCCCGCCCGCTGGAAGGTGATCGGCGAGGTTCTCAACCCGTCGGCGCTGCCGCAGGTGACGGTGGACGGGGCACCCTGGACGAGCAAGGGCGGCTGGGACCACTTCGGGGACATCGAGGACGCGCGGTAGATTCGGTCGTGTGAGCCCCTCTCTCCCGTTTGTGCCCGCCCGTGTCCTCACCGTCGCCGGTTCCGACTCCGGCGGCGGCGCGGGCATCCAGGCGGATCTCAAGACGATGCTGGCGTTCGGGGTGCACGGCATGAGCGTGCTCACCGCCGTCACGGCCCAGAACTCCCTCGGGGTCCAGGGGGCCTGGGAGCTGCCGGTGGAGGCGGTACGGGCCCAGTACCGCAGCGTGGCCGGCGACATCGGCGTCCAGGCCGTGAAGACCGGCATGCTCGCCTCGGCCGAACTGGTCGGGGCCGTCGCGGAACTGCTCACGGGGACGGACGCCCCGGCGGTCGTGGACCCGGTCGGGGTCTCCAAGCACGGGGATCCGCTGCTCGCCGACTCCGCGCTGGACGGTGTGCGTACAAAACTGCTGCCCGCCGCCACCGTCGCCACCCCCAATCTGGACGAGGTGGCCCAGCTCACCGGCGTACAGGTCACGGACGAAGGGTCCATGCGCCGTGCGGCGGACGCCGTCCTGGACTTCGGGCCCCGCTGGGCGCTCATCAAGGGCGGTCACCTGCCGGGCGACGCCGTCGACCTGCTCACCGACGGCACCGAGGAACACTGGCTGCGCGCCCCGCGCCACACCAACCGCCACACGCACGGGACGGGCTGCACGCTCGCCTCCGCGATAGCCGCCGGGCTGGCGAACGGGCAGGGGGTGGTGGAGGCCGTGGTCGCGGCCAAGGAGTACGTGACCGGCGCGATCGCGCACGGCTTCCCGCTGGGCGGCGGCATCGGTCCGGTCGACCACGCGTGGCGCTTCCGCCGGGGGCTGTGAAAGCAGGTGAGGACGGCAAAAAGCCGGCCCACCGAGGTGGACCGGCTTTTCAAGGCAACCGCAGGGGCTGCGCTACGACGCAGGCGTCAGCGCGAGACCTTGCCGGCCTTGATGCACGATGTGCAGACATTGAGCCGCTTCGGCGTCCGACCGACCACGGCACGCACGCGCTGGATGTTCGGGTTCCAGCGACGGGACGTACGGCGGTGCGAGTGGGAAATGCTGTTGCCGAAGCCCGGCCCCTTGCCGCAGACGTCGCAGTTGGCAGCCACGGGTCACTCCAAAGACTTCAGATGTACGTACAGAGAAATCCGACGTGCCCGAATCAACTAGTTGATGTGGCCTTGCCGGGGGAATGGCCCGACTCTCGTCGGGCAACCGGAGCAGCATACAACGGCTGCCTCGGTACAACGAAACTACCATGACCTGTCCGGCCCCCTTCCCGGTCCCTTCCCGCTCAGGGGGCGCGCGGCCCCGGGGGTTACCCTGCGTCCAGCCCGCCAGCCCAGGCCGTGAAGGCCGCCCAAGGAGGACCACCCGGTGCCGCAGACCCTCGACGCCGCAGCGGTGCGGAGCTGGTGCTCACTGGCCCTGGAGGCCCTCGGGCGGGAGCGCGAGGAGATCGACGCGACCAATGTCTACCCGGTCGCGGACGGCGACACCGGCACCAACCTCTACCTGACCGTGGAGTCCGCGGCGCAGGCCGTCGAGGCGGTGTTCGCCGCACACGAGACCGGTGGGTCCGTGCCCGGGGCGGGGGATGCCGTACGGGCCATGGCGCACGGCGCGCTGATCGGGGCCCGGGGCAACTCGGGGACGATCCTGGCGCAGTTGCTGCGGGGCATGGCGGACGTGCTGACGGAGGTGCTGACGGACGGCACGCGGGAGACGCGCGGGGCCGACGGGGTCAGTGACAGGGCCGGTGACCGGGCCGGTGACCGGGCCGGTGACGGGGCCGGTGACGGGAGTCACCTCGCGCGGGCGCTGCGCCGGGCCGCCGGGCTCGCCCGGGAGGCCGTCGCGCATCCCGTCGAGGGCACGATCCTCAGCGTGGCCTCGGCGGCGGCGGACGCCGCCGAGCAGGCCCGGGGCGGTACGGCCGCCGTCGCGCGCGCCGCCCACGCCGGGGCCCGTACGGCCCTCGACGCCACCCCCGGCCAGCTCGCCGTCCTCGACCGCGCCGGTGTGGTGGACGCCGGGGGCCGGGGACTCCTCGCCGTCCTGGGCGCCCTCGTCCAGGCCCTCTCGGGGGAGGCGCCCGCGGCCTTCACCGCCGCGCCCCGGCGGCCCGGGGAACCGGCCGTGATCCTCACGCCCGGCGACGGGCCTGACGGACCCGGGGCCTTCGGGTCCTGCAAGGCCGACGAAGGCCCCGCGTTCGAGGTGATCTACCTGCTGGAGGCCGGCGACGACGCCGTGACCCGGCTGCGCGCCCGGCTCGACCGGCTGGGCGACTCCCTGGTCGTCGTCGGGGGGGACGGGCTGTGGAACGTGCACATCCACGTGGACGACGCCGGCGCCGCCGTGGAGGCCGGGGTCGAGGCGGGACGCCCGTACCGCATCAGGATCACCCACTTCGGCGCGGCGGAACGGGCCCCGGAGCAGGTCCAGCGGGCCGTGGTCGCCGTCGTCCCCGGCGAGGGTCTCGCCGGGCTCTGCGCGGAGGCCGGCGCGACGACCGTGCTCGCGCGCCCCGGGGAGCCGCCCGCCAGCGGCGAGCTGGTCGAGGCGATCCGGCGCGCGCACGCCCGCGAGGTGGTGCTGCTGCCCAACGACGCGGCCCTGCGCCACACCGCCGCCGCGGCGGCCGAACAGGCACGCGCGGAAGGGGTACGGGTCGCCCTCATCCCCACCCGGGCCGCCGTCCAGGGCATCGCCGCCCTCGCCGTCCACCAGCCCGAGCGCCGCTTCGACGAGGACGTCGTGGCGATGACCTCCGCGGCCGGCGCCACCCGCTACGCCGAACTGGCCGTCGCGGAACGGCAGTCCTGGACCATGGCGGGCATCTGCCAGGCCGGGGACGTGCTGGGCCTGATCGAGGGTGACGTGGCGGTCATCGGCGCCGATCTCGCCGCCACCGCCGAGGCAGTGCTCACCCGGATGCTCCTCGCGGGCGGCGAGCTGGTGACACTGGTCCTCGGCGAGGACGTGCCCGACGCCCTCGCCGACCGCCTGGAAGCCCACGTACGGGAAGGGCACCTCGCGGTCGACACGGTCGTCTACCGGGGCGGGCGGCAGTCCGCGCCCCTCCTCATCGGCGTGGAGTAGCTCTCTGTCAGTGCCGTGGTGTGCAATGGATCAATGGATCGTGTGTCAGCGCTGGATGAATCCCTCACGAAGACACTCGGCCCCGCCACCGCGAAGGTGATGGCCGAGCAGCTCGACCTGCACACGGTCGGCGACCTGCTGCACCACTACCCCCGGCGGTACGAGGAGCGCGGCCAGCTGACCAAGCTCGCCGACCTGCCGCTGGAGGAGGACGTGACGGTGGTCGCCCAGGTCGCCGACTCACGGATCGTGCGGTACGGCGGCGGCTCGGGGCAGCGCCTGGAGATCACCCTGACCGACGGCAGCGGCCGGCTCCAGCTGGTCTTCTTCGGCCGGGGCATCCACAAGCCGCACAAGGACCTGCCGCCCGGCAGCCGGGGCATGTTCGCGGGCAAGGTGTCGGTGTTCAACCGCAAGCTCCAGCTGGCCCATCCGACGTACGTGGCGCTCGGCACCGAAAGCGGCGAGGACGCGGTCGACGCGTTCGCGGGCAGGCTCATCCCGATCTACCCCGCCTGCAAGGGCCTTGAGTCCTGGAAGATCACCAAGGCGGTCGACGCGGTCCTGCCCCGGGCCGCCGAGGCCCTGGACCCGCTGCCGCCCGCGCTCCGCGAAGGACGCGGCTTCGCCTCCCTGCCCGAGGCGTTGCTCAAGGTCCACCGGCCCGAGACCCGCGCGGACATCGCGGACGCGCGCGAGCGGCTCAAGTGGGACGAGGCGTTCGTCCTCCAGGTCGCGCTCGCCCGGCGCCGCCGCGCCGACGCCCAACTGCCCGCCGTGGCGCGGAAACCGGTCCCCGGCGGCCTGCTGGACGCCCTCGACGCGGGCCTGCCCTTCACCCTCACCGACGGCCAGCTCAAGGTCACCGCCGAGATCTTCGCCGACCTCGCCACCGAACACCCCATGCACCGGTTGCTCCAGGGAGAAGTCGGCTCGGGAAAGACCTTGGTCGCGTTGCGCGCGATGCTCACCGTCGTGGACGCGGGCGGGCAGGCCGCGATGCTCGCCCCGACCGAGGTCCTTGCCCAGCAGCACCACCGGTCGATCACGGAAATGATGGGCGAGCTGGCCCAGGGCGGAATGCTCGGCGGCGCCGAGAAGGCGACGAAGGTCGTGCTGCTCACCGGCTCCATGGGCATGGCGGCCCGGCGCCAGGCGCTGCTCGACCTGGTCACCGGCGAGGCCGGGATCGTGATCGGCACGCACGCGCTGATCGAGGACAAGGTGAAGTTCCACGACCTCGGCCTGGTCGTGGTGGACGAGCAGCACCGCTTCGGGGTCGAGCAGCGCGACGCCCTGCGCTCCAAGGGCAAGCGGCCCCCGCACCTGCTGGTGATGACGGCCACCCCCATTCCCCGCACGGTCGCCATGACGGTCTTCGGCGACCTGGAGACGTCGGTCCTGGACCAGTTGCCCGCCGGGCGGCTGCCGATCGCGAGCCATGTCGTCCCGGCCGAGGACAAGCCGCACTTCCTGGTGCGCGCGTGGGAGCGGGTGCGCGAGGAGGTCGGCAAGGGCCACCAGGCGTATGTCGTGTGCCCGCGGATCGGGGACGACGAGGACGAGCCCAAGAAGAAGAAGGCGTCCGGCGGGAAGCCCTCGGGGAAGGCCGCCGACAAGGCCGCCGAGGAGGACGGCAAGCGTCCGCCGCTGGCGGTGGTGGAGGTCGCCGCCCACCTGGCCCAAGGCCCCCTGGCCGGTCTGCGGATCGAGATCCTGCACGGCCGGATGCAGCCCGACGACAAGGACTCCGTGATGCGCCGCTTCGCCGCGGGCGAGGTGGACGTCCTGGTCGCGACGACGGTCATCGAGGTCGGGGTGAACGTGCCGAACGCGACCGCGATGGTGATCATGGACGCGGACCGGTTCGGCGTCAGCCAGCTGCACCAGCTGCGCGGCCGGGTCGGCCGTGGCTCGGCCCCCGGGCTCTGCCTGCTGGTCACGGACATGCCCGAGGCGAGCCCGGCGCGGGCCAGGCTCGGCGCGGTCGCGGCCACCCTGGACGGCTTCGAGCTGTCCCGTATCGACCTGGAGCAGCGCCGCGAGGGCGACGTCCTCGGCCAGGCCCAGTCCGGGGTGCGCTCGTCCCTGCGGATGCTCGCCGTCATCGACGACGAGGAGATCATCGCGGCGGCCCGCGAGGAAGCCGTCGCGGTGGTCGCCGAGGACCCGGAGCTGGAGCGCTACCCGGAGCTGCGGACGACCCTGGACGCCCTGCTGGACGCCGATCGGGAGCGCTACCTGGACAAGGGCTGACAAGCCCCTGCCGGGCCGGGGTGACAAGCTCCTGCCGAGCCCGGCTGACAAGCCCCTGCCGGGCCGGGGTGACAAGCTCCTGCCGAGCCCGGCTGACAAGCCCCTGCCGGGCCGGGGTGACAAGCCCCCGCCGGGCCGTACGCCATATCGTGAGAGCAGCACCCGCCGCACCCGCGGCCCTGCCCGCTCCCTACCCAGGAAAACCGAGGTTCGCGACACCCATGACCCGCGTGATCGCCGGTTCCGCCGGCGGACGCCGGCTGGCCGTCCCGCCCGGCACCGGCACCCGCCCCACCTCCGACCGGGCGCGCGAGGGGCTCTTCTCCAGCTGGGGATCGCTCCTCGGCACCCTCGACGGCGTCCGGATCGCCGACCTCTACGCGGGATCGGGCGCGATCGGGCTGGAAGCCCTCTCCCGGGGCGCCGTGCACGCCCTGCTCGTCGAGTCCGACCCGCGCGCCGCCAGGACCGTCCGGGAGAACGTCAGGACGCTGGGCCTGCCCGGTGCCGAGGTCCGTACCGGCAAGGCCGAGCAAATCGTCACGGGACCCGCCCCCGACGCTCCGTACGACCTGGTCTTCCTCGATCCGCCGTACGCCGTCACCGATGACGATCTTCGGGAGATCCTCCTCACACTCCGCACTCAGGGCTGGCTCACGGACGACGCCGTCGCCACCGTGGAACGCAGCACCAGAGGCGGGGAGTTCGGCTGGCCCCAGGGATTCGACCCCCTGCGGTCCCGTCGCTACGGCGAGGGAACGTTTTGGTACGGTCGCGCCGCCTCTACGTGCGAAGACGCACCATGACCGGACCGGAGAGCGAGGGAATTCAGTTGCGCCGCGCCGTCTGTCCGGGGTCCTTCGACCCCATCACCAATGGACACCTCGACATCATCGCCCGCGCCTCCAAGCTGTACGACGTCGTGCACGTGGCGGTCATGATCAACAAGTCCAAAAAAGGGCTGTTCACGATCGACGAGCGGATCGACCTGATCCGCGAGGTCACCTCAGAATTCGGCAACGTGGAGGTCGAGGCCTTCCACGGCCTGCTCGTCGACTTCTGCAAGCAGCGCGACATCCCCGCCATCGTCAAGGGCCTGCGCGCGGTCAGCGACTTCGACTACGAACTCCAGATGGCCCAGATGAATCACGGCCTTTCGGGTGTCGAGACTCTGTTCGTCCCCACCAACCCCGTGTACAGCTTCCTCTCCTCCTCTCTGGTCAAAGAGGTCGCGACCTGGGGCGGAGACGTCTCGCACCTGATCCCCCCGGCCGTCCGCCGGGCCCTCGCCGCACGCCTCGGCACGTCCTGACGGGCTGACAGCCCGTCATCCGGTGTCGGACCGGCTCCCACTGGCCGTACAGTCGTTGCGTCCGTCTCCAAACCAGCTGAGAGAGTGGCGAGCACACGGTGGACGTGCAGAAGAAGCTCGACGAGATCGTCGACACGGTGGGCAGTGCCCGCTCCATGCCCATGTCGGCGTCCTGCGTGGTGAACCGCGCCGAGCTGCTCGCGATGCTGGAAGAGGTGCGCGACGCGCTCCCCGGCTCGCTGGCCCAGGCCCAGGAACTGCTCGGCGGCCACGAACAGCTCGCCGCCCAGGCCCGCCAGGAGGCCGACCGGATCATCGGCGCCGCCCACGCGGAACGCACCACCCTCATCTCCGACACGGCGGTCGCCCGCCGCGCCCAGGAGGAGGCCGACCGGATCCTCTCCGAGGCCCGCAGGGACGCCGCGGAGGTCAAGGCCGAGGCCGACGACTACGTCGACTCCAAGCTCGCCAACTTCGAGGTGGTCCTCACCAAGACCATCGGGTCCGTCGACCGCGGCCGCGAGAAGTTGCTGGGCCGCGATCCGGGGCGCGGTGAGCAGGGGTACGGCTCCGAGGGCGACGACGCCGACGACGCCCCCGAGTACAGCGCCGACCCGGAGACCCTGATCAGGCGCGCCGACGAGTACGTGGACGCCAAGATCGGCGCCTTCGAGGCGGTCCTCTCCAAGACCCTCGAAGCCGTCGGCCGCGGTCGGCAGAAACTGCTGGGCAGGACCGAGATCGACGAGCTGGCCGCGCACATCGCCGCCCAGGACGCGGCGGGCCCCCAGATGCAGACCAGCGACGCCGACCACTGGGCGGACCTCGCCGAGGTGCCGCGCGAGCAGCCCCCCGGGCAGGAGGCGGCCCAGGCCGCGCAGCTGCCCCAGATCCCCGCCCAGCAGCCGTACGTGGACCCCGCCTACGGGCAGCCGGCCGCCGCGTACCAGGACACCGGCTACCAGGACCCCGCGTACACCGACCAGGCGTACGCGGGATACGGCCAGCAGGACACCTACGGCGGCGGCTACCAGCAGGACCCGTACGCGTACCAGCAGCCCCCGGTCACGCAGGGATACGGCCAGGAGCAGGGCCAGGCCCAGGGCTACGACCCGAACTACGGCTGGCAGCAGCCCACCGACCAGCAGCCGCCCGTCCCTCAGCACCAGCCCGGCCGGCCGCAACCCGACCAGCAGGGCGCCCTGGACGAGACCAGCCTCTTCGACACCAGCATGATCGACCTCGACCAGCTGCGCCGGTACGAACAGGGCCGCTGAGGCACACCGGGGCACCCGGGGGCCGGCCGGTGCCGCGGGTCCCGGCGGGCCCGGATTGGGCCTACGGCGGCCGGTCCAGTACCCTGGCTCTTCGGTCGCGTGTATGTCCGCGGCCCCCGCCGCCCTCTTCGTTTCCGCGACACTGTGGCGGCCCCTCCACGATCCGAAAGTTGGAACAGCCCTGAACGCGCGCCTCGACCACCGCGACCCCCTCGTGTTCGACACACACGAGCTGGGGCGGCGTCCTGGTGCGCTCAGGAAGCTGACCAGGACGGTCCCCGCACCCAAGGACTTCGGCATCGGGGGAGTCATCGGAACGCCCGAGGGCGGCCCGGTGGACCTCACTCTCCGTATCGAATCCGTCATGGAGGGCGTGCTCGTCACCGGCACCGCCCGTGCGACGGCCGAGGGGGAGTGCGTAAGGTGTCTGGAGCCGCTGGGCCAACAGGTCGAGGCGGATTTCCAGGAGCTGTTCTCGTACCACGACGCCGATGACCGGGGCCGCACCCGTGCGGAGCCCGGCGACGACGCCGAGGACGACGAGGACACGCTGTTCATCGAGGACGGACTGTTCGACCTCGAACCTGTGCTGCGTGATGCGGTGGTGCTCGCACTGCCGATGCAGCCGGTGTGCCGGGAGACCTGCGCCGGCCTGTGTTCCGAATGCGGGATCAGGCTGGACGAGAATCCCGGTCACCACCACGACGCCGTCGACATCCGTTGGGCGGCATTGCAGGGACTCGCCGAAACCGTCAAGGACGGCGAGAAGGACAACATGGGCGGCGCCGCAGCTGGCGTCGACGAGAAGCAGGAGAAGTAGCCGTGGCTGTTCCGAAGCGGAAGATGTCGCGCAGCAACACGCGCCACCGCCGGTCGCAGTGGAAGGCTGCGGTCCCCACCCTGGTGTCGTGCGAGCGCTGCCAGGAGCCGAAGCTCCAGCACATCGCGTGCCCGAGCTGTGGCACGTACAACAAGCGCCAGGTCCTCGAGGTCTGAGCGGCTGGTGAGAGGCACGATGTCTGAACTGTCCACTGCCAAGAAGCAGGCAGACAACGTCAGTACGGCCTCGTCCCCCACGCTTCTGGAAGGGCGGCTCGGCTATCAGCTGGAGTCCGCCCTTCTGGTGCGTGCGCTGACCCATCGTTCGTTCGCGTACGAGAACGGCGGTCTGCCCACCAACGAGCGGCTCGAATTCCTCGGGGATTCGGTGCTCGGCCTGGTGGTCACGGACACGCTGTACCGCACCCATCCCGACCTGCCTGAAGGCCAGCTGGCCAAATTGCGGGCCGCGGTGGTCAACTCGCGTGCGCTGGCGGAAGTGGGCCGCGGCCTGGAACTCGGCTCCTTCATCCGGCTCGGCCGGGGCGAAGAGGGCACGGGTGGCCGGGACAAGGCTTCCATCCTCGCCGACACCCTTGAAGCGGTGATCGGCGCCGTCTATCTCGACCAGGGTCTCGACGCGGCCTCGGAGCTGGTGCACCGGCTCTTCGACCCGCTCATCGAGAAGTCCTCCAACCTCGGAGCCGGCCTGGACTGGAAGACCAGTCTCCAGGAGCTCACCGCGGCGGAGAGTCTCGGGGTTCCCGAGTATCTCGTCACGGAAACCGGCCCCGATCACGAAAAGACCTTCACTGCTGCCGCCCGCGTCGGTGGTGTCTCGTACGGCACCGGCACCGGCCGCAGCAAGAAGGAAGCGGAACAGCAGGCGGCGGAGTCCGCGTGGCGGTCGATCAGGGCCGTGGCGGACGAACGGGCGGCGGCGGAGAAGAACGTCGTGCACATCGAAGGGGCCGACCCGGCCCCGGAGACCCCGGGGGTTGTTCCCGGGGACGTGGCGCCGTCCGGCTCCGACAACGGCCCGGCTTCCGACAACGGCTCGGGCTCCGGCTCCGGGCACGGCATCGATCCCGACGCCGTGGTCCCGGCCGATCCCGCTTCCGCGGACGCGGCCAAGGCCTGACCGGCGGTACGGTCAGCCGTACGGTCCTTCCTGGTACGCCCCTCGCGCCGCACCCCGGCGTGAGGGGCGTCGCCCGTTCCGCTCCTGTCCTGTCCGGCCTGTCCCGTCCCGCTGTCCGCGAGGAGTCCCCGTGCCCGAGCTGCCCGAGGTCGAAGTGGTACGGCGCGGTCTGGAGCGCTGGGTCAGCGGCCGGACCGTTGCCGAGACCGACGTACTGCATCCGCGCGCGGTACGGCGCCACCTCGCCGGCGGCGAGGACTTCGCGGCCCGCATCAAGGGCCACACCATCGGCACGGCCCGCCGGCGCGGCAAATACCTCTGGCTCCCGCTCGCCGACACCGACGCCTCGATCCTCGGCCACCTCGGCATGAGCGGTCAGCTCCTCGTCCAGCCGGAGACCACGCCCGACGAGAAACACCTGCGGATCCGGATCCGGTTCGCCGACTCCCTCGGCACCGAACTGCGCTTCGTCGACCAGCGCACCTTCGGCGGGCTCTCCCTGCACGACAACTCTCCCGACGGCCTGCCCGACGTCATCGCGCACATCGCCAGGGACCCCCTGGACCCGGCCTTCGACGACGACGCGTTCTACCGGGCGCTGCGCCTGCGCCGTACGACCGTCAAGCGCGCGCTCCTGGACCAGTCACTGATCAGCGGCGTCGGCAACATCTACGCGGACGAGGCGCTCTGGCGCGCCAAGCTCCACTACGAACGCCCCACCGCGACCCTGCCCCGGCCGCGCGCCGTCGAGCTGCTCGGCCATGCGCGGGACGTGATGAACGGGGCGCTCGCGGTCGGCGGCACCAGCTTCGACAGCCTGTACGTCAACGTGAACGGCGAATCGGGTTACTTCGACCGGTCGCTGGACGCGTACGGGCGGGAGGGCGAGCCGTGCCGGCGCTGCGGCACCCCCATCCGGCGCAGGCCGTGGATGAACCGCTCCAGCTATTTCTGCCCGCACTGCCAGCGCCCGCCGCGTGCGGCGGTGTAGGCCGTTCTGCGCAGGTCGTTCTGTGCGGGTGGTTCTGTGCGGGTGGTTCTGTCAGAACCCGAAGTCCTGGGTCCACCACGGGCCGCCCGTGGCGGTGTGCACCCCTACGCCCAACCGGGTGTAGTCGCAGTTCAGTATGTTCGCGCGGTGGCCCTCGCTGTTCATCCACGAGTCCATCACCGCCTGGGCGTCGGCCTGACCCCTGGCTATGTTCTCGCCGCCGAGCTTCTGCACCCCGGCCTGGTCCGCGCGGTCCCAGGGACTCTTCCCGTCGGGGTCCGTGTGGTCGAAGAAGCCGCGCGCGGCCATGTCCTCGCTGAAGTCCTGCGCCAGCCCGGCCAGCGAGGCGTCGGCCTTGACCGGGGAGCACCCGGCTTTCGCCCGCTCCTCGTTCACCAGGGAGAGGACGGCGGTCGCGGCGGACGCCGCCACGGGCCCCTGCCCCTGGCTCTCCGCCGCGCGCCGGGTCGTCTGCTCGGGCTCCGGGGCCTGCCGCGCGGGGGCCTCGGTCTTCTTCGTCCCGGGCGCCCGGGTGACCGGGGCCTTCGCCTTCTTCGACGCGTCGGCCGACGGCTTCGACGGGGTGGCGGCGGGCTTCTTGGCCGGGGTGGTCGGCACCCGGCCCGGTGTGGAGGGCGAGGCGGAGACGGAGGCGGACGGGAATTCCGTGGGCTCGGCGGAGGCGCCGCCCTGCTCCAGCAGCTCCGGGGCGCCCTCGGTGCGTACCTGCTCACCGGTCGGCCCACCGCCTACGTTGTACTGGTCACCGCCGGGCAGCAGACCCGAGGCCACCGCCACCGCGCCGACGGCCATGGCCGCCGAGGCGCCGAGCAGTCCGGTCCTCACGGGGGCGGCGACCCGCCGCTTCCGGCGTGCACCACCCCGGTGCCTGCCTGCCGTGACGTCCGCGTAGTCAACAGCGGCGGGTACGGCGGCGGAGCGCGAATGGCGTCCCATCGACTGTGCCTTCCTCATGCTCTCGACATGATCTTGATAGCAACGTGCCTCACCCTTACGAGTGAGGCTCATTGTGACCGGACTGTAGCCCATGGCGTCCGGGGCCGCCGTGTCGTACGGCCGATTGCCGGGGATAGCGTGTGGCCGTGAATGACGACGTACGGCTCACCGCGTGGGTCCGCGGGCGAGTACAGGGAGTGGGCTTCCGCTGGTTCACCAGGGCGAACGCGCTGGAGATCGGCGGGCTGACCGGATTTGCCCTCAACCTCGACGACGGCCGGGTGCAGGTGGTGGCGGAAGGGGCGCGTGAGAAGTGCCACGGCCTCCTGGAGTGGCTGCGCTCGGACGACACACCCGGACGGGTCGACGGTGTGACGGAGATATGGGGCACAGCGCGCGGTGGCTACGAGACCTTCGCGATCCGCTGAGCCGGCCGTCCGGGAGGGCGTCCCGGGCACCGGCCGGGCGGCCGACGTATGCCCGCGGCACCCGCCGACGTCAGCATTGACCTGGTGGTTGCCAAAAATGGCCCCGCCGTGCGAGGCTGCGCGATTAACGAAGATCTCCACGCCCGCAGGGGCCCGTGGGTGAGGCGGTGCCGCGTTCCAGCGGCCGTGCCCCCCGGGCCGACGGCCTGCACGGGCGGTGATCGTGTTGACCGTCAAACTTTTTGGTGAGACCCTGGAATCCCCGCGCACCTTAGCTGTTTGGCAGTAAGAACCGCAGTGGAGCAAGCACTGTCAGGCATCGCGGGTGCGATTTCCCCTATGACCCAACCGCATACGGTCGGTCACTCAGTGTGGAGGACCATCCATCATGGCAAAGGCGCTTCTCGGTTACGTCGGCGGTTCCGACCCGCGACTCCTCGCCGAGATGCGACGGCTTCAGCAGCGCGTCCAGGACCTCGAATCCGAGCTCGTACGGATCCAGTCCGAGAACGACGCGTTGAACGCCGCCGTTGCACAGCACCCTGGAGACTCGTTGTTCGAGAACATGGACATCGAGGTACACCAGGGGGAGCCTGCGCTCACCTGATGACAGCCCCCGTCGGGGCCAGGTGAGTCACACTCACGCAGATTCGGCACCATTCAGCAAGATATGCAAGGGACGCTTCGGCGTCCCTTCTTTCTTTCCATCTTCCGCTGTACACAGCGAGGTTGACCGTACGACGCCCTTTCCTAAGGTCTGATGTGCCCTGCGCGTTCGGCGGCGAAACCGCCGGACGGCGACGGGAGCGGGGTAAAGTCCGGCGGCGTGCACCTCAAGGCCATGACCCTGCGCGGGTTCAAATCCTTCGCGTCCGCCACGACACTGCGCTTCGAGCCGGGCATCACCTGTGTGGTGGGCCCGAATGGCTCCGGTAAATCGAACGTCGTGGACGCGCTGTCCTGGGTCATGGGCGAACAGGGAGCGAAATCGCTGCGCGGCGGAAAGATGGAGGACGTGATCTTCGCCGGGACGACCGGGCGGCCACCGCTCGGCCGCGCCGAGGTCTCGCTCACGATCGACAACTCCGACGGCGCGCTGCCCATCGACTACGCGGAAGTCACCATTACGCGGATCATGTTCCGTAACGGCGGCAGCGAATACCAGCTCAACGGGGACACCTGCCGGCTTCTCGACATCCAGGAACTCCTCTCCGACTCCGGTATCGGCCGTGAGATGCACGTGATCGTCGGACAGGGCCAGCTCGATTCCGTCCTGCACGCCGATCCGATGGGCCGCCGGGCCTTCATCGAGGAGGCGGCGGGCGTACTCAAACACCGCAAGCGCAAGGAGAAGGCGCTGCGGAAACTGGATTCGATGCAGGCGAACCTGGCACGCGTGCAGGACCTCACCGACGAGCTGCGCCGCCAGCTCAAGCCGCTCGGGCGGCAGGCGGCGGTGGCCCGGCGGGCGGCCGTCATCCAGGCCGACCTGCGCGACGCCCGGCTGCGGCTGCTGGCCGACGATCTCGTACGGCTGCGCGAGGCGCTGCGTACGGAGATCGCGGACGAGGCCGAGCTGAAGCAGCGCAAGGAGGAGGCCGAAGGGCGGCTCAAGGCGGCGCTGACGCGGGAGACCGAGCTGGAGGACGAGGTACGGCGCCTCGCGCCCCGGCTCCAGCGGGCCCAGCAGACCTGGTACGAGCTGTCCCAGCTGGCGGAGCGGGTACGGGGCACGATCTCGCTGGCCGACGCGCGGGTGAAGAGCGCGACCGCGCCGCCCACGGACGACCGGCGCGGGCGTGAGCCCGAGGACATGGAGCGGGAGGCCGCCAGGATCCGCGAGCAGGAGGCGGAGCTGGAGGCCGCGCTGGAGGCGGCCGAGCACGCGCTGGAGGACACCGTGGCGCACCGCTCGGAGCTGGAGCGGGCGCTGGCGGTGGAGGAACGCCGCCTCAAGGACGTGGCGCGGGCGATCGCGGACCGGCGCGAGGGGCTGGCGCGGCTGGCGGGGCAGGTCAACGCGGCGCGGGGGCGGGCCGCGTCCGCGCAGGCCGAGATCGGGCGGCTGGCGGAGGCGAGGGACGCGGCGGGGGAGCGGGCGGCGGCGGCGCGGGAGGAGTACGAACAGCTCAAGGCCGAGGTCGACGGGCTGGACGCCGAGGACGAGGAGCTGGCGGAGCGGTACGCGGCGGCCCGGGAGGCGCTGGCCGGGGCGGAAGCGGCGCTGAGCGTGGCGCGGGAGGCCGCGACGGCCACGGACCGCGAACGCGCGGCGGTCGCGGCGCGCCACGACGCGCTCGCCCTGGGGCTGCGCCGCAAGGACGGCTCCGGCGCGCTGCTCGCCGCCCGCGACCAGCTCACGGGCCTGCTCGGCCCGGCCGCCGAGCTGCTGACGGTGACCCCGGGCCACGAGATCCCGGTGGCGGCGGCGCTGGGGGCGGCGGCGGACGCGATCGCGGTGTCCACGCCGGGGGTGGCGGCGGACGCGATCCGCTTGCTGCGGGCGCGGGACGGGGGCCGGGCGTCGCTGCTCCTGGCGGGGCCCGTGGGCGGGGTGCCGGCGCAGGCGGGCGCGGTGGTGCCCGTGCCGGGGCACGGTACGGTCCCGGCCCAGGCGGCCAGCACGGAGGACGCCCCCGAGTCCGAGCTTGCGAGGCCTGCGGCCCCGCTGTGTCCTCAATCGCCGGACGGGCTTGAAAGGGCTCCATCGCCGGAAACGCTGGGCAGGGGAGCCAATCAAGCCCGTCCGGCGATTGAGGACGTCTTTTCCGCCGAAGGCGGTGGCCCGCGTGCAGGGGGTGCCGACGGTTCTGTCGCGGCGGGTGCGGATCAAGCCCGTCCGGCGATTGAGGACATCCTTTCCGCCGAAGGCGGCGGCACGCGTGCGCGGCGCGTTGTCGAGCTCGTGCGGGGGCCCCGCGAGCTCATGGTCGCCGTGAGCCATCTCGTCCGGGACATCGTCGTCGTCGGCACCCTCGAAGACGCCGAGGAACTGATCGCCGCCGCCCCCGGCCTCGTCGCCGTGACCGCCGACGGCGACCTCCTCGGCGCGCACTTCGCGCACGGCGGCTCCGCGGGCGCGCCCAGCCTGCTGGAGGTCCAGGCCTCCGTGGACGAGGCCGCCACCGCCCTCCGCGACCTGGACGTCCGCAGCGAGGAGCTGGCGGAGGCGCAGGCAGGAGCCACCGCCACCCGCGCCGAGTGCGCCGCGCTCGTCGAGGAGCTGGGCGACCTCCGCCGCGCCGCCGACCGCGCGAAGTCCGCCGTGTCCGGACAGCTCGGCCGCCTCTCCGGGCAGGCCCGTGGCGCCGAAGGGGAGGCCGAGCGCACCGCGTCCGCCGCCGCCAAGGCCCAGGACGCCCTGGAGCGCGCCACCGAGGAGGCCGAGGAACTGGCCGAACGGCTCCTCGTCGCCCAGGAGGCCGGGGACGGCGCGGAGGACGAGCCCGACACCTCCGTACGGGACAGACTCGCCGCCGACGGGGCCAACGCCCGCCAGACCGAGATGGAGGCGCGCCTCCAGGTCCGTACCCACGAGGAACGGGTCAAGGGCCTCGCCGGCCGCGCGGAGGCCCTCGACCGGGGGGCGCGCGCCGAGCGCGAGGCGCGGGCGCGCGCCGAGCAGCGCCGCGCGAGGCTGCGCCACGAGGCCCGCGTCGCCGGAGCCGTCGCGTCCGGCGCCCGCCAGCTGCTCGCGCACGTCGAGGTCTCCGTCGTCCGCGCGGAGGCGGAACGCGCCGCCGCCGAGGCGGCCAAGGCCGAGCGCGAGCGGGAGCTGGTCACCGAGCGCACCCGTGGCCGGGACCTCAAGGCCGAGCTGGACAAGCTGACCGACTCCGTCCACCGCGGCGAGGTCCTCGGCGCCGAGAAGCGCATGCGCATCGAGCAGCTGGAGGCCAAGGCACTGGAGGAGCTGGGCATAGAGCCGGCCGGGCTGGTCGCGGAGTACGGCCCCGACCAGCTCGTACCGCCGTCCCCGCCCGCCGAGGGCGAGACGCTGCCCGACGATCCCGAAGACCCCCGGAACCGGCCGCGGCCCTACGCCCGCGCCGAGCAGGAGAAGCGGCTCAAGGCGGCCGAGCGGGCGTACCAGCAGCTCGGGAAGGTGAACCCGCTCGCCCTGGAGGAGTTCGCCGCGCTGGAGGAACGCCACCAGTTCCTCTCCGAGCAGCTCGAAGACCTCAAGAAGACCCGGACGGACCTGCTCCTCGTGGTGAAGGAGGTCGACGAGCGGGTCGAGCAGGTCTTCACCGAGGCGTACCGCGACACGGCACGGGAGTTCGAGGGCGTGTTCTCCCGGCTCTTCCCCGGCGGCGAGGGCCGGCTGATCCTCACCGACCCCGACCACATGCTCACCACCGGCGTCGACGTCGAGGCCAGGCCGCCGGGCAAGAAGGTCAAGCGGCTCTCCCTGCTCTCCGGCGGCGAACGCTCCCTGACCGCCGTGGCCCTGCTGGTCTCCATCTTCAAGGCCAGGCCCAGCCCGTTCTACGTGATGGACGAGGTGGAGGCGGCCCTGGACGACACCAACCTCCAGCGGCTGATCCGCATCATGCAGGAACTCCAGGAGAGCTCCCAGCTGATCGTGATCACCCATCAGAAACGCACGATGGAGGTCGCGGACGCGCTGTACGGCGTCTCCATGCAGGGCGACGGCGTCTCCAAGGTCATCAGCCAGCGGCTCCGCTGACGGTTGAGTTTTCACCCAACCGGCGGGTGTTGCAGCGGGGAATGATGCCCCGTTATGCGCCACTGTGGGGGATCGCCCCCCCACACCCGGCGACGCCGGGGGCTCCAGGAGTTCACGTGACCAGCACAACGAAGGTGCAGCCGTCCGACGGCAACGCCCCCCGCCCTGACCACCTCCGCCACGTCATCTACATCACGACGGCCGCGGCGATGGGCGGATTCCTCTTCGGCTACGACAGCTCCGTGATCAACGGCGCCGTCCAGGGCATCCGCGGCCGCTACAACATCGGTTCGCTGCCGCTCGCCCAGGTCGTCGCCGTCGCCCTGCTCGGGTCCGCGATCGGCGCGGCCACCGCCGGCCGGATCGCCGACCGGATCGGCCGCCTCCTCTGCATGCGGATCTCCTCGGTCCTGTTCACGATCAGCGCGGTCGGCTCCGCCCTGCCCTTCGACATCTACGACCTCGCGGTGTGGCGGGTCATCGGTGGCTTCGCGATCGGGATGGCCTCGGTGATCGGCCCCGCGTACATCGCGGAGGTGTCGCCCGCCGCGTACCGGGGCCGGTTCGGCTCCTTCCAGCAGGGCGCCATCGTGCTCGGCATCGCCATCTCGCAGCTGGTGAACTACGGCATCCTCCAGCTCGCCGACGGCGACCAGCGCGGAAACCTCGCCGGTCTTGAGGCGTGGCAGTGGATGCTCGGGGTGATGGTCGTCCCGGCGATCTCGTACGGCGTGCTGTCCTTCACGATCCCCGAGTCGCCCCGCTACCTGATCTCCGTGGGCCGGGAGGTGGAGGCGAAGAGGGTGCTCGCCTCGGTCGAGGACAACAACGTCGACCTGGACGCGCGGGCCGGGGAGATCGAGCTGGCGATGCGCCGGGAGCACAAGTCGACCTTCAGGGACCTGCTCAACGGCCGTAACTTCCTGCCCATCGTGTGGGTCGGCATCGGACTGTCGGCCTTCCAGCAGCTGGTCGGCATCAACGTCGCCTTCTACTACTCGGCGACGCTCTGGCAGTCCGTCGGGATCAACCCGTCCAGCTCGTTCCTCTACTCCTTCACGACCTCGATCGTGAACATCATCGGCACGATCATCGCGATCTCGCTGGTGGACCGGGTGGGCCGCAAGCCGCTGGCGATCGTCGGATCCTGCGGCATGACGGTCGCCCTGGCCTTCGAGGCCTGGGCGTTCTCCGCCCACCTCGTGAACGGCAAGCTCCCCACCACCGAGGGCACGACGGCCCTGGTCGCGGCGCATGTCTTCGTGCTCTTCTTCGCGCTGTCCTGGGGGGTCGTCGTCTGGGTCTTCCTCGGCGAGATGTTCCCCAACAAGATCCGGGCAGCGGCGCTGGGCGTCGCGGCCTCGGCGCAGTGGATCGCCAACTACGCCATCACCGCGAGCTTCCCGAGCCTCTCCGCGGACTGGAGCCTCTCGGGGACGTACATCATCTACGCCTGTTTCGCGGCGCTGTCGCTGCCCTTCGTGCTGATCTTCGTCAAGGAGACCAAGGGCAAGACACTGGAGGAGATGGGGTAGGGCGCGTCCTCGGGCGTGTCGGCCTTCTGGGCGCCGGCGCTGGTACGCGTGCCGGCGCTGGTACGGGTACGGGCGCGGGGCAGGACCGTGTACAGCGCCGCCGCCACCACGGTCGTCGCCACCCAGCCGAGCCCGTTCGCGCCGATCCAGGTGGACGCGAGCGGCCCGGAGAACCACTCGACGTCCGTGAACAGCAGCCCGGCCACCAGCGCGGCGGCCCACGCCACCAGCGCCGAGGGCGCGAAGCCGCGGCGGTACCAGTACGCGCCGGAGGGGGTCGCGTCCATCAGCCCCGCCGCGTCGTACGTACGGCGGCGCAGCATGTCCGTGCCGAAGACGCCGATCCACGCCGAGAAGGCCACCGCGAGCAGGGTGAGGAATGAGACGAACGAGCCGAGGAAGCTGGTCGCCACCACCATGAGCAGGAAGCCGAGGACCAGGCTGATCACCGCGTTCACGCTGACGGCCCAGGCACGCGGCACCCTGATGCCCAGGGTCTGCGCGGTGAAGCCCGCCGAGTACATCGACATCGCGTTGATCAGCACCATGCCGACCAGCGCCATCAGCAGGTACGGCACGGCGATCCAGGCCGGCAGCAGCCCGCCGATGAAGGAGACCGGGTCGCGGGCGTGCGCCAGGCCGGGCGTGCCGACCGCCATCACCGCGCCCATCACCACCAGGGGCAGCACCACGACGGCCGCCCCGCCGATCGTCCGGCCGACCATGGCCCGGCCCGAGGTGGAGCGGGGCAGGTAGCGGGTGAAGTCGGGCCCCGTGGGGGCCCAGCTGAGGCCGCCGGCCGCGAGGGTGCCGATGCCGGCGATCATCGCCGCCGTCGACCCGGCGGGCCGCGAGAAGACCGCCGACCAGTCCGTGTGCCCGATCAGATACACCAGCACCAGCGCGCTGAACGCGCCGAAGAGATACGCCGCCCACCTGCTGCACACCCGCAGAGCCTTGATGCCCAGGCCCGAGACGAGGAAGGTACCGGCGACGAAGAACAGCAGTGTCACCACGATCAGGGGGGTGCTGGATCTGACGCCGAAGAGCAGGTCGAGGACCGTCAGGACCGCGTAGGCGCCGGTGACCGCGTTGATCGTCTCCCAGCCCCAGCGGGCGACCCAGATGAGGGAGCCGGGGAAGAGGTTCCCGCGCCGCCCGAAGACCGCCCGGGAGAGCGCCATGCCCGGTGAACCACCGCGCTTTCCGGCCAGCGAGATCAGCCCGACCAAGCCGTACGACACGGCGGGCGCCACGCACCCGACGATCAGCACCTGCCAGAGGTTCAGGCCGTTGAAGACGATCAGGCCCGCGCCCAGTGTGAGCAGCAGCACGCTGATGTTGGCGGCGACCCAGGTGGGGAAGAGTTCACGGACCCGGCCGGTGCGGGCCTCGTCGGGGACGGGCTCCAGACCGCGGGTCTCCAGCGCGCCCTCGGGCGCGGACGCGCCTTCGGAAGCGGAGGCGTGGGGCATGGGGGGCTCCGTACAGAGGTGGGGCTCCGGGTGAGCGGAGGCCGGTGAGCGGAGTCCGGGCAAACGGCCCAGAAGACCAATCTTGTACGTTCATCACAAAAAGGCCAAATCGCGACCGTGTTCTGTATGTGACCCTCCGGAACCGGGGAGCGGCGCGGTCGTGGCCGATACTGGGAGCGTTATGGAAATCGTCATCCTTGTTGTAGTCATCGCCCTGGTCGCGGTCGGCGCGATCAGCGGGCTCGTGGTCGGCAGCCGTAAGAAGAAGCAGCTGCCGCCCCGGGCGCCGTCGAGCTCGCCGACCCTCACAGCTCCGCCCGCCGAGCCACACGTCGGTGATGAGGCGGAGACGCCGCGCGACGAACCGCGCCGCACCATCGAGGAGGTCGGTCTCCCGGACGCCTCGGACGTCACGGGGACGCCGGTCGCCGTCGAGGACCCGGTGGTCGGCGCGCCGCCCGCCGTCGAGATCGAGATCCCCGAGCCGACCGCCGGCCGGCTGGTCCGGCTCCGCGCGCGGCTCTCCCGCTCGCAGAACTCCCTCGGCAAGGGGCTGCTCACGCTCCTGTCGCGCGAGCACCTGGACGACGACACCTGGGACGAGATCGAGGAGACGCTGCTCACGGCGGACGTCGGTGTCGCGCCCACCCAGGAGCTGGTCGGACGGCTCCGGGAGCGCGTGCGGGTGCTGGGCACCCGGACGCCCGGTGAGCTGCGCACGCTGCTGCGCGAGGAGCTGGTGGCGCTGCTGGACGTCGGCGCGGACCGGGAGGACTTCGACCGGACGGTCAGGACCGAGAGTGTCCTGGACACCCCGGCCGTCGTGATGGTCGTCGGGGTCAACGGCACCGGCAAGACCACCACCACGGGCAAGCTGGCGCGGGTGCTGGTCGCGGACGGGAAGTCGGTCGTGCTCGGCGCGGCGGACACGTTCCGCGCGGCGGCGGCGGACCAGCTCCAGACGTGGGGGCAGCGGGTCGGGGCCCGTACGGTACGGGGACCCGAGGGCGGCGACCCCGCGTCGGTGGCCTTCGACGCGGTCAAGGAGGGCATCGCGGAGGGCGCCGACGTGGTGCTCATCGACACCGCCGGGCGGCTGCACACCAAGACCGGGCTGATGGACGAGCTGGGCAAGGTCAAGCGGGTCGTGGAGAAGCACGGGCCGCTGGACGAGGTGCTGCTGGTGCTGGACGCGACGACCGGCCAGAACGGGCTGGTCCAGGCGCGGGTGTTCGCGGAGGTCGTGGACATCACCGGGATCGTGCTGACCAAGCTGGACGGCACCGCGAAGGGCGGCATCGTGATCGCGGTCCAGCGGGAGCTGGGCGTACCGGTGAAGCTGGTGGGCCTGGGCGAGGGCGCGGACGACCTGGCGCCGTTCGAGGCGGGGGCGTTCGTGGACGCGTTGATCGGCGACTAGCGCGTAGCGCTGCGCGGTGCGTTGCGGTTACTGATGTCCTCAAGCGCCGGACGGGCTTGGTTCGTCGTGGTGCGGGGGCCGGGGCCTCCGGAGGCACGTGTCCGGACTGCATGATTTACGGCGCGTGCGGCTCGGCTCTTCGCGTGCGGGGCGTGTGCGCCACAAATCACGCTTTACGTCCGGACACATGCCTCCTGCGGCCCCGGCCCCCTCGCGTCGGTGGGGTTGCGCAGGCAGGCCGCGTCGGGCAGCTCACGCGTTCAGGTCGGCATTTCAAGCCCGTCCGGCGATTGAGGACATACGCGCGAAGCGCGTGCGGGGACAGGGTGGTCCGCGCCGCCTCAGGCGGCTGAGCGGTGGCAGATGTACGCCAGTGTTCCCAGGAGCAGTCTTGCCTGGGGTGGGGTCGCCCCGGTGTCCAGCGACGGCGGGCGCAGCCAGCGGACCGGGCCGCGGCCCGGGATCTCGGTGGGCGGGGCCGGTACGTGGCCCGAGCCCTGGCAGCGCAGGTCCAGGCCCGCGTCGTCCCAGCCCATGCGGTAGAGCAGCTGGGGCAGTTCGGCCGCCGCCCCGGGCGCCACGAAGAAGTACGCGCGCCCGCAGGGGGTCGCCAGGACCGGGCCCAGGGGCAGTCCCATCCGCTCCAGGCGGACCAGGGCCCGGGAGCCGGCCGTGGCCGACACGTCGATGACGTCGAAGCTGCGGCCGACCGGCAGCAGGACCGGTGCTCCCGGGGACTCGGACCACACCTTGGTGACGTCGGCCAGCGTCGCGCCCGCCGGCACCTCGTCGCCCGGCCCGTCGGGCGAGCCGAGGGCGACGTCCCAGCCCCAGAGTCCCGTGTACTCCGCCACCGCCGTGCACTCCGTGGTGCCGCGGCCGCGGCGGCGCGTGCCGCCGATCGTGAAGCCCATACCCCCTCCAACGGGTCGAGTGCGCCGGTGGTTACGACTCGCAGTCTGCCCGTGACCCTCTGTGTTCGTCGGGTCGCTTCCGGCGGCGTACGGGAGCACTGGGGGTGGTGCGGCCCGCCGTACGCGCCCCGGCGCACACCGCTTCACCCGTTCCTGATCGTCGTCTGTCAAGTGAATCGCGACCGGCCGTGGGCGAGTTCATTCGAAGGGGTGGCGAATGGTGGCGTTTCTGGAATCACCCTCGCCGGACGGGTGATCGTAGGATTACTTTCGGTACACAGACCCCGGAGGAAAGTGCGACCACGGGTATGCCCGGGGCAACTCGGTTTCCTGTTCGAAGGGGGGCAACCTCCGGACAGGGAGCCACAACTCACGGCATTCTGATAGCGGTTCGCGTGACAGGGCTTGAGCGGATGGGGGCGTACCAGTGGGCGGCAGCGGCGCAAGCGGCACGAATTCAGGCAAGAGCCCGAACGGGCGGCTGGGCTCGTGGTTTGTGCGAAGCGGCTGGTCGAAGGGCGAACTCGCACGTCAAGTCAACCGCAGGGCCCGCGAGATGGGCGCCCATCACATCAGCACGGACACCTCGCGGGTACGGCGCTGGCTCGACGGAGAGCAGCCGCGCGAGCCCATTCCGCGCATCCTGTCCGAGCTGTTCTCGGAGCGTTTCGGCACCGTCGTCGCCGTCGAGGACCTCGGCCTGCGCTCCGCGCACCAGTCACCCTCGGTGTCCGGCGTCGACCTGCCCTGGGCGGGACCGCAGACCGTGTCGCTGCTCAGCGAGTTCTCGCGCAGCGACCTGATGCTGGCGCGGCGCGGCTTCCTCGGCTCCTCGCTGGCGCTGGCGGCGGGACCGTCCCTCGTCGAGCCCATGCAGCGCTGGCTGGTGCCCACGCCGGCCGTCGAGCGGGAGCGCCCCGTCCGGGAGGGCGGGGAGGACCTGGGCCCCCGCCCGTCCCGGCTCTCGCGGGCGGAGCTGGACCTGCTGGAGTCGACCACGGCCATGTTCCGGCAGTGGGACGCGCAGTGCGGCGGCGGGCTGCGGCGCAAGGCGGTCGTCGGGCAGCTGCACGAGGTGACCGACCTGCTCCAGGAGCCGCAGCCACAGGAGACGGCCCGGCGGCTGTTCCGGTGCGCCGCCGAACTGGCCGAGCTGGCCGGCTGGATGAGCTACGACGTGGGACTCCAGCCCAACGCCCAGAAGTATTTTGTCCTCGCGCTGCACGCCGCCAAGGAGGCGGGGGACAAGCCGCTCGGCTCGTACATCCTGTCCTCGATGAGCCGTCAGATGATCCATCTGGGCCGGCCCGACGACGCGCTGGAACTGATCCACCTCGCTCAGTACGGCAGCCGCGACTGCGCCACCTCCAGGACGCAGGCGATGCTGTATGCGATGGAGGCGCGGGCGTACGCGAATATGGGCCAGCCGAGCAAGTGCAAACGAGCCGTCCGGATGGCCGAGGACACCTTCTCCGACGTGGGCCTGGACGGCGAACCCGAGCCCGACTGGATCCGGTTCTTCTCCGAGGCCGAGCTGAACGGCGAGAACGCCCATTCGTACCGTGATCTGGCCTATGTCGCCGGCCGCAGCCCGACGTACGCCTCCCTCGCCGAGCCCGTCATGAGGCGCGCCGTCGAGCTCTTCGAGCACGACCGGGAGCACCAGCGGTCGTACGCGCTCAACCTCATCGGCATGGCGACCGTGCACCTCCTCAAGCGAGAGCCCGAGGAGTCGGCGGCCCTGGCCCAGACCGCCCTGGACGCGGCGAAGAAGGTGCGGTCGGAGCGGGTCAACAACCGGCTGCGCAAGACCGTCGACACCGCCGCGCGGGACTTCGGCGACGTCGCCGAGATCGCCTACCTCACCGACCGGCTCTCCACCCAACTGCCCGAGTCCGCCGAGGCGGTCTGAGTGGCACCCGGACTCCGGCCGCGGCCGTCACCCCGTACAGCCCGACACGGCTCCCCCGCCGCGAGGTCAGCAGGGTGACGGCCACGGCCGGTTTGCGATGTCCCGCGGTTCATCGGTACGTAACATGCAGGACGTCTTCGTCACTGCTGTGAAACATCCAGCGGCACTGACTGAAACGGCGCTGCGCCAATCTCCTCAGCACAGTCGGCCCAGACCCCCCTGAGCATCCGCACGGGCCGTTCCGACTTCCGAGGAGACGCTGGCCTTGAATGGCGCAGATACCGCATTCGTATTGATCAGTGCCGCGCTCGTCATGCTGATGACGCCCGGCCTGGCATTCTTCTACGGCGGCATGGTGCGGGTGAAGAGCGCCCTCAACATGCTCATGATGTCGATGAGCGCGCTCGCCGTCGTCAGCGTGCTGTGGGTCCTGTACGGGTACTCACTGACGTTCGGCGACGACATCGGCGGGGGGCTGCTCGGCAACTTCGACCACATCGGGCTGAAGGGCATCACGGCCGACACGCTGACCGGTGGCAAGGAAGGCATTCCCGTCTTCGCCTTCGCCCTGTTCCAGCTGATGTTCGCCGTGATCACCCCGGCGCTGATGAGCGGCGCACTCGCCGACCGCGTGAAATTCAGTTCCTGGACCCTGTTCATCGCGCTGTGGGTCAGCGTGGTGTATTTCCCGATCGCCCACTGGGTGTGGCAGTCCGACGGCTGGCTCTTCAAGCTGGGCGTGATCGACTTCGCCGGTGGTACGGCGGTCCACATCAACGCCGGTGTCGGCGGACTCGCCGCGGTCCTGGTCGTCGGCAAACGCATTGGATTCAAGAAGGACCCGATGCGCCCGCACAGCCTGCCGCTCGTCGTGCTCGGCGCCGGACTGCTGTGGTTCGGCTGGTTCGGCTTCAACGCCGGCTCGGCCCTGGCCGCCAACGGCACCGCCGCGATCATGGCGTTCAACACCCAGATCGCCACCGCCGCCGCGATGATCGGCTGGCTCGCCTACGAGCGCATCCGCCACGGTGCGTTCACCACCCTGGGCGCCGCTTCCGGCGCCGTCGCCGGCCTGGTCGCCATCACGCCGTCCGGCGCGGCGGTCAACCCGTTCGGCGCGCTGCTCATCGGCGTCGTGGCCGGTGCGATCTGCTCCTGGGCCGTCAGCCTCAAGTACAAGCTCGGCTACGACGACTCGCTGGACGTCGTCGGTGTCCACCTCGTCGGCGGTCTGATCGGCACCCTGCTCGTGGGCGTCCTCGCCATCAACGGCGTCGGCGGTCTCGACCAGCTCGGCAAGCAGGCCGTCGGAGCCTTCTCGGTGATGGCCTACTCCTTCGTCGTCACCTGGATCCTCGCCAAGCTCGTCGACAAGACGATCGGCTTCCGGGCGTCCGAGGACGACGAGACGAGCGGCGTCGACATGGCCTTCCACGCGGAGTCGGCCTATGACTTCAGTGCGCTGGGCGGCTCTCCCTCGGGCCGTAGTAGCGTCCCGGCCGACATCGCCGGAGCGGCGACGAACAAGAAGGTGGACGCATGAAGCTCATCACCGCAGTCGTGAAGCCACACCGGCTCGACGAGATCAAGGAGGCCCTCCAGGCCTTCGGGATCCAGGGGCTCACGGTCACGGAGGCCAGCGGGTACGGCCGGCAGCGCGGTCACACCGAGGTCTACCGGGGTGCGGAGTACACCGTCGACCTCGTTCCGAAGATCCGTATCGAGGTACTGGTCGAGGACAGCGACGCCGAAGAGCTCATCGAGGTAGTGGTCAAGGCCGCCCGAACCGGCAAGATCGGTGACGGCAAGGTATGGAGCGTTCCGGTCGACACGGCGGTCCGGGTACGGACCGGCGAACGCGGCCCCGACGCCCTCTGAGAGACGGGAACGACTGGGTGACGAGCCTCGAAGAGACAACCGAACAGGCAGACTCGGGACCCAGCGGCTATGCGGCGGCCCGGCTGCGCCTTCTCCAGGAGAAGGCGCGGTCCGGGCCGCCGCGGCGCGCCGCCCTCGCGAAACTGACCGACGCCTGGCTGAACGCGCTGTTCACCACCGCCGCGAGGGAAGCCGGCGTCCGGGGCGCGGCCCTCGTCGCCGTGGGCGGCTACGGACGGGGCGAGCTGTCCCCGCGCAGCGACCTCGACCTGCTGCTCCTGCACGACGGCAAGGCCGGCGCCCCCGCCATCGCGGCCCTCGCCGACCGCGTCTGGTACCCGGTGTGGGACCTGGGCCTGGCCCTGGACCACTCCGTGCGCACCCCCGCCGAGGCCCGCAAAACCGCGGGCGAGGACCTCAAGGTGCAGCTCGGGCTGCTCGACGCCCGGCACGTCGCCGGAGACCTGGGCCTCGTCACCGGCGTACGGACCGCGATCCTCGCCGACTGGCGCAACCAGGCCCCCAAGCGGCTGCCCGAACTCGACGAACTGTGCCGCGAACGGGCCGAACGCCAGGGCGAACTGCAATTCCTCCTCGAACCGGACCTCAAGGAGGCCAGGGGCGGCCTGCGCGACGCCACCGCCCTGCGTGCCGTCGCCGCGTCCTGGCTCGCCGACGCCCCCCGCGAAGGCCTCTCCGACGCCCGCAGACGCCTGCTGGACGCCCGCGACGCCCTGCACCTGACCACCGGACGCGCCACCGACCGGCTCGCCCTCCAGGAGCAGGACTCCGTCGCGGCCGAACTGGGCCTGCTGGACGCCGACGCCCTGCTGCGCCAGGTGTACGAAGCCGCCCGCACGGTCTCGTACGCCTCCGACGTCACCTGGCGCGAGGTCAACCGCGTGCTGCGCTCCCGGGGCGCCAGGCCCCGCCTGCGCGCCATGCTCGGCACCAAACCCGCGCCCGAGCGCACCCCCCTCGCCGAAGGGGTGGTCGAGCAGGACGGCGAGGTCGTCCTCGCCCGTACCGCACGCGTGGAACGCGACCTCGTGCTGCCGCTGCGGGCTGCGGCCGCCGCCGCCCAGGCGGGGCTGCCGATCTCCCTGCACGCCGTACGCCGCCTCGCCGCCGCCGCGAAGCCCCTGCCGGTGCCCTGGCCCGCCGAGGCCCGCGAGGAACTCGTCAAACTGCTCGGCGCGGGCGAGTCCACCGTCCCCGTGTGGGAGGCACTCGAAGCCGAAGGGCTGATCACCCAGCTCCTGCCCGACTGGGAGCGGGTCCGCTGCCGGCCCCAGCGCAACCCCGTCCACACCTGGACCGTCGACCGCCACCTCGTGGAGACCGCCGTCCAGGCCTCCTCCCTGACCCGCCGCGTCCACCGGCCCGACCTGCTCCTCGTCAGCGCCCTGCTGCACGACATCGGCAAGGGCTGGCCCGGCGACCACTCCGTGGCCGGCGAGGTCATCGCCCGCGACGTCGCCTCACGCATCGGCTTCGACCGCGACGACATGGCCGTCATCGCCACCGTCGTACGCCACCACCTCCTCCTCATCGACACCGCCACCCGGCGCGACCTGGACGACCCCGCGACGGTCAGCTCCGTCGCCGGCCGGGTCGGCTCCCTCGGCACCCTGGAACTGCTCCACGCCCTGACCGAGGCCGACGCGCTGGCCACCGGGCCCGCGGCCTGGTCCACCTGGCGCGCCGGACTCGTCTCCGACCTGGTGCAACGGGTCGCCGCCGTCCTCACGGGCGACGAGGTCCCCGAGCCCGAACCCACCGCGCCCAGCGCCGAACAGGAACGCCTCGCCGTCGAGGCGCTGCGCACCGGCGAACCCGTCCTCGCCCTGCACGCCCCGCAGACCGAGCCCCCGCCCGACGAGGAACTCGACGCCGAACCCGAACCGGTCGGCGTCGAACTCCTCATCGCCCTGCGCGACCAGCCGGGCGTCCTGCCCGCCGCGGCCGGCGTGCTCGCCCTGCACCGGCTCACCGTCCGGGCGGCCGACCTGCGGGCCATAGAGCTCCCCACGGAGCTGGGCGAGCGCTCGGACGTCCTGCTGCTGAGCTGGCGGGTGGCCGCCGAGTACGGCTCCCTCCCGCAGGCCTCCCGGCTGCGCGCCGACCTCGTACGGGCCCTGGACGGCACGCTGGACATCCCCGCCCGGCTCGCCGAGCGCGAGGCCGCCTACCCCAGGCGCCGGGGCGTGAAGGCCCCACCGCCCCGGGTGACCGTCGCCCCGACGGCCTCCCGGCACGCCACGGTCATCGAGGTACGCGCCCAGGACGCCCCGGGACTGCTGCACCGCATCGGCCGCGCGCTGGAGGAGGCGGCGGTACGGGTCCGCAGCGCCCACGTCTCGACCCTCGGCGCGAACGCCGTGGACACCGTCTACGTCACCCGCGCGGACGGGTCCCGACTGCCGGAGGCGGACGCGGCGGCCCTGGCGAAGTCCCTGGAGGAAGCGCTGAGGTGAGCGAGGACCGGCCTTCTCGCTCCCGGTAAGGCGCCCTCGTCCACGGATTTCCGGCGGGCGAGGGCGCCGCGCTGGTTCAGGCAGATACCCTGGAGGGCGATCTACCCGCCCGCCCCCGACCCGAGGATTCGCGACCACCGTGTTCGACACTCTCTCCGACCGCCTCGCAGCCACATTCAAGAGCCTCCGGGGCAAAGGGCGCCTCAGCCCGGAGGACATCGACGCCACGGCCCGCGAGATCCGTATCGCCCTGCTCGAAGCCGACGTGGCCCTGCCCGTCGTCCGCGCCTTCATCGCCAAGGTCAAGGAACGCGCGAGCGGCGCCGAGGTCTCGGGCGCGCTGAACCCGAGCCAGCAGGTCATCAAGATCGTCAACGAGGAACTCGTCGGCATCCTCGGCGGTGAGACCCGGCGGCTGCGCTTCGCCAAGCAGGCGCCCACCGTCATCATGCTCGCGGGCCTCCAGGGCGCCGGCAAGACCACCCTCGCGGGAAAGCTCGGCCTCTGGCTCAAGAACCAGGGTCACTCGCCGCTCCTGGTCGCCTGTGACCTCCAGCGCCCCAACGCCGTCACCCAGCTCTCCGTCGTCGCCGACCGCGCGGGTGTCGCCGTGTACGCCCCGGAGCCGGGCAACGGCGTCGGCGACCCGGTCAAGGTCGCCAAGGACTCGATCGAGTACGCCCGGTCGCGCCAGTACGACATCGTCGTGGTCGACACCGCGGGCCGCCTGGGCATCGACCAGGAGCTGATGAAGCAGGCCTCCGACATCCGCGACGCGGTCAACCCCGACGAGACGCTCTTCGTGGTCGACGCGATGATCGGCCAGGACGCGGTCAACACCGCCGAGGCGTTCCGCGACGGCGTCGGCTTCGACGGTGTGGTCCTCTCGAAGCTCGACGGCGACGCCCGCGGTGGCGCGGCGCTCTCCATCGCGCACGTCACCGGCAAGCAGATCATGTTCGCCTCCAACGGCGAGAAGCTCGACGAGTTCGACGCGTTCCACCCGGACCGGATGGCGTCCCGCATCCTCGACATGGGTGACCTCCTCACCCTGATCGAGCAGGCGGAGAAGACGTTCAGCCAGGACGAGGCCGAGAAGATGGCCGCGAAGCTGCAGAGCAGCAAGGGCGGCAAGGACTTCACGCTGGACGACTTCCTCGCCCAGATGGAACAGGTCAGGAAGATGGGCAGCATCTCCAAGCTGCTCGGCATGCTGCCCGGCATGGGCCAGATCAAGGACCAGATCAACAACATCGACGAGCGGGACGTGGACCGTACCGCCGCGATCATCAAGTCGATGACGCCGGGCGAACGTCACGAGCCCACCATCATCAACGGCTCACGCCGGGCGCGGATCGCGCGGGGTTCCGGCGTGGAGGTCAGCGCGGTCAAGAACCTCGTGGAGCGGTTCTTCGAGGCGCGCAAGATGATGTCGAAGATGGCGCAGGGCGGCGGGATGCCGGGCATGCCGGGCGTTCCCGGGATGGGCGGGGGCCCCGGCCGTACGAAGAAGAAGCAGAAGGTCGCGAAGGGGAAGCAGCGGTCGGGCAACCCGATGAAGCGCAAGCTGGAGGAACAGGCGGCGGCGACGCGCCGTGAGTCGGCGGAGCCGTCCCCCTCCGGCAACGCGTTCGGCCTGCCGGCCGCGGAGCCCGACAAGAACTTCGAGCTCCCGGACGAGTTCAAGAAGTTCATGGGCTGACGTCACTGCTTGTCCTCAATCGCCGGACGGGCTTGGTTTGTCGTGGTGGCGGGGGGCGGGGCCTCCGGAGGCAGGGGTGTCCGGACTGCTATCCTCACCGCGCTTCGCGCGAGTTGCGACGCTTTACGTCCGGACACCCCTGCCTCCTCCGACCCCGCCCCCCTCACGCCGGACGGGAGACTGAACGACCCCGCCCGCACCGGGGTGGGCCGACGCCTCAACGCGGGCCCGGTAGCGGAGACGACTTCCCCCGCCCCGGGGTGGGCCGGGTTGTTTTGGCGCGGGCCTGGAAGGGGGACGGGCAGGGGTCGTGTCCGGAACGTAGAGCGTGTTTTGTGTCGCATGGCGACCGTTACCCAATACGACTGGCTGAACGCGACGTAAAACATGCAGTGCAGGACACGACCCCTGCCCGGCCCCCGGCAACAACCCGCACCAAGGCCACCGGGCCGCAGCGGGCAAAATCAAGCCCGTCCGGCGATTGAGGACAACACGAACCGCAACCCGGTCACCGAGAACGCGCGGCCCCCCGGGCCCCAGACCGCCCGTCCGGCGCTTGAGGACAACACGGACCGCAACGCGGTCGCGAAGAGCTACGCGCGCGCGATCAGGTAGCGGAAGACGTTCGGCATCCAGACCGTCCCGTCCTTGCGGACATGCGGATGCAACGCCTCCGCGATCTCCTTCTCCACCTGCCGCCGATCCGTCGCCCGCACCGCCCCGTCGAACACCCCCGTGGACAGCAGCCCCCGCACCGCGCTCTCCGTGTCCGCGTACCCGAACGGGCACGACACGCGGCCCGAGCCGTCCGGCTTGAGGCCCGCGCGGGCCGCGACCTCTTCCAGGTCGTCCCGGTATGCCGGGCGCCAGCCGCCCTTGCGGAGGCGGTCGGCCAGCCGGCCCGCGACCCGCAGGACACCCGCCGTCGCGCAGCGCTCCGGCGGGCCCCAGCCCGTCAGCACCACCGGGGTGCCCCGCCCGGCCAGCGGTATCGCCGCGTCGAGCGCGGGAGCCAGCCCCTTCGCGTCGCCCGCCACACACCCGATCGGCTGGAGCGCGGTGATCACGTCGTACGGCACACCACCCGGCAGCGCGGCCTCCGCCGTCCGGGACGTGGGGAGCACACCCCCGGAGGGCTCCCGGCCGGAGGCAGCCGCGTCCGCCGCCAGCCGCGTCGACGCCAGCGCCAGCAGCTCCTCGTCGGAGTCGACGCCCGTGACCCGCGCACCCCGCGCCGTCGCCATCAGGAGCGCCAGGCCCGAGCCGCAGCCGAGGCCGAGCAGCCGGGTGCCGGCGCGGACCTCCAGGCGCTCGTACACCGCTTCGTAGAGCGGTACCAGCATGCGTTCCTGGATCTCGGCCCAGTCACGGGCGCGTACGGACGGATCGGAGGCGACCGCCGTCGGCGGCCCCGCGTTCGTAAGGTGCTGGACGAGCGTACGTGTCATGGATAGCGCCCCAATCCGCCGAGAGGTCGGTACTGCCCTGAATGACATCCCCCGTGTACGTGCGCGCCTTCATCCCCCGTATGCCAGGGAACTCCGCATCCGTGCCCGCGTCCAGTGGGCGATTGGCAAAGCGTCGGTGAACCACTGGTACGCCCCCGCGTGTGCGGCCGGTTCCCGCCCTGGGGCGTCCCCGTGGCTCACGCGCGTGCCGGGCGAAGATGCCTGTTCGGGCGCCCCGGGCGGGTGATTTCCCTTGGGGCGTAAGGGATCCGGCACCCGGCCGGAACTGGCCGACAACGGCCTCCCCCTCGCCGCGTCGGCGACTGGGCCGAATGGGTGGTCGCACGGCAGCGGTCCCACCGCACGCCCGCGTGCGCCCCCACCGGCCACCGACGGACGCCCTCGGCCCGGGCGACGGGCCGGTGCCGGAATCCGGCGATGCGCCGGGTACTGTCGCTCTTGTGGCCCGCGCTCCACCGAGCGCCCGCCCCGCCGGCCGCCCGCGCTTCCCGCGCGCCCGTGCCCCCGTACGTAGATCGTCTACGCGTCGAAGCGTACGAGTCGCTACGTACCAGCTTGGTAGGAGCTGTGAGGCTTCTCCGCAGATCTACGCACCCGCCCTCGTCAGGACGCATCAATGGCAACTGACGGGTACGTGCAAATTATTTGGGATGCCCCGGAATGGAACCCCGGAGCGCCCCAGCTCGTTATTCACGACGTGAGCACGACACCACCTGTTCTCGCCGCAGAGCTGGCACAGGCGTGGGCCGATATTCAGCGGTCCCACCCCGAGCTGCCGGATCTTGCCGCGCCAGAGTCCCTGATCGGAGAGTCCTCGTCCGCCTGCGGCGCGGAGCTCTCATTCGAACGACTGCTTCACGAAGCGGTCCACGGCATCGCCGCGGCGAGAGGTGTCCGCGACACCTCGCGAGCGGGCCGCTATCACAACCGCCGATTCCTGGCGATCGCCGAGGAGATGGGCCTGGACCACCCCGAGGAGCCGCATCCCAGCAGTGGCTTCTCGCTGGTCTCGCTCAGCCCCGAGGCGAAGCGCCGGTACCGCCCCACGATGGAGCGGCTGCAACGGGCCCTCAAGGCACACACGGTCGCGACGGCCGCCGACACCAAGCGGAGCTTCCGCGGCCCCGCGGCCCGGCACGGCTCGTCCGGCGGGGGCGTCCGCGTCAAGGCGGTCTGCGACTGCGGGCGCAACGTCCGCGTGGTCCCGTCGGTCCTGGCCCAGGCGCCCATCGTCTGCGGCGGCTGCGGCAAGCCGTTCCGTATCCCGGAAGTGGTCGCCGCTGCGAGCTGAGCACCGGTGCCCACCGGCGCGCGCCGGTGGGCCGGGCCCGGCGCCCGACCACCGCCGCGTCATGCCGCACCGCAGGTGTGTGGCACAATAGCCAGCTGTACTCGACAGTCGCACAGGACCCCTCTCTCCTCCGGCTGACGCGTCCATCGGGCGGATCGGGTACCGCAACCCCACGCGGCGTCCCGCCTCGCCCAACCACGTCAAGACCAGGAGACACCACTCCAGTGGCAGTCAAGATCAAGCTGAAGCGTCTGGGCAAGATCCGTTCGCCTCACTACCGCATCATCGTCGCCGACTCCCGCGTCCGCCGTGACGGCCGGGCGATCGAGGAGATCGGCATCTACCACCCGGTCCAGAACCCCTCGCGCATCGAGGTCGACTCGGACCGCGCGCGGTACTGGCTGTCTGTCGGCGCCCAGCCGACCGAGCCGGTTCTCGCGATCCTCAAGCTCACCGGTGACTGGCAGGCGCACAAGGGTCTTCCGGCCCCCGCGCCCCTGCTGCTCCCCGAGCCGAAGGCCGACAAGCGGGCCCTCTTCGAGGCGCTCACCAAGGACGGCGGCGACGAGCCCAAGGGTGAGGCCATCACCCCGAAGGCGAAGAAGGCCGACAAGAAGGCGGACGAAGCCGGGACCGAGTCCTCGGCGCCCGCCGAGTCCACCGAGGCCTGAGCATGCTCGAGGAGGCTCTCGAGCACCTCGTGAAGGGCATCGTCGACAACCCGGACGAAGTGCAGGTCGCCTCGCGCAACCTGCGCCGTGGCCGCGTGCTGGAGGTCAGGGTCCACCCCGACGACCTCGGCAAGGTGATCGGCCGCAACGGTCGTACCGCTCGCGCGCTGCGCACCGTCGTGGGTGCCATCGGCGGCCGTGGCATCCGCGTCGACCTCGTCGACGTGGACCAGGTCCGCTGACAGCGTTCAACTGACAGCGTTCAACACCGGCACGGGCCGGGGCCGGGCCGTATGGTCCGCCCCGGCTCGTTGCCGTTTGTTCCATGTGTGACCGTAAAAGGGGCGTATGCAGTGCAGTTGGTGGTTGCGCGGATCGGTCGTGCCCATGGGATCAAGGGTGAGGTCACCGTCGAGGTGCGTACGGACGAGCCCGAGCTGCGGCTCGGGCCCGGGGCCGTACTGGGTACGGAACCGGCGGCGGCCGGCCCGCTGACGATCGCGACGGGCCGGGTGCACAGCGGCAGGCTGCTGCTGCGCTTCGAGGGCGTGAGCGACCGCGGCGGCGCCGAGGCGCTCCGTAACATCCTGCTGATCGCCGAGATCGACCCCGAGGAACTCCCCGAGGACCCGGAGGAGTTCTACGACCATCAGCTGATGGATCTCGACGTCGTCCTCGCCGACGGCACGGAGGTCGGGCGGATCACCGAGATCACCCATCTGCCGTCGCAGGACCTGTTCATCGTGGAACGGCCCGACGGCAGCGAGGTGATGATCCCCTTCGTGGAGGAGATCGTCACCGAGATCGACCTGGAGGAGCAGCGGGCCGTCATCGACCCGCCCCCGGGTCTCATCGACGAGCTCCCTGAGACGGACCGGCCGGAGAAGTCGAATCAGCCGGAGAATTCGGATCAGCCTGACAAGGGCGACGCCTGATGCGGCTCGACGTCGTCACGATCTTCCCCGAGTACCTGGACCCCCTGAACGTCTCGCTGGTCGGCAAGGCCCGTGCGCGGGGCCGCCTCGGCGTGCACGTGCACGACCTGCGGGAGTGGACGTACGACCGGCACAACACGGTCGACGACACCCCGTACGGCGGTGGACCCGGCATGGTCATGAAGACCGAGCCGTGGGGCGAGGCCCTGGACGACGTGCTGGCGGGCGGGTATGAGTCGGGCGCCCACGACCCGGTGCTGGTCGTGCCCACCCCCAGCGGCCGGCCCTTCACCCAGGAGACCGCCGTAGCGCTCTCCGAGCGCCCCTGGCTGATCTTCACACCGGCCCGGTACGAGGGCATCGACCGCCGGGTCGTCGACGAGTACCGGACCAGGATGCCCGTCCACGAGGTGTCCATCGGCGACTACGTCCTGGCCGGCGGCGAGGCGGCCGTCCTGGTCGTCACCGAGGCCGTGGTCCGGCTGCTGCCCGGGGTGCTCGGCAACGCCGAGTCGCACCGCGACGACTCCTTCGCGCCCGGCGCGATGGCCGACCTGCTGGAGGGGCCCGTCTACACCAAGCCCCCCGAGTGGCGCGGACGCGGGATCCCGGACGTGCTGCTCAGCGGCCACCACGGGAAGATCGCGCGCTGGCGGCGGGACGAGGCGTTCGAACGTACCGCCCTCAACCGCCCCGACCTGATCGAGCGTTGTGACCCCTCGGCCTTCGACAAGAAGGACCGGGAGATCCTCTCCATCCTCGGCTGGTCCCCCGAGCCCGGTGGCCGATTTTGGCGCAGGCCCTCCGCCGTGGAAGAATAGGCCGCTGCCCTACGTCCGGTGTGCGCCCCTGCCACAGGGGGAACGACGCCCACCCGACGAGAACGGCACCCCAGACTCTCATCCCGACATCCGCTGATGACCTGTGGCATCAGTGAGGAAGCAGATCCCATGACCAGCTTGCTCGACGCCGTAGACGCGTCGTCGCTCCGCAGCGACCTCCCCAAGTTCCGCGCCGGTGACACCGTGAACGTCCACGTGCGTGTCATCGAGGGAAACCGCTCCCGTATCCAGCAGTTCAAGGGTGTTGTCATCCGGCGTCAGGGCTCCGGCGTCCGTGAGTCCTTCACGGTCCGCAAGGTCTCCTTCTCCGTCGGCGTCGAGCGGACCTTCCCCGTCCACAGCCCGATCTTCGAGAAGATCGAGCTCGTGAGCCGCGGTGACGTCCGTCGCGCCAAGCTTTACTACCTGCGCGAGCTGCGCGGCAAGAAGGCGAAGATCAAGGAGAAGCGCGACAACTGAGCCCCGGGCTCACCGTCGCAACCGGGTCCAGCGGGCCGCCGGACAAGACGATCGGTCTAAGCTCCTGCCCCGATGGACACCGAAGCACAGCACACGGAGCGCGACTCCTCCTCCCAGCCCCTCACCGGGGCGGAGGAGGAGTCGCGCTCCGCGCGTTTCTCCGGCCGGTTCTGGCGCAGGGCCGGGCTGCTCGCCGTGGTGTGCGTCGCCGTGGTCCTGCTGGTCAGCCACTTCGTGATGCAGCCCTTCCTGATCCCGAGCGGCTCCATGGAGCCCACCCTCCGGGTCGGGGACCGGGTGCTGGTCGACAAGCTGGCGTACCGTTTCGGGTCCGTGCCGCACCGCGGCGACGTCGTCGTCTTCGACGGCACGGGCTCCTTCGTCCAGGAGAAGCCCCGGGAGAATCCCGTCACCGGGCTGCTGCGCGGCGCCGCGGCGGCCGTGGGACTCGCCGAGCCCCCTGGGACCGACTTCGTGAAGCGGGTGATCGGGGTGGGAGGCGACCGTGTGGTCTGCTGCGACGAAGGGGGCAGGGTCGAGGTGAACGGACGGGCGGTGGACGAACCGTACGTGTACGCAGGTGACGCCCCGTCCCGTGTTCCCTTCGACATCGTCGTCCCGGAGGGCACGCTGTGGGTCATGGGTGATCACCGCGACAACTCGCGCGACTCCAGGGACCATCTCGGCGAGCCGGGCGGGGGCGTGGTGCCGGTGGAGCGGGTCGTGGGACGGGTGAGGTGGATCGGCTGGCCGCCCGGCCGCTGGTCGGCGCTGAGACCCACCGACGCCTTCGAGGACGTGGGGAGCCCGGCCGGTGCCGTACGGGCTCCCGGTGCCGTACGCGCTCCCCTTGCCGTACGGGCTTCCGGCGGCGGTCAGGGGAGGCGGGACGATGCTCATGGGTAAGCGCGGACGCGCCGCCAGCCACGGACACGACACCCGCCTGCCGACCGGCAGCCGGCCCACCATGGGCCGGGCGCTGCCGGGACGGGCCGACCGGCGCAGACTCGCGCGGCGGGTCAAGAACCGCAGGCGGCGGTCGGCCATGACCGAGATCCCGGTGCTGATCACCGTGGCGCTGCTGATCGCGCTGGTCCTCAAGACCTTCCTGGTCCAGGCCTTCGTGATCCCGTCGGGCTCGATGGAGCAGACGATCAGGATCAGCGACCGGGTCCTGGTGGACAAACTGACCCCGTGGTTCGGCTCGAAGCCGGAACGCGGTGACGTCGTCGTCTTCAAGGACCCCGGGAACTGGCTCAAGGACGAGAAGCCCGTACCGGACACCTCCCCGGTCGTCATCAAGCAGATCAAGGAAGGGCTGACCTTCATCGGGCTGCTGCCGTCCGCCGACGACCAGGATCTGATCAAGCGGGTGGTCGGTGTCGGGGGTGACACCGTCAAGTGCTGTGACGCATCGGGCAAAATTACCGTCAACGGTGTGCCGCTGGAAGAGCCGTATCTCCATCCCGGAAACGCCCCCTCGACGATCACTTTCGAGGTGAGGGTGCCCGCGGGGCGTATCTTCGTCATGGGTGACCACCGGGAGAACTCGGCGGATTCCCGCTTCCACCTCGACGAGAAGGACCAGGGCACGGTCTCGGAGGACGAGGTGGTGGGGCGTGCCGTGGTCATCGCCTGGCCGATCGGCCACTGGAGCCGGCTGGGCGACTCGGAGCCGTTCAGCGAGGTCCCGGACGGGCGTCCCGCGCCGACGGCGGCCACAGCCGCGTCGAATAGTGTGTTCCCGCGGGATCGACATGGATTGGTCCGGCTCCCGAGCCCTGCGGAACTCCCGCTCGTTATGGGAGTGGTGGGCCTGCCCCTTCTCCGGGGCAGGCGACCGCACGGAGTGAATCGCACGGAGTGAGGAGTGGATGTGGGGGATGTGGCGGTCGGTGCACGTTCCGGTCACGATGATCCCGAGGAGGGACACGAGCAGCTCGCCGAGTCGCCCGCGGTCGTGACGGACAGCACGAAGGAACCCGAGAACGGTCCCCTGGGCGGTGACGGCGTCGGTGACAACGACACGGACGGTGCCGGTGACGGCGAGGGGCAGAGGAAGCAGCGTTCCTTCTGGAAGGAACTGCCCCTCCTCATCGTCATCGCGCTGGTCCTGGCGCTGGTGATCAAGACTTTCCTGGTCCAGGCGTTCTCGATCCCCTCGGACTCGATGCAGAACACCCTCCAGCAGGGTGACCGGGTGCTGGTGGACAAGCTGACCCCGTGGTTCGGCTCGGAGCCCGAGCGCGGTGAGGTGGTCGTCTTCCACGACCCGGGCGGCTGGCTGCCCGAGACGGACGTCCCCGATCCGAACATCGCGCAGAAGTTCCTGAGCTTCATCGGGCTGATGCCGTCCGCCGAGGAGAAGGACCTGATCAAGCGGGTCATCGCGGTCGGCGGCGACACGGTGGAGTGCAAGAAGGGCGGCCCGGTCGAGGTCAACGGGCACGCGCTGGACGAGAAGGGGTTCATCTTCGCCGGCAACACCCCGTGCGACGACCAGCCCTTCGGACCGTTCAAGGTGCCCAAGGACCGGCTCTGGGTGATGGGCGACCACCGGCAGAACTCGCAGGACTCGCGCTACCACATGGACAACGCCGACCGGGGATTTGTCCCGGTCAAGGATGTGGTCGGCCGGGCCATCGTGGTCGCGTGGCCGCTCGACAGGCTGGCGACGCTGCCGGTGCCCGACACCTTCGACCAGGCGGGTCCCGGCCAGGCGGCCGCCGCCGTGGGGTCGCTCGCGGCTCCCGGCGCGCTCGGCCTCGCCGGTGCGGTGCCGCTGGTGCTGTGGCGCAGGAAGAGGCTCGCGTCCCGGCCGGCCGGGGAATCGGGTACGCACAGCACCGGACCCGGTGGCGGTACCGCCGGGTAGGGTGCCGTCCCGGATCGTCGATTTCCGGAACGGTGGGGTGCTCGGGTGAGCGGAACGGGACGTACGGGCGGAACAGGACGTACGGGACCTGGGAACGGCGGCCACGGCCGCCTCGGCAGCGTGCTGTCGGGGCTGGTCGTGGCCGTCGGCTGTGTGCTCTTCCTCGGCGGGTTCGTGTGGGGAGCCGTGGAGTACCGCCCGTACACCGTGCCGACCGACTCGATGTCCCCGACCGTGAAGGCGGGGGACCGGGTGCTCGCCCAGCGGATATCGGGGGACGCCGTGCGGCGCGGGGACGTCGTGGTCTTCACCGACAAGCAGTGGGGTGACATGCCGATGGTGAAGCGGGTCGTCGGGATCGGCGGCGACAAGGTCGCCTGCTGCGACACCGGGGGCCGGCTGACCGTCAACGGCAAGGCGATCGCGGAGCCGTACGTGGGTGAGTCGCCCGGCGGGCGTGCCTCCGGCACCGATTTCGACGCGACCGTACCGGACGGTCAGCTCTTCCTGCTGGGTGACCAGCGGACCCTCTCGCTGGACTCGCGGGTCCACCTGGAGGACCGGGGCCAGGGCTCGGTGCCGCGCTCCGCGGTGGACGCGCGTGTCGACGCCGTCATCTGGCCCTCGCCGGGCTTCCTCGGGCGGCCGGCCGGGTTCGCGGCGCTGCCGGGCGGGGTGTCCGCTGCCGGGCCGGCCAAGCCGCTGGTCGGCGCGGTGGTGCTCGGGGCGGTGCTGATCATGGTGGGGGCGGCGTACGGGCCGCTTGCGCAGCGCCGGGCGAAACGGCGGGCGAGGGCCGGGGCGGGGCAGCGGCCGGGGTCCGGTGGGGCCGGGCGGTCGGGGCGGTCGGGGTCGTCAGGGTCGTCAGGGGAAGGGGTGTCGGCGCGTGCCGGAGGCTGAGGTCGGGTTCGGCGGGGACTTCGGCGGGGGCGAGCTGCGGAAGGTCGCCCGCGTGGTGCTGCTCGATCCGGAGGACCGCGTCCTGCTGCTCCACGGCTACGAACCGGACGACCCGGGCGACACGTGGTGGTTCACGCCCGGCGGGGGCCTGGAGGGCGACGAGAGCCGCGCGGAGGCCGCGTTGCGGGAGCTCGTGGAGGAGACAGGGATCACACAGGTCGAGCTGGGGCCTGTGCTGTGGCACCGGCGGTGCTCGTTCCCGTTCGACGGACGGCGCTGGGACCAGGACGAGTGGTACTTCCTGGCGCGTACGACACAGACCGAGACGGCCCCCGGCGGGCTGACCGAGCTGGAGCGGCGCAGTGTCGCGGGGCTGAGGTGGTGGACCTCCGCCGAACTTCTGGCGGCACGTGAGACGGTGTATCCGACCAGGCTCGCCGAGCTGCTGCGTACGCTGCTCGACGAGGGTCCCCCGGATGAACCGGTGGTCCTCGCCCCCGAAATCGTCTAGGGGCGCGGGGGACCGGAGCACAATAGGGGGACGTACGGCTGAAGGGGAACATTGCCATGAGCGCCGAGGACCTCGAGAAGTACGAGACCGAGATGGAGCTGAAGCTCTACCGGGAGTACCGCGATGTCGTCGGTCTGTTCAAATATGTGATCGAGACCGAGCGTCGCTTCTATCTCACCAATGACTACGAAATGCAGGTGCATTCCGTACAGGGCGAGGTCTTTTTCGAGGTGACGATGGCGGACGCGTGGGTCTGGGACATGTACAGGCCCGCCCGTTTCGTCAAGCAGGTACGGGTACTCACGTTCAAGGACGTGAACATCGAGGAGCTCAACAAGAGCGATCTCGAACTGCCCGGAGGCTGAAGAGCATGACAGCGCGGACGGAGATGCCCCGGGGTTGCCGCCCCGGGGCATTTCCGTGTGGCCCAGGGCCATCTCCGTGTGGCCCCGGGTCATCTCCGTGTGCGCTGGCATGGTGTTTCACGGAGTGGTCTCACTCGCACGAGTGAGCGAGTTTTCCACAACGCCCGAGTTGTCCACGAAGATCCACTTGTTTCGGGCGGACGCGGGAGAGTCGGTGCCGGAGGTGGTGCCGAAATGAACGCGACGGGGGCGTTGGGACGCTACGGCGAGGACCTGGCGGTGCGGCGGCTGGCCGCGGCCGGGATGACCGTGCTGGCGAGGAACTGGCGGTGCGGCAGGACGGGCGAGATCGACATCGTGGCCCGGGACGAGGACGCCGGGGGTGGTGAGGTGCTCGTCGTCTGCGAGGTGAAGACCCGCAGGGCGGATTCCTTCGAACATCCCATGGCAGCCGTCACCCCGGTCAAGGCGGAGCGGCTGAGACGGCTGGCTGCCTGCTGGCTGGAGCGGTGCGGCGGTCCGCCGCCGGGCGGGGTGCGCATCGACCTGATCGGCGTGGTCCTGCCCCGGCGGGGCGCGGCCGTGGTCGAGCACGCGCGGGGGGTGGCCTGATGGGGTTCGCGCGTGCGTGCTCGGTGGCGCTGGTGGGCGTCGAGGGTGTGGTGGTGGAGGTGCAGGCGGACCTGGAGCCGGGCGTGGCGGCGTTCACCCTGGTGGGGCTGCCGGACAAGAGCCTCGTCGAGAGCAAGGACCGGGTGCGGGCCGCCGTGGTCAACTCGGGCGGTGAGTGGCCGCAGAAGAAGCTCACGGTCGGGCTGAGCCCGGCCTCGGTGCCCAAGAGCGGTTCGGGATTCGATCTGGCCGTCGCCGTCGCCGTCCTCGGGGCGGCGGAGCGCGTCGACCCCCGGGCCATCGCGGACCTGGTGCTCATCGGCGAGCTGGGGCTCGACGGGCGCGTCCGGCCGGTGCGCGGGGTGTTGCCGGCGGTGCTCGCGGCGGCCGAGGCCGGATACCGGCAGGTGGTTGTCCCGGAGCGGACCGCCGGGGAGGCCTCACTGGTCCCCGGCGTCTCGGTCCTGGGGGTACGGACGCTGCGCCAGCTCATCGCGATCCTGACCGACGAGCCCGTGCCCGACGAACCGGCCGAGACGGGCGAAGGACGCCCCGACCCGCTCCTGGCGGGGCTGATGGTGCCCGGCGCCGGGGTCGGCACGGGACTGGCCGCCGGCCTCGGGGAGCGGGACGGACACCGGCCCGACCTGGCCGACGTCGCGGGCCAGACCGCTGCTCGTACGGCCCTGGAGGTGGCCGCGGCGGGCGGACACCACCTGCTGCTGCACGGGCCGCCCGGGGCGGGGAAGACGATGCTCGCGGAGCGGCTGGCCGGCGTGCTGCCCCCGCTGACCAAACAGGAGTCCCTGGAGGTCACGGCGGTGCATTCGGTGGCGGGCATGCTGCCACCCGGCGAACCGCTCGTCCGTACGGCGCCCTACTGCGCGCCCCACCACTCGGCGACGATGCAGTCCCTGGTGGGCGGAGGCAACGGGATGCCGAGACCGGGCGCGGTGTCGTTGGCTCATCGAGGGATTCTCTTTTTGGACGAGGCTCCGGAATTTTCCGGGCGGGCGCTGGACGCGCTGCGCCAGCCCCTGGAGTCGGGGCATGTGGTGGTGGCGCGCAGCGCGGGGGTGGTACGGCTGCCCGCCCGGTTCCTGATGATTTTGGCGGCCAATCCGTGCCCCTGCGGGCGCCACACGCTCCACGGGGCCGGGTGCGACTGCCCGCCCTCGGCGATCCGGCGCTACCAGGCCCGGCTGTCGGGACCGCTGCTCGACCGGGTGGACCTGCGGGTCGAGGTCCAGCCCGTCCACCGCGCCGACCTGGTGGGACAGGGCGGGCGCGGTGAGTCCACGGCCGTGGTCGCGGCCCGGGTCAGGGAGGCCAGGGCGCGGTCGGCGGCCCGGCTGGAGGGCACACCGTGGCAGGTCAACAGCGAAGTGCCGGGACATGAGCTGCGGACCCGCTGGCCGGTGGCGCCGGGGGCGCTGGACACGGCGGAGCGCGACCTGGAACGCGGCCTGCTGACGGCGCGAGGCCTGGACCGGGTGCTGCGGGTGGCCTGGACCGTCGCGGACCTCGCCGGGCGCCGCTGCCCGGACGCCCGGGACGTGGACCTGGCCCTGGAGCTGCGCACCGGCATCGCCCGCGGCGCGCGGTCCGGAGCGGGCAGGGAGCCGGCGGGCGCCGACGCCGGGATCGCGAGCGGGGGGCTGTCATGACAAACGACGCGGTGAGCGATGGGGTCGGTGCGGGGGAGCGGTTGGCGCGGGCGGCTCTCACTCGGGTGCTGGAGCCGGGGGACGAGCACGGGGGTCGCTGGCTGGCGGAGTTCGGGGCCGCCGGGCTGCTCGCCCGGCTCACCTCCGGGGACGACGGACGCGACGAGCTGAAAGGCGTCGGCGAACAGCGCCTGGAGGGCTACCGGACCCGGGCCGCCGCCGCCGTGCCCGAGCGGGACCTGGCGGCCGTGCACGCGCTGGGCGGGCGCTTCGTCTGCCCCGGCGACCAGGAGTGGCCCAGCCAGCTCGACGACCTGGGCGACGCGCGACCGGTCGGGCTCTGGGTGCGGGGAAGACCGGATCTGCGCATCTGGTCCCTGCGCTCCGTCGCCCTGGTCGGCGCCAGGGCGTGTACTCCGTACGGGGCACATATGGCGGCCGCTCTGGGCACCGGACTCGCCGAGCGCGGCTGGGTCGTCACCTCCGGCGCCGCGTTCGGCGTGGACGGCGCGGCCCACCGGGGCGCGCTGGCGGCGGGCGGGGCGACCGTCGCGGTCCTCGCCTGCGGGGTCGACGTCGCCTACCCCCGGGGTCACGCCGAGTTGATCGGACGCATCGCCGAACAAGGACTGGTCATCGGCGAATTGCCACCCGGCGCCCACCCGACCCGCAGCAGGTTCGTCCTGCGCAACCGCGTCATCGCCGCGCTCACCCGGGGAACCGTCGTCGTGGAGGCGGAGTACCGCAGCGGATCACTCGTCACGGCGCGCGGCGCGCAGCGGCTCGGCCGGTTCACGATGGGGGTGCCCGGGCCCGCCACCAGCGGACTCTCGGCGGGCGTGCACGAACTGCTGCGCGGCGAAGGAGTGCTGGTCACCGACGCCGCCGAAGTCGCCGAGCTGGTCGGGGACATCGGCGACCTCGCACCGGGGCGGCGCGGCCCCGTGGTGCCCAGGGACCTGCTGGACCCGGACAGCGCACGGGTGCTGGAGGCGCTGCCAGCCCAGGGCGCCGCCGACGGACGCGAGATCGCCCGGGGGGCCGGCACCACCGCCGACGAAGCACTCGGCAGGCTCTACGAACTCCACTCGCTGGGCTTCGTCGAACGACACGGCGACGGCTGGCAGTTGGCCCGGCGGCCCACACCGGCGGGCGCGGCGCGGCGAGGCGGTACTTGACCTGGGGCATTCGGGTGAAAAGGTGTGAGCGGCGCCGCTCCCCAATCCGACAGCGGTCGCGCACCGCTACTTCCCAGTCACGCTACGCTCACCTGGATTCCGGCCCAGAAAGATGTCCCCCCGCACGTCACAGCAGAACGGCTCAAGGCAACGCATGCCCCAGCACACCTCCGGGTCTGACCGCGCGGCGGCGCCCCCCGCTGCCCGGGGCGCCGTGCGGCCCCCCGCGCCCACGTCTCTCGACGAGCTGTGGCGGTCGTACAAGACCACGGGCGACGGCCGGCTGCGGGAGCAGTTGATCCTGCACTACTCACCCCTGGTGAAGTACGTCGCGGGCCGGGTGAGCGTGGGACTGCCGTCCAACGTCGAGCAGGCCGACTTCGTCTCCTCCGGCGTCTTCGGCCTGATCGACGCGATCGAGAAGTTCGACATCGAGCGGTCCATCAAGTTCGAGACCTACGCGATCACCCGCATCCGCGGCGCGATGATCGACGAACTCCGCGCCCTGGACTGGATCCCCCGCTCCGTACGGCAGAAGGCGAGGGCCGTCGAACGCGCCTACGCCACGCTGGAGGCACAGCTGCGCCGGACGCCTTCCGAGAGCGAGGTCGCCGCCGAGATGGGGATCGCGGTGGAGGAACTGCACGCCGTTTTCAGCCAGTTGTCGCTGGCGAACGTCGTGGCGCTGGAGGAGCTGCTGCACGTCGGCGGCGAGGGCGGCGACCGGCTCAGCCTGATGGACACCCTGGAGGACACCGCCGCCGACAATCCGGTGGAGGTCGCCGAGGGGCGCGAGCTGCGGCGGCTGCTCGCCCGCGCGATCAACACGCTCCCCGACCGGGAGAAGACGGTGGTCACGCTCTACTACTACGAGGGGCTCACGCTCGCCGAGATCGGCAACGTCCTCGGTGTCACCGAGAGCCGGGTCAGCCAGATCCACACCAAGTCCGTCCTGCAACTGCGGGCGAAGCTGGCCGACGTCGGCCGCTGACGCGAGGCGGGCGCCGCGGGATCCGTAGAGTGGAACCGTGCCCAGGATTCGAGCGGCCTCCGTGGCCGAGCACCGGACGATGCAGCGAGGCGCCCTGCTGGACGCCGCACGCTCCCTCCTGTCGGAAGGCGGTACGGACGCGCTGACCTTCCCCTCCCTCGCCGAACGCACGGGCCTCGCCAGGTCCTCCGTCTACGAGTACTTCCGCTCCCGCGCGGCCGTGGTCGAGGAGCTGTGCACCGTCGACTTCCCGGTCTGGGCGGCGGAGGTCGAGGCGGCGATGGCCGGGGCGGGGTCGCCGGAGGCGAAGGTCGAGGCGTACGTACGGACGCAGCTCGCGCTGGTCGGGGACCGTCGTCACCGCGCGGTCGTCGCGATCTCCGCGAGCGAGCTGGACGCGGGCGCCCGGGAACAGATCCGCGCGGCGCACGGGGGCCTGGTCGCGATGATCGTCGAGGCGCTGTCGGAACTGGGCCACGAGCGGCCCCGGCTCACCGCGATGCTCGTCCAGGGCGTGGTGGACGCGGCGGTCCGCCGCATTGAACTGGGCGAGGCGCTGTTGGAGGTCGCGGAGGTGGCGGTGGGGGTGGCCCTGGGGGGCGTCCGCGGCCCCGCGTCGGGCGCGGCTCACTGATTGTCCTCAATCGCCGGACGGGCTTGATGGTGCCCCTGCGCGGTGCGCGGGTGCGGGTTACTGCGTCCTCAATCGCCGGACGGGCTTGAAAGGCCGGGGTGGGCCGGGTTGTTTTGGCGCGGCCCCCGGCAACGACCCGCAGTCGAAGAACCGGCCCGCAGTGGGCAAAATCAAGCCCGTCCGGCGATTGAGGACAAGCATGACCGCCACGCGGTCACCCGGGGACGGGGACACCGAACGTCGGGAGGAGGCGTGGCGGAGGGCGGGTCAGTTCGGACCGTGGGAGCAGTGACACCGGATTCAGGTAGACGTCACCCCGGCGCAGGCCCCAGTGAACACACCCCCGCGCGCAGTGCGACGCCCCCGCCCGCCTCCCCACCGTCTCGCCCGCCGCCACCTCGTCGCCCTTCGCCACCAAGGGATCCACCGGTTCGTAGGTGATGCGGAGAGGCGGGTCGCCCGTGTCCGCCAGGGTGATCGACACGACTCCCCGGCCCGCCACCCGCCCCGCGTAGAGGACCCGGCCCGCCGCCGCGGCCCGTACCGCCGAACCGGGGGCCGCCGCCAGGTCCACCCCCCGGTGGCCGGGGCCGTACACCGACGCGGGTGGGTCCCAGGCCCGCAGGACGGACGCCGGGGTCACCGGCCAGACCGCGCCGGGCCGCGGCAGGGCGGGCGCCGCCGCCCGGGCGGGCGTGAGCGGGAGGAGCAGGGTCAGCGTCAGCAGAAGCGTGGGGAACATGGGCCCAGACTGGCCCGCACACGGCGACTCCCGCTGATCATGGTCCGGATCTGTGGACGGCGGCCCCGTTGTGGATATCGCCGTCACTCGGCAGTGCGCGGGTCCCGTACACTTCATGTGGCGATCCGGGTCACCGGGTCGACTTCGCACGCCCCGCCAGCGGCCTCTTCGAGCCGCCGGCCGCGCTACTCGGTCCTCCGTGGCACAGCGCGTCGGGGCGTCAGGCGCATCCGTCGTCCGGCGGGTGCGACAACCGAGAGCCTCTAGGAGTACGGCCATGGCCGTCGTCACGATGCGGGAGCTGCTGGAAAGCGGCGTCCACTTCGGTCACCAGACCCGTCGTTGGAACCCGAAGATGAAGCGATTCATCTTCACGGAGCGCAACGGCATCTACATCATCGACCTGCTCCAGTCGCTGTCGTACATCGACCGCGCCTACGAGTTCGTCAAGGAGACCGTCGCCCACGGCGGCTCCGTCATGTTCGTCGGCACCAAGAAGCAGGCGCAGGAAGCGATCGCCGAGCAGGCGACGCGCGTGGGCATGCCCTACGTCAATCAGCGCTGGCTCGGCGGCATGCTGACCAACTTCTCCACCGTCTACAAGCGCCTCCAGCGTCTCAAGGAGCTTGAGCAGATCGACTTCGACGACGTGGCGGCCTCCGGCCTCACGAAGAAGGAGCTGCTCGTCCTCTCCCGCGAGAAGGCCAAGCTGGAGAAGACCCTCGGCGGTATCCGCGAGATGCAGAAGGTGCCCAGCGCCGTCTGGATCGTGGACACCAAGAAGGAGCACATCGCCGTCGGTGAGGCGCGCAAGCTCCACATCCCGGTCGTCGCGATCCTCGACACCAACTGCGACCCCGACGAGGTCGACTACAAGATCCCCGGCAACGACGACGCGATCCGCTCCGTCACGCTGCTCACCCGCGTGATCGCCGACGCCGTCGCCGAGGGCCTCATCGCCCGTTCCGGCGTGGCCACCGGTGACTCGAAGCCGGGCGAGAAGGCCGCCGGCGAGCCCCTCGCCGAGTGGGAGCGCGACCTCCTCGAGGGCGAGAAGAAGGACGACGCGGAGAAGCCCGCCGACGAGGCGGCCGTCGCTGCCGTCGCCGTTGAGGCCGACGCCGACGCCGACGTCCAGACCTCCGCCGAGACGGAGAAGGTCGCCGACGCCGAGCAGGTCGACGAGGCCGCCACCCCGGCCGAGCCCGAGGCTGCTGCCCCGGCTGCGGACAACGAGCAGGCCTGACCTTCACCGGTTCGGTTGCTGACAGCGGGAGCTGGTGCCGTACCCCGGCGCCGGCTCCCCGCCGTCCACCCGTAGATCTTCGACTTCCGAGAGAGATTCACAGACATGGCGAACTACACCGCCGCTGACGTCAAGAAGCTCCGCGAGCTCACCGGCGCCGGCATGATGGACTGCAAGAAGGCCCTGGACGAGGCCGACGGCAACGTGGACAAGGCCGTCGAGCTGCTCCGCGTGAAGGGGCAGAAGGGCGTCGCCAAGCGCGAAGGCCGTTCGGCCGAGAACGGCGCCGTCGTCTCCCTCATCTCCGAGGACAAGACGTCCGGCGTGCTGGTCGAGCTCAAGTGCGAGACGGACTTCGTCGCGAAGAGCGACAAGTTCATCACCGTCGCCAACACGCTCGCCGCCTTCGTCGCCTCGTCCCGCCCGGCTGACCTGAGCGCCCTGCTCGCCTCCGAGATCGAGGCCGGCAAGACCGTTCAGGCGTACGTCGACGAGGCCAACGCCAACCTCGGCGAGAAGATCGTCCTGGACCGCTTCGCGCAGTTCACCGGCGGTTACGTGGCCGCGTACATGCACCGCACCATGCCCGACCTCCCGCCGCAGGTCGGCGTCCTGGTCGAGCTGGACAAGGGCTCCGCGTCGGACGAGGCGGCCGCCACGGCCGCCAAGGACGTCGCGCAGCACATCGCCGCCTTCGCGCCGACCTACCTCACCCGTGAGGACGTCCCCGCCGACGTCGTCGAGAACGAGCGCCGCGTCGCCGAGGCCACCTCCCGCGAGGAGGGCAAGCCCGAGGCCGCCCTGCCGAAGATCGTCCAGGGTCGCGTCAACGGCTTCTTCAAGGACGTCGTCGTCCTGGAGCAGGCGTTCGCGAAGGACAACAAGAAGTCGGTCCAGAAGGTCCTGGACGAGGCCGGTGTCACCCTGAAGCGCTTCTCGCGCATCAAGGTCGGCATCTGAGTCCGTACCGCGTTCGACGCAGGACCCCGCTAGGGTCTTACGGAGTCGTCACACGCGAACGCGACGGACGACCGCAGATCTGACGAGGAGGCCATTGCCGCACGGGACACACCCCCACCGGCAATGGCCTTCGTCGTATGTACGAGGAGATCCCCATGAACAAGGGCGCGGACGCCACCCAGTCTGCCGACGGCAAGGACCACACAGGGGGCAGCGGCGACCCGGCCAAGGGCGCCGGCCGCTTCATGCTCAAGCTGTCCGGTGAGGCGTTCGCCGGCGGGGGCGGGCTCGGCGTCGACCCCGACGTCGTACACGCCATCGCCCGTGAGATCGCGGCCGTCGTGCGGGACGGCGCCCAGATCGCGATCGTCCTCGGCGGCGGAAACTTCTTCCGCGGCGCCGAACTCCAGCAGCGCGGCATGGACCGGGCACGCTCCGACTACATGGGCATGCTCGGTACGGTCATGAACTGCCTGGCCCTCCAGGACTTCCTGGAGAAGGAGGGCATCGACTCCCGCGTCCAGACGGCCATCACCATGGGCCAGGTCGCGGAGCCGTACATCCCGCTGCGCGCCGTACGGCACCTGGAGAAGGGCCGCGTCGTGATCTTCGGTGCGGGCATGGGCATGCCGTACTTCTCCACCGACACCACCGCCGCCCAGCGCGCCCTGGAGATCGACGCCGAGGCGCTGCTGATGGGCAAGAACGGGGTGGACGGGGTCTACGACTCCGACCCCAAGACCAACCCCAGCGCGGTCAAGTTCGACGCGCTGGAGTACAGCGAGGTCATCGCCAAGGACCTCCGGGTCGCCGACATGACCGCGATCACGCTGTGCCAGGACAACAAACTGCCGATCCTCGTCTTCGAATTGCTGACCGAGGGCAATATCGCGCGCGCGGTCAAGGGTGAGAAGATCGGCACGCTCGTGAGCGACCAGGGCACCCGGAGCTGAGTCGCGCGGGAAACCCCGCGGGACACTTGATCCGTACGGCCCCGCACGGGGATGGACAAAGCCCTGACGGTCGGACACCGTGCAGGGCAGGACGCGACGCAGGATCCGCCAGGACCGGTAGCAGGCCCGGCCCGTTCAAGACACGCAGGAGCAAGTGGTGATCGAAGAGACCCTCCTCGAGGCCGAGGAGAAGATGGAGAAGGCCGTCCTGGTCGCCAAAGACGACTTCGCCGCGATCCGCACAGGGCGGGCGCACCCGGCGATGTTCAACAAGATCGTGGCGGACTACTACGGTGCGACGACCCCGATCAACCAGCTGGCGTCGTTCTCCGTACCCGAGCCGCGCATGGCCGTCGTGACGCCGTTCGACAAGACCGCGCTGCGCAACATCGAGCAGGCGATCCGCGACTCCGACCTCGGCGTCAACCCGAGCAACGACGGCAATATCATCCGGGTGGTCTTCCCCGACCTGACCCAGGAGCGCCGCAAGGAGTACATCAAGGTCGCCAGGACCAAGGCCGAGGACTCGAAGGTCTCGATCCGCGCCGTGCGCCGCAAGGCCAAGGAGACGATCGAGAAGCTCGTGAAGGACGGCGAGGTCGGCGAGGACGAGGGCCGCCGCGCCGAGAAGGAGCTCGACGACACCACCGCGAAGTACGTGTCGCAGGTGGACGAGCTGCTCAAGCACAAGGAAGCCGAGCTGCTCGAAGTCTGATGAACGACTCTTCCTGGGGCTCCCCGCCGACCGCCGACCTCTGGGGACAGCCCGACCAGGGGGCCGGCCCGGCGGGTCCCGCCTACGATGAGCCTGCCGCACAGCAGACTCGGCCCATGCCCATCGTGCCCGACGGACCCGCCCACGGCGGGGGCCAGGACAACGACCGGGGGGCGGCTCGGCCGGGCGGCCCCCTGTTCCGTGACCAGATCCCTCAGGAGCCCATGTCCGCGCCCCCGCCACCCCCGCCGAAGAAGCGGGCGGGCCGTGACCTGCGTGCGGCCATAGGGGTCGGCGTCGGGCTCGGTGTGGTGGTCGCGGCCTCGCTCTTCATCGTCAAGGCCGCCTTTGTCGGAGTGGTCGCGGTCGCCGTCGTGGTCGGGCTGTGGGAGCTGACCTCCCGCCTCCACGAGAAGAAGGGCATCAAGGCCCCTCTCGTACCGCTGGCCGTCGGCGGCGCCGCGATGGTCGTCGCCGGGTACGTGCGCGGGGTCGAGGGTGCCTGGGTCGCGATGGCCCTGACCGCGCTCGCCGTCCTGGTGTGGCGGATGACCGAGGAGCCCGAGGGGTATCTGCGGGACGTCACGGCCGGGGTGTTCGCCGCGTTCTACGTCCCGTTCCTGGCCACCTTCGTCGCGCTGATGCTCACCGCGGACGACGGCGCCCGGCGGGTGCTGATGTTCCTGCTGCTGACGGTGGTCAGCGACACCGGCGCGTACGCCGTCGGCTGGCGCTTCGGCACCCACAAGCTCGCGCCGCGCATCAGCCCCGGGAAGACGCGGGAAGGGCTGCTCGGCGCGGTCGTCTTCGCGATGGTCGCGGGCGCGCTCTCCATGCAGTTCATGATCGATGACGGCGTCTGGTGGCAGGGTCTGCTGCTCGGCATCGCGGTCGCCGCCAGCGCCACCCTCGGTGACCTGGGCGAATCCATGATCAAGCGCGATCTCGGCATCAAGGACATGGGGACGCTGCTGCCGGGCCACGGCGGCATCATGGACCGGCTCGACTCCCTGCTGCCCACCGCGCCGGTGGTCTGGCTGCTGTTGGTGATCTTCGTCGGCTCGGGGTGAGCCGCACCGGTACTCTTGAAGGGCTCGCCACTCACCGGTGGCGAGCCCTTTTGGTCCCCGCGCCCGCGCGGGGCTGATCCCGTGAGGTCTCCCGGCACCGGCAACGTGGTGCCGCTCTTCCCCGTGGCACCGGGGATCGGGCCTCGCCGCACCGAGGAGACTTGCGTTCATGGCCCCGCCGACCCCCGGAGAACTCACTTTTGTCGCGCCCCGCGGAGCCAAGAAGCCGCCGCGGCACCTCGCCGACCTCACGCCCGCCGAGCGCCGTGAGGCCGTCGCCGCGATAGGCGAGAAGCCCTTCCGCGCCAAGCAGCTGTCCCAGCACTACTTCGCGCGCTACGTGCACGACCCCGAGCAGTGGACCGACATCCCCGCCGGGGCGCGGCAGAAGCTCGCGGCGGAGCTGCTGCCCGACCTGATGTCCGTCGTACGGCACATCTCCTGCGACGACGACACCACCCGCAAGACCCTGTGGCGCCTCCACGACGGCACGCTGGTCGAGTCCGTGCTCATGCGCTACCCGGACCGGGTCACCATGTGCATCTCGTCCCAGGCGGGCTGCGGGATGAACTGCCCCTTCTGCGCGACCGGCCAGGCCGGCCTCGACCGCAACCTGTCCACCGCCGAGATCGTGCACCAGATCGTCGACGGCATGCGCGCCCTGCGCGACGGCGACGTCCCCGGCGGTCCCGCGCGGCTCTCGAACATCGTCTTCATGGGCATGGGCGAGCCGCTCGCCAACTACAACCGGGTGGTCGGCGCGATCCGCCGGCTCACCGACCCCGAGCCCGACGGCCTCGGCATCTCGCAGCGCGGGATCACCGTCTCGACGGTCGGCCTGGTCCCGGCGATGCTGCGCTTCGCCGACGAGGGCTTCAAGTGCCGCCTCGCCGTCTCGCTGCACGCGCCGGACGACGAACTGCGCGACACCCTCGTACCGGTCAATACCCGCTGGAAGGTGCCGGAGGTGCTGGACGCGGCGTGGGAGTACGCGGCGAAGTCCGGCCGCCGGATCTCCATCGAGTACGCCATGATCCGGGACATCAACGACCAGGCGTGGCGGGGCGACCGGCTGGGCCGGCTGCTCAAGGGCAAGCGGGTGCACGTCAACCTGATCCCCCTCAACCCGACCCCGGGCTCCAAGTGGACGGCGTCGCGCCCCGAGGACGAGAAGGCCTTCGTGGAGGCGATCGCGCGGCACGGCGTGCCGGTGACCGTACGCGACACCCGCGGCCAGGAGATCGACGGAGCGTGCGGGCAGCTGGCCGCTACCGAACGCTGAGGGGCAGCTGTGTAATCTGGTCCTGAACAACAGATTTTCCGTACGGCACATATTCCGACAGGGGAGCGCCACAGCGCTGAGAGTGCGACACGGATCCGGCTCCACGAGCGGACACCGGTCGCAGACCCTCTGAACCTTGCCCAGGTCATTCTGGGTAGGAAGTTCGGACATCACTCAAGCTGTTGCGCCCTGCCCGGACACTCCGGGCAGGGCCGCGTCTTCTCCTGGAGTCCCCAGGAGGAAAACCAGTGAGTACCAAGCACGCCAGAAGAACAGCGGCCCTCGCGCTCGTCGCCGCGCTCGGGGTCTCGACCCTCGCCGCCTGCGGCGGGTCCGACAGTACGGGGTCGTCCGGCGACGGCGGCGGGACGAAGTCCAAGACCGTCACCCTCGTCAGCCACGACTCGTTCAACGCCTCTCCCGCCGTGCTCAAGGCGTTCACCAAGGAGACGGGCTACACCGTCAAGGTCCTCAAGAGCGGGGACGCCGGCGAGGCGCTCAACAAGGAGATCCTCACCAAGGGCTCCCCGCAGGGCGACGTCTTCTTCGGCGTGGACAACACCCTGCTCTCCCGCGCCCTCGACAACGGCCTGTTCACGCCGTACAAGGCGAAGGGACTCGACCGGGTCGCCGCCGACACCCAGCTGGACGCGGCGAAGAACCGGGTCACCCCGATCGACACCGGTGACATCTGCGTCAACTACGACAAGAAGTACTTCGCGGACAAGAAGCTCGCGCCGCCGCAGACGTTCGACGACCTGATCAAACCGCAGTACAAGAACCTGCTCGTCACCGAGAACGTGGCGACCTCCTCGCCGGGCCTCGGCTTCCTGCTCGGTACGGTCGCCCACGCCGGCGACTCCGGCTGGCAGGACTACTGGAAGAAGCTCAAGGCCAACGGCGTCCAGGTCGTGGACAGCTGGGAGCAGGCCTACAACGAGAGCTTCTCCGGATCCGCCGGCGGCAAGAAGGCCAACGGCGACCGCCCGCTCGTCGTCTCGTACGCCTCCAGCCCGCCCGCCGAGGTGCTGTACTCCGAGCCGCAGCCCAAGGTCGCGCCCACCGGCGTCGCCACCGGCACCTGCTTCCGCCAGATCGAGTTCGCGGGCCTGCTCGGCGGGGCGAAGAACGAGGCCGGCGGCAAGGCGCTGCTGGACTTCCTGATCAGCGGCCGGTTCCAGGCGGACATGCCGCTGAACATGTTCGTGAACCCCGTGGTCAAGGCCGTCCCCCTGCCCCCGCTGTTCACCGAGTTCGGCGCGACCGTCGACCAGCCGGAGACGGTGGCGCCCGACAAGATCGCCGCCAACCGGGAGCAGTGGATCCAGACGTGGACCTCACTCGTAGTGAAGTAGCCCGCGAGCCGGACCGCCGGGCCGTACGGGCACATGCCGTACGGCTCGGCCTGATGGCCCTGCCCGTCGTGTTCTTCGCGGTCTTCTTCGCCTATCCCGTCACGGCGATCGTGGGCCGGGGGCTGCGGACCGGCGGGGTCTGGCAGTTCGGCCGCGTCGGTGACGTGCTGAGCCGCCCCGACATCCTCGGCGTCCTGTGGTTCACCACCTGGCAGGCCCTCGCCTCCACGGCGCTCACCCTGGTCGTCGCCCTGCCCGGCGCGTACGTCTTCGCGCGCTTCGACTTCCCCGGCAAACAGCTGCTCCGGGCCGTCGTCACCGTGCCGTTCGTCCTGCCGACCGTCGTCGTCGGCACGGCCTTCCTCGCCCTGCTCGGGCGCGGCGGACTCCTCGACGAACTGTGGGGCGTCCGGCTCGACACGACCGTCTGGGCGATCCTCCTCGCGCACGTCTTCTTCAACTACGCGGTGGTCGTACGGACCGTCGGCGGCCTGTGGTCCCAGCTCGACCCGCGCCAGGAGGAAGCCGCGCGAGTGCTCGGCGCGAGCCGCCTCGCGGCGTGGTGGCGGGTGACCCTGCCCGCCCTCGGGCCCGCCGTCGCGGCCGCCGCCCTCATGGTCTTCCTCTTCACCTTCACCTCCTTCGGTGTCGTGCAGATCCTCGGCGGTCCCGCCTACTCCACGCTGGAGGTGGAGATCTACCGGCAGACCGCGCAACTCCTGGACCTGCCCACGGCCGCCGTGCTGACCCTCGTCCAGTTCGCCGCCGTCGGCGCGATCCTGGCGGTGCACGCCTGGACGGTACGGCGGCGGGAGACCGCGCTGCGCCTGGTCGACCCCGCGCTGACGGCGCGCCGCCCGAAGGGGCCGGGGCAGTGGACGCTGCTCCTCTGCGTACTCGGTGTGGTCCTCGTCCTGATCCTGCTCCCGCTCGGGGTGCTGGTCGAGCGCTCCTTCGACGGCCCCGGCGGATACGGCTTCGCCTTCTACCGGGCGCTCACCTCCGTGGGGTCGGGCGGCACCTTCCTCGTCCCGCCGCTGGACGCCGTGCGGAACTCCCTGGAGTACGCGGTGGTCGCCACGGCGATCGCGCTGCTCGTGGGCGGGCTGGCCGCCGCCGCGCTGACCCGGCGCGCGGGCCGGCTCGTCCGCGGGTTCGACGCCCTGCTGATGCTTCCGCTGGGCGTCTCCGCGGTGACCGTCGGCTTCGGATTCCTGATCACCCTCGACAAGCCGCCGCTGGACCTGCGGGCCTCCTGGATCCTGGTGCCGCTCGCCCAGGCGCTGGTCGGGGTGCCCTTTGTCGTACGGACCATGCTGCCCGTGCTCCGGGCGGTGGACGGCCGGCTGCGCGAGGCGGCGGCGGTGCTCGGCGCGTCGCCGCTGCGGGCCTGGCGCGAGGTCGATCTGCCGTTGGTACGACGGGCGTTGCTCGTCGCGGCCGGGTTCGCCTTCGCGGTCTCGCTCGGCGAGTTCGGCGCGACGGTCTTCATCGCCCGGCCCGACCGGCCGACGCTGCCGGTGGCCGTGGCGCGGCTGCTGGGCCGGCCCGGGGAGCTCAACTACGGGCAGGCGATGGCCCTGAGCACCGTACTGATGGCGGTGTGCGCGGTGTCGCTGCTCGTGCTCGAACGTATCCGTACCGACCGCTCGGGGGAATTCTGATGACGCTGCTCAGCCTCGCGGGGGTGACGGTACGGTTCGGCGACCGCAAGGCGCCGCGAACCGCGCTCGACGCGGTCGACCTGGAGATCGCCGAGCACGAGATCGTGTGTGTGCTGGGACCGAGCGGCAGCGGCAAGTCCACGCTGCTGCGGGTGGTCGCCGGGCTCCAGGACGTCGACGGCGGACGGGTGTCGCTCGACGGCGCGGACCAGGCGGGGGTGCCGGTGCACCGGCGGGGGGTGGGCCTGATGTTCCAGGACCATCAGCTCTTCCCGCAGCGTGACGTGGGCGGCAATGTCGCCTTCGGGCTGCGGATGCGGGGGGTTTCGCGGGACGAACAGGCCCGGCGCGTCGAGGAGTTGCTCGACCTCGTGGGGCTGCCGGGGGCCCGTGGCCGGGCCGTCTCCTCGCTCTCGGGCGGTGAGCAGCAGCGGGTCGCGCTGGCGCGGGCGCTCGCCCCGCGTCCCCGGCTGCTGATGCTGGACGAGCCGCTGGGCCAGCTCGACCGCAGCCTGCGGGAACGGCTGGTGGTCGAACTGCGGGGCCTCTTCGGGCGGTTGGGCACGACGGTGCTTGCCGTCACCCATGACCAGGGCGAGGCGTTCGCCCTCGCGGACCGGGTGGTGGTCATGCGCGACGGGCGCATCGCGCAGACCGGGACGCCGCTGGAGGTCTGGCAGCGGCCGGCCTCCGCGTTTGTGGCGCGCTTCCTGGGCTTCGACAACGTGGTGCCGGCGACGGTTTCGGGTGCGTTCGCGGATACGCCCTGGGGGCGGATTTCGGTGCCCGCGGGTTCCGCGCAGGGCGCGGTGACGTTGCTGGTGCGGCCGGGCGGGGTCCGTCTGTCGCCCGCCCCCGACCCGGCGGCCGGGCTTCGCTGCACGGTGGAGGCGCGTACATTCCGGGGGAGCCGGGTGGTGGTTGTGCTCCGGCCTGACGCGGTGCCGGTGCCGGTGCCGCTGCCGCTGCTGGAGGCGGAATGTGATGTGCGCGAGGCGCCGTTGGAGGGCGCTGAGGTGGGCGTGACGTTCGCGGTGGAGGACGTGATGGTGCTTGCCCCTGCCGGGTGATCGTTGCGGTTGCTTGTCCTTCGTTTTTGGCGTTTGCCCGGTGCGGTGGGCGCGGCTTACTGCTTGTCCTCAATCGCCGGACGGGCTGGGTTTGTCGTGGTGACGGGGGGCGGGGCCTCCGGAGGTACGTATGTCCGGACTGCATGTTTTACGTCGCGTTCAACCGGTCCAATTAGCAACGGTCGCCATGCGACACAAAACACGCTTTACGTCCGGACACACGCACCTCCTCCGACCCCACCCCCCTCACGCCGGGGGTGAAGTGAACGACCCCGCCCGCCCCGGAGCGGGCCGGGTAGTAACGCGGGCCTGGAAGGGGGACGGGCAGGGGTCGTGTCCGGAACGTAAAGCGTGTTTTGTGTCGCATGGCGAACGTTACGCAATTCGGAGTTGCTGAACGCGACGTAAAACATGCAGTGCAGGACACGACCCCTGCCCGGCCCCCGGCGACAACCCGCACCCGAAAAGCCAGCCCGCAGCGGGCACAACCAAGCCCGTCCGGCGATTGAGGACAACACGGACCGCAACCCGGTCACCGGGGCAATCAGCCGGCCGTCAGGGCCACCAGCGCCGCCGGGACCTCCTCCACGGAGTCGACGAGAACGATCCGCGGCTCCATGGACCGACGTCGCGCCAGCGACGAAAGCAGGGGCCACGCAGGCAACCTCTCCGTCCAGTGCTCCCGGTCCACCAGGACCATCGGCGTCGGCTCACCCCGCGACTCGTAATAGTTCGGCGTCGCGTTGTCGAAGATCTCCTGGACCGTCCCCGCCGCGCCCGGCAGGAAGATCACGCCCGCGTTGCACCGGGCCAGCAGCCCGTCCTCGCGGGTGGCGTTGGCGAAGTACTTGGCGATGTGCGCGGCGAACGCGTTCGGCGGCTCGTGGCCGTAGAACCAGGTCGGGATGCCCACCGACTCCTCGCCCTTGGGCCACCGCGCCCGCACGTCGAAGGCCGCCTGGGCCCAGTCGGAGACGGACGGGACGAACGACGGGGTCTCGGCGAGGAGTTCGAGGGCCTCGTCCAGCATGTCGTCGGGGTGGGGCGCGGCGTACGCGCCCAGGTTCGCCGCCTCCATCGCGCCCGGCCCGCCCCCGGTCGCGACGGTCAGCCCGGAACGGGTCAGGGCACGGCCCAGGCGCGCCGCCCCCGCGTACGCGTCCGTGCCACGGGCCATCGCGTGCCCGCCCATCACGCCCACCACCCGCGCGCCGACGAGCAGTTCGTCCAGGGCGTCGGAGATCGCATCGTCGTGCACCGAGCGCAGCATGGAGGCGAAGATGTCGCCGTCCGACTTGGTGCGCTGGAACCACGCGTAGGCCCGCGCGTCCGGCGTGGCGTCGTACCCGTGGTCCGCGAGCCCGTCGAAGAGCTGGTCGGGGGAGTACAGCAGCCCCCGGTACGGGTCGAAGGGGAGGTTCGGCACGGGCGGGAACACCATGGCCCCGTCGGCGCGGACCTTGGCCAGGGCGGCGGCCTCCATGGGGCAGCCGAGGAAGACGGCGCCGGAGGTCTCGGTGGCGATCAGGGTGTCCGTACGGCCGGTCAGGTCCACGGACTGGAGCCGGAAGCCGTCGAGCTTCCCGCCGGTTTCGACGATTCTGCGGTCGAACTCGTCGAGGGTCTCTATCTCCCGGTCCGTCGGCTGCGGTTGGAGGTCATCGCCATTCACCATGGCGTCACGATAGCGGCCGGTCCTCCACACCGTCCGCCCCGCCCGCACTCAGTGCCGCCCCGCCTCCCGCGCCCGCTCCACGGCGGCGCGCGGCCCGTCCGTGAAGGGGGCGCCGTGCCCGGGCAGGACAAGCGCCCCGGCCGGACCGGACAGCAGGTCGAGCGAGGCGAGGGCGGCGGCGCTGTTGTGGGTGAACCCGCGCGCGACGAGCGTCGGTCCGGTGTGGCCGGTGAGGCCGTCGTACGTGACCAGCGCGTCCCCGGTGAAGAGGAGCCCGCGCTCCGCGAAGAGGTAGGCGGTGCTTCCCGGGGTGTGGCCGGGCACGGGGACGGCCCGCGGGCCGCCGGGCAGGGTGGCGGGCAGCCCGGCCGCGCCGAAGCGGTGCGCCTTCTCGACCGCCGGGGCGGTGAACGCGCCCCCGCGCGCCAGGTGCAGCGGGGCGCCGAGCGCGGCGGGCCGCCGCAGCAGGTACGGCAGCAGGCTCCGCTCCGGTTTGGCGTGCCGCATCGCGCTGCGGGGTCCGTCGCCCAGGCTCGCGGCGTCCCTCTCGTGGATCCAGATCTCGGCGCCGGCCCGCCGCAGCCGCTCGGCCAGGCCGGTGTGGTCCGGGTGGGCGTGGGTGAGGAGGACGGCCCGGATGTCCCCCGGCGTGCGGCCGAGTCGCTCCAGGACGGCCTGGAGTCCGCCGAAGTGGCGGGGGAGTCCGGTGTCGACGAGCGTGAGGCCGTCCTCGTCCTCGACCAGGTAGAAGTTGACCGTGTTGTCGCCCAGACGGTGGACGCCGGAGGCGATCTCGGTGCGGGTGGGGCCCGTGCTGCCGGGGGCCGGCTTTGTCATGGATCCTCCTGGGGGAATATTGATTACAGTTCACTGTACTTAATGTCGAACGAAGAAGGCACCCGCCCGATGGCCGAACCTCAGCGCCGCCCGTACGACTCCACCCGCCGCCGCGCCGCCGCCCGCCGGACCCGGGCCCTGATCCTCGACGCCTGCCGGGAGCTGCTCTTCCGGGACGGCTACCGGGCCACCACCGTCCGCGCCGTGGCCGAGCGGGCCGGGGTCTCGCCCGAGACGCTCTACAAGACGTTCGGCAGCAAGGCGCAGCTCATGAAGGCGCTCTGGGACGTCACGCAGGCCGGCGACGACGAACCCCTCGCCATGGCCGAGCGGCCCGTCCTCCAGGAGGTGCTGCGCACCCGCGACCCGTACCCGAAGCTCAGGCTGTACGCGGGGTTCGTACGGGGCGTCCATGAACGGCTCGCCCCCCTCTTCACGCTGCTGACCTCGGCCGGCGGCGAGGTGGCCGAGCTGCTGGCCGAGGCGGAGGAGGAGCGGCTCACCGGGATCACGGCCTTTGTCGGGCACCTCGCGACCGTGGACGTGCTCCCCGCCGGCGCGGATCGCGCGTACCTCGTGGACGCGTGCTGGGTCCTCACCGGCCCCGACCTCCACCAGCGGCTCACGGTCGCGCGCGGCTGGGACGCGGAGACGTACGAGAGGTGGCTGGCGGACACGCTGTCCGCGACGCTGCTGTCCCCCGACGGCCGGGCGTGACCCTCAGACCGTCAGGGGGACGGCCGCCAGGGACGCCACCGCCCACGTCAGCGGTACGAAGACCGCGATCAGGGTCGCGGTCCTTACCGCCGCCGCCGTACGGAGCATCGCCGCCGGGGCGCCCTGCCGTACCAGCTCCTCCGTCGTCGTCGCCCGCGCCTGGCGGGACTCCAGCGCCGCCGTCAGCAGGGTCGCCGCCGTGCAGCCGATGACCAGCCCCGCGCCCAGCCCGGTCAGCGGGCCGAAGGGGCGTTCGTCGCCGGGCCCGTACAGACTCGCCGCCGCGAACGCGCCGGAGACCACCGCGCACAGCACGCCCAGCGGACGGCCGATCCGTCCGGCCTCGCTCATCAGCGTGCGGCCCGCCAGCAGCCGGACCGCGCCGGGGCGCAACGTCTGGAGCAGCCAGCCGCACAGATGGGTGATGCCGGGCCCGGCCAGCGCGAGGCCGACCGCGGTGAGCGCCCAGCCGGCCAGCACGCCCGCCGAGCCGCCGTCGAAGCGGCCGGGCAGCGGCAGCGCGCCCGCGTTCCCGTTCCGGCTCGCGTACGTCTCCACCGCGAGGCCCGCCGCCGTGAGCGCGAACCCCCACGGCAGCCCGCCCGGCGCGGACGCCGGGGCGAACGCGTCGGGCCGCATGGGTTTTTCCTCGCCCGCGTCCGAGGCCCCGGTCGCCGTCCCCGTACCGCCTTCGGACCTGGCGGCCGCAGGGGTGGGGCGCGGCCGCAGCGCCAGTCCCGCGGCGACGGTCGCCAGCACCGGCGCCGCCGCCAGCAGGGTCAGCGCCGCGCCCAGCGGCAGCGGCCGGTCCGCGGAGAGCAGGTCGGCCGCCGCGCCGTCGAACGGCATGCCCGTCAGATCGCCGCGCAGGTGCAGGAAGACGAGCAGCGCCACCGCGCTGCCGAGGGTGGTGGCCACGGCCGTCGACACGACGGCCAGCACCGTGAGCCGGGCCGGGCCGAGGCCGACCGCGGACAGTCCGCTGCGCGGCCGGGTGCTCGGGTCGGTCCTGGCCACCGCCACCGAGAACTGGATCGTGGCGGCCAGCGGGACCAGGCACCACAGCAGTCGCAGATAGGACCCGGCCGGATGGCCCAGCGCCCAGCCGAGCGTGCACAGCAGCAGGAAACCGACCCCGGCGGAGGCCGCGGCGACCAGCAGCCGGCGCAGCAGGACCAGCGGGTGGGTGCCCCGGGTCAGACGGAGAGAGAGCACGCGTCCTGGCCTTCCGCCTCGGACGGCTGGAGGGAGCCCACCCGGCGGCCGTCGAGCAGCGAGACCGTACGGTCGGCGAGGGTCGCGACCTCCGCGTCCAGGGTCGCCAGCACCACGGTGATGCGGTGCGAGCGGGCGGCGGTGGTCAGCGTACGGAGCACCTGGGCCCGGTCCGCCTGGTGCAGGGGCGCGGTCGGTTCGTCGGCGAAGAGCACCGACGGCTTGGTCACCAGGGCCCGGGCGACGGCGACCCGCTGGCGCTGGCTCTGGAGCAGGGCGTGCGGTCGTTTACGGGCGCACGCGCCGATGTCCAGGCGCTCCAGCCACTCCATCGCGGCGGTCTTGGCCGCGCGGTGGCCGGCGCCACGCATCAGCAGCGGCAGGGCGGCGTTCTCCCAGGCGCTCAGCTCGGGGACGAGGCACGGCTCCGGGTCGATCCAGCTGAAACGGTCCCGGCGCAGGCGTTCGCGCAGGACCGCGTTCATGGTGTGCACGGGCGAGCTGTTGAACCAGACCTCGCCCTGGTCCGGCACCAGTTGGCCGGACAGACAGCGCAGCAGTGTCGACTTGCCGCTGCCGCGCGGGCCGTTCACGGCGAGGATGTCGCCCTCGCGCACGCCCAGCGAGACACCGGTGAGGGCGGGCGAGCCGTTGTGGGAGTAGTGCAGGGAACGAGCCCAGAGCACGTCGTTGTCCGGCGGGGCCACCATGGCGCACACCTCCACCTCGGTCGGATCGGTCTCTCGGCACGGTAGGTAACCCGGACCGGTGCGCGCACAGCACACGGCCCGGATGCCACCCTTCTCACTCGAAAGGGGGCACCCGGGCCGTCGATACGATCAGGCGATGGTCAGAGCTTCGTCCACGCCTCCGTCAGCACCGACCGCAGGATCCCCTCGATCTCGTCGAACGTCGACTGGTCGGAGATCAGCGGCGGCGCCAGCTGGACCACCGGATCCCCCCGGTCGTCGGCGCGGCAGTACAGGCCGCGGTCGAACAGCTCCTTGGAGAGGAACCCGTACAGGACGCGCTCGGTCTCCTCGTCGGTGAACGTCTCCTTCGTCGCCTTGTCCTTCACCAGCTCGATGCCGTAGAAGAACCCGTTGCCGCGGACGTCGCCGACGATCGGCAGGTCGTGGAGCTTCTTGAGGGTGTCGAAGAACGCGCCCTCGTTGTCGAGGACGTGCTGGTTGAGGCCCTCGCGCTCGAAGATGTCGAGGTTGGCCAGGCCCACCGCGGCCGAGACCGGGTGGCCGCCGAAGGTGTAGCCGTGCAGGAAGGTGTTGTCACCCTCGTAGAACGGCTCGGCGAGCCGGTCGGAGATGATGCAGGCACCGATCGGGGAGTAGCCCGACGTCATGCCCTTCGCGCAGGTGATCATGTCCGGTACGTAGTCGAACTTGTCGCACGCGAACATCGTGCCGAGCCGCCCGAACGCGCAGATGACCTCGTCGGAGACGAGCAGCACGTCGTACTGGTCGCAGATCTCGCGGACCCGCCGGAAGTACCCGGGCGGGGGAGGGAAGCAGCCGCCCGCGTTCTGCACCGGCTCCAGGAAGACCGCCGCGACCGTCTCGGCGCCCTCGAAGAGGATCTCCTGCTCGATCTGGTCGGCGCACCAGCGGCCGTACGCCTCGGGGTCGTCCCCGAATATCGGCGCGCGGTAGATGTTGGTGTTGACGACCTTGTGCGCGCCGGGGACCAGCGGCTCGAAGGGCGCCTTGAGCGCGGGCAGTCCGGTGATGGACAGGGCGCCCTGCGGGGTGCCGTGGTAGGCGACCGCGCGGGAGATGACCTTGTACTTGGTCGGCTTGCCGGTCAGCTTGAAGTACTGCTTGGCGAGCTTCCAGGCGGTCTCGACCGCCTCACCGCCGCCCGTGGTGAAGAAGACCTTGTTGAGGTCGCCGGGCGCGTAGTGGGCCAGCCGCTCGGCCAGCTCCACCGCGTTCGGGTGGGCGTACGACCAGATCGGGAAGAACGCCAGCTCCTGCGCCTGCTTGTAGGCGGTCTCGGCCAGCTCGTGACGGCCGTGGCCGGCGTTGACCACGAACAGACCGGAGAGGCCGTCGAGGTAGCGCTTGCCCGTGTCGTCGTAGATGTAGGTGCCCTCGCCCCGCACGATGGTGGGCACGGGTGCGTTCTTGTACGACGACATGCGGGTGAAGTGCATCCACAGGTGGTCGTACGCGGTCTTGGAGAGGTCCTTGCTCACGACTATCGGGTTCCCCACATGTAGGTCTGCTTCTTCAACTTGAGGTAGATGAAGCTCTCGGTGGAGCGCACGCCGGGGAGCGCGCGGATCCTTTTGTTGATCACTTCCAGCAGGTGTTCGTCGTCCTCGCAGACGATCTCCACCATCAGGTCGAAGGAGCCCGCGGTCATCACCACGTACTCGCACTCGTCCATCGCCGCCAGCGCGTCGGCCACCGCGTCCATGTCGCCCTCGACGTTGACCCCGACCATCGCCTGGCGCCGGAAGCCGACGGTCAGCGGGTCGGTGACGGCGACGATCTGCATCACGCCCTGGTCCAGCAGCTTCTGGACCCGCTGGCGCACGGCCGCCTCGGAGAGTCCGACGGCCTTGCCGATCGCCGCGTAGGAGCGCCGGCCGTCCTCCTGGAGCTGTTCGATGATCGCGAGGGACACGGCATCGATGGAGGGGGAGGATCCGTTCCCGGTCCTGGACTCTGGTCTGGGATCTGCGCTGCGACTGGCCACGCAGCTCACTGTGCACTGCGACTCGACGGTCCCGCAACCCTGTAGCGATGAAATTCGTTGTTACGGGACCCCAGGAGAACCGAATCCGAAGTTGATGGGGGTCGGGCCTGTCGAAAGCGTCGACCGAGCGATTAGGCTGGGTGTCTCACCCACCGGACACCGGGCACCAGACCATTGACCGCAGGACAACAGGACATCTGACAGGAGGGTGGCAGTGACCACCGAACCGCGCCGTCTGCGTAACTACATCAACGGGGAGTTCCGGGACGCCGCCGACGGGCGGACCATCGAGGTGGTCAACCCGGCCACGGGCCAGGTGTACGCCACGTCGCCGCTCTCGGGCCAGGCCGACGTCGACGCCGCCATGGAGGCCGCCGCGGCCGCCTTCCCGGCCTGGCGCGACGCCACACCCGCCGAGCGCCAGAAGGTCCTGCTCACGATCGCGAACGCCGTCGAGGAGCGGGCGGAGGAGCTGATCGCGGCCGAGTCGGAGAACACGGGCAAGCCGCTGGAGCTGACCCGTACCGAAGAGATCCCGCCCATGGTCGACCAGATCCGCTTCTTCGCGGGCGCCGCCCGGATGCTCGAAGGCCGCTCGGCCGGCGAGTACATGGAGGGGCTGACCTCCTTCGTACGGCGCGAGCCCCTCGGCGTCGTCGCGCAGGTCGCGCCGTGGAACTACCCGATGATGATGGCCGTGTGGAAGTTCGCGCCCGCCCTCGCGGCCGGCAACACGGTCGTGCTCAAGCCGTCGGACACCACCCCCGCCTCGACGCTGCTCCTGGCGGAGATCATCGGCGCGATCGTCCCCAAGGGCGTCTTCAACGTCCTGTGCGGCGACCGGGACAGCGGCCGGCTGATGGTCGAGCACCCGACCCCGGCGATGGCCTCCATCACCGGTTCCGTACGGGCGGGGTCCCAGGTCGCCGCGTCGGCGGCCAAGGACGTCAAGCGGGTCCACCTGGAGCTGGGCGGCAAGGCGCCGGTGGTCGTGTTCGAGGACGTCGACATCGCGAAGGCCGTCGAGGACATCGCGGTGGCGGGGTACTTCAACGCGGGCCAGGACTGTACGGCCGCCTGCCGGGTCCTCGTCCACGAGTCGATCCACGACGAGTTCGTGACGGCCCTCGCCAAGGCCGCCGCCGACACCAAGACGGGCGCGGCGGACGACGAGGACGTGCTCTACGGGCCGCTCAACAACGCGAACCAGCTCGCGCACGTCTCGGGCTTCATCGAGCGCCTGCCCGCGCACGCCAAGGTCCAGGCGGGCGGCCACCGCGTCGGTGAGCAGGGGTACTTCTACGCCGCGACCGTCGTCTCCGGGCTCAAGCAGGACGACGAGATCGTCCAGCACGAGGTCTTCGGCCCCGTCATCACCGTCCAGTCCTTCACGGACGAGGAGCAGGCCGTCGCGTACGCGAACGGCGTCGACTTCGCCCTCGCGTCCTCCGTGTGGACGAAGGACCACGGCCGTGCGATGCGGATGTCGAAGGCGCTGGACTTCGGCTGTGTCTGGATCAACACGCACATTCCGCTGGTCGCCGAGATGCCGCACGGCGGGTTCAAGCAGTCCGGGTACGGCAAGGACCTGTCCGGGTACGGCTTCGACGACTACACCCGTATCAAGCACGTCATGACGTCGCTCGACAGCTGAGATCCGGTGTGGACGCCCGGTCGCCGACGGCGACCGGGCGTTCGCTTGTGCCGTTACGCGGACGGCTCCCCGAACGCCGCCACCATCAGCGACAGCGCCCTCGGGTTCATCCCCTCACCCTTCGCGTCCGTCGCGTTGACGCTGTACACCAGCGTGCGCGAGAGGTCGCGCGTCGCGGCGATCGCCGTGGTGTACCCCCAGCGGCTGCCGGTCTTGCCCCACACCTGACGGCCCCCGAGCGTGATGACCGACAGCCCCGCGCTGTACGCCGCCGGCTCGTCCGAGCCGTACAGGCGCACGGACCCGCCGGGCAGCGTGAACATCTCCGCCAGTTGCGGCCGGGGTACGACCCGCCCCCGGAACAGCGCCTGGACGAAGCGCTCCAGGTCCGCCGTGCTGGAGATGAGGTCGCCCGCCGCCCAGGACTCCGTGGCGCCCCACACCGTCACGTCGCGCAACTCCGTACCCCCGCCGGGGCGCGGGAAGGTCTGGTAGCCGTGGTTGTGCGGGCCGCTGATCCGCGGATCGGCGCCGGGGAAGTACGTGTCGCGCAGCCCGAGCGGCCGCAGCACGCGGCGGGCGGCCTCCTCGGCGTAGGGGCGGCCCGTGACCTTCTCGGTCAGCAGGCCCAGCAGGGTGTAGTTGATGTTGAGGTAGTGCTGCTGCTCGCCCGGTGCGAACTCCGGCTCCTCCGCGAGGGCCGAGGCGGCCATGTCCTTCGGGTCGTGGAGGTCGAAGCGGTGCGCGTACCGCTCCTCAGGGGTGCTCCCCGGCAGGTCGGCGGCCGGGATCCCGCTGGTGTGGTTGAGCAACTGCCGTACGGTCACCTGCCCGTACGTCTCCGGGACCAGGTCCGGCAGGTAGGAGCGGACCGGGCGGCCGAGGTCGACCTTGTGCTCGGCGGCCAGCTGGAGCACCACGGCGGCCGTGAACACCTTTGTCACCGAACCGGCCCGGAAGCGGGCGTGCGGGTCGGCGGGGGCGCCCGAGGCCAGGTCGTGCACGCCCGCGCTGCCGCGCCAGACGCCGTCCGTGCCACCGACCCGGACGAGCGCGGCGGTCGAGTCGGCGTCCGGCAGCCCGGCGAGGGCGGCGCGCAGGGCCGCGGCGTCGGGGGTGTCGGTGCGGGCGTCAGCACCGGCCACGTGCCGCGAGCTGTCCGCCGTGGCGAGCGCGGCCGGGGGACCGGCCGCGATCCCCAGGATCAGTGCGGCGGCCAGGGCGGTTCTGGTACGGGCGTTCATGGCGTGGTCTCCAGGTGAGGGGGCCGACTGGCTGGCACCACTCATCCTGGGGAACGCGGCGCCCCGGCGGATCGCCGGAGCGAGCGGTTCCCGGCCTCTCAATCCCTCGCCGGTACGGGGGAGCCGGCGGCCCGCTCTCCCCCGCCGGAGGGACGGCCCGCGACGACCAGCCCCGTCTCGTACGCGCGGATGACCGCCTGGATCCGGTCCCGCAGCCCCAACTTCGCCAGCACATGGCCCACATGCGTCTTCACCGTGTGCTCGCTCACGGTGAGGGCGGCGGCGATCTCCGCGTTCGACAGGCCCCGCGCCAGATGGAGGAGCGTCTCGCGCTCACGGGCCGTCAGGACACCGAGCTCCGCACCGGGCGGGGCCGCCGCCGCCCGGGGCCGCCGTACGTACTCCTCGACCAACCGCCGCGCCACCGACGGCGCCAGCAGGGAGTCGCCCGCCGCCACCACCCGTACCGCGTGCACCAGATCGTCCCGCCGGACGTCCTTGAGCAGGAAACCGCTCGCGCCCGCGTGCAGCGCCTCGTACACATACGCGTCGGAGTCGAAGGTCGTGAGCATGACGGTCCGGCAGCCGCCCGCCGCCGTGATGGCCCGGCACGCCTCGATGCCGTCCGTCCCCGGCATCCGGATGTCCAGCAGCGCCACCTCGGGGCGCAGCCGCCGGACGGCCTCGACGGCCTGCGCGCCGTCGCCCGCCTCCGCCACCACCTCGATGTCGGGCTGCGCCTCCAGGATCATCGCGAACCCGCTGCGCACCAGCTCCTGGTCGTCCGCCACCACCACCCGGATCGTCAACGCCCCACCTCCGCCCGGGAGTCTACGAGTGGCGGGGGGAGGGGACGAGTGGCGCGGGGGCGGGTACGAGCGGCCCGGGGGCGGGTACCAGCGGCAGCCGTACCGCCAGCCGGAACCCCACACCCTCCGGACCCGCGCCCGCCGTGACCGTGCCGCCGTGCGCGGCCACCCGCTCGCGGACCCCGACCAGACCGTGCCCCGTGGAGTCGCCGGGGCCGCGCCCGTCGTCGGTGACCGTGACCTCCAGGGCGTCGGGGCCGTACTCCAGCCGGACCAGGACGGAGCCGGCGGCGGCGTGTCTGACCACATTGGTCAGCGCCTCCTGGACCACCCGGTAGAGCGTGGCCTCCGTGTCCAGGGACAGCGGCCCCGGCTGCCGCCCCGCCGTCACGTACCCGATCTCGATCCCGCCCGCGGCGACCCGCTCCACCAGCCCGGGAAGCTCCGCCAGGGACGGCTGGGGGTGCAGCGGCGCAGACCCCTCCGACGCCGGACGCCGGGGGTGCTCGTCGCGCAGCACGCCCAGCATCCGGCGCAGCTGCACCATCGCGTCGCGGCCCGTCTCCGAGATCGCGTCGAACGCCGCCTCGGCGCGCTCGGGCGCCGTCCGTACCGCCACCGGACCCGCCTCCGCCTGGACGATCATGATACTGACGGCGTGCGAGAGGATGTCGTGCATCTCCCGGGCGATACGGGCCCGTTCCCGCGCGGTCGCCTGCTCCGCCTCGATCCGGTTCGCCCGCTCCAGCTGCGCCGCCCGGTCCTCGACGGCCGCCGTGTAGTCCTGGCGGATCCGGGTCAGCCGCCCGAAGCCGTACGCCGCGCCGAACACGAGCAGCGAGAACAACAGCTCCCTCGCCTCACCGGAGTTGAGCGCCACGGACGGGAAGATGAGCACGAGCGTCAGGGCGGCCGTGGGCAGACGCCTGCGCGCCGGGGAGAGCGCGGCCACGGTGTAGACCGCCAGCAGCGCGGTGTACGGGAGCGTCTGGCCCGGGCCGTCCCAGGTGAGCTCGTACAGGGCCTGCGCCGCCAGCACGGTCAGCAGGACGGTCACCGGGGCGCGCCGCCGCCACACCAGCGGCAGGACGCTCAGGGTCGTCAGGCCGTACGCGGGCCAGTCGGCCGGCGGCAGCGAGGCGGCGCGCGGGACGACGAACGGGATGGTCACCGCGGCCTGGACGAGCAGGGCGATCCCGATGTCCACACCCCAGGCGCCCGCCCGGCCGCGCGGCCGGGCCGCCACCCCCGGCCACCGTGGCCCGCGCGCCGGGCCGCGCGAGGCGTTCAGGGCTTGCGCCCCACCACGCCGAACTGCGCGACCTCGCCCACGCCGTCCTCCACGCTCGGCTCCGGACGCCAGCGCGAGCAGGACACGAGGCCGGGCGGCAGCAGCTCCAGGCCGCTCAGCAGCGACAGGACCTTCGAACGGCCGCGGGCCACGATCCGCGGTGACGCGTGCTCGTTCCAGAACCGCATCGCCTCCGCGTTCCCGCCGCCGCCCAGCTCCAGCGTGGGGTGCGTGAGGACCAGATAGCTGCCGGACGGTACGGCGTCCATCAGGCGGCCCACGATCGAGCGCGCCTCCACCGTGTCCATGACGAAGTTCAGGATCCCCAGCATCATCACCGCGACCGGACGGCGCAGGTCCAGGGTCGGTTCGACGGCCGCCAGGATCCGCTCGGGGTTGTGGACGTCGACGTCCAGGTACGTGGTGGCTCCCTCGGGCGTGCTGGTGAGCAGCACCCGGGCCAGGGCCAGCACGGTCGGGTCGTTGTCGACGTACACGACCCGCGACTCGGGGGCGATCCGCTGGGCGACCTGGTGGGTGTGGTCGGCGGTGGGCAGCCCGGTGCCGAGGTCCAGGAACTGCCGTACGCCCAGGTCCCGGGTCAGGTGGGTGACCGCGCGGCCGAGGAACGCCCGGTCCGCGCGGGCGACCTCACCGATGGACGGATACATGCTGGTGACTTGGTCGCCCACCGTACGGTCGACCGGATAGTTGTCCGTGCCGCCCAGCCAGTAGTTCCAGACACGGGCGTTCTGCGCGACGTCGGAACGTACGCCTTCCGGGAGGTCCTGGTCGGTCACGACTGCTCCAGGTGAGAGGCCGGGTGGGACGGGGAGGGCGGGGCGGGGCGCGCGGCGCGGCCCACCAGGCCGGCCAGGACGTCGATCCGGTTGGTGGTGATCGAGTCGACGCCCCGTGCGATCAGCCGCCGCATGGAGCGTGCGGTGTCGACGGTCCAGGCGGAGACCAGCAGGCCGTCGCGGTGGTTGCGGTCGGCCAGCTCCTGGCTGACCAGGCCGAAGCGGTAGTTGAGCCAGCGCGGCCGCACGGCGTCGAGCAGCGCGGGGCGGGGCGGGGCGACCGTGGTCCACGTCATCGCGATCTCCGCGTCCGGGTCCGCCGCGCGGACGGCGAGCATCGTGGTGGGGGACGCGCAGTAGTACACCCGGTCGGCGGCCCCGCCGTCCCGTACCGTCCCGACGACGGTACGGACCGCCGCCGCGGAGGCTCCCGGGAGATCGATCATCAGCCGGGCGCCGGGCAGCGCGACCAGCGCCTCGGCGAGGGTCGGCACGCCGCCGCGGGTGTGCTCGCGCACCTCGTCGTGGGTCAGGCCGGCCAGCGGCCGCTCGTCCGCCCACAGCCGCTCCAGCGTGGAGTCGTGGAGCAGGACGGGCACGCCGTCGCGGGTCAGCCGTACGTCGAACTCGACGGCGTCCGCCCCCCGCGCCAGCGCGGAGCGGAGCGAGGGGAGGGTGTTCTCCCGGATCCGGTACGGATCACCCCGGTGCCCCACGGCGACGACGGGCCGCCCGCCCTCTATGTCCGGCTTCGTGTCCGGTCCTGTCTGCCCTGCTCGTCCTGCCCGCCCGGCCTGCTCGTGTCGCTCGTCCCGCTTCGTGCGCATGGGAGCAATTGTGGCCACAGGCGGCCCTCAGCGCGCCAGCCAGGCGGAGGTGTACGTGTCGATCTCGGCGATCAGCCGCTTCTTGCCGTCCGCGTCGAGGAAGGACGCCTCGACGCCGTTCCTGGCCAGGCCGGCCAGGCCGCGCTCGTCCAGGCCTAGGAGGTGTGCGGCCACGCCGTACTCCTGGTTGAGGTCCGTGCCGAACATCGGCGGGTCGTCGCTGTTGACCGTGACCAGCACGCCGGCCGCGACCATCTCCTTGACGGGGTGCTCGTCGAGGTCGGCCACCGCGCGGGTCGCGATGTTGGACGTCGGGCACACCTCCAGCGGGATGCGGTGCTGGGCCAGGTGCGCCAGCAGCTCCGGATCCTGGACGGAACTGGTGCCGTGCCCGATGCGCTCGGCGCGCAGGTGGCGCAGCGCGTCCCAGACCGTCCCGGGCCCGGTCGTCTCCCCGGCGTGCGGCACGGAGTGCAGGCCCGCGTCGATCGCCCGGTCGAAGTACGGCTTGAACTGCGGCCGGGGCACACCGATCTCGGGACCGCCGAGACCGAACGAGACCAGGCCCTCGGGGCGCAGGTCCACCGCCAGCCGCGAGGTCTCCTCGGCCGCCCGGAGCCCCGCCTCGCCGGGGATGTCGAAGCACCAGCGCAGTACGACGCCCAGCTCGGCCTCCGCCGCCTTCCTGGCGTCCTCGATGGCCTCCATGAAGCCCACCTCGGGGATGCCCCGGCTGGTCGAGCTGTACGGCGTGACCGTCAGCTCGGCGTACCGGATGTTCTGCCGGGCCATGTCACGGGCGACCTCGAAGGTCAGCAGCCGGACGTCCTCCGGCGTGCGGATCAGGTCCACGACGGAGAGGTAGACGTCGATGAAGTGCGCGAAGTCGGTGAACGTGAAGTAGTCGACGAGCGCCTCGGGGTCGGTCGGCACCTTCGAGTCCGGGTGGCGGGCCGCCAGTTCGGCCACGATGCGCGGCGAGGCGGAACCCACGTGGTGGACGTGCAGCTCGGCCTTGGGCAGACCCGCAATGAAGGGGTGCAGATCGGTCATCGTGGATCCTCCGGGGGTGGCGCGGGTACGGCGGCGGACGGCGCCGGAGGGGCGGGGTGTCCGCCGTCTGCCCAGGGCCGCTCGGGTCGGGGAACATGGTAGGCCGGGCCGTTCGCGCGCCCGGAGGGGCCTTAGCATGACGGGACGACATAGGGGGGACCATGCCGGACCAGAGTGACCAGCCGCCGGGCGGCTTCGAGGAGAACGATCCCTGGGCACCGCCGGAGCGGCGCGTACCGCTGGACAAGCAGGCGCCCGGATCGGTGCACGACCAGCCCACGGTGATCGGTGGACCGCCGCCCGCCGCCGTACCCCCGCCGCCGCCCGCGCCCGGCGGCCCCGGCGGCGGTGCGCCCGGTCCGTACGGCTACCCCGGCGCGCCGTCCGGCGCGGTCCCGCCGCAGCCCGGCGCTCCGTACGGCTCGCCGTACGCCACCGGGACGGGCGGGACCCACGACACCGGGGCCGGCCACGGCTACCCGGCGGCGGGACCGCCCACCGGGACGACCCACGCCGGCTACCCCGCCGGGTACTCCACCGGCGGCTACATCGCTCCGTACCCCGGCTACGGAGCGGGCGGCTGGCAGCAGGCTCCCGCCAACGGGATGGGCGTCACGGCGCTGGTGCTCGGCATCGTCGCGCTGGTCGTCGGCTGCTTCTGGGGCCTCGGGATCATCCTCGGTGTCCTCGCCCTGGTCTTCGGCGTCATCGGCCGCCGCAAGGCCCGCAGGGGCGAGGCGACCAACGGGGGTGTGGCGCTGGCGGGGGTCATCCTCGGCGCCGTCGCGACCGTGCTCGGCGCGCTGTTCCTCGCCCTCCTCATCTGGGTGGTGAACACCGACGAGGGCACGGACTTCACCGACGAGGACCCGTTCTCCACCTCGTCCGTGGTGCTCGTGACCCCCTGACCCCCTGACCCTCACGCCCGGAGCCGTTCCGGGCCCGACCCTCGGGCCCGGAGCCGTTCCCGCGCCTCCATCAGGGCGAAACCCAGCAGGTTCAGGCCCCGCCACCGGGCGGGGTCCGCCGCGCGCTCGTCCTGGGCCGACAGTCCGATGCCCCAGATCCGGTCCCTGGGGCTGGCCTCGACGAGCACCCGTCCGCCCGTGCCCAGCAGGAACTCCCGCAGCGCGGGGTCCTGCCCGAACTTGTGCACACCGCCCTCCACCACCACGCCGAACCGCTCGCGCTCCCAGACGGCCTGGTCGAAGCCGCGCACCAGCCGCCCCGCCTTCTTGGCCAGGGCCGGATGCGCCGCCGCCACGGCCTCGCGCTCGGCCTCCGTGTCCTCGAAGAGCCGGGCCTTGGCCGCCATCATCCAGTGCTCGGCCGTCGCGTACTCCACCCCGTCCACCGTGAACGGCGACGGCCACCACTGGCTGAGACAGCCCGCCCCCAGCGTGCCGTCCGCCTTCGGTGTGTGCCCCCAGAAGCGCAGGTACTTCACCGTCTCGCCGCGCTCCGCCCGCGTGACCAGGTCGGCGGCCGTGCGGATCGTGCTCCCCGTGTGTTCTCCCATGCACGGGAGTCTTCCAGCCACCACTGACACTCCGTACGGCGATCAGCCCCCTGACACGACACACGGTCCACCGATTCCGTCGCGTAACCAAAAGGCAACAACGGAATCCCTTGTTGAGGTGGACGTGCTCTGTCAGGATCGGCACTCAATTGAAGCCGGACAACGACTGGAACCACGACCGGCGTGCGGGACCGCCGGTACGTGGGCACCGCCGGAACGTCGGCCGGGACATCGGAGAGCGTCATGGGCAACCGCTTCCAGGTGCGGGACCGCTTCGCGGCCGGCGCGCAGTTCATCGGGGGCCGGCTGCGCCCGGGCACCTCGGGACGCACGCAGGCCGTCGTCGACCCGGCGACCGGCGAAGAGGTCTACACGTACGAACTGGCCGGCACCGCCGACGTGGACGACGCCGTCGCCGCCGCGCGCGCCGCCTTCCCCGCCTGGTCGGCCGCCACCCCCGGCGAGCGCTCCGACGCCCTGCACCGCCTCGCCGCCGTCCTCAACGGGCAGGCCGCGGACTTCGCGTACGCCGAGTCGCTCCAGTGCGGCAAACCGGTCAGGCTCGCCACCGAGTTCGACGTACCGGGCACGATCGACAACACCGCGTTCTTCGCGGGCGCCGCCCGCCACCTCGACGGCGTCTCCGCCGGGGAGTACAGCGCCGACCACACCTCCTACGTACGCCGTGAGGCGATCGGGGTCGTCGGCTCCATCGCCCCCTGGAACTACCCGCTCCAGATGGCCGCCTGGAAGATCCTCCCGGCCGTCGCCGCGGGCAACACCATCGTGCTGAAGCCCGCCGAGATCACGCCCTTCACCTCGCTGATGTTCGCCCAGGCCGCCCAGCAGGCCGGACTGCCCGACGGGGTCGTCAACATCGTCTCCGGCGCGGGCCAGGACGCGGGGGAGCGGCTCGTCGCCCACCCCGACGTCGTGATGACCTCCTTCACCGGCTCCACACCCGTCGGCAAGCGCGTCGCCGAGATCGCCGCCGCCACCGTCACCCGCCTCCACCTCGAACTCGGCGGCAAGGCCCCCTTCCTGGTCCTGGACGACGCCGACCTGGAGGCCGCGATCCACGGCGCCGTCGCCGGCTCGCTCATCAACGGCGGCCAGGACTGCACCGCCGCCACCCGCGCGTACGTCCAGCGCCCCCTGTACGACGCGTTTGTCAGCGGGGTCGCCGCGCTGATGGAGACCGTCCGCCTCGGCGACCCGGCCGACCCGGCCACCGACCTCGGCCCGCTGATCACCCACACCCACCGCGACCGCGTCGCGGCCATGGTCGACCGGGCCCGCGGCTACGCGCGCGTGGTCACCGGCGGCGAGGCACCGGGCGGCGCGTTCAAGGACGGCGCCTACTACCGGCCCACGCTGATCGCCGGCGCCCCGCAGGACAGCGAGGTGGTCCAGTCCGAGATCTTCGGCCCGGTCCTGGTCGTCCTCCCCTTCGACACCGACGACGAAGGCCTCGCCCTCGCGAACGACACCCCGTACGGACTCGCCGCCTCCGTCTGGAGCCGTGACGTCTACCGCACGGGCCGCGCCACCCGCGAGATCAAGGCCGGCTGCGTCTGGGTCAACGACCACATCCCGATCATCAGCGAGATGCCGCACGGCGGCTACAAGGCCAGCGGCTTCGGCAAAGACATGTCCGCGTACTCGTTCGAGGAATACACGCAGATCAAGCATGTGATGTTCGACAACACCGCGGTGGCACGGAAGGACTGGCACCGCACGATCTTCGGAGACCGCGCCTAGCGGGTGTCCCGCGGATCCGGCCGTTACCACCCACCCGAAAGGGCACAGCGCATGGAGCAGTACGAGCCCGACCGTCCGTCGGCCGCCCAACTGGCCGCGATGCGGCGCACCCTGACCAGCGGCAGGGGCGCCCTCTCACGCCGCTCGGTGCTGCGCGCCACCGGCGTCGGCGCGCTCACCATCGGCGGCCTCGCCGGTCTGAGCGCCTGCGGGATCCCGCCCGCCAAGCGGGACGAGGACGGCCCGGCCTCCACGGACCACTCGGCGAAGGAGAAGCGGGTCGTCTTCTCCAACTGGACCGAGTACATGGACACCAGCGAGGACGAGAAGCACTACCCGACGCTGGAGGCCTTCACCCGGCGCACCGGGATCGCGGTGAAGTACACGGCGGACATCAACGACAACGTCGAGTTCTTCGGCAAGATCCAGCCGCAGCTCGCGGCCGGCCAGGACACCGGCCGTGACCTCATATGCGTCACCGACTGGCTGGCCGCCCGCATGATCAGGCTCGGGTACGCGCAGAAGCTCGACCCCTCCAACCTCCCGCACGCGTTCGCGAACCTCGCCGAGCAGTTCCGTATGCCCGACTGGGACCCGGGCCGGGCCTACTCGTACCCCTGGACCGGCATCCCGACCGTCATCGCCTACAACGCCAAGGCGACCAAGGGGCGCAAGGTCGAGTCCGTCAGCCAGCTGCTCGACGACCCGGCGCTCAAGGGGCGGGTCGCCTTCCTCTCCGAGATGCGCGACTCCGTCGGGATGACCCTGCTCGACCTCGGCAAGGACCCCGGGTCGTTCACGGACGACGACTTCGACGCGGCGATCGCCCGGCTCCAGAAGGGCGTCGACAACCAGCAGATCCGCCGCTTCACCGGCAACGACTACACCGCGGACCTCGACAAGGGCGACATCGCGGCCTGTGTCGCCTGGGCCGGGGACATCGTCCAGCTCCAGGCGGACAACCCGGACATCAAGTTCACCATCCCGGAGAGCGGCTACATCATCTCCAGCGACAACCTGCTGGTCCCGGCCAAGGCGCGGCACAAGACCAACGCCGAGAAGCTCATCGACCACTACTACCAGCCGCCGATCGCCGCGCAGCTCGCCGCGTACATCAACTACGTCTGTCCGGTGGACGGGGTCCGTGCGGAGCTGACGAAGATCGACAAGGCGATGGCGGACAACACCCTGATCCTCCCGGACGCGGCCATGGCCGCCGCCTCGCACGCCTTCCGCTCCCTCAGCAGCAAGGAGGAGACGGCGTACGAGGGGAAGTTCGCCAAGCTCATCGGCGCCTGAGCCGAGCCCCAGGCCCTGAGCCCCGAGCCCGCCCCGAGCGCCGAGCCGGCCGCTCGCCCCGCCCCCTCCCTCCCAGCCCCCGGGATCGTGACCCATGACAGAGACCGCACCCACCGGCCACGGCGGCGACGACGTCCGCCTCACCGGGATCAGCAAGACGTACGGCTCCTTCCACGCCGTCAAGCCGCTCGACCTCACCGTGCCCCAGGGCTCGTTCTTCGCGCTCCTCGGCGCCTCCGGCTGCGGCAAGACCACCACCCTGCGGATGATCGCGGGACTGGAGGAACCGACCACAGGATCGGTCTTCCTCGGCGACAAGGACGTCACCGACCTGCCCCCGTACAAGCGCCCGGTCAACACCGTCTTCCAGAGCTACGCGCTCTTCCCGCACCTGGACATCTACGAGAACGTCGCCTTCGGGCTGCGCCGCCGCGGCGTGAAGTCCGTACGCAAGCAGGTCGGCGACATGCTCGACCTCGTCCAGCTCGGTGACTTCGCCCGGCGCAAGCCCCACCAGCTCTCCGGCGGCCAGCAGCAGCGGGTCGCCGTGGCCCGCGCGCTGATCAATCACCCGCAGGTGCTGCTGCTCGACGAGCCGCTGGGCGCCCTCGACCTCAAGCTGCGCCGCACGATGCAGCTGGAGCTCAAGCGGATCCAGACCGAGGTCGGCATCACCTTCATCCACGTCACCCACGACCAGGAGGAGGCCATGACGATGGCCGACACGGTCGCGGTGATGAACGGGGGTGTGGTGGAGCAGCTGGGCAGCCCCGCCGATCTGTACGAGAACCCGAACACCACCTTCGTCGCCAACTTCCTCGGCACCTCCAACCTCATCGAGGCCGAGGTCGCCGAGAAGAACGGCGGGGACGTCGTGGTGACGGTCGGCGGCGCCAAGCTGGTGCTCCCCGCGGGCCGGTGTTCCGCGCCGACCACCAGCGGCGGCACGCTCCTCGTCGGCGTACGCCCCGAGAAGATATCCCTGGCGCACGCGGACGACGCCGGAAGCATCCCCGACGGCCGCAACCGCGTCACGGGCCGGATCGTGGACTCCAGCTTCATCGGCGTCTCGACGCAGTACGTGATCGACAGCCCGGCCGGTGCCTCCCTGGAGGTGTACGCGCAGAACATCGAGCGCGACACCCGCCTGGTGGCCGGCGCCGACGTCGTCCTGCACTGGAACCCGGCGCACACCTTCGGCCTGGACGCCGCGCAGTCCGTGCTCGCCGGGACGACGGGCGCCGACGGTACGGAGACGGCGGACGGGGAGGCCTCGTGACCGCCACCGAAGCACCGCCCGCGCCGCCGGGCCCGCCCACCCCGCCCGCCGCCGGGCCCGCCGAGATCCCCCTGTACAAGGTCTCCCGGCGCAAGCGGCTCGTCCCGTACTGGCTGCTTCTGCCCGGCATTCTTTGGCTGCTGGTCTTCTTCGCCCTGCCGCTCGTCTACCAGGCCTCGACCTCCGTCCAGACCGGTTCGCTCGAAGCGGGCTTCGAGGTCACCTGGCACTTCCAGACGTACTGGGACGCGCTCCAGGAGTACTACCCCCAGTTCGTGCGCTCCCTGCTGTACGCGGGCACGGCGACGATCCTGTGCCTGCTGCTCGGCTACCCGCTCGCGTACCTCATCGCCTTCAAGGCGGGACGCTGGCGCAACCTGGTGCTGGTCCTGGTCATCGCGCCGTTCTTCACCAGCTTCCTGATCCGCACGCTCGCCTGGAAGACGATCCTCAGCGACGGCGGACCGGTGGTCGAAGTCCTCAACTCGCTGCACCTCCTGGACGTCACCAGCTGGCTCGGCTGGACCGAGGGCGACCGCGTCCTCGCCACCCCGATGGCCGTCGTCTGCGGTCTGACGTACAACTTCCTGCCGTTCATGATCCTGCCGCTCTACACCTCGCTGGAGCGGATCGACGGCCGGCTCCACGAAGCCGCCGGTGACCTCTACGCCCGGCCCCTGACCACCTTCCGCAAGGTGACCTTCCCGCTCTCCCTGCCGGGCGTCGTCTCCGGCACGCTGCTCACCTTCATCCCGGCGAGCGGCGACTACGTCAACGCGGAACTGCTCGGCTCCACCGACACGAAGATGATCGGCAGCGTCATCCAGACGCAGTTCCTGCGGGTCCTCGACTATCCGACGGCGGCCGCGCTCTCCTTCATCCTGATGGCCGTCGTCCTGCTGATGGTCACCTTCTACATCCGCCGCGCGGGGACGGAGGAACTGCTCTGATGGGTGCTGTTCGCTGGATCAGGCGGAACCTGGTCGTCATCGCGGGCCTGCTGACGCTCGCGTACATGATCGTCCCGAACGTCGTCGTGATGGTCTTCTCGTTCAACAAGCCCCAGGGACGCTTTAACTACTCCTGGCAGACCTTCTCCCTGGACGCCTGGAAGGACCCCTGCGGGGTGGCCGACCTGTGCGGTTCGCTGAGCCTCTCGCTGCGGCTCGCCACCTTCGCCACGATCGGCGCCACCGTCCTCGGCACGATGATCGCCTTCGCGCTGGTCCGCTACCGCTTCCGGGCGCGCGGCGCGATCAACTCGCTGATCTTCCTGCCGATGGCCATGCCCGAGGTGGTCATGGCGGCCTCGCTGCTCACGCTCTTCCTCAACCTGGGCGCGCAGCTCGGCTTCACGACCATCCTCATCGCCCACATCATGTTCTGCCTCAGCTTCGTGGTGACGGCAGTCAAGGCCCGGGTCCTGTCCATGGACCCCCGGCTCGAAGAGGCGGCCCGCGACCTCTACGCGGGGCCGGTGCAGACGTTCGTACGGGTCACTCTGCCGATCGCCGCCCCCGGCATCGCGGCGGGCGCGCTGCTCGCGTTCGCGCTGTCGTTCGACGACTTCATCATCACCAACTTCAACGCCGGCCAGACCGTCACCTTCCCCATGTTCGTCTGGGGCTCGGCGCAGCGCGGCACGCCGGTGCAGATCAACGTGATCGGCACGGCGATGTTCATCATTGCCGTAGCACTGGTGGGCGCCGGCCAGCTGATCAGCAACCGCCGGCGGAAGACCGCCGCCACCACCTGAGAACGCCACACCTGAGAACCCACATCCAGAACTCCGAGGGAGTTGGAAGACATGGCCCCGAGCGCCATGCGTACCGCCGCCGCCTCACTGTCCGACGCGCAGCCGCTGTCCTACTGGCTGGACGACCCCGGCCGCCCCGGGGCCCTGCCCGCCCTCACCGGCGACGAGCGCTGCGACCTGCTGGTCATCGGCGGCGGATACAGCGGGCTGTGGACCGCGCTCCTCGCCAAGGAGCGCGATCCGGACCGTGAGGTCGTCCTGATCGAGGGCCACGAGACGGGCTGGGCCGCCTCGGGCCGCAACGGCGGCTTCTGCGCCGCCTCCCTCACCCACGGGTTCAGCAACGGCCTCGCCCGCTGGCCCGGCGAGCTGGCGACCCTCGAAGAGCTGGGCGCGCGCAATCTCGACGCCATCGGGGCGGCCGTCGCCCGCTACTCCCTGGACTGCGACTTCGAGCGCAGCGGCGAGATCGACGTGGCGACCGAGCCGTACCAGCTGGCCGACCTGCGCGAGACGTACGAGGCGGCCGTGAAGTCCGGCGCCACCGGGCTCGAACTGCTGGACCGGGACGCGGTCAGGGCGGAGGTCGACTCGCCGACGTTCCTGGGCGGGCTGCACGACCCCCACGGGGTGGCCATGCTGCACCCGGCGAAGCTGGTGTGGGGCCTCAAACGGGCCGTCACCGCCCTGGGTGTACGGATCTACGAGAACACCCGCGGCCTCGAACTGGCCCGTACGGCCACCGGCATGGCGGTCCGCACCCCCTACGGACGGGTCTTCGCCCGGCGGGTCGCCCTCGGCACCAACGTCTTCCCGTCCCTGGTCAAGCGGGTGCGGCCGTACACGGTGCCGGTGTACGACTACGCCCTGACGACCGAGCCGCTGACGGACGCCCAGCTCGCCTCCGTCGGGTGGCGCAACCGCCAGGGCCTCGGCGACAGCGCGAACCGCTTCCACTACTTCCGTATCACCGCGGACCACCGGATCCTGTGGGGCGGTTACGACGCGATCTACCCGTACGGAGGCCGGCTCGACCCCGCCCTCGACCACCGCCCCGAGACGTACCTGACCCTCGCCTCCCACTTCTTCCGCTGCTTCCCGCAGCTGGAGGGGATCCGCTTCAGCCACGCCTGGGGCGGGGCGATCGACACCTGCTCGCGCTTCTCGGCCTTCTTCGGCACGGCGTACGACGGACGGGTCGCGTACGCCGCCGGGTACACCGGCCTCGGGGTCGGCGCCACCCGCTTCGGCGGGGAGGTGATGCTCGACCTGCTGGCGGGGGAGCGGACCGTACGCACCGAGCTGGAGATGGTACGCACCAAACCGCTGCCGTTCCCGCCGGAACCCGCCGCCTGGGCCGGGATCGGCCTCACCAAGTGGTCGCTGGCCCGCGCCGACGCGCACGCCGGACGGCGCAACGTGTGGCTGCGGACCATGGACCGGCTGGGGCTCGGCTTCGACAGCTGAGCCGTACGCCGTCTCCGGCAGCGGAGCCGTACGCCGTCGGACTCGCAATTCGGTTGCGCCGTCAGCAGGTTGAGCCGCGCGTTTCAATTGGCGGGCCGAACCCGCGTCATCATCGGGCGCCACCTGTGTCTCTCCCCGTATGGACGTACTGTCCAACAACACGGATGGGAGGCCGGACAGATGACTGGCTCGGGGGCCAAGAGCGCGGTGGAGTGGCTGGTATCGGTGGCACCGGATCCCGATGCCTGCCGGTGGGAGTGGGAGCGCAACCCGCTGGGGGTGACGCTGCTGCCGGCCGGCCGGCGCTGGGACGTACTGATTCTGCCGGGGGAGCTGGGCTATCCGACGCTCGACGTGCTCACCCGGCTCATCGACCGGCCGGGCCCGGTCCTCGCCGACTTCGGCGACTCGCGCATGGGGTTCTTCGTACCGCCGGGCACGGCGGCCCGCTGGCTCGGTACGGGGGTGCGCGGCGCGGGCCACGGCACCTGGATCGTCGTGCCGTACCCGGGGCGGACCAGCGGCGGGGTGCGCTGGCTGATCCCGCCGGACGGCTCGGGCACCCTGACCGACCCGGCGCTGCTGGAACTGGCGATGCACGAGGCCGCGGCGAGGCGGGGGGAGGGCGGGCGGGAGAACGGCGCGTAGCGCGTCCGATGCCATCAGAGGTATTGACCACACCAATTGGTCTGGACCATGCTGTGCGCCACCCGCCCCCTCATTTCCCCCATGCCCGGAGGCAGTTGTGGAACGCACGAGACGTCCTGCCCGGTTCCCCAGACTGGTGGCTGCCCTCACGGCGGCCCTGCTCACCGCGGGCGGCCTCGTCGCCACCGCGCAGACCGCGCACGCCGCCGACGTGGACGTCGCCGTCAACGGCGGCTTCGAGTCCGGCCTCAGCGGCTGGAGTTGTACCGCCGGCAGCGGCGCGGCCGTCACCGCCCCCGTCCACGCCGGCACCGGCGCCCTGCGCGGCACGCCCGCGGGCAACGACAACGCCAAGTGCTCCCAGACCGTCACGGTCAAGCCCGACTCCGCGTACACGCTGAGCTCCTGGGTCCGGGGCAGTTACGTCTACCTCGGCGCCTCCGGCACCGGCACCACCGACGTCTCCACCTGGACGCAGTCCGCGCCCGACTGGCAGAAGCTCACCACCAGCTTCCGCTCGGGACCGTCCACCACGTCCGTGACGATCTACCTCAACGGCTGGTACGGCACCCCCACCTACTACGCCGACGACCTCACCCTCGTCGGCCCCGGCGGAACCCCCGTCCAGCCCCCGGCCGTCCCCGCCGGCCTGCGGTCCACCGGCGTCACCTCGTCCTCGGTCAGCCTCTCCTGGATGGCCGTCACCGGCGCCACCGGCTACACCGTCTACCGGGGCGGCACCAAGGCCCTGGACGTCACCGGCACCTCCGCGACCGTCTCCGGGCTCAACGCGTCCACCGCGTACAGCTTCCAGGTCGCCGCGACCAACAGCGGGGGCGCCTCGGCGCTCTCCCCGGCGGTCTCCGCCACCACGAGCGCCTCGGGAGGCGGCGGCGGAGGCGGCGGTACGACCCTGCCCGCGCACGCCCTCGTCGGCTACCTCCACTCCAGCTTCGCCAACGGCTCCGGCTACACCCGCATGGCCGACGTGCCCGCCTCCTGGGACGTCATCAACCTGGCCTTCGGCGAGCCCACCTCGGTGACCTCCGGCGACATCCGGTTCAGCCTCTGCCCGGTCGCCGAATGCCCGAACGTCGAGTCCGTCGCCGACTTCAAGGCCGCCATCAAGGCCAAGCAGGCGGCCGGCAAGAAGGTGCTGATCTCCATCGGCGGCGCCAACGGCCAGGTCCAGCTCGCCACGACCGCCGCCCGTGACACCTTCGTCTCCTCGGTCTCGAAGATCATCGACGAGTACGGCCTCAACGGCCTGGACATCGACTTCGAGGGCCACTCCCTCTCCCTCAACACCGGCGACACCGACTTCCGCAGCCCCACCACCCCGGTCATCGTCAACCTGATCTCCGCGATCAAGACCCTCAAGGCCAAGTACGGCGCGGGCTTCGTCCTCACCATGGCCCCCGAGACCTTCTTCGTGCAGCTCGGCTACCAGTACTACGGCTCAGGACCCTGGGGCGGCCAGGACCCGCGCGCCGGCGCCTACCTGCCGGTCATCCACGCCCTGCGCGACGACCTCACCCTGCTGCACGTCCAGGACTACAACTCGGGCTCGATCATGGGCCTGGACAACCAGTACCACTCCATGGGCGGCGCCGACTTCCACATCGCCATGACCGACATGCTGCTCACCGGCTTCCCGGTGGCCGGCAACACGTCACGGGTCTTCCCGGCGCTGCGCCCCGACCAGGTCGCCATCGGCCTCCCGGCCTCGACCCAGGCGGGCAACGGCTACACCACCCCGACCGAGGTCAACAAGGCGCTGAACTGCCTGACGAAGAAGACCGACTGCGGTTCCTACCAGACCCACGGCACCTGGCCCGCGCTGCGCGGGCTGATGACCTGGTCGATCAACTGGGACCGCTTCAACGGCCAGGAGTTCTCACGGAACTTCGACGCCTACTTCCCGTGACCGCTTCCGCCGACCGCAGTCCGTGACCGCTCCGCGCGCCGGGAGTCCGCTCCCCGCAGCGCCCGGTCCAGCAGAAGCAGCAGCATCCCGCCCAGCGCCAGACTGCCGAGGACGTCCAGCGGCCAGTGGTAGCCACGCAGGATGAGACCGGTGCCCGTCGCCAGGGTGAGCAGGACGGCGACGGGCACCGTCCGTCTCCGTCCCGCGTACGGGGCGAGGAGCAGCGCCGCCGCGCCGTACGCGACCATCGCCGTCGCCGTATGGCCCGACGGGTAGTACCCGGTGGCGTCGGTCAGCGGGCCGCGCCGGTCGATCCAGAACTTGAGCGGGACGACCAGGACGGGCACGGCCACCATGGTGAGGGCGGCGGCCAGCGCACGGTCGCGCCGCCCGCGCCGGAGCACGTACCCGAGAACCAGCGCCAGGACGGGCAGGGCGACCACGACACTGCCGAGATCGGCGAAGAGTTCGGTGAGGGGCCGGGGGCCGTGACCGGCGAGGGACAGCTCCAGGCGCTCGTCGGCCCGGCGCACGGGACCACCGTCGGCGGCCTGCCAGGTGACGAGGGAGAAGAGGACCGCGCACAGCGCGAAGACCCACGCGCGCCGGGACTGCCACGGACGGCGCGGAACGGAGAAGACCGCGAAGAAGCGGGAGAAGACCGCGAAGAGATGAGAGAGCGGCCGCCCTGGAACAGGGGGGGTGGTTCCAGGGCGGCCGACAGGACCGGTGTGCCGCACGCCCCGGGGGGTTTGGGCCGTGCGGCCGTCCGATCCGTGAGGAGATCCGGAGCCTGAAGCTCCGGTGGTGTGCGCGAAGGCACGGCCGGAACGGTGCTGGGGACGCCCCGAACCGGTGTCGCCCGCAGTCCCCTGCGAGCGGGGTGTTTCTCTCATCCGCACAAACCGTACGTCAGGGCGGCGGGGACGGACAGCGGGAAAACAGAGCCGCCATCGCCCTCGCACACCTTCTTCACAGGCCCTGACCAGCGGCTCCTGACCATGACTTCCGTTTCGCCCGCTCAGAGCGCGGCGAGCGCCGACTCGATGATGTCCAGGCCCTCGTTGAGCAGGTCCTCGCCGATCACCAGCGGCGGCAGGAAGCGCAGCACATTGCCGTACGTACCGCAGGTGAGGACCAGCAGCCCCTCCGCGTGGCACGCCTTCGCCAGCGCGCCGGTCGTCTCCGGGTCAGGCTCCTTCGTGCCCCGGTCCTTCACCAGCTCGATCGCGATCATCGCGCCGCGGCCCCGGACGTCACCGATCACGTCGTACTTCTCGCTCATCGCGGAGAGCCGGCTCTTCATGATCTCCTCGATGCGCCGGGCCTTCGAGACGAGGTCCAGCTCCTTCATCGTCTCGATCGCCCCGAGCGCGGCGGCGCAGGCCACCGGGTTCCCGCCGTACGTACCGCCCAGCCCGCTCGCGTGCGCCGCGTCCATGATCTCCGCGCGGCCGGTCACGGCGGCGAGCGGCAGGCCGCCCGCGATGCCCTTCGCCGTGGTGACCAGGTCGGGCACGATGCCCTCGTCCTCGGACGCGAACCACTGGCCCGTACGGCAGAAACCGGACTGGATCTCGTCCGCCACGAACACGATGCCGTTGTCCTTCGCGAACCGCGCCAGCGCGGGCAGGAACCCCTTGGCAGGCTCGATGAAACCGCCCTCGCCGAGCAGCGGCTCGATGATGATCGCGGCGACGTTCTGGGCGCCGATCTGCTTGGTGATCTGGTCGATGGCCTGCGCGGACGCCTCGGCGCCACAGTTCTCGGGACCGGTCGGCCAGCGGTAGCCGTAGGCGACCGGCACCCGGTAGATCTCCGGGGCGAACGGCCCGAAGCCGTTCTTGTACGGCATGTTCTTCGAGGTCAGCGCCATCGTGAGGTTCGTACGGCCGTGGTACGCGTGGTCGAACACCACCACCGCCTGCCGCTTCGTATGACTGCGCGCGATCTTCACGGCGTTCTCGACGGCCTCGGCGCCCGAGTTGAACAGCGCGGACTTCTTCGCGTGGTCGCCGGGGGTCAGCTCGGCGAGCCGCTCGCAGACCTCGACGTACCCCTCGTACGGCGTGACCATGAAACAGGTGTGGGTGAAGTCCGCGAGCTGCGCGGTGGCCCGGCGTACGACGGCCTCGGCGCTGGCGCCGACCGTGGTGACCGCGATCCCGGACCCGAAGTCGATCAGCCGGTTCCCGTCCACGTCCTCCAGGACCCCGCCCCCGGCGCGCGCGGCGAACACGGGCAGCGTGGACGCCACCCCGGCGGCGACCACGGCGTCGCGCCGGGCCTGCAACTCCAGCGACCGGGGTCCTGGGATGGCGGTGACAAGACGGCGCTCCTGCGGGATGGCGGTCATGAGGGGCTCCTGGGGGGTGCTCCGGCGATGCTCCGGACTCGGACGTGGACGCGGCGCTTTCCCCGCAGGCTAGGCGCGCGAGCCCGACCCGGGCACGCGCCGTTCGGTAGTGGTCCGGCCGTGTCGTTTGTCCGCGGCGGACATAGGGGGGTGGGCGGGGGTGGGGGAGGGGCGACACCCCGGCGGGCGCGGGCCGGTCAACCACGTGCTGACGCCGGGCAGTCGCCATACTGTGTCTCAACGTATTGCAGTTGCAATACGTTGAGCGGCGCATACGCACATCGGTCCTGGCTGGTCAGGGGGCAGGAGCTCATGGACACCGACGGCACGTACGAGGCGCGGGGCGATGCGAGGGCCGGTTCGCCGGGCGACCGGCGGGACGACTCCCACGGCCCCCAAGCCCATCCCGTGCCCCGCCCGGCGGGGCCGCCGCCTCCCATGCCGCCCTCGATGCCCCCGCCGACGGTTCCCCCGGCCGCCACCGGCTCCCGCCCGAGGCCCGTGGAACCGCCACCCGCCCCGGAACACCGGCCCGTCACCGGACCGACGCTGCGTGACTGGCTGCACGTCCCCCGCGTCGACGCGGGTCCGGGGACCTGGGCGTACGGCCATGTCGTGCGGGCGGAACAGGAGCCGGAGAGCGCACCCCTGCGCCAGCTCGTCAGCGGAGCCCTGATCTCACTCCTCGCGGGAGTGCTCCTCTGGTCGCTGATCTACAACGGTTATCTCGGCAGTATCTGGGTCTGGCCGCTCCTCGCGTTCACCCCCGACTCCTGGCCGGGGACCACCACGGGCGAGACCTCCCTCAAGGTCTACTACGCACTGATGATCATCGTGATGCTCGTCGTCTTCGGCCGCCTAGGCCGCTGGGCCGAGCTCGCCCGCCGCGTCCTCGGCCACCGCACCCGGACCGCCGCGACCGCCCCCGCCCCGCCAGGACCCGAGGACGACCTCGCCGAGTGGCCCGAGCTGCGGGCCGCCGGGCAGGGTGAGATCGCCGCGCGGCTCGCCGCCGCGGTGCGGGACGGGCGGATGAACGACGTCGACTACATCCGGATCCGCCGCGCCTGGCAGTCCGTACGGGCCGATCCCTCCCGGCTCACCGCCTTCACCGACGAGGTCCGCGCGCACGGCGCGGCGGCCTGCGTCCACCCCTCCCACGCCCGCGACCTCCCCGTCCGCGCGGCCCGGCACGACCTGCTCGGGCGTCAGGTCCTGCTCGGCACGGTCCAGGACGGGCAGCGCAACCCGTACGCCCGCCGCGGGACCGGACTGGCCCTCGACCCCGACCTGCTCGGGACCTCACTGCTGGCCGTCGGCCCGCCCGGCACGGGCAAGACCCGCGCCCTCGTCCGCCCCGTCGTCGAGTCGCTCGCCCTCCAGGCCCTCGCCGGACGCGCCGCCGTCATCGCCGTCTGCGCCACCGGCACCCGCCTCGGCCCCGACGACGCGTACGACGTCGTCGTCAGCCTCGGCGACCCCGCCTCCGCCTACGACCTCGACCTGTACGGCGGCACCAACGACCCGGACGAAGCCGCGACGCTCCTGGCCGAAGGCCTGGTCGGCGACCTCGCCGACACCGACGGCCGGCGGGCCACCACCGCCCTCGCCCAGCTGCTCGGACCCTTCCGGGCCGCCCACGACCGCCTGCCGTCGGTACCGGAACTGCGGGAACTGCTCGACGGCGAACCCACCGCCCTGGCCGCCCTGCGCGAGGCGCTCGACACCAAGGGCCAGTACGGCATGCGGCGCGAACTCGACACCAGGGAACGGCAGTCGGGCACCCCCGGCGACCCGGGACCCGCGCTGGCCGACCGGATCGCGCTGCTCGACCGCCCGGCCTTCGCCGGATTCTTCGACACCAGCGGCCGGACCAGGCCCTTCTCCCTGCGCACCCTGGAGCACCCGCTGCGGGTCCGCATCGACCTGCCCGAGCGCGGCCACGCCGAGGCCTCCCGGCTGCTGGCCCGGCTCATCCTTGCCCAGTTCACCGCCAACGCCGCGGCCCGGGCCGACCGTTCGCTCTTCGCCTGCCTCGTCCTGGACGACGCGACCCGTACCCTCACCGCCGAGACACTGCGCGGCGTACAGCGACTGCGGTCCGCCAACGCGGGCGCCGTGCTCACCCTCCGTACGCTCGATGACGTACCGGAAGCACTGCACACCTCCCTGCTCGGGGCCGTCGGCTGCCGGATGGCCTTCTCCGGGATCACTACCTGGGACGGCAAGCGGTTCGCCGAGGCGTGGGGCACCGAATGGGTGGAGACCCGGGACGTCACCCAGCGCACGGTCTTCGCGGACCAGCCGCTGACCAGAGCCATCCACGCCTTCCGCAAGCTGGTCACCGGCAAGGCCGTGACGACGGACGCGGTGACCGTACGGCAGGTCGAACGCGAGCGGTGGTCCGCCTCGGACCTGGCGCACGCGGTTCCCGCGGGGCACGCCGTGCTGTCGCTGCGCACGGTGGGCGGCGAGCACGCGCCGCCGCTGCTGGTGGATCTGGGCGGCTGAGACCGGTACGTCGTTCGTACAAGCTGGCAGGATTGGGGTACGCCGTTCGTACGGGACGGCGTACTCGCCCGCCGGTTTCCCGGACGTCCCCGACGTTCCCAGACAAAGGCCTACGGTCCCGCCATGCCGCCCACGCTCGCCTCGCTCGTGCAGCACTCGGCCCTCCACCTCACGGTGCGCGCGGGCGAGGACCGGCTGCGGACGCCCGTGCGCTGGGCCCACGCCAGCGAGCTCGCCGACCCCGTCCCGTACATGGAGGGCGGCGAACTGCTCCTCGTCACGGCCACGACGCTGGACGCCGAGGACCCGGAGGCCATGACGGCGTACGTACGGCGGCTCGTCGGCGCGGGGGTCGCCGGGCTCGGCTTCGCGGTGGGCGTGAACTACGACTCCGTCCCGGAGGCGCTGGTCGCCGCGGCGCGCGCGGAAGGGCTGCCCCTGCTCGAAGTGCCCCGGCGCACGCCCTTCCTGGCGATCAGCAAGGCCGTGTCGGCGGCGATCGCGGCGGACCAGTACCGCGCCGTCACGGCGGGCTTCGAGGCCCAGCGCGAACTGACCCGCGCCGCGCTCGCCGACGGCCCCGCCGCGCTGCTCACCCGGCTCGCCGCGCATGTGGACGGCTGGGCGGCGCTGTACGACGCGACCGGCGCGGTTGTCGCCGCCGCGCCGGAGTGGGCGGCGCGGCGCGCGGCCCGGCTGACGGCCGACGTGGAGCGGCTGCGGGAGCGGCCCGCGCCGGCGAGCGTCGTTGTCGGGGACCCGGGCCACGGCGACGGCGCCGAGGACCGCGTCGAACTCCAGTCCCTGGGCACGGGCCGCCGGACCGGCGGAGCACTGGCGGTCGGCACGGGCGCGGCGCTGGGCACCGCCGAGCGGTACGCCGTGCACTCGGCGGTCGCGCTCCTCACGCTGACGACCGAGCGGTCGCGGGCCCTCCAGGAGGCCGAGCAGCGGCTCGGGGCGGCGGTGCTGCGGATGCTGCTGTCCGGGCAGCCCGACCACGCGCGCTCCGTCGCGGGCGAACTGTACGGCGGGCTCCTCGACGCGCCGTTCCGCCTGCTGATCGCGGAACCGGAGTCCGACACGACGGAGCCGGGCGCGCTGGAGGCCCTGTCGGACACGCTGGAGGCGGCGGGGGCGCGGGCGGGCGAGGCGGTGCTGGCGGTACCGGACGGGGAGCGGCTCGCGGTGCTCGCGGTGGACGGGGGCGCGGTGGTGGCGTCCGCCGCGCGTCTGGGGGAGCGTGCGGTCGACGGGCCCGACGCGGTCGGCGGCGTCGTGATCGGGCTCTCGGCGCCCACGGGGCCCATCGCGGTGGGCGGCGCGTACAAACAGGCCGAGGCGGCGCTGTCGGTGGCGCGGCGGCGGGGCCGAGCGCTGGTCGAGCACGAGGAGCTGGCCGCGGGCTCGATCCTGCCCCTGCTCGCGGACGACGCGGTGCGGGCGTTCGCGGACGGGATGCTGCGGGCGCTGTACGAACACGACACGAAGGGCCGGGGCGACCTGGTGGCCTCACTCCGGGCCTGGCTCTCCCGCCACGGCCAGTGGGACGCGGCGGCGGCGGATCTGGGCGTCCACCGGCATACGCTCCGCTATCGGATGCGGAGGGTGGAGGAGATCCTGGGGCGCTCCCTGGACGACCCGGACGTCCGGATGGAGCTGTGGCTGTCGCTGAAGACGACGGAGCGGTAGCTTCCGCCACGGTGTCCGTTGCGGTTACTAATGTCCTCAATCGCCGGACGGGCTTAAAGACCCGGGGTGGGCCGGGTTGTTTTGGCGCGGGCCCGGAAGGGGGACGGGCAGGGGTCGTGTCCGGAACGTAGAGCGTGTTTTGTGTCGCATGGCGACCGTTGCTAAGACAAGGTGCTGAACGCGACGTAAAACATGCAGTGCAGGACACGACCCCTGACCGGCCCCCGGCAACAACCCGCACACAAAAACGCGGCCCGCAGCGGGCAAAATCAAGCCCGTCCGGCGATTGAGGACAACACGAACCGCAACCCGGTCACCGAGAACGCGCGGCCCACCGGCCCCAGAACGCAACCCGGTCACCAGGCGGGCAGCCCACCAAAGCGGCGTCCTCGAACCCAGGACCACTCCACCTCGGCCAACAACACCACACGCCCCCGCCCCTACCGTTGACCCATGACTCCCACCACCGCCTTCTGGCTCGCCGGCCGCCAGGCCACCGGCGAGGACACCTTCGACGTGACCTCCCCCTGGGACGGCCGTCACGTCGGCACCGTCGCCGTGCCGACCGAGGAGCAGGTCGAGGAGGCCGTCGCGGCCGCCCACGCCGTGCGCGGCACATTCGCCGCGACGCCCGCCCACACCCGGGCCACCGCCCTCGACCACGTGTCACGCCGCCTCGGCGAACGCGTGGAGGAGATCGCCCGCCTCATCTCCGCCGAGAACGGCAAGCCCCTCAAGTGGGCCAGGGGCGAGGTCGGCCGCGCCGTCTCCGTGTTCCGGTTCGCCGCCGAGGAGGCCCGCCGGTTCAACGGCGGCGAGGCGCAGCGCCTCGACACCGACGCGGGCGGCGCCGGCCGCCTCGCGCTGACCCGGCGTTTCCCCAAGGGCGTCGTCCTCGGCATCGCGCCGTTCAACTTCCCGCTCAACCTCTGCGCCCACAAGGTCGCCCCCGCCCTCGCCGTCGGCACCCCGATCATCCTCAAGCCCGCCCCGGCGACCCCCCTGTCCGCGCTGCTCCTCGGCGAGCTGCTGGCCGAGACGGACCTGCCGGCCGGCGCCTGGTCGGTCCTGCCCGTGCCGAACGACCGGATGCCCGCCCTCGTCCAGGACGAACGGCTGCCGGTGATCTCGTTCACGGGCTCCGACAAGGTCGGCTACGCGATCATGGACTCCGTCCCCCGCAAGCACTGCACGCTCGAACTCGGCGGCAACGGCGCCGCCGTCGTCCTCGCCGACTTCGCGAGCGACCAGGACCTCGACCACGCGGCGGCCCGCATCGCCACGTTCTCGAACTACCAGGGCGGCCAGTCCTGCATCTCCGTACAGCGCGTGATCGCGGACGCGGCCGTCCACGAGCGGCTCGTGCCGAGGATCGTCGCCGCCGTCGAGGCCCAGGTCACCGGCGACCCGTCCGACGACACCACCGACGTCGGCCCGCTCGTCAGCGAGGAGGCCGCCCGGCGCGTCGAGTCCTGGGTCGACGAAGCCGTACAGGCGGGCGCCCGGCTGCTCACGGGCGGCAAGCGCGACGGCTCCTCGTACGCGCCCACCGTCCTCGCCGACGTCCCCGACGACGTCACACTCGCCCGCGAGGAGGTCTTCGGCCCGGTTCTCACCCTCCGCAGCGTGACGGGCGAGGAAGCCGCCTTCGAGGCCGTGAACGAGTCCAAGTACGGCCTCCAGGCAGGGGTGTTCACCCACGACCTCCAGGCCGCCTTCCGCGCCCACCGCGCCCTGGAGGTCGGCGGCGTGATCATCGGTGACGTCCCCTCGTACCGCGCCGACCAGATGCCGTACGGCGGAGCCAAGCAGTCCGGCGTCGGCCGGGAGGGCGTGCGGTTCGCGATGGAGGACTACACCTACGAGCGCGTGATGGTTCTGACGGGCCTCGCTCTCTAGCGGGCGCCCGCAGCGTGTGGTGGGCCGATCGATTGGTCGGCCCACCACTGGTGCGTCTGTCGGATATCGGGTAGATACGGACGAGTAGAACCGGCCGGTACACGTCCATCGCTCCCGACATCGCGGCGAGGTGAGTTCCTCATGTCCGCCCCATCCGTCCCCTCAGAAGCATCCGCACCGAAGGACCCGCAGGGCAGGCCCACAGTCTCCGAGCGTGAGGCCCGACAGGTCGCCGAGGACGCCCGCGAGCAGGGCTGGCGCAAGCCCAGTTTCGCCAAGGAGATGTTCCTCGGCCGCTTCCGGCTCGACCTCATCCACCCGCACCCCGTGCCCGCGTCCGAGGACGTCAGGCGGGGGGAGGCGTTCCTGGCGAAGCTGCGTGAGTTCTGCGACCGGGAGATCGACGGCGCCCTGATCGAGCGCGAGGCCAGGATCCCCGACGAGGTGATCGCCGGCCTCAAGGAGCTGGGCGCGCTCGGCATGAAGATCGACGTCAAGTACGGCGGTCTCGGCCTCACCCAGGTGTACTACAACAAGGCGCTATCCCTCGTCGGGTCCGCGAACCCCGCCGTCGGCGCGCTGCTCTCCGCCCATCAGTCGATCGGCGTACCGCAGCCGCTCAAGATGTTCGGCACCCAGGAGCAGAAGGACACCTTCCTGCCGCGCCTGGCCCGTACGGACATCTCGGCCTTCCTGCTCACCGAGCCCGACGTGGGCTCCGACCCCGCCAGGCTGGCGACCACGGCCGTCCCGGACGGCGACGACTACGTGCTCGACGGCGTGAAGCTGTGGACCACCAACGGCGTGGTCGCCGACCTCCTCGTGGTGATGGCCCGGGTGCCGAAGGCCGAGGGCCGCAAGGGCGGCATCACGGCGTTTGTCGTCGAGGCCGACTCCCCGGGCATCACGGTCGAGCACCGCAACGCCTTCATGGGCCTGCGCGGCCTGGAGAACGGCGTGACCCGCTTCCACCAGGTCCGCGTCCCGGCGGCGAACCGCATCGGGGAGGAGGGCGCGGGTCTCAAGATCGCCCTCACCACCCTCAACACCGGACGCCTCTCCCTGCCCGCCATGTGCGTCGGCGCGGGCAAGTGGTGCCTCAAGGTCGCCCGCGAGTGGTCGGGGGCCCGCGAGCAGTGGGGCAGGCCGGTCGCCCGCCACGAGGCCGTGGGCGAGAAGATCTCCTTCATCGCGGCGACCACGTTCGCGCTGGAGGCGGTGGTCGACCTCTCCTCGCAGATGGCCGACGAGGACCGCAACGACATCCGGATCGAAGCCGCCCTGGCCAAGCTGTACGGCTCCGAGATGGGCTGGCGGATGGCCGACGAACTGGTCCAGATCCGCGGCGGCCGGGGCTTCGAGACCGCCGAGTCGCTGTCGGCGCGCGGCGAACGGGCCGTCCCCGCCGAGCAGATGCTCAGGGACATGCGCATCAACCGCATCTTCGAGGGCTCGACGGAGATCATGCACCTGCTGATCGCCCGCGAGGCCGTCGATGCCCACCTCGCGGTGGCCGGCGACATCATCGATCCCGACAAGTCCTTCTCGGACAAGGCGAAGGCGGGCGCGCAGGCGGGCAGGTTCTACGCCCGCTGGCTGCCCAAGCTGGTCGCCGGGACGGGCCAACTGCCGGGCTCATACGCGGAGTTCCACCCGAGCGGGCATGCCGACCTGTCGGTCCACCTGCGGTACGTCGAGCGGACCTCGCGCAAGCTCGCCCGGTCCACGTTCTACGCGATGTCCCGCTGGCAGGGCCGCATGGAGACCAAACAGGGCTTCCTGGGGCGGATCGTGGACATCGGCGCGGAGATCTTCGCGATGAGCGCGGCCTGTGTACGGGCCGAGATGCTGCGCACCGGCGGCGACCACGGCCGCGAGGCGTACCAACTGGCCGACGTCTTCTGCCGCCAGGCCAGGATCCGGGTCGAGGAGCTGTTCACGCGGCTCTGGTCCAACACGGACGAGATCGACCGCAAGGTCGTGGACGGCGTCCTGTCCGGTACGTACACCTGGCTGGAGGAAGGCATCGTCGACCCCAGCGGGGACGGCCCCTGGATCGCGGACGCGACACCGGGCCCGTCCGGGCGGGAGAACGTCCACCGCCGGATCGGCTGACCCGGCGGGGGAGGTGGTGGGAGTGGCGAGAGGGCCGCGTCCGTGACAACGGACGCGGCCCTCTCGTGCTGCCGGGCAGTGGGCGGCTAGTTGAACGGGTCGAGCGTGATGTACGCCTGCTGCGGGTTGCCGTCGTTCACCAGCGACTCGTGCGCGCCGACGTCGTCGAAGGCGAAGGCGTACGCCTTGCCGTCGGCCATCCGGTCGTGGAGCAGCCGGGCGTAGTGGTTGGTCACCGCGTCCTTGTAGAAGCCCGCCGCGCTCGTGTCCGGCTGGTTGGGGTTGGTCAGCAGCGTGGAGCGGTTGAACCCGGCGCACAGGGTGCGCGAGATCGGCCCGCGGACCAGGTCGTTGGGCGCGTCCAGCAGTTTGTAGCAGCCGAAGATGCTGTCGGAGTCCGGCTTCTGGAAGGACGTGACCACGGCCCCCGCGCTGTTGGTGAAGTTCATGACGTTGCCGGAGACCCGCCCGAAGTACTTGGTGTTCGGCTGGTCCGTGAACGGGGTCACCGTCAGAGTCGAGGACGCGTACTTCGTCCAGACCCGATTGATGTAGTCGTTCATGACCGTGGCGGACAGTGCGCCCGACCCCACGCCGTGGCCGGGCGAGAGCGCGCGCAGGACCGTTCCGTCGGACCGGGTCTGGATCAGGCCGCCCCAGCCGGACTGGGCGCGCAGCGCGGTGTAGAAGCCGTTGTAGCCGCCGGGCTTGAGGTGCCCGGTGGACTTCGTGGTGCCGTTGGGGATCTTGACCCCGACCGCGTACGGCGCCGAGAACATGTCGACCTGGGTGCTGTTGATCCAGATGCCGGCGTCGTTGAGCGTGTACTCGGTCCAGTTGAAGAGGATGTTCCGGTTCGGGTCGGCCGGGTTTTGGACCGCGGGCTGCACGAGACCGCCGGTGGTCAGCCTGAAGACGAGTTTCTGACCGTACGAGAAGTAGACCCGGCCGGAGAACTTCGGCAGCCGGATCGTCTTGGACTGCCCGTTGGCGGGCCCGGTGATCGACGCGTCGGGCGCGGGGGTCGGCGGGTTCCCGCCGGCGGGCCAGGCGTGGAACGTGCCGTTCTCGTCGGCCCAGCCCTGCTGACCCGTGGTGAGCAGGGTGCCGAGGTTGTAGACGTAGACCGGGTCCGTGCGCCCGGAGTTGTTGGTGAGGGTGAGAGGGATCGTCGTCGGGACGGCGGCCTCGGCGGGTTCCGCCGGTCCCGCGGCGGTGAACCCCGCGGCGAGGATCACCGCGGCCGCCAGGGGCGCCAGCACCTTCTTCAGGGAGAGCACGCTCTGCCTCCTGCACTGTGGGGGTCGAGGGGTTGAGAGCGCTCTCAGAATCGATCCGGAGGGTGGTCATGTCAATGGACATGACATAACTGCCCACCCCGGACGGCCCCCGCCCCGGCCCCGGAAACCGCTGGGCGCGCGCCCGCCCACCGCGTATCGTCTCGGCGGGCTTCCGGCCCGTGCACGGCGACGGACACGAGGACACGGCGAGGAACAGGGTGACGCGATGACGGACTTCGGCCTGGTGGACGACCCCTCCCGCTGGCAGGCGGGATTCGAGCGGCGGCTGCGCGCGGCGTACGGCTCCGCCGGGCACCCGGCCGCCGCCGTGGAGCGCCGAATCGAGGAGGTCCGGGCCGGGGCGGCCCGCCGGACGGTCGCCGAACTGACCGCGGACGGCGGCGGGACGGTGGGCTTTGTCGCCGTGTCCCTGGACGAGGACGAACCGGGCCCCTCCCTCACCGGCCGGCTCGTGGACCTCTGGATCGATCCCGCGCACCGCGGGCAGGGGCACGGAGAGGCCGCCCGTACGTGGGCCGAGGGCCGGTGCGCGGCGGCGGGGGCGGCCCGGCTGACCGTACAACTCACCGGGGCTGACCCGCTGTTCGCGCACTACTCCGTCCGGGGCCAGACCCGCCTGCGCCACCTCGCCGGGCCGGACCGGGACGTGACGCCGGTCCGGGAGGCCGCGCCGGTCCGGGAGGCCGCGCCGGTCCGGGAGGCCGCGCCGGTCCGCGAGGCCGCGCCGGTCCGCGAAGCCGCGCCCGTCCGCGAGGCCGGCCCGGTCCGCAGGGCCGGGGCCGCCCTGACCGCCCGCCGGATGACGGCGGACGAATACGGGCCCTGGCTGGTGGCGGGCAAGGACGAGTACGTCGCCGACATCGTCCGCTCCGGGTCCCTCACCCCCGGCGAGGCGCGGGCCAAGTCCGACCGAGACTTCGCGGACCTCCTGCCCGCCGGACTGGCCACCCCCGACCACAACATCGTCGTCCTGGAGGCGGCGGGCGCCCCGGTCGGCACCCTCTGGCTCAAGCATCACCACCTGCCGGGAGTGACCTTCGGCTTCTCCCTGGAGATCGACGAGAGCCGGCGGGGCAAAGGGTTCGGCCACGCGTCGATGGCGGTCGCCGAGAGCGAGACGCTCGGCGCGGGCGACTCGGCGCTGATGTTCAACGTGTTCGGCGGGAACACCGTCGCGATGGGCCTGTACGACGCGTCGGGCTACCGCGTGATCCTGGAGCACCGCTACACCGCGCTGCCGCGCGCGACACCCGGCGCCGCGTTGTGAGCGGGCCGCCCCCGTGCCGCACAATCGAGCCTCGGCCGTCGTGATCAACGCGGCGGTGCCGACACAACAGGGGGAGACACATGGCCGGGGCAGTGCGGCGCGGCGGGCGTGGGCGTGGGCCGGGGCGTGGACGCCTGGCGGTGGCCGTGCTCGCCGTGGGCGTCCTGGCCGGTGTCGCCGGATGTGACGGCGGCGGTACGACCGACAGCAAGCCGTCCCCGTCCGCCGCCCCGGCGGGCCCGCCGCCCCGCACCGAGCGCCAACTGACCGCCGCCGCCCTCTCCGACGGCGAGCGGGCGGGCGCCTACACCGTGTCCACGTACCCCCTCGGCGGCCCGCTGGACACGGACTACACCGCCGCCCCCGCCGTCTGCCAGCCCCTCGTCAGCCTCGCCCCCGGCGTCAGCGGATTCCGTCCCGCCGCCGAGGTCGGCCGCCGGGCCGAGGACCCCCGCGAGAAGCTCGGCGTCACCGTGGACGTCCGACTGCGCTCGTACGCGGGACAGGGCGCCGCCCGGGTCATGAAGGCCCTCACCACCGCGGGCCGCGCCTGCGCCGGCGGATTCACCGAGGACCGGCTCTCCCTCGTGCGGGCGAAATACCTCGCGACGGAAACGGTCAAGGCGCCGCACCTGGGGGACGACTCCGTCGCGTACCGCTTCACGATCCTCGACGTCCGGGGCAAGAAGAAGCTGTACGAATACCTGACCGTCGTACAGTCCGGCTCCACCACTCTCTCCTTCCGCGCCGAGGTCACCGGCACGAAGGACATCGGCGCGGTGCCCGTCGACGTGATCCGCGCCCAGTGGGCCAAGTTCGACGCCTCCTGACCGGCTCCGGACGGCACCCGGCCGGGGTTCGCGGGTCATGATTCGGTCGTGTGGAGGGGCGCGCTGTCCTGACGCGGCGCCGATGGGGCAAGAATGGGGCCCATGAGCGACAGCCCAGCCCCTCTCGCGGACCCGCACATCGCCTTCGACCCGGCAGAAGGCCGCCGGGACATCGTCGTCCTCGGCTCGACAGGCTCCATCGGCACCCAGGCCATCGACCTGGTCCTGCGCAACCCCGACCGCTTCCGCGTCACCGCGCTGTCCGCCGCGGGCGGCCGGGTGGCGCTGCTCGCCGGACAGGCGCGGCGGCTCGGAGTGCGTACGGTCGCCGTCGCGCGCGAGGACGCCGTGCCCGCGCTCAGAGAGGCCCTGCGGGCGGAGTACGGTCCGGGCCAGCCCCTCCCCGAGATCCTCGCGGGACCGGAGGCGGCCACCGAGCTCGCCGCGTCCGACTGCCACACCGTGCTCAACGGCATCACCGGCTCCATCGGCCTCGCCCCCACCCTGGCCGCCCTCCGGGCCGGCCGCACCCTCGCCCTCGCCAACAAGGAATCGCTGATCGTCGGCGGCCCCCTGGTCAGGGCCGTGGCGAGACCGGGCCAGATCATCCCCGTCGACTCCGAACACGCCGCGCTCTTCCAGGCGCTGGCCGCCGGCACCCGCGCCGACGTCCGCAAGCTGGTCGTGACGGCCTCCGGCGGACCCTTCCGGGGCCGTACGAGAGCGGAGCTGGCGGACGTCACCCCCGAGGACGCCCTCGCCCACCCCACCTGGGCCATGGGCCCGGTGATCACGATCAACTCGGCGACCCTCGTCAACAAGGGGCTTGAGGTCATCGAGGCACATCTGCTGTACGACATCCCCTTCGAACGCATCGAGGTCGTCGTCCACCCGCAGTCGTACGTCCACTCCATGGTGGAGTTCACCGACGGCTCCACCCTGGCCCAGGCCACCCCGCCCGACATGGGCGGACCGATCGCCGTCGGACTCGGCTGGCCCCGGCGCGTACCGGACGCGGCCCCCGCCTTCGACTGGACCACGGCGTCGGCCTGGGAGTTCTTCCCTCTCGACACCGAGGCCTTCCCCTCGGTGGGACTGGCCCGGCACGTCGGTACGCTCGGGGGCACGGCTCCCGCGGTGTTCAACGCCGCGAACGAGGAGTGCGTGGACGCTTTCCTGGGGGGCCGGCTCCCGTTCAACGGCATCATGGACACGGTCACCGAGGTCGTCGCGGAGCACGGGAATCCCCTCACGGGAACCTCGCTCACCGTGCCGGACGTCCTTGAAGCGGAGACCTGGGCCCGAGCCCGGGCCCGGGAACTCGCGGTAAAGGCGACAGCGGAGGCTCGCGCATGACGATCCTGTTGACGATTCTCGGCATCGCCGTCTTCGCCGTGGGACTGCTGATCTCCATCGCCTGGCACGAACTCGGCCACCTCTCCACGGCGAAGCTCTTCGGCATCCGCGTGCCCCAGTACATGGTCGGCTTCGGGCCGACGGTGTGGTCACGCAAGAAGGGCGACACCGAGTACGGCCTCAAGGCCATCCCGCTCGGCGGCTACATCCGGATGATCGGCATGTTCCCGCCCGACGCCCAGGGCCGTATCGAGGCCAGGTCCACCTCGCCGTGGCGGGGGATGATAGAAGACGCGCGCTCCGCGGCCTTCGAGGAGCTGGAGCCGGGCGACGAGACGCGCCTCTTCTACACACGCAAGCCGTGGAAACGCGTCATCGTGATGTTCGCGGGCCCGTTCATGAACCTGATCCTCGCCGTCGCGATCTTCCTCGGCGTGTCCATGAGCTTCGGCTTCGCGACCCAGACCACCAAGGTCGCCGGTGTCCCGAAGTGCGTCATCCAGCAGAGCCAGAACCGCGAGACGTGCGCCAAGAGCGACCCCATGTCACCGGGGTACGCCGCGGGACTCCGTACCAACGACCGGATCGTGGCCTTCAACGGGCAGCCCGTCAAGGACTGGTCGGCGCTCTCCGACCTGATCCGCAAGACCACAGGACCCGCGACGATCACCGTCGACCGCGACGGCACGGACAAGGTGCTGCACGCCACCCTCGTCTCCAACCAGGTCCTCGCGAAGGACTCCGACGGGCAGGCCATAGAGGGCAAGTACGTCACGGCGGGCTACCTCGGCTTCATCTCCGCCTCGGAGATCGTCCCGCTCTCCTTCACCGACTCCGTCGACCGGATGGGGACGATGCTCCAGGACGGCGTCGACTCGATCGTCGCCCTCCCGTCCAAGATCCCCGATCTGTGGAACGCGGCCTTCGACGGCGGTGAGCGCAAGGCCGACTCACCGGTCGGCGTGGTCGGCGCGGCCCGCATCAGCGGCGAGGTGATGAACCTCGACCAGCCGACGCCGAACCTGATCGCGACCCTGCTCTTCGTGGTCGCGAGCTTCAACCTCTCGCTGTTCCTCTTCAACATGCTGCCGCTGCTGCCACTCGACGGCGGGCACATCGCGGGAGCGCTCTGGGAAGCGGCCAGGCGGAACCTGGCCCGGCTCTTCAAGCGGCCCGACCCCGGTCCGTTCGACGTCGCGAAACTGATGCCCGTGGCCTATGTCGTCGCCGGCATCTTCATCTGCTTCACCGTGCTCGTCCTGATCGCCGACGTGGTCAACCCCGTCAAGATCAGCTGATTCTCCCGCTTCGCCACGGCCGGACACCTTTCGTGTCCGGCCGTTGGCCTTTGGGTGGACTTTTCGCGGCGATGTGCCCGGGCGTGGCGCGGTGGCGTAATCTCGGGGTCCGGAGCCCGCGGGTCCCGGGCGATCAGCCCGCCCGACCCGTCGGCCCGAACAGCCGGCCCGACCAGCCCGTCCGATCCGCATCTGAACCACACCTTGGGGTTGCACACCAGATGACTGCAATTTCTCTCGGAATGCCCGCCGTTCCGACGAAGCTCGCCGAACGAAGGGTCAGCCGCAAGATCCAGGTCGGATCGGTCGCGGTCGGCGGGGACGCGCCGGTGTCGGTGCAGTCGATGACGACCACCCGTACGTCGGACATCGGCGCGACGCTCCAGCAGATCGCGGAGCTGACCGCCTCCGGCTGCCAGATCGTCCGGGTGGCGTGCCCGACGCAGGACGACGCGGACGCGCTGGCGACCATCGCCCGCAAGTCGCAGATCCCGGTGATCGCCGACATCCACTTCCAGCCGAAGTACGTCTTCGCGGCGATCGACGCGGGCTGCGCGGCGGTACGGGTGAACCCGGGCAACATCAAGCAGTTCGACGACAAGGTCAAGGAGATCGCGAAGGCGGCCCGGGAGACCCGGACGCCCATCCGGATCGGTGTGAACGCCGGATCCCTGGACGCGCGCCTCCTCAAGAAGTACGGCAAGGCCACCCCCGAGGCCCTCGTCGAGTCGGCGCTGTGGGAAGCCTCGCTCTTCGAGGAGCACGGCTTCCAGGACATCAAGATCTCGGTCAAGCACAACGACCCCGTCGTGATGGTCAACGCCTACCGCCAGCTCGCCGCCCAGTGCGACTACCCGCTGCACCTCGGCGTCACCGAGGCCGGACCGGCGTTCCAGGGCACGATCAAGTCCGCCGTCGCGTTCGGCGCGCTGCTCAGCGAGGGCATCGGCGACACGATCCGCGTCTCCCTGTCCGCCCCGCCGGCGGAGGAGGTCAAGGTCGGCATCCAGATCCTGGAGTCGCTCAACCTCAAGCAGCGCCGCCTGGAGATCGTCTCCTGCCCGTCCTGCGGCCGCGCCCAGGTCGACGTCTACAAGCTCGCGGACGAGGTGACGGCGGGCCTCGACGGCATGGAGGTGCCGCTGCGCGTCGCCGTCATGGGCTGTGTCGTCAACGGACCGGGCGAGGCGCGCGAGGCCGACCTCGGCGTCGCCTCCGGCAACGGCAAGGGGCAGATCTTCGTCAAGGGCGAGATCATCAAGACCGTCCCCGAGTCGAAGATCGTGGAGACCCTCATCGAAGAGGCCATGAAGATCGCCGAGCAGATGGAGCGCGACGGCATCCCCTCCGGCGAGCCCGAGGTCTCCGTCTCCGGCTGACCGGACGGCCGCCCGCCGCGATCCGGCCGGCATCCCCCTCACCGAACCCCCACCGAACTCCCACCGGATCCCGCGGCCCCGTCCCACCAGGGCCGCGGGATCCGCTGCCCGGGGGGCGGCGCTCCGCCCAGCCGCCAGGTACAGTGCGGAGATCAGCAGACCGTTCGGTGAGGCCCTCGTGTTGACGCACACCACCACCCGGGTCCTCGAACCCAGCGAACTCGGCGCGGCGCTCGCCATCCTGGAGAGCGATCCCGTCACGAACGCCTTCGTGACCTCCCGCGTGCAGGTCGCCGGGCTCGACCCCTGGCGCCTCGGCGGCGAGATGTGGGGCTGGTACGCGGACGGGCGCCTGCGCTCGCTCTGCTACTCCGGCGCCAACCTCGTCCCCATCTGCGCCACCCCCGAAGCCGTACGCGGCTTCGCCGACCGTGCCCGCAGGACCGGCCGCCGCTGCTCCTCCATCGTCGGGCCCGTCGCGGCCACCACCCAGCTCTGGCGCCTGCTCGAACCCAACTGGGGCCCGGCCCGCGAGGTCCGCGCCAACCAGCCGCTGATGGTCACCGAACACCTCCCCGCGTACGTGCCGCCCGACCCTCTCGTCCGCCGGATCCGCAAGGACGAGCTGGACGTGATCATGCCGGCGTGTGTCGCCATGTTCACCGAGGAGGTCGGCGTCTCCCCGCTGGCCGGCGACGGCGGGCTGCTGTACCAGGCGCGGGTCGCCGAACTCGTGGGCGCGGGACGGTCGTTCGCGCGGATCGAGGACGGCAAGGTCGTCTTCAAGGCCGAGATCGGCGCCGCCACCCCGCGCGCCTGCCAGATCCAGGGCGTCTGGGTCGACCCCGCCCACCGGGGCCGGGGCCTGTCGGAGACCGGCATGGCCGCCGTCGTACGGTACGCGCTCGCCGATGTCGCGCCCGTGGTGAGCCTGTACGTCAACGACTACAACACCCCCGCCAGGGCCGCCTACCGCCGCGTCGGCTTCCGCGAGGTCGGCGCGTTCATGAGCGTGCTGTTCTGAGCGTGCCGCGCGGTCAGTAGGGTTCGGCCCATGCTGAGCATCCCCGGGGACAACCCCCGGATCCCCGACGTACGGGTGGGCCCCGTCGACCTCGCCGCCCGCGTCGACGAGGCACTCGCTGTGCAGGCGCTCGCCTTCGGGCTCAGCGACGACGAGATCGAGGTACGCCGCCACATCGTGCTGCGGCACCTGATGTACCCCGGTTGCCGCGCGCTCGGCGCGACCACGGACGAGGGCCGCCTCGTCGGATTTGTGTACGGGCTGCCGAACGACCGCGCGCACTGGTGGTCCTCGGTCGTCGAGCCGTACCTGCGCTCGGCGGGCACCGACAGCTGGCTGGACGACACGTTCGTGATCACCGAACTCCACGTCCACCCCGGCTTCCAGGCCCGGGGCATCGGCCGCGCCCTGATCACCACCCTCACCGACGCCGCCGCCCAGCCCCGGTCGATCCTGTCCGCGATCGACATCGAGAGCCCCGCCCGGCGGCTGTACCGCATGCTCGGGTACGAGGATCTCGCGCGGCGCGTGCTGTTCCCGAGCGCCCCGAAGCCGTACGCGGTGATGGGCGCGCCCCTGCCCCTGCGGCGGCCCTAGCGGGCGAGCCCCCGACCCGGCCCGCAGATTACTGATTACCGCCCGCCCGTGCCGCCCGGCTAACCTCCAGGCATCAGCCGAGAGAACGCAGGAGTGCTCCCCATGTCCCAGGTCCAGCGCATGTCCCGATTGATGGCCAAGACATTGCGCGACGACCCGGCGGACGCCGAGACCCTCAGCCACAAGCTGCTCGTCCGCGCCGGTTACGTACGCCGCACCTCCGCCGGCATCTGGAGCTGGCTGCCCCTGGGCAAGAAGGTGCTCGACAACATCTCGCGCGTCGTCCGCGAGGAGATGGACGCGATCGGCGCCCAGGAAGTGCTGCTGCCCGCGCTGCTGCCCAGGGAGCCGTACGAGGCGAGCGGGCGCTGGGACGAGTACGGCGACCTGCTGTTCCGCCTCAAGGACCGCAAGGGCGCGGACTACCTGCTCGGCCCGACGCACGAGGAGATCTTCACCCAGCTGGTCAAGGACCAGTGCTCGTCCTACAAGGACCTGCCGGTGATGCTCTACCAGATCCAGACCAAGTACCGCGACGAGGCCAGGCCCCGCTCGGGCGTGCTGCGCGGGCGCGAGTTCCAGATGAAGGACTCGTACTCCTTCGACACCACGGACGAGGGCCTCGCCGAGTCGTACGCGCTGCACCGCGCCGCGTATCAGAAGATCTTCGCCCGCATCGGCCTCGACTTCCGGATCGTCTCGGCGGTGTCCGGCGCGATGGGCGGTTCCGCGTCGGAGGAGTTCCTGGCGCCGGCGGCGGCGGGCGAGGACACGTTCGTGGACTGCCCGAACTGCGACTACGCGGCCAACACGGAAGCCGTCACCTTCGCCTTCACCCCGCCCGCCGAGGCCGTCGAGCACGGGCCCGTCGAGGAGCTGGACACCCCCGACACCCCGACCATCGAGACGCTGGCCGCGCACCTCGGCGTGCCCGCCTCCGCGACGCTGAAGAACCTGCTCGTCAAGATCGACGGCGAGATCACGGCGGTGGGCGTGCCCGGCGACCGCGAGGTCGACCTCGGCAAGCTCGGCGAGCACCTCGCGCCGGCGGTCGTGGAGGTCGTGACGGCCGAGGACTTCGAGGAGCGGCCCGACCTCGTACGCGGTTACGTCGGCCCCCAGGGCCTCAAGATCCGCTACATCGCCGACCCCCGGATCGCGGCGGGCACCGCGTGGGTGACGGGCGCGAACAAGCCCGACACCCACGCGCGCAACGTCGTGGCCGGGCGGGACTTCGAGGTCGACGAGTACCTGGACGTCGTCGTGGTCGAGGAGGGCGACCCCTGCCCCTCGTGCGGTACGGGCCTCAAGCTCGACCGCGCGATCGAGATCGGTCACATCTTCCAGCTCGGCCGCAAGTACGCCGACACCTTCCAGCTCGACGTACTGGGCCAGCAGGGCAAGCCCGTGCGCGTGACCATGGGCTCGTACGGCATCGGCGTCTCGCGCGCGGTCGCCGCGCTGGCCGAACAGTCCGCCGACGACAAGGGCCTGTGCTGGCCGCAGGAGATCGCGCCGGCGGACGTGCACGTGGTCGCGGCGGGCAAGGCGCTCCAGACGGAACTGGCGCTGGACGTCGCCGAGCAGCTGGCGGCGGCGGGGCTGCGGGTGCTGGTGGACGAGCGGGCCGGTGTCTCGCCGGGCGTGAAGTTCACGGACGCGGAACTGATCGGCGTACCGCACATCCTGGTGGCGGGGCGCCGTTCGGCGGAGGGCGTGGTGGAACTGAAGGACCGCCGCACGGGGGAGAAGGAGGAGCTCACGGTGGCGGACGCGGTGGCGCGCCTGCGCGCGTAGCGCGCGTCCTGGGCTCCGGCCCGGGGCCCCCGGGGGCCCCGCCTCGGACCTCCGTCCCGGACCCACACCGGGCCGCAGCCCGCACCCGCTTCGGGGGCTCCGCCCCCGGACCCCCGCGCCTCAATCGCCGGCGGGGCTTGGTGTGCCCTTCGGGCATGAGCCCCGTCCGGGGGTGTTGAGTCCGGTTTCGGGGCTCCGCTGGCGTACCTGCTTCGGGGGCTCTGCCCCCGGGCCCCCGCGCCTCGATCGCCGGCGGGGCTTGGTGTGTCCTCCGGGCATGAGCCCCGTCCGGTGGTGCCGAGCCCCGTTTCGGGACTTCCCCGGGGCTGCTCCGGCACTCGGCCCGCGCACCCGCTTCGGGGGCTCTGTCCCTGGGCCCCCGCGCCTCGATCGCCGGCGGGGCTTGGTGTGCCTTCCGGGCATCAGCCCCGCCGGTGGTAGCCGGCGTCGCTGGAGACTTTGATCCCGCTGGGCCCTTCGCGCCCGCAGGGGCGATCGGCGCTGAGCGCACACTCAAGCCCGTCCGGCGATTGAGGACAAACGCGCGCAACGAGCGCGGGCGGGAACAGGGCGGCCCGCTCCGTCCAGCTGGACCCCACGCGCGTTCGGGGCCGCGCTACAGCCAGCTCGCGTACTCCAGCAAGACCTCCGCGTTCGGGCGATGCCCCAGCGCCAGCGCACGCGTGCCCGACTCCACCGCACGGAACAGCGCCCAGCCCCGCAGCCGGTCCTGATCCATGTCCAGGGACTCCGCCAGCCGGCGGACACGGCGGCGTGTCGACGAGGCGCCCGGGGCCGCCGCCACCAGGTCCTCCACCCGGTCCCGCGCCAACCGCGCCAAGTCGTACGCGCGCTCCCCGGTCAGCGGCTCCGGGCCGACCGCCAGCCACGGCGACCGGTCGCCCGCCAGCACCTTGCCCTGCCGGAACGCGCCGTGCAGCAGCAGCGTCTCCGTCGCCGACGCGCACAGCTCGTCGCGGGCCGCGAGCGCCGCCGTGATCAGCGGGGCCAGCCCCACGTCCGCCGCCGCGGCCGCCCGCATCGCCGACGCCTGGCGCGCGGTCCGGTCCGCCACCGACTCGAAGCCGTGTTCCGGCGGCGGCGCGACCCACAGCTTCCGTACCGTGTCCGCCGCCTCCAGCAGCGACTTCGCCTCCGGCAGCGAGCGCAGGGACATCTCCGGATGCAGCCGCTCCAGCAGCAGCGAAGTGTCGGTGGTGTCCAGCAGCTCCGCCGCCCCCCAGCCCTTCCACCGCGCCAGCGCCGCCTGTTCCAGGGAGGGCGCGGCGAAGGGCGGGACGATCTTCAGCGTCGCGGGGGAGCCGTCGGAACGCCGTACCAGCAGCACCAGACCGCTGCGCCCGCCCGGCTCCACCACCCGCTCCACGGTCAGCCCGTGGTACGTCACGGCCTCGGCCGCCAGCGCGGGCAGCCCGGCCAGCCAGGCGGCGGCCCGGTCGCCGTACGTCTCGCCCAGCGTGCGGACCAGGCGTTCCGGCGGTTCAGAAGCGAAAGCCATACGTACCTTTCGTCAGCTCTCAGCGTCGCTCGGCGAGCCCGGGAAAGGTCACGCCGCTGCCGCGCCAGCGGACCGCCCGTACCGCCGCCTCCCGGAGCGCGCCCGCGGCCTCCCGCCGCGCGGGGCCCTCCGAGGCCCGGACCAGGTCGGAGTAGACGTCCGCGACCCGGTCCTCCAGCTCGGCGGCGAGCCGGACGGCCGCGGCCCGGTCGGGGACCGCGAACGGCAGAGCGTACGCGGCCGCCGCCACGGCGGGCTCACCGCCCAGGTCACGCACGGTCCTGGCGAGCGCGTCCCGGCGGGCCCGGTGCGCGGCGTACGCGGCGGTGGCCTCGGCGCCGCGGTCCTCGCCCACCCGGGCGCCGACGATCCCGTACCCGTACACGGCGGCGTGCTCCGCCGCCAGGGCCGCCTGCGTCGCGTCCAGCGTGCCGGTGCTCACGAGACGGAACCTTTCGTCAGCAGATAGACGTGCGCGGCGCCGGCCGCGGCGAGCGAGGCGAGGAGACGGGCCAGTTCGGGCGGGGCGTCCAGCAGCGCGGCGGAGTGCGCGTCGGCGGTACGGCGCTCCGCCGCGGCCAGCGTCTTCACCGCGTCGGCGGGATCGTCCGCGATCGCGAGCGCCCCCGCCGCCGTCGCGGACGCCGAGGGGGGAGAGGACGAGGGGGCGGGAGGAGGGGAGGGCGTGGCCGGGGTGAGCGCCCTCACGTGCGCGGCCACCGCCGTACGCAGCGGCGTCAGCGCGCCCGCCAGGTCGGGGTGCCGGTCCAGGACCGCGTCGTACTCGACCAGCAGTGCCCGGCTGTCCCGCGCGGCGCGCAGGCGCCGGGTGTCGTCCGCCTTCTTCACCGCCGCGGGGCCGGGACCCTCCGAGGAGCAGGCGGTCAGCAGCCCCGCTCCTCCGGCGATGAGGGCATGCCTGCGTGTTGTCCCCGTGCGCCCCACGCGTCTCTCCTCGGGCTCGCGATGATCACCGCAGGCGAGCGTACCCGCGGGTCACCCTCCGGTGGACGGCAACACCCCCCGGGACCGGATACCCTTTGATCTGACACACGACGATCCCACAACAGCACACGCGGCCGAGGAGTCACCCGGATGAGCACCACCGAGAGCGAGAGGCTGCGCGTACTGCTGGAGCCGCTCGTCAGCGCGAAGGACCTCGATCTGGAAGAGGTCGAGGTGGCCCGGGCCGGCCGGCGTCGTGTGCTGAGGGTCGTGGTCGACTCCGACGAGGGCGTGGACCTCGACGCGTGCGCCGAGCTGAGCCGTGACATCTCCGACGAGCTCGACGAGACCGACGCCATGGGCGAGGGCGAGTACCAGCTCGAGGTGACCTCCCCGGGTGCCGAGCGACCGCTGACCGAGCGCCGCCACTACGTGCGCGCCGTCGGCAGGCTCGCCCGGTTCCAGCTGGACGAGGGCGACGAGTTCGTCGCCCGCATCCTCACCGTGGACGACGAAGGACTCGACCTCGAAGTGCCCGGTGTGAAGGGGCGCAAGCCCACCGCCCGGCGCGCCGAGTTCGCGCGGATCGCCAAGGCGCGCGTGGAGCTCGAGTTCAACCGCAAGGACAAGAAGGAAGAGGAGGCGTAGCCGTGGACATCGATGTGAAGCTCCTGAAGGGCTTGGCGCAGGAGAAGGAGATCGCCTTCGACCTGCTGGTCGAGGCGATCGAGTCGGCCCTCCTCATCGCGTACCACCGCACCGACGGCAGCCGCCGCCAGGCCCGGGTCGTGCTGAGCCGGGAGAACGGCCACGTCACGGTGTGGGCCAAGGAGGACCCGGCGGACCTGGAGGAGGGGCAGGAGGCCAGGGAGTTCGACGACACCCCGTCGGACTTCGGCCGGATCGCCGCCACCACCGCCCGCCAGGTCATCCAGCAGCGGCTGCGGGACGCCGAGAACGACGTCACCTTCGGCGAGTACGCGCGCCGCGAGGGCGATGTGGTCGCCGGCATGGTCCAGCAGGGCAAGGACCCCAAGAACGTTTTGGTCCGGCTGGACGACAAGATGGAGGCCATCCTCCCCGTACAGGAGCAGGTCCCGGGCGAGCAGTACACCCACGGCCTGCGGCTGCGCACGTACGTCGTCCGTGTGGTCAAGGGGGTACGCGGGCCTTCGGTCACGCTGTCCCGTACGCACCCCAACCTCGTGCGCAAGCTCTTCGCGCTGGAGGTCCCCGAGATCGCCGACGGCTCCGTCGTGATCGAGGCGATCGCCCGCGAGGCCGGCCACCGTACGAAGATCGCCGTCCGGTCGACACGATCCGGTCTCAATGCCAAGGGCGCCTGCATCGGCCCGATGGGCGCCCGGGTCCGCAATGTCATGGCCGAACTGCTCGGCGAGAAGATCGACATCGTGGACTGGTCGGACGATCCGGCGGAGATGGTGGCCAACGCCCTGTCGCCCGCCCGGGTCAGCAAGGTCGAGGTCGTCGACCTCGGCGCCCGCTCGGCGCGGGTGACCGTGCCGGACTACCAGCTGTCCCTGGCGATCGGCAAGGAAGGGCAGAACGCCCGCCTGGCCGCCCGTCTCACCGGCTGGCGCATCGACATCCGGCCGGACACGGAGGAGCCGAGCGAGAGCGACGCCGAGACCGACCGGGGCCGCGACCGCGGCGGCGACTGGGACCGCGAGCGTGACGGCGGACCCGACCGGGACCGGGAGCGCGGCCGTACCGCGGACCGCGGCGGCGACCGGAGCCGGCCCTAGACCGGACCGGAGCAGAGGCTGGACCGGAAGATCTCCCCGGCCCTGGGACGGCACCGGGAGATCTTTTCGGTCAGAGTTGCCCGTCGGCGGGCGTTCGGATCCTGGCCCGGAGGGGTGAGGTCGGTGCGGGGAGGTAGACTTGAACGTGTCTGGCCGGACGAACGCCCGAGCCTGCCCTGAGCGAACATGCGTGGGGTGCCGGGAGCGAGTGGCCAAGAACGATCTGCTGCGCATCGTGCTGAGCGGAGAACAATGTGTTCCCGATCAACGCGGTACGCTGCCCGGCCGGGGTGCGTATGTGCACCCCGCCTTGGTCTGTCTGGACCTGGCAGTCCGCCGTAGGGCGTTTTCCCGGGCCTTCAAGGTCCAGGGACCGTTCGACAGCGCGGAGCTGCGCAGGGCCGTCGAAGCCCGTACGGCGACGGCGGCTCAGTAGGAACGGCACTGCCGGTAGGAAACGGCACTGCAGGAAGACGTACGGCACGGAACCCCGTGCGGTTCAGGTACCTCGCGAGTTGGAAGTAGGTCGAGATTGCGATGAGCACTCGATGAGTACGCGATGAGTACGCCCATGAAGTAGCGACGGTCCGGCGGTAACCCGGACCTAAAAGGAGCGAAGTGGCTAAGGTCCGGGTATACGAACTCGCCAAGGAGTTCGGGGTTGAGAGCAAGGTCGTCATGGCCAAGCTCCAAGAACTCGGTGAATTCGTCCGTTCGGCGTCCTCGACGATCGAGGCGCCGGTTGTACGTAAACTGACCGACGCATTGCAGGGCCCCGGCGGCAACGCCGGCAAGGCCCCCGCGAAGCCGGGAGCGCCCCGCAAGGCCGCCCCCGCGAAGCCCGGCGCACCCTCGCCGGCCCAGGCGGCGCGTCCCGCCGCCCCCAAGCCCGGTGTCCCGGCTCCCAAGCCGGTTGTCGCCGAGGCCCCCAAGAGCAGCACGCCCCCCGCGTCCGCCGCACCGGCCCCCGGACCCCGTCCGCCGGCCCCCGCGACGCCCGCTCCGGCCGCGCCGCGGCCCGCCGCGGCCGCCAAGCCCGCGCCGGCCGTCCCGGAGTTCACCGCGCCCCCGTCGGCCCCGGCCGCGGCACAGCAGCGTCCCGGAGCGACCCCCGGCCCCCGTCCCGCCACCCGTCCCTCGGGCGGTCAGGGCGAGCAGCGCCAGGGTGAGCAGCGCCAGAACGAGCGTCCGGCGGACCGTCAGGGCGATCAGCGTCAGGGTGGCCGCCCCACGGGCGCCCGTCCCGGCCAGGCCCCGCGTCCCGGTGCCCGCCCCGCGGGCCCGCGTCCGGGCAACAACCCCTTCACCTCAGGTGGCTCCACCGGCATGGCGCGTCCGCAGACGCCCCGTCCCGGCGGCGCGCCTCGCCCCGGCGGTGCCGGAGCCCCCGGCGGCGCCCCGCGCCCGCAGGGTGGCGCCGGCCAGGGTGGCCCCCGTCCGCAGGGCGGACCCGGCCAGTCCGGTCGTCCGTCCCCCGGCGGCATGCCCCGGCCGCAGCAGTCGGCACGCCCCGGTGGCGCGCCTAGCGGCGGCCCCGGTGGTAACCGTCCCAACCCGGGCATGATGCCGCAGCGTCCCGCTGCCGGTCCTCGTCCCGGTGGTGGTCCCGGCGGCGGTGGCCGCGGTCCCGGTGGTCCCGGCCGTCCGGCCGGTGCCGGCGGTGGCGGCGGTCGTCCCGGTGGCGGCGGCTTCGCGGGCCGTCCGGCCGGTCCCGGTGGTGGCGGCGGCTTCGCCGGACGCCCCGGTGGCGGCGGCGGTGCCCCGGGTCGTCCCGGTGGCGGCGGTGGCTTCGGCGGTGGCGGCGGAGGCCGTCCCGGCTTCGGCGGCCGTCCCGGCGGTCCCGGTGGCCGTGGTGGCACACAGGGCGCGTTCGGCCGTCCCGGCGGGCCCGCCCGCCGTGGCCGCAAGTCGAAGCGGCAGAGGCGCCAGGAGTACGAGGCCATGCAGGCCCCGTCCGTCGGCGGTGTGATGCTGCCCCGTGGCAACGGCCAGAGTGTCCGGCTGTCGCGCGGTGCGTCGCTCACCGACTTCGCGGAGAAGATCAACGCCAACCCGGCGTCGCTCGTCGCCGTGATGATGAACCTCGGCGAGATGGTCACCGCCACGCAGTCCGTCTCCGACGAGACCCTCCAGGTCCTCGCCACCGAGATGAACTACGTGCTGGAGATCGTCAGCCCGGAGGAGGAGGACCGCGAGCTTCTCGAGTCCTTCGACATCGAGTTCGGCGAGGACGAGGGCGGCGAGGAGTTCCTCGTGTCCCGTCCGCCGGTCGTCACCGTCATGGGTCACGTCGACCACGGTAAGACCCGGCTGCTGGACGCGATCCGCAAGACGAACGTCGTCGCGGGCGAGGCCGGCGGTATCACGCAGCACATCGGCGCGTACCAGGTCGCCACCGAGGTCAACGGTGAAGAGCGCAGGATCACCTTCATCGACACCCCCGGCCACGAGGCGTTCACCGCCATGCGTGCCCGCGGTGCGAAGTCCACCGACATCGCGATCCTCGTGGTCGCGGCCAACGACGGTGTGATGCCCCAGACGATCGAGGCGCTGAACCACGCCAAGGCGGCCGACGTGCCGATCGTGGTCGCGGTCAACAAGATCGACGTCGAGGGCGCCGACCCGACCAAGGTGCGCGGACAGCTCACCGAATTCGGGCTGGTGGCCGAGGAGTACGGCGGCGACACCATGTTCGTCGACATCTCCGCCAAGCAGGGTCTGAACATCGACAGCCTGCTGGAGGCCGTGATCCTCACGGCCGACGCCTCGCTCGACCTGCGGGCCAACCCGGAGCAGGACGCGCAGGGCATCGCGATCGAGGCCCACCTCGACCGTGGCCGTGGCGCCGTCGCCACCGTGCTCGTCCAGCGCGGAACGCTCCGCGTCGGTGACACGATGGTCGCCGGTGACGCGTACGGACGTGTCCGGGCGATGCTCGACGACAACGGCGACAACGTGGACGTGGCGACACCGTCGACCCCCGTCCTCGTCCTGGGACTCACCAACGTCCCCGGTGCCGGTGACAACTTCCTGGTCGTCGACGACGACCGCACCGCCCGGCAGATCGCCGAGAAGCGTGCCGCCCGTGAGCGGAACGCGGCCTTCGCCCGCAGGGGCATCCGGTTCTCCCTGGAGAACCTGGACGAGGCCCTCAAGGCCGGCCTGGTGCAGGAACTCAACCTCATCATCAAGGGCGACGCGTCCGGTTCGGTGGAGGCTCTCGAGTCCTCGCTGCTCCAGCTCGACGTCGGCGACGAGGTCGACATCCGGGTCCTGCACCGCGGTGTGGGTGCGGTCACCGAGTCGGACATCGACCTGGCGATGGGCTCCGACGCCATCGTGATCGGCTTCAACGTGCGCGCCGCCGGGCGTGCCGCGCAGATGGCCGAGCGCGAAGGGGTGGACGTCCGGTACTACTCGGTCATCTACCAGGCGATCGAAGAGATCGAAGCGGCCCTCAAGGGCATGCTCAAGCCGGAGTTCGAAGAGGTCGAGCTGGGTACGGCGGAGATCCGCGAGGTCTTCCGCTCGTCCAAGCTCGGCAACATCGCGGGTGTTCTCATCCGGTCCGGCGAGGTCAAGCGCAACACCAAGGCCCGGCTCGTCCGCGACGGCAAGGTCATCGCGGAGGACCTCAACATCCAGGGTCTGCGCCGCTTCAAGGACGACGTCACCGAGATCCGCGAAGGCTTCGAGGGCGGTATCAACCTCGGGAACTTCAACGACATCAAGATCGACGACGTCATCGCGACGTACGAGATGCGCGAGAAGCCGCGAGGCTGATTCGCAGCTGGTAGCCGGGGCCGGTCGGCGGGAGATATTTCCGTCGACCGGCCCCGGCCGCTGCGTTACGGTTCTGAACGTCCCTGCCAAGCGTTGGCAGGCGTCTGAACCCGCACCGGCGGGACATCCGGATACGCATGTACGTGGGGACTCTGTCCTTCGATCTGCTTCTCGGCGACGTACGGTCGTTGAAGGAGAAACGCTCCGTCGTCCGGCCGATCGTCGCCGAGCTCCAGCGGAAGTTCGCGGTGAGCGCGGCGGAGACCGGTGACCAGGACGTCCATCGCAGGACCGAGATCGGCCTGGCGGTGGTGTCGGGGGACTGGACCCATCTCAGGGACGTCCTCGACCGGTGCGAACGCATGGTCGCCGGGCACCCGGAGGTGGAGCTGCTGTCGGTACGACGGCGGCTGTACGGCGACGAAGACTGACTTGTACACCAGAGAACCGATAGGAAGAGTGACGGACCGGTGACCGACAACGCGCGGGCCCGCAAGCTGGCCGATCGCATCCAGGTCGTGGTCGCGGAGACCCTGGACCGGCGAATCAAGGACCCCCGACTCGGCTTCGTGACCATCACGGACGCCCGCGTCACCGGCGACCTGCGGGAGGCCACGGTCTTCTACACGGTCTACGGCGACGACGAGGAGCGCGCGGCGTCCGCGGCGGCCCTGGAGAGCGCCAAGGGCGTGCTGCGCTCCGAGGTGGGCCGGCAGACCGGGGTCCGCTTCACCCCGACGCTGGCCTTCGTCCCGGACGCGCTCCCGGACAACGCCCGCACCATAGAGGACCTCCTCAACAAGGCGCGGGCGAAGGACGCGGAGGTACGGGAGGTGTCGACCGGCAAGACGTACGCGGCCGGCGCGGACCCGTACCGCAAGCCGGAAGACGATGACGAGGACGCCGACAGCGCCGCCGACGCCGACGCTGCCGCCGACACCTCCACCGCCACCGACGAGGACGGCTCCACCAAGGAATGACTGACCAGACCCCCACACCCGACGGACTTGTCATCGTGGACAAGCCGTCGGGTTTCACTTCGCACGACGTCGTCGCCAAGATGCGCGGGATCGCCAGGACCCGACGCGTCGGCCACGCCGGCACGCTCGACCCCATGGCGACCGGTGTCCTCGTCCTCGGCGTGGAACGGGCCACGAAGCTCCTCGGGCACCTCGCGCTGACCGAGAAGGAGTACCTGGGCACGATCCGGCTGGGTCAGGACACCGTCACGGACGACGCGGAGGGCGAGATCCTCTCGTCCACCGACGCGTCGGCGGTCACCCGTGAGGGCATCGACGCGGGGGTCGCGGCCCTCACCGGACCCCTGATGCAGGTGCCGTCCAAGGTCAGCGCCATCAAGATCAACGGCAAGCGGTCGTACGCGCGCGTGCGCGGCGGCGAGGAGTTCGAGATCCCGGCCCGCCCGGTGACCGTCTCCTCGTTCCGGGTGTACGACGTGCGCGAGGCCGTGGCCGGGGACGGCACGCCCGTCGTGGACCTCGTCGTCTCCGTCGTCTGCTCCTCGGGGACGTACATCCGCGCCCTCGCCCGCGACCTGGGAGCGGGGCTGGGGGTCGGCGGCCACCTCACCGCGCTGCGCAGGACCCGGGTGGGTCCCTACGCCCTGGACGCGGCGAGGACGCTCGACCAGCTCCAGGAGGAGCTGACCGTCATGCCCGTCGCGGACGCCGCCGCGGCGGCGTTCCCGCGCTGGGACGTGGACGAACGGCGCGCGAAGCTGCTGCTCAACGGGGTGCGGCTCGACATACCGGAGTACGGCACGGGAGCGGTCGCGGTGTTCGGGCCCGACGGGCGGCTCCTGGCGCTGGTGGAGGACCAGCAGGGCAAGGCGAAGAGCCTCGCGGTCTTCGCCTGAGGCTTGGGCGGCCGTGCGTGGGCCCTTCTCCCCCTCATGCCGGCCATACCGTGGGGCGCCCGGGCACGCCCGGCCGCCCCACGATCCCCCTCCCGGAAGGGGTCTATCCATCTCGGACCCCCGCATCACCCCTTCGGCGGGGCGCGTGGGGTGCGCGACGGGTGCACCGGGGGGCGCGTTCTCCCCGGGAGGGTGCCGGGCGGACCTCCGGACGCCGGTGCCGATGCGGGGGGCGGGCCCCGGGCATGGCAGTCTTAGAGCTGCGTAATCCGGCAATCACGTACACAGTTTCGGGCGAGGAGCGGTCACAGTGCAGCGCTGGCGTGGCTTGGAGGACATCCCCCAGGACTGGGGGCGCAGCGTCGTCACCATCGGCTCCTACGACGGGGTGCACCGGGGACACCAGCTGATCATCGGCCGGGCCGTGGAGCGGGCGCGCGAGCTGGGGGTGCCGTCGGTCGTCGTGACCTTCGACCCGCACCCCAGCGAGGTCGTGCGCCCCGGCAGCCACCCGCCGCTGCTCGCACCGCACCACCGGCGCGCGGAGCTGATGGCGGAGCTGGGGGTGGACGCGCTGCTGATCCTGCCCTTCACCGTGGCGTTCTCGAAGCTTTCCCCGGCCGACTTCATCGTGAAGGTCCTGGTCGACAAGTTGCACGCGTTGGCGGTCATCGAGGGCCCGAACTTCCGCTTCGGGCACCGGGCGGCGGGGAATGTCGCGGTGCTCTCGGAGCTGGGGGCGACGTACGACTACGAGGTCGAGGTCGTCGACCTGTACGTCACCGGGGAGGCGGGGGGCGGCGAGCCGTTCTCCTCCACCCTGACGCGCCGGCTGGTCACCGAGGGCGACGTGGCGGGCGCGGCGGAGATCCTGGGCCGCCCGCACCGCGTCGAGGGCATCGTCGTACGGGGCGCGCAGCGGGGACGCGAGCTGGGCTACCCGACGGCGAACGTGGAGACGCTGCCGCACACGGCGATTCCCGCGGACGGGGTGTACGCGGGGTGGCTGACGGCGGCGGGTGAGCGGATGCCGGCGGCGATCTCGGTGGGTACGAACCCGCAGTTCGACGGGACGGAACGTACGGTCGAGGCGTATGCGATCGATCGTGTGGGCCTGGATCTGTACGGGCTGCATGTGACGGTGGACTTCTTGTCGTATGTGCGGGGGCAGCAGAAGTTCGAGTCGATCGAGGGGTTGTTGGTGGCGATCGGTGACGACGTGAAGCGAGCGCGCGAGCTGTTGGACGCGGTGTAGTTGGCCTGGCGGCCGGCTTTTGTCCTCAATCGCCGGACAGGCTTGATTTTGCCCGCTGCGGGCCGCGTTTTCGGCTGCGGGTCGTTGCCGGGGGCCGGGCAGGGGCCGTGTCCTGCACTGCATGTTTTACGTCGCGTTCAACAACTCCGAATTACGTGACGATCGCCATGCGACACAAAACACGCTCTACGTTCCGGACACGACCCCTGCCCGTCCCCCTCCCAGGCCCGCGCCACTACCCGGCCCGCTCCGGTGCGGGCGGGGTCGTCACTGTCCCGTCCGGCGTGAGGGGGGCGGGGTCGGAGGAGGTGCGTGTGTCCGGACGTAGAGCGTGTTTTGTGTCGCATGGCGATCGTTGCTAATTGGACCGGTTGAACGCGACGTAAAACATGCAGTCCGGACATACGTGCCTCCGGAGGCCCCGCCCCCCGTCACCACGACAAATCAAGCCCGTCCGGCGATTGAGGACAATCATTAACCCGCACCGGACACCGGGCGAACCGCATGACACGCCACCTGCGTAGACGTCGCCCCAGACAGCACCGGCAACGCAGTCGTACGACACGCGTCCGCGACGCCCGCCGCGTCCGCCTCGCCCGACGCCAGGACCTGGCAACGCGCGTGGAAACGGCACCCCGCAGGGATCCGGGACGGGTCCGGGGGCTCGCCCGTGAGGACGACCGGGGCGCCGGGGGAGTCCGGGAGGACGGACAACAACGCCCGCGTGTACGGGTGCTGGGGCGACGTCAGGACCTCCTCCACCGGCCCGGTCTCCACGATGCGGCCCAGGTACATGACCGCCACCCGGTCCGCGATGTTCCACGCCAACCCCAGGTCGTGCGTCACGACCAACGCGGAGAGGCCCAGTTCGTCCCGCAGCGACAGCAGCAGCGCCAGGATCTCGCCCCGTACGGACGCGTCCAGGGACGCCACCGGCTCGTCCGCGACGAGGAGTTCGGGTTCGAGGACCAGCGCGCCCGCGATCACGACGCGCTGCCGCTGGCCCCCGGACAGCTCGTGCGGGTAGCGGAGGAAGAACCGCTCCGGCGGCCGCAGCCCCGCACGGGACAGCGCCGAGGCGACGGCTTCGCGTTCGTCACCCGCGTACCCGTGGATCCGCAGACCCTCCGCCACCGCGTCGTACACGGTGTGGCGTGGGTTGAGGGAGCCGCTGGGGTCCTGGAGGACCAGTTGGACCCGCTTGCGGTACGCCTTGAGCGCGCGCGACGTGTGGGTGAGGGTCTCGCCCGCGAAGGTGACGCGCCCGGACGTGGGCGGCACCAGACCCAGCAGGGTGCGCGCCAGCGTCGTCTTGCCGCAGCCGGACTCGCCGACCAGGGCCACGATCTCCCCGGGGGCGATGTCGAGATCGACCCCGTCGACCGCGCGTGCGGGCGCCCCGCCGCGCCGCCCGGGGAAGGTGACGTGCAGGTCGGTGGCCGAGAGCAAAGGGACCGTGGTGGTGGTCATGAGTGGCTCCTCAGGAGGCCGTGGGACCGCCTCATGCCAGGTCGGCGGCGGCATCGTCGGAGTCGGTCGCGGCGGAGTCCGCGGAGGCGGCGGCGCCGGACGCACGCCCCGGCGACACGTGCACGCACGCCGCCCGGCGGCCAGGCCCCGCCTCCCGCAGCACGGGATCGTCGTCCGCGCACGCGTCCAGCGCGACCGGGCAGCGCGGATGGAACGTACAGCCGCCCGGCAGCGCCGAGGGGTCCGGCGGGTCGCCGGGCAGTCCGCGCGGCGCCCGCCGGGAGGCCGGGTCGCCGATGCGGGGGAACGCGGCGGACAGCGCGCGCCCGTACGGGTGCTCCGCCGCGTCGTACACCGCCCGCGCCGGGCCCTCCTCCACGACGCGCCCCGCGTACATCACCGCGAGCCGGTCGCAGGTGTCCGCGAGGACCGTCAGGTCGTGGCTGATCATCAGCAGGCTGATGCCCTGCTCGGCGACGAGCCCCTCGATGAGCCGCAGGATCTGCGCCTGGATCATCACGTCCAGCGCGGTGGTCGGCTCGTCGGCGACGATCAGCCGGGGATCGCACGCCAGGGCCATCGCGATCATCACCCGCTGGCGCTGTCCGCCGGAGAGTTCGTGCGGGTAGGCGCCCGCGCGGGCCGCCGGCAGCCCGACCTGTTCGAGCAGGGCGGCGGCCCGGCGGCGGGCCGCGGCAGGGGTGGCGTGCTGGTGCAGCACCACCGGTTCGGCGATCTGGTCGCCGATCCGGTGCACCGCGTTGAGCGAGTGCATCGCGCCCTGGAACACGATCGACGCCCCCGCCCACCGCACGGCGCGCAGCCGCCCCCACTTCATCGTGAGGACGTCCTCGCCGTCGAGGAGGATCTCGCCGGTCAGTTTCGCCGAGGCGGGCAGCAGGCGCAGCAGTGCCAGCGCCAAGGTGGACTTGCCGCAGCCGGACTCGCCGGCGATGCCGAGCTTCGTACCGGCCCCGACGGTCAGGTCGACGCCGCGCAGGGCCGCCGCGCCGGAGGCGTAGGTGACATGGAGATCCTTGATCTCCAGGAGGGTGGGCGAAGGAGCGGGTGCTGTCGGTGTGGGCGGTGTGGGCGGTGTGGGTGGTGTCGGCGGTGTCGGCGGTGTCGGCGGCGTCGTCAACGGGGTGCCCCTAGCTTGGGGTTGAGCACGGCCTCGACGGTCCGGCCGCAGAGTGTGAAGGCGAGCGCGACACACGCGATCGCGATGCCGGGCGGCGCGAGGTACCACCAGTGCCCGGAGGAGACGGCGCCCGCCTCCCGCGCGTCCTGGAGCAGGCCGCCCCAGGAGACGACGGTGGGGTCGCCGAGCCCCAGGAAGGCCAGGGTGGCCTCGGTGAGGATCGCGGTGGAGATGCCGAGTGTGGTCTGCGCGAGCACCAACGGCATGACGTTGGGCAGCACATGGCGCGTCATGATGTGCCGGTGGCCGCCGCCCAGTGCCCGGGCCCGCTCGATGTACGGCCGGGACTCGACCGCGATGGTCTGCGCCCGTACGAGCCGTGCCGTCGTCGGCCAGCTGGTCACACCGATCGCCAGGATGACGGTCCAGATGGACCGGGACATCACGGTGGCCAGCACGATCGCGAGGACCAGTGTGGGCATCACCAGGAACCAGTCGGTGATCCGCATGATGACGGTCGAGTACCACCGCCCGTAGTGCCCCGCGATGATGCCGACCAGCGTCCCGATGGCGACGGACAGGGCGGCCGCCAGCAGTCCGACGGTGAGCGAGATGCGGGAGCCCCAGACGAGCAGGCCGAGGAGCGACCGCCCGAACTGGTCGGTGCCCAGCGGGAACGCACCGCTCGGCGACTCCAGCGCCGTCCCGGGCGCGTGGGTCACACTCTGCACGTCGTCGCCGACGAGCAGCGGTGCGAGGAGGGCGATCAGGGTGATCAGTGTGAGGGCCGCGAGACCGAAGAGCCCGGCCCGGTGCGTACGGTACTGCCGCCAGAAGCGGGCCACCGAGTCGCGCCGCCGGGTCCAGGCGAGGGAGGACGCGGTCGGCAGGGCGGGACGCGGTGTCGGGGGGAGCGGAGGGGTCTTCTCCAGTGTCATCGGCCCACCCGGGGATCGAGCAGCGGATAGAGCAGGTCGGCGAGCAGGTTCATCAGGATCATCGCGCCGGCGAAGACGACGAACAGGCCCTGTACGAGGGGGAGATCGGGCACGCTGAGCGCCTGGTAGAAGAGACCGCCGAGCCCCGGCCAGGAGAAGACCGTCTCGACGAGGATCGAACCGGCCGCCACATGGCCCAGGTTGATGAACACCATCGTGACGGTGGGCAGCAGGGCGTTGGGTACGGCGTGCCGGCGCCGTACGAGATCGTCCCGCAGGCCCTTCGCGCGGGCCGTCGTCAGGTAGTCGCCGCCCATCTCGTCCAGCAGCGAGGAGCGCATGACCAGGAGCGTCTGCGCGTACCCGACGGCGACCAGGGTCACGACGGGCAGCACCATGTGGTGGGCCACGTCGGTGACGTACCCGAAGCCGCTCGAACTGCCCGACGACATACCGCCGGTGGGGAACATCCCGGGGACCGGGCCGATGCCGACGGAGAAGACGATGATCAGGAGCAGTCCCAGCCAGAAGGACGGTACGGACCAGAGGGTCAGCGCCACGCCTGTGTTGATCCGGTCGCCGAGGCCGCCGTTGTGCCAGGCGGAGCGGGTGCCGAGCCAGAGCCCGAGCGCCGAGTAGATCACCACGGCGACCCCCGTGAGCAGCAGGGTCGCGGGCAGCTTCTCGCCGATCAGCTCACCGACCGGCGCGCGGAACTGGTACGAGGTGCCGAGGTCGCCGGTCAGGGCGTTGGCGCAGTAGTCGGTGAACTGCCGCCACATGGGCAGGTCGAGACCGAACTGCCTGCGCATCGTGGCCAGTTGCTCGGCCGACGTCGGCACGCCGCGGGTCATGGCCTTCACCGGGTCACCGGGGATGATCCGGAACAGGAAGAAGCTGGTGACGAGCACGGCGATCAGGGAGACGACCGCACCGCCCAACTTGCCCGCCACGTAGAGGAGATAGGCGGTCGCGGTGCCGGAGGAGCGGCGGTCCGCCGCGTCCGGCGGCCCGGTCTTCCCCGGGCCGTCGGCGGCGTCCCGCACCACACCGGGGGTGCTTGCGGTACTCATGGGTTATTCACGGTCTTCCGCGGTGGAACGGCGACGCATCACGACGAAGAGCCCGAGAGCGGCCACGAGTACCACGGCGGCTCCGATCCCGATCACCACACCGGTGGAGGACGAACTGTCCGAGCTGCCGCCGCCCGCGGCCGGTACCGCGGACCACCAGCTCCAGTAGCCGTCCTGGCCCCAGAGGTTGCCGGCGGCCTCCGGCATCGTCGTGATCGACTTGATCTGGTCCGTACGGTACGCCTCGACGGCGTTCGGGTAGGCCATGACATTCATGTACCCGGTGTCGTACAGCCGCGACTCCAGCTGCTTCACCAGCTCCGCGCGCCGGGCGGGGTCGTACTCGGCGGCCTGTCGCGCGTAGAGGCCGTCGTACGTCTTGTCACAGATGAAGTTGTCGGTGGCGCCGCTGTCCTTCGGCGTGGCGGGCAGCGCGTCGCACGTATGAATGGAGAGGACGTAGTCGGGATCGGGGTTGACGGACCAGCCGTCGAAGGCCAGGTCGTAGTCACCGGCGAGCCAGGGGTCCGAGACGTTGTCGAGGCACTCGACCTCCAGCCCGATGCCCAGGTCGCCCCACCACTCCTGGAGGTACTTGCCGACGGCCTTGTCGTTGGGGTCGGTGGCGTGGCAGAGGATGCGGAAGTCGAGCGGCTTGCCGTCCTTGCCGACGCGCTTGCCCGAGCTGTTCTTCTTGTAGCCCGCCCGGTCGAGGGTCCTGGCCGCGGCGGCCGGGTCGTACGCGAGCGCCTGGTCGGGCGAGGGCTGCCAGAAGTACGAGGCGAAGCGGGGCGGGATGTAGCCCTGGCCCTCCACCGCGTGGCCCTGGAAGACCTTGTCGATGATGGTCTTGCGGTCGACGGACCGGAAGAGGGCTTCCCGTACGGCCGGGTCGAGCAGCGCCGGATGGCCGTTGCCGAACTTCTCGCCGTCCTTCGACCGGGCCCCCGGGTTGGTGGCGAGGGCGTAGAAGCGGCGCCCGGGCGCGTCGTTGACCTTGATGTCGGCGGTGGCCTTCAGCGAAGCGGCCTGGGCCGGGGTGAGGTTGGGGACGAACGAGACCTCGCCCTTGCGCAGCGCGGCGACGGCGGCGTCCCCGTCCTTGTAGTACTTGAGGACCAGTTCGTCGAACTTGGGCGCACCGCGCCAGAAGGTCTTGTTCGGCTTGAGCTTGATGTACTGGTCGACCTTGAAGTCCGTGACGATGAAAGGCCCGTTGCCGACGATCGGGAACTCTTTGTCGTTGTTGAACTTGGAGAAGTCGCCGACCTTCTCCCAGATGTGCTTCGGCACGATCGGCACGTCGAGCGCGGTCATCGTGGCCTGCGGCTTGTTCAGCTCGACGACCAGCGTGCGCGGGTCCGGGGCGGTCACCTTCTTGAAGTTGGAGGTGAAACTGCCGTTGGCGGTCGCCGCGTTCTCGTCCGTCATCATCTTGTTGAACGTCCAGGCGGCGTCCTTGGCGGTCGCCTTCTGCCCGTCGGACCACGTGGAGTCGTCGCGGATGGTGAACGTCCACGTCAGTTTGTCCGCCGACGGCTTCCACGCCGTCGCGAACCCCGGGACCGTGTGCGCGTCCTTGGGGTCGTAGTTCGTCAGGTACTCGTACGTCAGGCGGTGAAGTGTCGTACCGAGCAACGTCTGGGACAGGAACGGGCTGAGGGAGTCGACACTCTGGCTGACCGCGACCGTGAGCACCTTTTCGCCGTCGGCGGCCTGGGCCTGCTGGGGCGCCGGGAGCAGCGGGTTGAACGGAATCACGGTCCCGGCCACGAGCGCGCCGCACACGGCGCCGGAAGCCAGGAGCAGACGGAATCGGGAGGAGTGCCGCAGGGGCTGTCGCGTCGGGCGTGGGGGAACGCTGTGGACCATGGGACGGTGACCTCGTGTCATCACTCGCACGGAGAAGCCGGGTGGATTCTGGATCGCCAACTGGTGAAGCGCAGGTCTATCAGCGCTCGTCCGGCCGCGTCAACGGCGGCCGGACACCCCGTGTGGGCTGCGGGAATACCAAGAGGGTCCGCTCCTCGAAGAAGGAGCGGACCCTCATTGGTATCTACCTCTGCCGCCTTACTGCTGAGGCGCTGGCGGTGCCTGTGGGGGCTGCTGCCAGCTCGGCGGGACGCCGGGATGTCCTTGCTGCGGCTCGGACGGGTGGGGCGGTTGCCGAGGTGACTGCTGCGGTGCCTGGTGTGGCGGCTGCTGTCCCGGTGGGGCGTACGGCTGCTGGTGCTGGGGCTGCTGTGGGGCGTACTGCGGGGGGTACTGCTGCTGCGGATAGGGCTGTTGGGGGTACGGCTGCTGCTGCGGGTACGGCTGCCCCTGCGGCGGCAGCCCCGGTCCGCCGCCCGGTCCCGGCATCGGCGGCGCGTACTGCGGCGGCGGGTTGTTGCCGTCCGACGTCCAGAGCCCCTGCGCCTGCTGGGCCCGTGCGAAGTCCTCGGCGACCAGCGCGGAGAGGTGGAAGTACGCCTCGCGCGTCTTGGGCCGCATCATGTCGAGGTCCACCTCGGCGCCGGCCGCGAGGTGTTCGTCGAACGGCACCACGACCACCCCGCGGCAGCGGGTCTCGAAGTGCTGCACGATGTCGTCGACCTTGATCATCTTTCCGGTCTCGCGGACCCCCGAGATGACCGTGAGGGAGCGCTGCACCAGATCGGCGTAGCCGTGCGCGGACAGCCAGTCGAGGGTGGTGGAGGCGCTGCTGGCGCCGTCCACCGACGGTGTCGAGATGATGATCAGCTGGTCGGCGAGGTCCAGCACCCCGCGCATCGCGCTGTAGAGCAGACCGGTGCCGGAGTCCGTCAGGATGATCGGGTACTGCTTCCCGAGCACCTCGATCGCGCGCCGGTAGTCCTCGTCGTTGAACGCCGTCGAGACCGCCGGATCCACGTCGTTGGCGATGATCTCAAGGCCGGACGACGCCTGTGAGGTGAAGCGGCGGATGTCCATGTAGCTCTGGAGGTACGGGATCGCCTGGACCAGGTCGCGGATGGTCGCCCCGGTCTCGCGCCGCACCCGGCGGCCGAGCGTGCCGGCGTCCGGGTTGGCGTCGATCGCCAGGATCTTGTCCTGCCGCTCGGTGGCCAGCGTGGACCCCAGGGCGGTGGTGGTGGTTGTCTTGCCGACCCCGCCCTTGAGGCTGATGACCGCGATCCGGTAGCAGGAGAGCACCGGTGTACGGATCAGCTCCAGCTTGCGCTGCCGCTCGACCTCCGCGGCCTTGCCGCCGATCTTGAAGCGGGAGGCGCTGGACGGATTGCGACTGCTCTTCGCCTTGGGCTTGTTGTTGCGCAGGAGCCGGTCGGAGGACAGCTCGACGGCGGCGGTGTAGCCGAGCGGCGCGCCCGGCACGGACCGCTCACGGTGGTCGTGCGACACGGCGGACGGCCAACCGGCCCCGGTGCGGGGGTCGGTGGGAGGCGCGCCCTGGTGCGGCGGCTGCTGGCCCGGGCCCGTCGGCTGGGGGTGCGGCTGGGGCTGGTGCACCTGCTGCGGGGGGATGTACGGAGCCGCCTGCGCGGGCGGCTGGGGTACGGGGCCGGGCTGCGCCGGGTAGTTGGGGTGCGGGAAGCCGTAACCGGCCTGCGGGGGCACGGGTGCGGGCGGGTACGGGCCGGGCTGCCCGGGCTGGCCCTGCTGGGGGAAGCCGTAACCGGCCTGGGGGGCTTGGGCGTCCGGTCCGGGAGCGGCGGGCGCCTGGGGTGCCGCGGGCCCGGCCAGACCGGGCTGGCCCTGCTGCGGGAAGCCGTAACCCGTCGGCAGGGGTGGGGTGTTCGGCCCCGGGGCGGCGGGGGGCTGCTGGGCGGCCGGACCGGGCTGCCCCGGCCGTCCCGGCTGCGGGAAGCCGTAGCCGCTGGTGTCCTGGTGCGGTTGCGCGGGCCAGCCGTAGGGAGGCTGGGGCGCGGGGGGCTGCGGCTGGGTCGGTACGGGCCACTGCGGCGCGGCCGCCGGTGCGGCGGGCTGGAACGCGGGCGGCAGCGGCGGCAGTGCGACCGCCTCTGCGGCGGTCGGCGGCTGCGCCGTCTGCGGGGACCAGGGCGGGCCGGGCGCAAGGACCGGGGGACCGGGGGCGGCGCTCACCGGCGCGGAGTTTGCGGGAGTGTCCTGCGGTGCCGGTGCGGCGGGGGCCGGATCGTCACCGTCCGCCGGGGTGGCGGCGGCAGGCGTCTCCTGGCCGGCCTCGGCCTCGGAACCGGCTTCATGCTCCGGTCCGGCCTCGGGTGCCGTTTCGCCCGCGCTCGCGTCCGGAGCGTCGGCCCCGGCCCGGTCCGTACCGCCGGCCGATTCGCCGCGGTTCGCGGAGTCCGGGCTGTCCGGGCTGTCCGAGGCGGCGGTGGCGGGCGCTCCGGCGCCGGGCGCTCCGGCGTCGCCCCCGACCGCGGCGGCCTTCGCCGCGTCACGTTCCGCGAACTCCCGCTTGAGCGCGGCGGGAGAGAACCGCATCGTCGCCCCGCTGTCCACCTCACCCCCGCCAAAAGGCTCCGCCGCGGCGGGAGCCCCGGGGGCCGCCGGGGTGGCGTCCGCGCCAGTGTCGGGCACTGGCGCGGGCCCAGAGGCCTGACCGGCGGCCGGGACCGGGCCGACGCCTGGAGCGCCGGCCGGGGCCTGGCCGTCAGTCTGGACGGGACCAGCAGCCGTATCCGGCCCGGGTCCCGAAGCCGGACCGTCGGTCGGCACCGGTCCGGGAGTCGTGACCGGTCCGGAGGCGGGAACGGGACCTCCAGCCGTGACCGGACCGGCGGCGGAACTGCCGGCCGGCACCGGACCGCCAACCGGCACAGCCCCGACGGCCGGGACCGCGCCGGCGCCCAGAGCAGGACCGGAGGCCGGAGCCGCATCGCCGGCCGGGACCGGCCCAGGCGTCGCGGTCGGCGCGCCCGCAGGCCCGCCCGTCGGCCCCGTCGGCGGTGTCTCGGGCGCCGAACCCGAACCCGGACCCGACCCCGACCCCGGCGCCGGAGGCGCAATCGTCCAGTTCGGCTCGAAGCCGCTCCCCGTCGGCAGCCCCGGCACCGCCACCGGCACGCCCACCGGCGGCGGAGGCGGCGTCGGGTCGTACGCGGGCGCGGGCGGCCCCGCCGTCGCGGCGCCACCGGCCGTGTCCCCCGGCGCGTTCTGCGTGTACCAGGCGGGAGGGGTGTAGTCGATGGTGAACTCACCCGTCATCTCGGGCTCCGCGTCGGACTGATCGTCCACGGGCGGCCGGTCCCAGCCTCCGCGGATCTCGTCCCGATCGCCGTTCACTTTGCCTCCTGAGGTGGTCGAGCACCCTTGTGCCGTGGTGGGCGGGGGCGGTCGTACCTGGTGTCCGGTCCGCCCGGCTCTCCCCCTGGGCCCTGTCAGGACCCGGCGACGCGGCATACGTGCCTGTCGGTTCTCCTCCCGCGCCTTCACCCACCCTAATCGTCCCCGGTGTCGCTCCGGCAGGGCGGACGGGTCCGCCGGCGAGCGGCCCGTACGTCACGTCCTGCCCCCAAGTGAACACGTAAGGAACCCGGGAGGGTACAGCGATCGGTCAAATCGGTACATGTCCCGGGGAGATCGCGGCAGAACCCGCGCAGAACGGGCGTACGAAGCCGACTTCGGCCCGTACCTCCCCCGCACGCCGGAGGGGCACGCCCCGGACGGAGCGTGCCCCTACCTGTTACCTGCTGTTCGCCGCCGGCTCCGGGTCGACCGGGCTCAGCGCAGATCGAACTCCCCGTCGCGCGCCCCGAGGACAAAGGCCCGCCACTCGGCCTCGGTGTACCTCAGCACGGTGTCCGGGTCCACGGACGAACGCATGGCGACGGCGCCTTCCGGCAGGTACGCGATCTCGACGCGCTCCTCGTCCGCACTGGTGCCGGGCGCGCTGTGCCACTCGACGCCAGAGATGTCCAGGGCATACAGCTCGTCCTTCTCCTGCGCGCTCCCCATCAGACAAGCTTCCTTTCGGTGACGGCCCGGTGACGCCCTCTTCCGGCTGTTCCGGTTCTTCCGGCATCTTAGGACGACTCGCCGTACGTCCGCGACGGAACGATTACAGTGCGTGCGGGCCGGGTAGGAAGGTCAGTCCATCCGGCGGGCCACGCCCAGCAGCCCGGTCTCCGCGTCCGTGCCGCTCGTCATCACCCAGTGGTGCTCACGCCCCGCGCACCACAGCGTGACGCCGTCCGCCAGCGTGGGCAGCGCGTCGCTCTCGGCGCGCGACAGGCCCAAAATGCGGCCGACCTGTTCGGCCTCCTGCGGCGAGACCCGCTGGATGCCCACCAGCGTGGAGCCCCGCATCAACCGCGGTGCCACCGGGCTCATGTACGGCAGCAGGGTCATCACCGACTGCCACGGCGAGGACACCACCCGGCCGCGCGGAGGGCGCATCCCGCAGTCCCGGATCACCACCACGGGGCTGCCGACCGTCGCGCCCATCGGCGGCACCCGGCCGACCTCGTGCAGCGTGATGCAGTCCAGGCCCGCGCCCGCGGCCTGCGCGAGCAGCGTCCAGGCCTGGGCGCGCCCGGTCTCGACCGCGACCCGCGCGCCGGTGGCCGCCGCGCGCAGCGCCAGCACCTGGGCCGTCCACAGGCCGCCGATCAGCAGGACGTCGTACGGTGTCGAGCGGTGGAACCCCACCATCTGCGGGCGGCCCTCGGCGTCGTCGCCGATCACCACACCGTCGTCCCCGACGGGCAGCGACAGCGCGCCGAGATGGTCCAGCGCGATGGTGTGTCCCGCGTGGTGCGGGCCGCGCAGCCCCCGCAGGCCCCGCTTCGTACCGTTGGCAGCGGTCATCGCGCGCCTCCCAGAGGCAGTGTGGCCAGCACCCCGGGCAGCTGCTCGCGGTCCAGCCGTACCAGACCGACCTTCGCGTGCCGCGCGGCCTGCTCCAACGTCCGCCGTACGCGCACCAGTTCGGTGTCCGAGCCGCCGGTGATCCGTACGTGGCCACCGATCGACATCGTCCCCCGGTGCGCGCCGGGGCGCAGGGTCAGGCTGAAGGTGGTGGCGTACGCGGGGGCCGAGGTCAGCAGCGCCACCAGCTTGGGCAGCGGAGTGGCCCCGCGCCCCAACTCGGGCCAGCGGCCCACGGCGTAGGTGGTGTGCCAGCGGTCGTCACACCGCCAGACACGCGCCGTCTCGGCGGTGCGCCGCCGCGCCGACGCGTCCGGCCGGCCCGCGCGGGCCGACAGGGCGGGGCTGGCGCAGGCCGAGGTGGCCACGGTGGAGTTGAGCTCTTCCTGGTCCAGCACCACGGCCCGGAAGCCGGCCCCGGTGATCCGGCTCGCGACATGGTCCGCCACCCGCACCAGGCAGCGCTGCGCCCCTTCGATCCCACCGCCGCGCGCGTCCACGGCCTCCCGGCACAGCTCGGGATCCAGCTTGATCGCCACCCAGGTCAGCCGCAGGGCGGGAGCCCCGGTCTGCTCCTGGAGGGGAGCGTACGAGAGCCGGGCCACGGCCTGCTGGGGCAGGTGCGGCGCGGGCGCCGAGCGCACCTGCTGCACCAACTGCACCGATTCCAGGGTGATGTCGTCCACCGTGAGGGCGTCCGCGAGCAGGGTGAGCGGCAGCGAGCGCGCGCCGAACACCGGGCGCAGCCCGTCGCCGCTGGCCTCGACCCGTACCACCACCGTCAGGAACGTGCCGTCACCGAGCATCCCGACCGTGCGGCGGTTCCGGTCGACGTAGGTGAACGGGCGGAATCCCGGCACACTCTCCGCCACGGGCGCGAGCGAGGGGTCGACGTCCGGCCCGCACGGCTCGGCGGGCCGGGTGCGCGCACGCAGCGCGAGAGCCGTCGACAGCCAGTCCTGTACGGCGTGGCCACGGCGGCGCGACACGGCGACCAGCACCAGCACACAGGCGACGGTCGCGGCCGGCACCAGCCAGAGCCCACCGAGCGCCAGGCCGATCCCCGTCAGCGCGAGAGCGGCCTCGACCAGCACCAACTGCCGTAGCTGGAAGGGCCCGAGGTGGCCGGCGCGGGGGCGTGTGCGCAGTACTGTCCTCGCCGGAGCGACACCCGGGGCCGGGCTCACGGCACCGGCCTCGGCGCGTCTGCCACCTCGTCGGCCGGGCGGAGTGGGGACCCGCGCGGTGCTGCTCCGCCCGTCGCGCTCGCGCGTCGCCGTACTCATCGCCGCCGTGCCCCCTCGTGCCGTAACTGCCGTCCACCCATGGGCGTTGACCGGTCGATCACCCTACCTGAGCGGTGGGACACGAGCGCCAGCATGCATAGTAGGGGGCCGGCGCGACACACGGGTCCCTCCGGTGCACGAGGGAACCTGGTCGCTCAGTGGGGGAAGAGGGACAGCGGGCAGATGGCATCACGACGGGACGAACTCAACGCCTACACCTTCGCGAAACGAAGGCTGATCGCGCAGTTCGTGCAGCCGAACTCGACCGGTTCGGAAGAGGGCGCGCCCCGTCCGCTGCGTGCGGTGCTGCCCGGTGTCATCGTCGGTGTGGTGATCCTCGCGGCCTTCGGCGCGTGGGGGATGTTCAAGCCCGTGGCACCCCAGAAGTGGGACGCGGTGAACGAGAACGTCATCATCGCGAGCAAGTCCACCACGCGCTATGTGGTGTTGCGGACCGGGAAGACGAAGCAGCTGCACCCGGTGCTGAACATGGCCTCCGCGAAGCTCCTGCTCGACCAGGACAAGGGCAAGGTCATCAACGTCAGCGAGTCGGTCATCGACCGCAGCGACCTCGCCCACGGCCCGACCGTCGGCATCCCCTACGCCCCCGACCGGCTCCCCGACGCCAAGGAGGCCGGGGCGGCGAAGCGTTGGGCGGTCTGCGAACGGCCCAGCGCGGGCGGCAGGGCCATCCAGAAGGCCGCGTTTGTCCTCGCCGAGCGCGAACAGGGCAGGACCGAGGGGGCGGACCGCCTGCGCGGCGGTGAACTCCTGTACGTCGAGGGCCCGGACCGGGTCCAGTACGTCGTGGACGCCGAGGGCAAGGCGTACCGCGTGAAGAAGGACGAACTGCTCCTGCGCCAGGTGGTGGGCGCCGACCGCAAGCCGCAGCGCGTCACGGCCGCCTGGCTGGAGACCCTGCACCAGGGCGGACCCATCGACTTCCCGGCGATCACGGGCACCCCCGGCGCCGACGCGAACGCCCCCGGCGCGCTGCTGCCGAAGGAGGCGAACAAGGTGGGCATGGTCCTCGTCGCCCCCGTCAACTCCAAGAACCAGCAGTACGTGGTGCTGCCGGGCCGGGTCGCCCCGGTCACGGACTTCACGGCGAAGCTCCTCCTCAGCAGCAAGGAACTGGTCACGGTCGGCCAGGCGGGCAGGGCCACGTCGGTCAGCCCCGGCGCCATCGAGCCCGGCGAGCCGTTCGGACAGGACAAGGACTGGCCGGAGAGCGACCCGACCCCCGTCAACGAGGCGGGCACGGACGCGGGCAGCCGTAACACCGTGTGCAGTGTGCTGCGTGACGTGGACGGCGCCAAGGGCGCCACCACACTGAGCACGTGGGCCGGCACCGACTTCCCGAAGCCGCTGCCCACCGGCTCCAGCGCGTATGTCACCCCCGGGTCGGGGCAGCTGTTCCGGCAGTTCCAGGGGTCGTCGACCGCCTCGGGTTTTGTTTTCCTCGTCACCGACACGGGCCTGCGTTACGGCATGCAGTCCAACGGCGACAGCGCCGGGGACCAGCCCGGCATCGGAGCGGGTACGGCCCAGGAACGCCAGGCGCGCCAGCAGGAGGCCCAACAGGCACAGAACCGGCTCGGCTACAAGGATGTCGCCCCGGCGCCCGTCCCCGCCGCGTGGGCCACGTTCCTGCCGACGGGGCCCCGGCTGTCGACGGCGGCGGCCCGGCAGATCCAAGGCTCGTGAGAGCGAGAGTGAGCGCGAGAGTCAGGGGAAGAGCGCACATGGCCGACCGGCGGCTCCTCGCCACCACCGCCACCGTGGTCACCGCCGCGGCGGCCCTCCTCGCCCTGCCCGCGTCCGCCGCGGCCGAGGGCCCCACCGACACCCAGTGCACGTTCCCCAGCAAGCCGTACGCGGGCCGCCCCTGGGCGCTGCAACGTGTGCTGCTCGACGAACTGTGGTCGCAGTCCACCGGCAAAGGGGTACGGGTCGCGGTCATCGACACCGGCGTCGACGTCAAGAATCCCCAGCTCACCCCGGCCGTCGATGTGAAGAGCGGCCGCAACAAGATGAAACCGGGGCTCAAGGACGACTTCGGCGGCAAGATCGAGCGCGGCAAGGAGGACGGCACCACGGACACCGTGGGCCACGGCACCAAGGTCGCCGGGATCATCGCGGCCCGCCCCAGGGAGGGCACCGGCTTCGTCGGCCTGGCGCCCGGGGCCACCGTCATCCCCATCCAGCAGAACGACGCCGAGGGGCACGGCACCGCCGAGACCCTCGCCGACGCCATCACGTACGCCGTCGAGGCGCGCGCCGACGTCATCAACATCTCCCAGGACACCGCCAACGCCGTCGAGCCCGCACCGGAGTTGAAGCAGGCGGTGGAGGACGCCCTCGACCAGGACGTCGTCGTGGTCGCCTCGGCGGGCAACGACGGCCTCGGCGGCAACGTCAAGGAGACCTACCCGGCCTCGTACGAAGGCGTGCTGGCCGTGGCGTCGTCCGACAGGAACAACGAACGCGCGGCCTTCTCCCAGTCCGGCGATTTTGTCGGGGTCGCCGCTCCGGGCGTCGACATGGTCTCCACCGTTCCCGGCGGCGGCCACTGCGCGGACAACGGTACGAGTTTCTCCGCCCCGTACGTCGCCGGCGTCGCCGCGCTCATCAGGGGCAAGCACCCGGACTGGACGCAAAAACAGATCGTCACCCAGATCGAGCAGACCGCGGAACGGTCCATCGCGGGCCACGACCGCCTGGTGGGCTGGGGAGTGGTGGATCCGGTACGGGCCCTGACCGAGGACGACAAGCCCCTCGACGCGCCGGTCGCCGACCGGGGAGCCGACCGGGTGGAGGCGCCCGCCGCGGCCCGGTTCCACGTCGGCGAGACGTCGGAGGAACGCGCGACACGCCTCGCGACGTATGTGCTCGTGGGCGCGGGGGTGCTGGTGGCGGCGATAGCGGGCGGCGCGGTGGCACTGCGCGACGCGCGACGGCGTACCCGGCGTGCGTGAGGAGTTGCGAGTGCACAGTTCCCGCACCGCCGCACCGAACCCGTAACAGGAAGTCCCGCCGTGGACAACGCCCTTGGGGCTGTCGGAGTCGATCGCTAGAGTGAGATCCACAGATGCGGTTGTTGTGTGCGGCGCCACGATCGCAACGTAAGACCACTGAGGTGACTGAGGTAGTTGAGGTAAACGGGGAGAGGAACAAGGCATGGTGGTCCCTGCGGACGGCGGGGGAGGCGGGGGAGCCTCGACAGGTGGAAGTGACCTCGAACGCGGTGTCGGCGCGCTGAAGCGCTTCCAGAGCCGGGTGAAGGATCTGCTGGCGGACCTTGAGCGCGGGGCGGCCGGAGACACGAAGGTGGCGGCGCAGACGGTCGCCAGGACCTCGCTCAGCGGGGGCAACGCGGCGTTCGCCGAGGCGGACGGGTTGTACGCCCAGTACAACCGCGTGCACCAGTCGCTCGTCTCGCTCTCCCGGACGCTCGGCGATCAGATCGAGACGTTGAGCATCGGGGTGCACGCGGCGGAGGTCGGGTTCGACAACGTCGAGGAAGACGTGCGGCGGCGGTACGCGAGGATCCAGACCCGCATCCTTGAGGACCGCAGGGCGGAAGAGAAACGCGCGCAGCAGGGCGAGCACGGGCCGGAGAAGAGCGGCAAGTCGAACTCTGAACAGGGGTGGTGACCCATGACTGACGGAAACGCGGAGGAACTGACCCCCGAGGAACAGCACCAGCAGGACGAGGCGCGGGTCCAGGGTCAGCTCGGTGTCATCGACGTCACCCAGAAGGTGTCGTCGATCATGAGCGGTTTCTTCGGATCCGGTGGCGGTCCCGGCCCCTTCGCCAGGACCAGCTTCGAGGGCCACGACCTCAACGCCATGATCGACCTGGTGGAGAACGCGAACCCGGCGGACCTGGAGACCGCGGGCAATGCCCTCTGGAAGGCCAGGGACGCGCTCGCCGACGCGGCACAGGAGCTTCAGGACTACGTCGAGAAGGTCGAGTGGAAGGGCGAATCGGGCGACGAGTTCCGCTCGTTCGGCCGAGGGCTCGCCGAACACGCCCGGGGACTGGGCGCGTTCGCGGACGTGGCCGGTACGCAGATCACCGCGGCGGGCACGGGCCTGGCGTCGGTGCACAAGTCCATGCCGCCCCGCGACACCCGGCTGCGCAAGCAGAGTGTCGAGGACATCGAGATCGTCAAGCAGGTGGACGGCAACGCGGACTACGAGGCCGCGAAGAAGGTGGAGAGGGACCGCCAGGAGGCCATCAACCAGATGAACCGCCTGGCGTCGTTCTACGCGGTCTCCGAGGAGACGCTGGCGGCCCAGGAACCACCGAAGTTCGACCGGGTCCTCAAGGCGAACGTGCCCCCGCCGAGCAAGGTGGGCCCGCCGGTCCGCGCCAAAGGTGTGAGGAACGTCGGCGACGGTCCGTCGGACGAGTCCGAGGTCTCGTCGGTGTCGGCCCGTTCCGACTCCCTCGGGGACGGGGACCGGTCGCAGAGGGATCTGGACACCGTCCGCCCGATCACCCCCGCGCCCGAGCGGGAGACCTCGGTGGAGATCGACAACGTGGTGGCGCCGCCGGCTCCCCCCGCGCTGCCGGACGCGGCGACGCTTCCGTCCTCGACGGGAGGACCCGGTTCTGGCGGTGGGACCGTGCCTCCCCCGGCCGGGGGACCGGCGAACCTCGTCTCCCGGGGCGGATCCGGGGCGAAGGGCCCGCAGGGCTTCGCCAAGTCCGTGGGCCAGAGCGCCGGATCGCTCGGCAAGGGCGGCCCGGCCGGACGCGCGCCGACGGCATCGGGCGGCTCCAGTACGGCCGGCCGGCCGGGGACGATCGGCAGCGGCGGCCCCGGAGCGGGAAGCCGCGCCGGCGCGTCAGGTGCCGGCGGTACGGGGCAGACCCCTGCCGGTCGCGCGGGAGCGGGCCGTGGGAACGGCATCGTGGGCGGAAACCCGCAGCGCGCCGCCGGCTCCAACGGCTCCCGTATGCCCCGGGGGAACGTCATCGGCGGTGAGGGAGCGGCCTCCGGCCGCGCCACCGGCGGAAGGACCGGTCGGGGTGGTGTGGTCGGGGCGAACCCGGCGAACGCCGCCCGGTCCGGAGCGCGCGGCACCGCCAGTACCAACGGCGTGGTCGGCACGCCTCGCGGCGCCGCCTCTCGTTCCCGCCCCGGCGCGGGCTTCACCCAGGGCGGCTCGGGCCTCGTCCGAGGCCCCGGCGGACGGCGGCCGGAGGAAGAAGAGCAGGACGATGCCGTATCGCGTCCCGACTACCTGACGGAAGACGAAGAGACATGGACGGCCGGACGGCGCCCAGCCGCGCCTCCGGTGATCGATTAGGCGCCGACTCACAGGCACCGAGGAAGGTTCGGAAGTCAGGATGACGGCAGGAATGAGCCCCGCCCGGAAGCGTGGCGGCAGATCTCGTCGGGTGCGGCGGGAACTGCTCTGCGCGGTGGCCGCGCTGAGCGCGTGGACCTTGGGTTTCGCCGGTACGGCTCCGGACGCCTCGGCGGCGGACCAGCGGTCGAAGCAGTGGTACCTGGACGCGATGCACGCCGAGGACATGTGGAAGGTCACCACGGGTGAGGGCATCAAGGTCGCTGTCATCGACTCCGGCGTCAACCCGTCCACGCCGTCGCTCAAGGGGCAGGTGTTGAAGGGGATCGACGCCACCACCGAAGGCGGCGGTGGCTCGACGGCGGACACGAACGGCCAGGGGACCACCACGGCCGAGCTGATCGCCGGTACGGGTGAGGGCGGCGGACTGCGCGGCCTTGCGCCCGGCGCCAAGATCATCCCGATCAAGCTGCCTCTTCTCAAGTACGACGAGGTGCCCCAGATCAACGATCCGCTCAAGCGGGCCGTCCGGGCAGCGGCGGACAGCGACGCCCAGATCATCCAGATCTCGGTGGGCAACCAGTACGCGATCGGTCTGGACACCTTCGCCCAGACCTCCGCCTTCACGTACGCGCTGAGCAAGGGCAAGCTGCTGATCGCGGGCACGGGCGACAACGCGAAGAAGGGGAACAAGCCGCAGTACCCGGCCCGGTTCGCCGAAGTTGTCGGGGTGGCTTCCGCGGATCGGAAGGGCGGTGTGGCCGACTTCTCCCAGCACGGAGACGACGTGGACATCGCGGCTCCCGGCACCGACATCCCCCGCTGGTGCGATGCGACATTCCAGAGTTACTGCGATGACGGGGGTGGGGCGGCTGCCGCCGCAGCGCTCTTCTCCGCTTCCGCGGCCTTGGTGTGGTCCGCCCACCCCGACTGGACCGCCAACCAGGTACTCCGTGTGCTCTACGACACCGCGAGTCGGGACTGGGAGAAGAAGACTCTCAGCACCTACCTCGGCCACGGCCTCATCCGCCCCCGCGAGATCATCGTCAACGGCAAGGGCAACCCGGGCCCTCCCGACACCAAGCTCCTCGCCGACGAGGTCTTTCCCGTCGCCTCCCCGTCCGCCTCCCCGTCCGCGTCGGCTTCGTCACAGCCGGAGAAGGGAAAGCCCGTCTCCGAGGCCGTCGTGGCGGGCTCGGCCGAAAAGACCGAGGACGGGGGCCAGTTGGGCCTGATCCTCGGCGGTGTCGCGGTGGTGGTCGTCCTCGCCGGAGGGACCTTCGCCGTGCTCCGCAGGCGTCGTACCGCCTGACAACCGTACGACTGTCCGTCCGTACGTCCGTCCGACGGTCTGTCCGTACGCACACTCCCCGACCGGTGGGACACCGACCCACCGCGACCCCAGCCCCAGGAAAGGAACCATCGCATGGCAGTCCAGAAGGTGAACGGTGTAGCGCTCAAGTCGCTCCAGGGCGAACTCACCAAGAGCTTCGACGACGTCAAGGGCCAGCTCCACAAGCTCCAGGCGACGATCGACAGCCTCGAAGGCCACTGGGCGGGCATCGGCGCCGGGGCGTTCAACGCCAAGCAGACCCAGATCAACAACAACATGGTCGGCATCGGCAACCTGCTGCTCAACTTCCAGGAAGCCATCGAGGCGGCCCGCACCATCGCCGGCAACACCGACGACGAGGTCGAGGCGGCCCTGCGCGGTGTGGACGTGGTCGACGGCTACTCGGGCGACCCCGGCGCCGAGAAGGCGACGTCCAACCTCAACCACTACTGACAGCTGATCCGACCGAGTGAACCAGTAAGCAGAGAGGCAGGACTTCCATGGCGCAGAACGACGGCACGATGATCGTCACGTACACGCGGCTCGACGACGCCGCCCGTGACATCAAGACCCAGGCCGACCGGCTCGACCAGAGCCTGAAGGCCATCCAGGCGAAGATCCGTTCGGTGTCCGACCTCTGGGAGGGCGAGGCCCGCGAGGCGTACAACGGCGCCCAGGCCAAGTGGGACAAGGACGCCATGGCCATTCACACGGCGCTCCTCCAGATCTCGCGGGCCGTGCAGGAAGCGGCTCCGGCGTACAAGGCCGGGGACCAGAAGGCCGCCTCGAACTTCCACTGAGCCCGGAGAGCGGGACCGGGGGAGACGAAGCGGGGCGAGGCGGGGTGGGCACGCGCGGGAGGCGCCCACCCCGCATCCCGGCTCACGAGCCGGACGCCTCCGGCGCGGGAACCCGCTCCGGCAGCCGCGCCTCGCCCGCGCACGTCAACTCGTCCGCGAGCCGCCGCGACACGGAGTTGAGGACCGCCATCCTGTCCTTGCTCGTCGTGTCCCCCTCGATCTGGGCGGGGGTGCTGAAGAGACCCGCGTTCACGTACGGTGTCTCGGCGGCGGTGCTGCCCGTCCCCCGGGTGGGGCACCGGAAGTACAGCGAGGTGGAGTTCTCTTCCTTGGTGTAGGCCAAGACACCCACGGGGTAGTACGTGAGGTCCCGGGCGCCGTTCTCCACCGCGCTCCGGCCGGGGAAGCGGCTCGCCGCCTTGAAGTCCAGCTCGACCAGCGGCTGACCGCTCTTGTCACCGGCTTTGTACACCGTGCACCTGCTCCGCAGGGCGGTGTTGTCGTGGAGGTGCTTCGCCGCGCGCGCGACGGAGAACGCGTTCGGCTGCCCCGCGTCGGTCGTGCCGGTGAGTTCGGTGAACCGGTCGGTGCCGCCCAGGCGCTTCAACGCCTCGGCCCCCGTCGCGTCCAGGGCCCCGTCACAGACCCGCTCCGCCGTGACGCCCGGGGGAGCCTGATCGCCGTCGGAGCGGTCGGATCCGTCGGAGCAGCCGGCCACTCCGAGCAGAACGGCGGCCGTCCCCACCGCGGCCCAGTGCGGCAGGCTTGGAGACGGTACGGTCCGGTGGGGGCCGGCGGCCCTGAGATGACGCACGTCCATCAGTCCTTGTATGGCGGACGCCCGCGAAGGTCGTCCTCGTCGGAGCCGGTCGAGAGATACGTGGTCTTCAGGTTCCGCACCACGTCGTCCGAATCGGCCTGACCGCTGTACTTGGCGGAGTCGTTGAAGTACTGCTCGTAACTGGCCCCGAGGTTGTCGGCGCCCGCGCGGTAGAACTGCTGGCTCGTGAGCTGGGCCTTCGCCGTGGAGTCGGACTCGGCCTTGTCGACGGCCTTGTCGGTCTCCTGCCCGATGAAGGTGTTCAGGGCCTCCCCGGCGATGTCGGCGGCGATGGGGGCGACGACGATCCCGACGGCCGTCGTTCCCGGCAGGGGAATCGCGGCGATCCCGCCGCCGACGATGGCTCCCACCGCGAACTTCCCCCAGTCGGCGGACCGGCCCAGCGACTTGTTCGCCTCTTCCGCCTCGCCCGCGAAGTCGGTCTCGGCCTGCTGGACGCGCGAGTGGTCCAGGATGCCGCGCGCCTCGGCCTCCATGAACAGGGCGTCCTTGCCGTGCTCGTAACTCGCCTGGTCCGTCGGTGGGTTGGCGTCCAGCAGGCTCAGTGTGTAGATGTGCTGGCCCGCGGTCACCATGCCGTGGGACGTCTCGTTCTGCCCGAGGACGCTGAGGAAATTGATGGCGCCCTCGTTCCCGAAGTCCGCGCGCCCCGCGTACCTGGCGGGGAAGTCGCCGGCGTCCTTCGCGTGGTCGCCCACGCCGGACAGGCCGTAGTCGATGTCGTCGATGTACGCGGAGCCCATCTTGCCCAGGCTGTCGGCCAGTTCGGGCTGGTCGTGCAGCATCTTCGGGCCGTCCTCGCCCCCGTACAGATACGCGACCTGCTCCATGACCCCGGCCGTCTCCGCCGTGCGGTGGTCCAGGTTGCCGGGGGTCAGGGGGTCCTTGCCGGAGGCCGCGGGGGCGTCGTAGGCGTAGCCCGTGGTCGCCGCCTCCAGCGCGTGGCCCAGCGAGTCCCGCCCCGCGACGACCTTGTCGTTCCCGTCGAACGTGGCGTCCGGCAGCCAGATCCGGTCCTTCGTCAGGTACTTGAGGTGGTCGTTCACCTCGGAGTCCTTGTCGACGGTGGGGCCCGCCCCGTCGGGCTGGGCGAAGAACTGCGTCGAGGCGTCCGGGTTGTGGCCGAGCGCCTCCAGGAACCCGTTCATCGGGTCGCGGCCACGGTCGTCCTTGCCCCAGTAGTTCAGGTCCGCGTGGTTCCAGTTGTTGACCCAGGGGCTCAGGTCCTTGACGTTGTGTTCCTTGTCGAAGGCGACGAGCTTGTCGCCGTAGTCGTTGAGGAACTGGTCGTCGTAGTCGCCGAAGCGCATCAGGTTGCTCATGACGGCGAAGCCGCGCGGATCGCTGGCGTCGTCGATCCCGAGCGGGTCGGGCCCGAGCTTCACCATCTGCCGCTCCCACTCCTGCATGGAGTCGCTGTCGGAGAGAGTGGCGGTTCCCAGGGTGATGCCGAGGTTCTTCTGGAACTGTTTGGCCAGTTCGCCGCGCTTCGGATCGTACGAGGCCTGGTACGGGTCGGCGATCCCGGCGTAGAACTCCAGCGTCCTCCTCGGGCCGACGTCGGTGGCGAACTTCTCCGCGAAGAGCGGGTCGTTCTTGTACGTGGCCAACGTGCTGTTGAGCTGGTTCAGCTCGGTGTTGGTCACGTCGTGGGGGTTCTTCTTGAAGATCTTGGCCAGGTCGTCGGCGGCCTTGATGGCGGCCGCCGCCGAGTCGCGGTCCGCGTACGAGGCGTCGGAGAAGCCGTACTTGGCCTGGTCCACGATCAGCCGGAGCGCCTGGGCCGCCGTGGTGTCGCTCTCGGTGGCCTTGCCGAGGATGCGCTGGACCTCGTCCCGCAGGGCGTCGACGTCCTGCTGTCCGTGCTCGGGCACGGTGGTGCCCTTCGCGGCCCGGTCCGGGTGGATGTTCATCGTCACGGTGAAGGAGCCGTTGCCGGTGTCCAGCACGGTGAGGTTCTTCTTCAGGCCGCGTTCGACGGCGAGGTTCAACTCGTCGCGGTAGCCGACCAGTTCACCGCGTGTGTCGGCGAGGATCTTGGCGATGGTGTCGGCCTGCGTGTGCGCGTCCCCGAACTCGCCGGCAGTCTTGTCGATGAACGTGCGGGAGACCTGCGCGTTGACCCCGGCCCAATTCGCCTTGTCGGCCTTGGTCTTGAGGTTGTCCTGGGCGTCCTTGCGCAGGTCCGCCAGCTTCGTGACCATCTGCTGCCAGTCGGTGATGGCCGCGTCGAGGGCGGAGAAGTTCCCGAAGCGCAGTGCGTCGAGGTCCATCAGGCGCCCTTCCTCTCGTCGAAGCCCTTGTCCAGGTCCGAGATGCTGCTGAGGGTGCCGGCGATGTACACCTCGTCGCCCGCGTGGGCCGCCTTGGTGTAGTCGAGGTGGTTGGAGATGTGCGCGCAGGCGTCCAGCAGCGTACGGACCTGGTCGACCCACCGCTCGGCCACGTGGTCCAGGGCCCCGCCGAGCGCGAAGCCCTCACTCTTGAGGCCGCCCGCGGCCGTCATCGAGGAGACACGTGCGTGGTCGGCGAACCGGTCGAGATCGCCGAACAGCCGGTACGCCGCGTCACCGATCGCCGCGAGATCCTTCTGGTCGACCTTCAGGTCGCCCTCCGGATTTCCGCCGCCCCCGGGCTCGACCGGGAGCTGGTTGAGCCGCATCCGGGTCGACTGCTCCTGGGCCGTGTCGGCCTTGATCTGTTCCCACTCGTCCCAAGCCATGAAGGCTCTCCCTCTCTTGCGTACCGCTTCCCCGTCGGCCCACCGGGCCGCTCCCGCACGTCCACGCCCCGGTCACGCCAAGGACTCCTCCGCCACCAGACCCGTCTGCACCAGGGGATTCCCCCGCCGCCGGGAGACGAAGACACCACGGCCCGCCGGCATCGGCCGGGGCCGTACACCAGCCAGCACATCACCCTCGTTCGGATCGCCGGACAGCAGGACACCCTGGGCGCCCAGCTCCTGCATCCGCTGCATGAACGGTTCGTACGCGGCCCGGCTCGCGCCCGCCGTGTTGCGCGCGATGATGAACCGCACCCCCACGTCCCGCGCGAAGGGCAGCAGCTCGGCCAGCTTGGCCAGCGGATTGCCGCTCGACGTGGAGACCAGGTCGTAGTCGTCCACGACCACGTACACCGTCGGACCCCGCCACCAGCTGCGCTCGCGCAGCTCCTCCGCCGTGACGTCGGGCGACGGCGTACGGCGCTGCATCAGATTCACCAGCGCGTCGACGTGGTGCTCCATGTTGTTGGACATCGGCACGTACTCCGCCAGGTGGCTCGGCGGAGTGACCCCCAGCAGCCCCCGCCGGTTGTCGATCACGAAGAGCTTGCAGGAGTCGCCGTCGTACCGCTCGCCCAGCTGCTTGATCAGCAGCCGCAGCAGGTTGGACTTGCCGGACTCGCTCTCCCCGAACACCAGGAAGAACGGGTCGCGTTCGAAGTTGACGAAGACCGGCTCCAGGTTGTTCTCGTCGATGGCGAAGGCGATCCCGCTGTCCGGCCGCTCCGCGCCCCCGGGCAGCTCCGCCGCCGGAAGCTCGCGCGGCAGCAGCCGTACGGCAGGCGCCCCCGGCGCCGTCCAGTGCCGGGTGACCTCCTGGGCCATGGCGGCCGTGGCCTCCGACAGGTCGCTGTCCGAGTTGATGCCGTCGATCCTCGGCACCGCGGCCATGAAGTGCAGCTTCTCCGGTGTCAGACCACGTCCCGGCACCCCGGCCGGCACGTTGACGGCCGACTTGCGGTCCAGCTCCGAGTCCATCGTGTCGCCGAGCCGCAGCTCCAGCCGGTTCATCAGGTGGTCCTTGAGGTTGGCGCGTACCTCCATCGTGCGGGACGCGGTCAGGACGACGTGGATGCCGTACCCGAGGCCCCGCGCCGCCATCTCCAGGACCGCCTGCTCCAGACCCTCGTAGTCGGAACGGAAGTTGCCCCAGCCGTCGATCACCAGGAACACGTCCCCCCACGGCTGCTCCGCCGGCGAGATGTCACCCCGCGCCCGCATCCGCCGGAACGTCCCGATCGAGTCGATCCCGGCGGCCCGGAAGTACTCCTCGCGGCGCGTCAGGATGCCGTACACCTCGGCGACCGTACGCCGCACCCGCTCGGGATCGAGCCGTGAGGCGACCCCGCCGACGTGCGGCAGACGGGCCACCGACGACAGGCCGCCCCCGCCGAAGTCCAGCCCGTAGAACTGCACTTCCTGCGGTGTGTGCGTCAGCGCGAACGCCGAGATCAAGGTCCGCAGCAGGGTGGACTTGCCGGACTGCGGGCCGCCCACGATCTGCATGTGGCCCGCCGCCCCCGAGAAGTCCCGGTAGAGCGTGTCACGCCGCTGCTCGAACGGCTTGTCGACCACACCGAGCGGTACGACGAGCCGCCCCGCCCCCTCGTACCCGGGCCGGGTGAGCCCCCGGCCCGGCACGTCCGCGAGCCCGGGGAGCACCTCGTCCAGCGACGGCGGATTGTCCAGCGGCGGCAGCCACACCTGGTGCGCCTCCGCGCCGCGCCCCTCCAACCGCCGCACGATCACATCGAGTACGGAGTCGGCGAGCGCGTCGTCCTCCGCCGCCCGCGCCTCCGGCACGACCGGACCCGGGGCCGGTTCCACGTACCGCACCGGTACGGGCGCCGCCGTGAACGGCACCGGCCCGCGGTCCACCGGCAGCGGCCCGCCGGGCACCGCGTCCCGCTGCGCGCCGGTGCGGTACACCCCGGAGACGTACGCGGCCTTGAAACGCACCATTTCGTCCGTACCGAACTTCAGATACCCCGAGCCCGGCACGTTGGGCAGCTGGTAGGCGTCCGGCACACCCAGCGCCGCCCGCGACTCGGCGGCGGAGAAGGTCCGCAGGCCGACGCGGTACGAGAGGTACGTCTCCAGACCGCGCAGCCGGCCCTCCTCCAACCGCTGCGAGGCCAGCAGCAGATGGACGCCCAGCGACCGTCCGATGCGGCCGATCTGCACGAACATCTCGATGAAGTCCGGCATGGCGGTGAGGAGTTCGCTGAACTCGTCGATCACCAGGACGAGCGACGGGATCGGCTGGAGCGGCGCGCCCGCGGCCCGCGCCTTCTCGTAGTCGTGGATGTTGGCGTAGTTCCCCGCGTCGCGCAGCATCTCCTGGCGCCGGTTCAGCTCACCGCGGATGGAGTCACCCATGCGGTCCACCAGCGTCAGGTCGTCCGCCAGGTTGGTGATCACCGCGGCCACGTGCGGCATCTGCGACATGCCCGCGAAGGTGGCGCCGCCCTTGAAGTCCGCCAGGACGAAGTTGAGGGTCTCCGAGGAGTGGGTGACGGCGAGGCCCAGCACGAGCGTACGGAGCAGCTCGGACTTGCCGGAACCGGTCGCGCCGACACACAGGCCGTGCGGGCCCATGCCCTCCTGCGCGGCCTCCTTGAGGTCCAGCATCACCGGGCTGCCGTCCTCGCCGACGCCGATCGGCACCCGCAGCCGCTCCGCCTGGGAGCGGGGCCGCCAGGTCCGGGTGACGTCGACGGACGCCGCGTCGCCCAGGTTCAGCAGATCCGTGAAGTCCAGGTTGGCCAGCAGCGGTTCGTCGTCGTCGCCGCCCGAGGCCACCCGCAGCGGCGCGAGCTGCCTGGCCAGCGCCTCGGCGGCCGCCACACTGAGCAGGTCGGGCTCCCCGTCGTACACCAGGCCGTTCCCTACCTCCAGTTGGAGCGCGTCCGGGCGTACGACGACGGAGAGGCTGCCACGCGCCCCGGTGACGTCGCCGGGCACGACCTCGATCACCGTCACCCCCTGGAGCCCCTCGGCCGCCGCGAGCGCGGAGGTGGGCGGTACGGTCCTGCCGTCCAGGACGACCACCACGTGCGGCTGGTCCAGCAGGGGCTGGCCGCCGGGCTGGAAACGGGGGCGGCCTTCGAGATGCCCGGCCAGGAGCGTCTCCAGCTCCCAGGGATCCGTGGTGATGAGACGGCGACTGCCCGCGCCGTCCGTGGTGACGGCGGACTGGACGTGCGGCAGCCACTTCGCCCACTCCCACGCGGCGGCCTCCTCGCGCCCGGTGGCGAACGCGATCACCAGGTCGTCGGGGGAGTGGAGGGAGGCGAGCGAGGCGACCATCGCGCGGGCGGTGGAGCGCACCGACCCGGCCTCGCCGCCGACCGTCACGTGGTAAAAGGCGCGCAGCGAGACGGCCATCGGCAGACCGTCCAACGTGCCGTGCGCCGTGAGGAACTGCCGCATGGCGCCGGCGGTCAGCGGCTCCAGTTCGTCGACCGGCGCGGTCTCGGGGGCGATCAGGGGCGTGGCCAGCTCCTGGCTGCCCAGACCGATCCGTACCTGCCCGAAGTCGTGGTCACCGACCCGCCGTTCCCACACCCGGCTGCCCTCGGCGACCAGCGCCCACAACTGCTCGGGGGACGGGTGGAGGTAGTACTGCGCGTCACGCTGGAGCCGCGCCGTCCGCAGCACCGCACGCCTCGTCTGCGTCAGGTACTTGAGGTAGTCGCGCCGCATGTCGGCGAGTTGTCCCTGGGTGCCGCGCCGGTAGCGCACCAGCATCGCGATCGCCATGGCCACCGTCGACGCGATCATCACCATGCCCATGATCCGCATGATCGGATTCGGGGTCATGAAGAAGAAGACGACGGAGCCGCCCATCCCCAGCATCGGGAGCAGCTGCATCAGCGCGCCCTCCTGCTGCCCGCGCGGCAGTTCGGGCGGAGGCTGCAACTGCACCTGTTCGCCGGGCACCTCGGACGGCAGGACCCGCGGTGGGCGCTTGACGACGATCTGACTCACAGCTCACCCATTCCCTCGCCGGACGGAATGTTTCTGTCGGCGCCCCCGTGGCGACTGGTTCCATCCGCGGCAGGGATCCTACTTGCGCCCGGGCCCAGGGGTTGGCGGTAGTGTGACCCGACGCGTTCACACCCCTCTCCAACTCGTGAACTACCGCAAGAAGAGGGGCATTCGGGGCGCATCCACGAGGCCCCCCGGGACCGGTGTCTCCACACCGCACACCACATCTCCACGGCGGGCACGACCAGAACCACGAGGGGAAGCAGCAGGTGAGTATGACGGCCCCAGCGGCGGCCACCGGAACCGGCCGACCGAGCCCCCCGGCCCCGTCCGGCGGCGGAACCGGCTTCTGCCGGGTCACGGTCGTCGCCCCCGACAGCCGCGTCGACGTGGCACTGCCCGAGGACATCGCGGTCGCGGACCTCTACCCGGAGATCCTCCGGCTCTCGGGCCAGAGCCCCGCCGAGGGCGCCCCGGTCGGCTACCACCTGGTGCGCCGCGACGGCACCGTACTGGACAGCGCCCTGTCCCTGGCCGCCCAGCGCATCCTCGACGGCGAGCTGCTGTCCCTGCGCCCCTTCGCCGAGTCCCTGCCGCCCGCCGTCTTCGACGACGTGTCCGACGCCGTCGCCTCCGCCGTCGCCCGCGACCGCGCCCTGTGGACCGACCGGCTGATGCGCGCCGCCGGACTCCTCGGCGGCTCGGTCCTCCTCGTCCTCCTCGGCTTCGTCCTCTGGACGGCAGACCCCCGGCACGACATGCACGGCCTGCCCGGCATCCTCGCCGGCGTCACCGGTGTCCTGCTGCTCGCCCTGTCCGCCGTACGGGCGCGGGTGTACGACGACCGCGCCTCCTCCGTCGCCCTCGGCATCGGCTCCCTCGCGAACATGGCGGTCGGCGGATCAGGACTGCTGCCCCTCGACGCGGGAGAGGGCATCGGCCGGCTCCAGTTCCTGCTCGCCTGCGCCGCCGTCCTGGTCGCCTCCGTGATCCTGGTGATCGTCTCCCCGGGCGGCGACGGCCCCTTCGTCGCCTTCGTCCTCGCCGCCGCCACCGGCCTGCTGCTCACCTTCGTCGCGATCACCCGCCACCTGGAGCCGGCCGAGACCGCCGCGCTCTGCGCCCCGCTCGCCGTCGGCGCCCTCGCCTTCCTGCCCGGCCTCTCCACCCGCTTCGCCCGGCTGCCCATCGGCTTCGAACCGCCCCGTACCAGCGTCGGCGGTTACGGCACCGACCCCGAGCCCCAGGCCACCGTCGACGCCCGGCGGATCGCCGCCCAGGCCCGGCGCGGCCACGAACTGCTCGTCGGCCTGGTCGGGGGCTGCGCGCTGGTGGCCGTCGCCGCCGCCGCGGTGCTCGGCTTCTCCGACGACGTGTGGGCACAGCTCCTCGCCCTCGCCACCGGCGTCGCCATGCTCATGCGCGCCCACCTCTTCCGTTACACCGCCCAGGTCGGCTGCGCCCTCGCGGCGGGCCTCGGCGCGCTGGTCCTCCTCGTGCTCGGCCTGTGCCTCAACCCGCCCGCCGGCCTGATGCGCGAGGCCCTCGCCGGTGACGGCCGGGCCCTGGACATCCGTACGGTCTGGCTCACCACCGCGGTCGCCGCCGTCGCCGCGCTGATCACGGCCATCGGCCTGATCGTGCCGCGCAAGGGCGTCACCCCCTTCTGGGGCCGCTTCCTGGAGATCGCGGAGTCCTGCGTGCTGCTGACGCTCGTACCGCTCTGCCTCGCCGTCTTCGACGTCTACCACTCGATCCGGGCCATGACGTCCTGACCGCGTTGACGCGGGTACGGGACAGAGGCCGCCCGTACCCGGGTGAGAAGCGCGTGAACCGGCTGGTACTCTGGGCGACGGCCGTCTGTGTACGTGACCCCGGCGCCCCGACAGATCCCCACGGATCCGAAGGCTCCCCGGTCGGCACACAGCGGATCCCCAGCCTCCCGAGTTACGGAAGCTCCCCAGAGTATTCGACCTGGGGCACTCGATGGCCACGAAGACCCACGAGGAGTACGCGTGCCGCTCGACGCCGCTACAAAGAAGACGATCATGACCGAGTTCGGCCAGAAGGAAGGCGACACCGGCTCCCCCGAGGTCCAGGTCGCCATGCTGTCGCGCCGGATCTCGGACCTGACCGAGCACCTCAAGGTGCACAAGCACGACCACCACTCCCGCCGTGGCCTGCTGATCCTGGTCGGCCAGCGCCGGCGCCTCCTTCAGTACCTGGCCAAGAAGGACATCCAGCGCTTCCGTGTGCTGGTGGAGCGCCTGGGCATCCGGCGCGGTGCCGCCGGCGGTGCCAAGTAATCCCGACGCCGTGACAGGGAGCGGTTCCCCCATCCCGGGGACCGCTCCCTTCGCCGTATGACGACCCGCACCACGTAATCTGGTGCGGGAGCACCACCGAAGAGCAACCGAAGAGCACAACTGAAGAGGAGAAGCGAACTCCGCCGCCGCCGGTCCTCGGTAGTGGCGCCCGGAAAGACGCGCGGCCCATGCCGCGGCCCCGGGTGCTTCGATCGAAGACCGGCCCGCACCAAGGAGCGCTTCTCCGCCACGTCCCCTGCCACACGGGCACCGGACGAAGACGAGGAGAGAACACTAGTGGAGAACGAGACCCACTACGCCGAAGCCGTGATCGACAACGGAACCTTCGGCACCCGCACCATCCGCTTCGAGACGGGCCGGCTGGCCCGTCAGGCCGCCGGCTCCGCCGTGGCCTATCTGGACGACGACACCATGGTGCTGTCGGCCACGACCGCCTCCAAGAAGCCCAAGGACCAGCTCGACTTCTTCCCCCTCACGGTGGACGTCGAGGAGCGCCAGTACGCGGCCGGCAAGATCCCCGGCTCGTTCTTCCGCCGCGAGGGCCGGCCGTCCGAGGACGCGATCCTCACCTGCCGCCTCATCGACCGCCCGCTGCGCCCGTCCTTCAAGAAGGGCCTGCGCAACGAGATCCAGGTCGTCGAGACGATCATGGCGCTCAACCCCGACCACCTGTACGACGTGGTCGCGATCAACGCCGCCTCCTGCTCCACGATCCTCGCGGGCCTGCCGTTCTCCGGCCCGGTCGGCGGCACCCGTGTCGCCCTGATCAAGGGCCAGTGGGTCGCCTTCCCGACGCACACCGAGCTCGAGGACGCCGTCTTCGACATGGTCGTCGCGGGCCGCGTCCTGGAGGACGGCGACGTCGCGATCATGATGGTCGAGGCCGAGGCCACGCCCAAGACGATCCAGCTCGTCAAGGACGGCGCCGAGGCTCCCACCGAGGAGATCGTCGCCGCGGGCCTCGAAGCCGCGAAGCCCTTCATCCGCTCGCTCTGCAAGGCGCAGTCGGACCTCGCCGCCAAGGCCGCCAAGCCCACCGGCGAGTTCCCGATCTTCCTCGACTACGAGGACGACGTCCTGGAGGCGCTCACCTCCGCCGTCCGCGGCGAGCTGGCCAAGGCGCTCACCATCGCCGGCAAGCAGGAGCGCGAGTCCGAGCTGGACCGCGTCAAGGGCCTCGCCGGCGAGAAGCTGCTCCCGCAGTTCGAGGGCCGCGAGAAGGAGATCTCCGCCGCGTACCGCTCGCTCACCAAGACCCTGGTCCGTGAGCGTGTCATCAAGGACAAGGTCCGCATCGACGGCCGCGGCGTCACGGACATCCGTACGCTCGCCGCCGAGGTCGAGGCCATCCCGCGCGTGCACGGTTCCGCGCTGTTCGAGCGGGGCGAGACCCAGATCCTGGGCGTCACCACCCTCAACATGCTCCGCATGGAGCAGCAGCTGGACACCCTCTCCCCGGTGACCCGCAAGCGCTACATGCACAACTACAACTTCCCGCCGTACTCCACCGGTGAGACCGGCCGCGTCGGTTCGCCGAAGCGCCGCGAGATCGGTCACGGCGCCCTGGCCGAGCGCGCGCTCGTGCCGGTGCTGCCGACGCGCGAGGAGTTCCCGTACGCGATCCGCCAGGTCTCCGAGGCGCTGAGCTCCAACGGCTCGACGTCCATGGGCTCGGTCTGCGCCTCCACCATGTCCCTGCTGAACGCCGGTGTGCCCCTCAAGGCCCCCGTCGCCGGTATCGCCATGGGCCTGATCTCGCAGGAGATCGACGGCGAGACCCACTACGTCACCCTCACCGACATCCTCGGTGCGGAGGACGCCTTCGGCGACATGGACTTCAAGGTCGCCGGTACGAAGACGTTCGTCACCGCGCTCCAGCTCGACACCAAGCTCGACGGCATCCCCGCCTCGGTCCTGGCCGCCGCGCTGAAGCAGGCCCGCGACGCCCGCCTCCACATCCTCGATGTGATGAACGAGGCCATCGACGTCCCGGACGAGATGTCCCCCAACGCCCCCCGGATCATCACCGTCAAGATCCCGGTGGACAAGATCGGTGAGGTCATCGGCCCCAAGGGCAAGATGATCAACCAGATCCAGGAGGACACCGGCGCCGACATCACGATCGAGGACGACGGCACCATCTACATCGGTGCCGCCGACGGCCCCGCCGCCGAGGCCGCCCGCGCCACGATCAACCAGATCGCCAACCCGACGATGCCGGAGGTCGGCGAGCGCTACCTGGGTACGGTCGTCAAGACCACCACCTTCGGTGCCTTCGTCTCCCTGCTCCCCGGCAAGGACGGACTGCTGCACATCTCGCAGATCCGCAAGCTCGCCGGCGGCAAGCGCGTGGAGAACGTCGAGGACGTCCTCGGGGTGGGCCAGAAGGTCCAGGTCGAGATCGCCGAGATCGACCAGCGCGGCAAGCTCTCCCTCATCCCCGTGATGGAGGACGAGGAGTCCGCCGACGGTACGGCCACCGAAGACGCGAAGGACGAAGCGACCTCGTGACAACCGGCTCCAGGGCAACGGCCCGCACCTCCTCGGAGGCGCGGGCCGTTGCCCGTACCCAAACCCTCCTCAAGGGCGAGAACGGCATCGGGACGGTCCGCCGTACGACCCTGCCCGGCGGCCTGCGCATCGTCACCGAATCCCTGCCGTCGGTGCGCTCCGCCACCTTCGGCATCTGGGTCCAGGTCGGCTCCCGGGACGAGACGCCCACGCTCAACGGCGCCACGCACTACCTGGAACACCTCCTCTTCAAGGGCACGAACCGGCGCAGCGCCCTCGACATCTCCTCCGCCATCGACGCGGTCGGCGGTGAGATGAACGCCTTCACGGCGAAGGAGTACACCTGCTACTACGCGCGTGTCCTCGACACCGACCTGCCGCTCGCCATCGACGTCGTCTGCGACATGCTCACCGGCTCCCTCATCGAGGCCGCCGACGTCGAGGCCGAACGGGGCGTCATCCTCGAAGAGATCGCCATGACCGAGGACGACCCCGGTGACGTGGTGCACGACCTGTTCGCGCAGACCATGCTCGGCGACACCCCCCTCGGCCGCCCGGTCCTCGGCACCGTCGAGACCGTCAAGGCCCTGGACCGCGACCGCATCGCCCGCTTCTACAAGAAGCACTACGACCCCACGCACCTGGTCGTCGCCGCCGCGGGCAACGTCGACCACGCCACGGTCGTACGCCAGGTCCGCAAGGCGTTCGACAGGGCAGGCGCCCTGTCCCGTACGGACGCGGTCCCCCTCGCCCCCCGCGAAGGCACCCGCGCCCTGCGCACCGCGGGTCGGGTCGACGTCCTGAACCGCAAGACGGAACAGGCCCACGTCGTCCTCGGCATGCCGGGACTCGCCCGTACCGACGAGCGGCGCTGGGCCCTCGGGGTCCTCAACACCGCCCTCGGCGGCGGCATGAGCTCCCGGCTCTTCCAGGAGGTACGGGAGAAGCGCGGCCTCGCCTACAGCGTCTACTCGTACACCTCGGGCTTCGCCGACTGCGGACTCTTCGGCGTGTACGCGGGCTGCCGCCCCAACCAGGTCCACGACGTCCTCAAGATCTGCCGGGACGAACTGGACAAGGCCGCCTCCGAAGGCATCAGCGACGACGAGATCGGGCGCGCGGTGGGCCAGCTCTCCGGCTCCACCGTCCTCGGCCTGGAGGACACCGGCGCGCTGATGAACCGTATCGGCAAGAGCGAACTGTGCTGGGGCACCCAGATGTCCGTGGACGACATGCTGGCGCGGATCGCGGCCGTCACCCCGGACGAGGTGCGCGCGGTCGCCCGCGATGTACTGGGACACCGCCCCTCGCTGTCCGTCATCGGACCGCTCAAGGACAAACAGGTGGCACGTCTCGACGAAGCGGTCTCCTGACCGCGGTAAGGAAAGCAGAGCGATGAGCAAGCTGCGCGTGGCCGTCCTCGGAGCCAAGGGCCGTATCGGCTCCGAGGCCGCACGGGCCGTCGAGGCCGCGGAGGACCTGGAACTGGTCGCCGCCCTCGACCAGCACGACACGCTGGAGACCCTCACGGCGAGCCGGACCCAGGTCGCGGTCGACCTGACCCACCCCGACTCCGTGATGGGCAACCTCGACTTCTGCGTGGGCCACGGCATCCACGCCGTCGTCGGCACCACGGGATGGAACGACGAGCGCCTCGGGCGGCTGACCTCCTGGCTGGAGGCCTCGCCCAAGACCGGGGTGCTCGTCGCGCCGAACTTCTCCATCGGGGCCGTCCTCACGATGAAGTTCTCCCAGTCGGCGGCCCGTTACTTCGAGTCCGTCGAGGTCATCGAGCTGCACCACCCGAACAAGGCCGACGCCCCCTCCGGTACGGCGGGCCGCACCGCCCAGCTGATCGCCGCGGCCCGCGAGGAGGCGCAGCTGCCTCCCCAGCCCGACGCGACGGTCACCGGACTGAAGGGCGCGCGGGGGGCGGACGTCGACGGCGTGCGCGTGCACTCCGTACGCCTCCGGGGGCTCCTCGCCCACCAGGAAGTGATCTTCGGCGGCGAGGGCGAGACGCTCACCGTCCGCCACGACTCCCTGCACCACAGCAGCTTCATGCCGGGCATCCTGCTCGGCGTGCGCCGCGTGGTGTCCACCCCGGGCCTCACCTACGGCCTGGAACACTTCCTCGACCTGAGCTGACGAGACCGCACCCATGCGCGCGAAGATCACCTACTGCGTCACGGCCGCCGTCCTGGTCGTCTACTTCGTCCTGGTCGGCAGCCGCGGTGTGCTGCTCATCGAACAAGGCACCGCGCTCACCGTCGCCTTCGGGATCGCGGTGCTGATCCTGCCGGTCATCGGCCTGTGGTTCCTCTGGAAGAACACCCAGTTCGTCAGTCGCGCCAACCGCCTCGCCGAGGAACTCGACGCCGAAGGCGGCCTGCCGGTGGACGAGTTGACCCGTACGGAGAGCGGTCGCATCGACCGCGACTCCGCCGACGCCGTCTTCGCCCGGCGCCGCGCGGAGACGGAGGACTCGCCGGGCGACTGGCGCTGCTGGTTCCGGCTCGCGGTCGCCTACCACGACGCCCGCGACACGCCCCGGGCCCGCAAGGCGATGCAGCGCGCCATCGCCCTCCACGACCACAAGCCCGTACGCGTCTGAGCGGCGCGGAACAGCCCGTACACACCTGAGCGGGGCCCGGCCGGGTGGCCGGGCCCCGCTCAGGGTCGGTGGGGTCGCGCGCGGAGCCGTCAGGGACGGCGGTACTCGTCCCCCCAGGCCTCGACCGTGTCGGCGGCCCGGTCGAACGCCTCCGTACGCGACAGGAAGTCCGCGTTGTGGTCCGTCAGCAGCGGCAGCGGCGTTCCCTGCCGCAGGACGAGGGAGAGCGCCTGGCCCTGCACGGTGCGCGGCAGGCCGAGCCACCGTACGGGCTGCTGGACGGTACGGACCTCGGTGACCTGGTCCCAGGCCACGGTCCGCGTCCTGAGCAGCAGGACACGGCGGACGCCGTGCCGGCTCACCCAGGCGCCCACCCGCAGCAGCCGCAGGGCGACCGCGATGCCCAGGCCGGCGAGGGCGAGACAGACATAGGCGCCCGAGGCGCTGCCCGCGGCCGCGGTGACCGTCCCCGCGAGCAGGACGAACGAGGCCAGCAGCAGGAGCAGCGCCGCCGCCGCCACCCGCCAGGGGCCGGGGCGGTACGGACGCCGCCATTGATCGTGATCGTCGAACGGCAACGCGACATCGTCGGTGGTCGCGTCAAAAGCCCGGTCGGCCGTCAGGAAAGGCAGGGGCACGACTGATCCTCACTCACAAGCACGCTCGATTGCTGTGCCCGGTGAGGCTACCGACCAGGTCCCCGACCGGACCACCCGAGGGGGGCCGGGCGGGTCATCGGGGCCCGGACGGCTGCGGACCGTCGCCGTGAGGTGCGTATGAGTAGCCGTCTGATCCCTTGCCGGCGCGGGCAGTCCGGCGAACGGCGGTCCGAACAGCGGGGGCCGCCGCGCTGTCGCGGAGGGCGCTGCCAGTGCCGCGCCGTAGAGTGGGCGCCGCCCGAGCGACGTAACTGGAAGGACCCCGCCGGTGAGCGACACCCCCGCAGAGACCAAGCCGAGCTTCCGCAGTGACGTCACCGTCGAGTTGGTGAAGCACACCGCCGGCGACTCCGACGTGCTGTGGGCCGCACGCGTCTCCACCGCAGGTGAGCAGTCCCTGGAGGAGCTCTCGAAGGACCCCGAGCGCTCGAAGGGGCTCATCAACTACCTGATGCGGGACCGCCACGGCAGCCCCTTCGAGCACAACTCCATGACGTTCTTCGTCAGCGCCCCGATCTTCGTCTTCCGCGAGTTCATGCGCCACCGGGTCGGCTGGTCGTACAACGAGGAATCGGGCAGGTACCGGGAGCTCCAGCCGGTCTTCTACGTCCCCGGCGCGGACCGCAAGCTCGTGCAGGAGGGCCGCCCCGGGAAGTACGTGTTCGTGGACGGCACCCAGGAGCAGCAGGACCTGACCGGCCGCGTGATGGAGGCCTCGTACCTCCGGGCCTACGAGGCGTACCAGGAGATGCTCGCGGCCGGCGTCGCGCGCGAGGTGGCGCGGGCGGTGCTGCCGGTCGGCCTGTTCTCGTCGATGTACGCGACGTGCAACGCGCGCTCGCTGATGCACTTCCTCGGCCTGCGCACCCAGCACGAACAGGCGAGGACCCCGTCCTTCCCGCAGCGGGAGATCGAGATGGTGGGGGAGCGGATGGAGGCGCACTGGGCGGCGCTCATGCCCCTGACCCACGCGGCTTTCAACGCCAATGGCCGAGTCGCCCCCTAGAACGATCCTGCGGCTCGGAGCCCGTTCCGTGGCCCGTCCGGGGCACAGATGTACGGTCGGCGGGGTGAAGTGTCCGTATTGCGGGGTTTCGAGAAGTTCATCTAGGCTGATCAAACGGACCCGGCACTGCTTGAACCCCCGAGCAGGCAGTGCCGGGCTCCTCTTGTCCCGTCCCCCAAGGGGACACGGCGAGCTGAGCAGCGAGTAGCGTGTTACCCATGGCTCCGATCTCCACTCCGCAGACCCCCTTCGGGCGGGTCCTCACCGCGATGGTCACGCCCTTCACGGCGGACGGCGCGCTCGACCTCGACGGCGCCCAGCGGCTCGCCGCCCACCTGGTCGACGCAGGCAACGACGGCCTGGTCCTCAACGGGACCACCGGCGAGTCGCCGACCACCAGCGACGCGGAGAAAGACCAGCTCGTACGGGCCGTCCTGGACGCGGTCGGCGACCGCGCCCACATCATCGCGGGCATCGGCACGAACGACACCCGCCACAGCGTGGAACTGTCCCGCGCCGCCGAGCGCGCCGGCGCGCACGGCCTCCTCGCCGTGACCCCGTACTACAGCAAGCCGCCGCAGGAAGGCCTCCACCGGCACTTCACCGCGATCGCCGACTCCACCGGCCTGCCGGTCATGCTCTACGACATCCCGGGCCGCAGCGGCGTCCCCATCGACACCGAGACGATTGTCCGTCTCGCCCAGCACCCGCGTATCGTCGCCAACAAGGACGCCAAGGGCGACCTCGGCCGCGCCAGCTGGGCCATCGCCCGGTCCGGCCTCGCCTGGTACTCCGGCGACGACATGCTGAACCTGCCCCTCCTCGCCGTCGGCGCGATCGGCTTCGTCTCCGTCGTCGGCCATGTCGCCACCCCCGAGCTGCGCGAGCTGCTCGACGCCCACCTCACGGGCGACGTCCAGAAGGCCACCGAGATCCACCAGAAGCTGCTCCCGGTCTTCACGGGCATGTTCCGCACCCAGGGCGTCATCACCACCAAGGCCGCGCTCGCCCTGCTGGGCCTGCCGGCCGGACCGCTGCGCCTGCCGCTCGTCGAGCTGTCGGCCCCCGAAACGGACCAGCTCAAGATCGATCTGGCGGCCGGCGGGGTACAGCTCTGACAACGGACTCCACCGCGGACTCCACCACGTACTTCACAACTGAATAAGCGCGACAGCACGACAAGCACAGAGCACGACAGCACCACACCGAGAAATCGGTCCACACAGACAACAGCAAGTGCACAAATGTCATGCGCGCCACGTGCCTCAGCGGCACGTGGCGTGTGTGGTGAGGAGAGTCTTTTGAGTCATCCGCATCCCGAACTCGGCGCACCGCCGAAGCTTCCCAAGAACGGCCTTCGCGTCACCCCGCTCGGCGGGCTCGGCGAGATCGGCCGCAACATGACGGTCTTCGAGTACAACGGCCGACTGCTCATCGTCGACTGCGGCGTCCTCTTCCCGGAGGAGGAGCAGCCCGGCATCGACCTGATCCTGCCGGACTTCACCACCATCCGGGACCGCCTCGACGACATCGACGGGATCGTGCTCACGCACGGTCACGAGGACCACATCGGGGGTGTGCCCTTCCTGCTCAGGCTGAAGGCCGACATCCCCCTGATCGGCTCCAAGCTGACCCTCGCTCTCATCGAGGCGAAGCTCCAGGAGCACCGCATCCGCCCGTACACCCTTGAGGTCACCGAGGGCCACCGCGAGCGCATCGGTCCCTTCGACTGCGAATTCGTCGCGGTGAACCACTCCATCCCGGACGCGCTGGCCGTGGCCATCCGCACCCCCGCGGGCATGGTGGTCCACACCGGCGACTTCAAGATGGACCAGCTCCCGCTGGACCGCAGGCTCACCGACCTGCCGACCTTCGCCAAGCTCGGCGAGGAAGGCATCGACCTGCTGCTGGCGGACTCCACGAACGCCGAGGTCCCGGGATTCGTCCCGCCCGAGCGGGACATCTCCAACGTCCTGCGCCAGGTGTTCAGCAGTGCCCAGAAGCGGATCATCGTGGCGAGCTTCGCGAGCCACGTCCACCGCATCCAGCAGATCCTCGACGCCGCCCACGAACACGGCCGCAGGGTCGCCTTCGTCGGCCGCTCGATGGTCAGGAACATGGGCATCGCCCGTGACCTGGGCTATCTGCGGGTACCGGCCGGCCTGGTCGTCGACGTGAAGACGCTGGACGACCTCCCGGGCGAGCAGATCGTGCTCGTCTGCACGGGCTCGCAGGGCGAGCCGATGGCCGCGCTGTCCCGCATGGCCAACCGGGACCACCAGATCCGGATCGTCGGCGGCGACACGGTGATCCTCGCGTCGTCCCTGATCCCGGGCAACGAGAACGCGGTCTACCGCGTGATCAACGGCCTGACCAGGTGGGGCGCGAACGTCATCCACAAGGGCAACGCCAAGGTCCACGTCTCCGGACACGCCTCGGCGGGCGAGCTGCTGTACTTCTACAACATCTGCAAGCCGAAGAACCTGATGCCGGTCCACGGCGAATGGCGCCACCTGCGCGCCAACGCCGAGCTGGGCGCGATGACGGGGGTCCCCAAGGACCACATCGTCATCGCGGAGGACGGCGTGGTCGTGGACCTCGTGGACGGCAAGGCCAGGATCGTCGGCAAGGTCCAGGCGGGTTACGTGTACGTCGACGGCCTCTCGGTCGGCGACGTCACGGAGAGCTCCCTCAAGGACCGCCGCATCCTCGGCGAGGAGGGGATCATCTCGGTGTACGTGGTGGTCGACTCCACGACCGGCAAGGTCGTCGGCGGTCCCCACTTCCACGCCCGCGGCTCCGGCATCGAGGACGCGGCGTTCGGCGCCGTCCTGGCGAAGGTCGAGGAGGCCATCGCCAAGTCCGCGGCCGACGGGGTCGCGGAACCGCACCAGCTCCAGCAGCTCGTGCGCCGGGTGGTCGGCAAGTGGGTCTCCGACACCTACCGCCGGCGCCCGATGATCCTGCCCGTGGTCGTCGAGGTCTGACGGTCCGTAGGACGCTCAACCCCGGAGCGGGGGGCCCGATTTGCATCGGCGCCCCCCGCTCCAGTACGTTTACGTCTCCACCTGAACGGGAACCCGGGTTAATCATGTGCCTGGAACGCTCCCCGACAGGAGGGGGAATCGGCCTCAGATAACTCTGATAAAGTCGGTTCAGCCGAAAGGCAAAGAAACAAAGGCCAATCCAAAGGCCACCGGAATTCAAGCGGCAAGAACAGCCAAATGGATCTGGTAAGGTTGGAAACACGAAATACCGAAGGGAAGCGCCCGGAGGGCCCCGGAGACGGGACCGAAGGAAGCGTCCGTTCCTTGAGAACTCAACAGCGTGCCAAAAGTCAACGCCAGA